>JBDHLD010000301.1:0-3738 GCA_039586035.1 Gemmatimonadota bacterium | reverse complement strand
CGGCAGCGCCAACCCCATCGGCGGCAAGAATGCGGTGCTGAAGATGCGGTGGGGAGCCGACGCGAACGGTTTGCTGGTCGACGGCGCCGCCCCGGGCATCAAGTTCGCCCTGGGTGAGAACCCGAGCCGTACCCGAAATCCCCAGCGCTATCCCAACACCCGGCTCGGCGTCATGGACGTGATCCGGCAGGCCTTCACCGACGCCGCGGCCTACAAGGCCGAATGGGACGCCTACGAGGCCGGCGACAACGGCGACGTGGAGCCCCGGCGCGACCTGGCGCTGGACGCGCTGGTGGAGATCCTGGACGGTGATCGCTTGGTGCACGCCCACTCCTACCGGGCCGACGAGATCCTCCAGCTGCTGAGGCTGGCCGAGGAGTTCGACTTCCAGATCGCCACGTTCCAGCACGTGCTGGAGGGGTACCGGGTGGCCGAGGAGATCGCCGAGCACGGCGCCGGTGCGTCGACGTTCAGTGATTGGTGGGCCTACAAGGTCGAGGCCTACGAGGCCATCCCCCACAACGCGGCCATCATGGCGGAGCAGGGCGTCGTCGTGAGCATCAACTCCGATTCCGGCGAGGAGATGCGCCACCTGAACCAGGAAGCTGCCAAGACCATGAAGTGGGGCGGTCTCGACGAGCACGAGGCCCTGGCGCTGGTGACCATCAACCCGGCCCGTCAGCTTGGCATCGACGACCGGGTGGGCTCGCTCGAGGTCGGCAAGGACGCCGATCTCGTCATCTACGACGGTCACCCGCTGAGCATGTTCTCCAGGGTGGAGAAGACAATGATCGACGGCGCTATCTACTTCGATCGCGAGATGGACGGCGAGCGGCAGGCCCAGCTCGAGCACGAGAAGCAGACGCTGATCGAGAAGTTCGGTCGAGGTCAGGAGGGTCGCGGACGTCCCGTCACCGACCGAGTCATCACCGAGGTCCCCGGAGGTGCACGATGAGCGCGATCAACAGGACGTTGGGAGCCGCCGCGATCGTGATGCTGAGCGTCGCCCCGGCGGGGGCCCAGAACGGAGCTTCGTACGCCATCACCGGGGCGGAGGTGCACACGCTGGCCGGCGCATCGATGCCCGGCGCCACGGTGGTGATCAACAACGGCGTCATCACGGCGGTCGGGACGGACGTCGACGTACCGGTGGGAGCCCAGGTGATCAACGCGACCGGCATGCACGTCTACCCCGGGCTGTTCGACGCCATGACCACGCTGGGCTTGACCGAGATCGGCCAGGTCGACGTCACAAACGACTACCGGGAATACGGGCCCTGGAATCCCCACCTGGTCGCGGCCACGGCGGTCCATCCTGCCAGTGAGCACATCCCCGTGGCCCGGGCCAACGGAGTGACCCACGCGGTGACCGCGCCCTCCTCGGGCGGCGGCTTCCGTGGGGGCGGGGGCTCCGCGGCCATCCCCGGCCAGGGCACGTTGATCAACCTGGACGGCTGGACCGTCGAAGAAATGGAGGCCCAGCATTCCGTGGGCCTCGTGATCAACTGGCCGACCATCCAGACGATGCGCTTCAACTTCCAGACCTTCAACCGCGAGGAGATTCCGTATCGCGAGGCGAAGGAAGCCTACGAAGAGCAGCTGGAGGCGTTGACCGAGTGGATCGAGAGCGCCCGTCACCAGCTCTCAAGCTCGAGGCGCTGGCGAAGGCGATGGCGGGCGAGATTCCGGTCATCATCCGGGTGGATGGCGAGAAGAACATCAGAAACGCCGTCGAATACGCCGAGGAACAAGGCTTCGACTTCGTGCTCGCCAGCGCCCGAGGCGCATGGAAGGTGGCGGACCTGTTGGCGGAGAAGGACATACCCGTGATCCTCGGGACCACCCAATCGATGCCGACGGACGAGGACGAATCATACGATGAAGCGTATGCCAACCCCGGCAAGCTCCACGCGGCGGGCGTGCGGTTCGCCATCGCCACGTTCGGCTCGTCCAACGTGCGGACGTTGCCGTACGAGGCGGCTCAGGCGGTTCCGTTCGGACTGCCCCGGGACGAAGCGCTTCTGGCCGTCACGCTTCGTCCGGCCGAGATCCTGGGGATTGACGACCGCTTCGGGACGATCGAGACGGGCAAGGCAGCCAACCTGATCGTCACGGACGGAGATCCGCTGGAGATCCAGACGCGCGTCCAGCAGCTGATCATCGACGGCGTGCCGGTCAACACGGACAACAAGCACGACGACCTGGCCGACAAGTACCGGGGACGGTACGCGAACTGACGGGAAGGCGTGGCGGGGAACGGACCGCCCGCTCTTGATGAGACCGAGCCCCGGATGCCGTTGGTGTCCGGGGCTCGATGTCTTGTCGGACCTGTCGGCTCCCGCCGGTCTGGCCTTCAGGGTTGATCTCTCGTCGCTTGAACCCCCGAAGTGCTCGGCGGCGGGAGACTCGTCGTCAGCCCGCCAACATCGGACCCAGCGGCCGCCCGCCCAGCAGGTGAAGGTGCAGGTGGAAGACCTCTTGGCCACCGTGGGCCCGGCAGTTCAGGATCAGGCGGTAGCCGTCATCCGCGACGCCCTCCTCGCGGGCGATCTCGGACGCCACGCGGACCATGCGGCCCACGAGGGCGTCGTCGTCCGCCGTGACGTCGTCGGCCGTGGGGATGACCCGATTGGGCACGACGAGCACGTGGACCGGGGCTAGCGGATTGATGTCCCGGAACGCGGTGACCATGTCGTCCTGATGGACGATGTCGGCGGGGATCTCACCCCGCACGATCTTCTGGAAGATGGTGTCTTCGGACACGAGATCGACTCCTTGACGGACGTAGTCCTCGGGGGACGTCCCGATGGTAGGGCCGACGCCGGGTCCCAGCCAGGTCCGATCGCGCCCGGCGGCGACGGTCGCTCGTGGCCTCGGTCGGCTGGAGCGGCCCAGGCGTCTAGTGTTGCCGCGCGCCTGGCTCGGCGGCTGCCTGGAGCCGGCGGTCCAAGACCTCCCGCACGAAGTCGAGGGGCAGCGCGCCCATCATGGGGAAGCCGTCCACGAGGAACGTGGGCGTGCCCCGTGCGCCCGAGGCGAAGCCGAATCGAGTGCCGTCCCTGACCACGGCTGCACCGCGGCCCTCGGCCAGGCAGCGCTCCACCTCCGACACGTCCGCACCGACCTCAGCGGCGTACTCCAGAAGTAGCGCTTGCACGTCGTCCGAGCGCTTCCACTCGCGCTGCGCCTCGAAGAGGCGGTCCCGGATCTCGTCGAACAGTCCCTGCTCGCCCACGCACTCCGCCACGACGGAGGCCTCTTGCGAGTTCGGGAACATGCCGGATACGAAGGTCACGTATTTCCAGCGCACCTTCCCGGATTCGACGTAGTCACGAAGGACAGTGGGGAAGGTCTCCTGGTGGAACTCTTCTGACAGTAGTGGCAGCCGAAGTCGCTGAGCTCGATGACCTGGACCGGCGCATCGGGCGAGCCGTAGTCGTAGCCCAGGCTGTCCAGGTAGATGTCCTGACCGGACAGCGAGGCCGGCGCCAGAGTGCCGAGCAGCACGGCCACCGAGCCTGGCAGCCATCCTCGGAGGCAGCAATGGGCCCATCGGGTGAGCACGAGGCGATAGCCGCCTGGAACCAAGAAGGGCGAGGGAGACGTCGTCACGCCCCTTCAACCCCCGGGGACCGACCGGGGTTTCCCGAATCTCCGGTAGCTTCCTCGACCCTGGGAGGCCCGCTGGCGATGGAGGCCCGGAGCCAGCGCTCGTGGCCGCCGGTGAAGAGAACGTCC
>JBDHLD010000143.1:0-11952 GCA_039586035.1 Gemmatimonadota bacterium | reverse complement strand
AGCCGGTGTCCGTGAAGACGGGGTTACCCGCCACGCCGGACTCTATCGCATTCATGAGCGCTTCGGCGTCGGGGGGGGGACCCGGATCAGGGAAGAGCATCTTCTTCGGTGTGATCAGCACGTCGGTGGTCAATGTCTGGTCCGCCACCTTTACCATCAGCGCTTCCGGCAGCTCCACTTCGAGACGCTGCTCGATGAGCGTCTTGAGACCGTTGGATTTCCCGAACTTGCAGGCGTAGGTCTTGTCCCATTCCTTCTTGGGGTCGTCACCCTTCTTCGGTTCGTCGCGTGGTGTCTGCCACACCGCGTGCTCGTACCAGAGCCCGGCAATTATCCGGGGATACTCAGTCATCATCCCCCTGAACACGGACCCGGTAATCCACCACTTCGCAGCATCCTTTCCGGTCGACATGCAGCGGACCCAGTCGTTCTGCGCCTGTGACGTTCCTGTCGGAGCCGTCAGGTTCTTGACCTTCGTCAGTTTCGCCGGTCCGCCCGGCAATCCAATTGGGGGCGCCCCTGTCTTGCGAAACTTGTAGTAGCGCAACACTTCGGTCCAGCCATCGCCCTTCTTCCACTTGTCACCGTCGCCCTCGAATGGGTTGTCCGGCAGGAATACATCGAGTCCCTGGCTATGTAGCATGAAGTCATAGCCAGGCACGGCGTCGATGAGTCTTACCGGAATCCGCTCTTCCGCCGGTGTCTTCTTGAAATACTCCAGCACTTTGTGTGTGCTTCTTTGGAGGTTGGTGAAGCCGGGCTCTCCCTTGTCCGGATGTTCATTGCCTAGCCCAGCTGCGATCAGCTCGTCATATTTCTTCTCGGTACCGAAGGTGATGACTAGCAGGCGGTTCCAGAAGTCGTCCAGGCTCTCATCGGTCAGGACGAAAGCCGTCATGACCGGCGCATCCGTCTCTGCACACGCCTCACGAGCGCCCGTGCAGATATCCACCTCCTTCGCATTCTTCGGAGGCCACTCGAATTCTCGCCGGCGTTCTGTTCCCCGAGCCAGATACTGGCGGCCAATCGTGGCATTACGCTCCCCCAAAGTGCGCTTATTACGGACGCTGGCACTTTCCAATCATTTTGGCTGCTCATCTTGTCCTCCGATCGGGGGAAACCCTGGGCGAGCCCTTTGCGTTTCGCGGTTGCCCCTCCGCGAATCGCCCATCAGATCAACCTCTCTCGGAGAGCCGTCGAAACGGCTCCCTTCGCGTTATTCACATGCAGCTTCGCATAAACGTTGCGTACGTGCGTATCGACGGTGTGAGGACTCAAGTCCAGGTCCCTGGCGATGCGCTTCTTGCTCTTCGCGTCGACGAGTCCCCTAAGCACGTCCTTCTCACGATCGGTTAGATCATAGTTCCACCGTGGCGCATGCTGGTGCGTGAATAAGCCCAGTACGCGGCGCGCCACCAACGGCGTCATGGCGGCTCCCCCTACCAGCACCTCCCGAATACCGCGAATCAGGTCAGCTCGCGACACCGACTTGGACAAATAGCCCGCCGCGCCGGCGGCGATGGCGTTCAGAATGCGATCGTTGTCCTCGTGGATGGTGAGCATGATGACTTCGGTGGTGCGCGTGGCTACGCTCCCCTTGAGCCGTGCGACAGCCTCGATGCCATTCATGCCAGGGAGGCCGATATCCATGAGGAGGACATCGGGCGGGTAGTGTTCGTTCAGATGTTCGAAGAGACCCTCGGCCGTCGAGAAGGTCGCGGCGCATGAGAAGTCCGTCTCATTGTCGATCAGGTCTCGAACGGTCTCCCGGTATTGCTCGCTATCCTCGACGATCCAGATCGAGATCGGGACTCTCGACGGAGCATGCGGACACATGCGGGACGCTCCAAGACAAAGACGGAACCAGCACCGAGCCAGAACCCGTCACCTCGGGGGGGATGAGGTCACGGGTTCAAGACGTCTGATGCACCCAACAAGATCGGAGTGCGAGGTCTGTTCCGCATCACGTGTTTGCGCGAGTCGACTACCCGCGAACGCGCTATATCAAAGCTAAAGTGGGTGCGCGCTAGCTACAAGGAAAACCCGCCGAACGAAACCGGGACCGTCACCCTTCCTTCGTTGAAGACGGATGTCGATGCGGTCCCACGCCAATCCCGGACGGCCCTCCCGGCAAGGGCGCCGTCCCACCCTGGGCGGCCGATCTGCCGTCATCTCGTAAGGTACACCGTGACCGATGGTTGTGGGCCGGGGTCGTCCTGGATGACGGTCGAGTGACGCTCGGGCGAGGCCGGGCTGACGGGTCGTCGTCATGTTTCCCTCGTCGGCTCTACCCGACTCGACAGGAACTCGGCCGCCGCCATGCCCGGCAGGCTGAGCCGACACGCAGCCGCTGGAGAGGAGGAGGTCACGATGCTGCCCCCTCGTCGGACAAGAAGCTCCGCTCCGGCTCCGCTCACGCAGGACCGCGTTCGCGGGATCCGTGCACGTGGGACGCGGGCGAGCCGTCGACGAAGCATCGTTGATATGCGAATGCCAGCCCGACGACGCTTCGGTGTCTCGTAGCGGATTCCGCCCGGTCCGGCTCGCCACGAGCCGGCTCACCTCCGGGCAATCCGCCCGCCACCGAGTGTTGCCGGCGAAGCGGAAAGGAGAGGGTCATGCTCAATGACACCAAATGGACATTCGGGAACGCCCAGCCCAAGAGGACCTGGTGGAGGACCATGGCGATCGTTGCCGCGTGTGGAGCAACCTCGGCTTGCGACTCTGCGACCGAGGTTCTGCGCCTTGACGAGATCCGACTGGACCCCGCGATCATCCAATTGAACCCAGGGGATGCGGTGGTGGTCGAGGCGATCCTCACCGATCAGCACGGCAGCAGCTTCCCGCTCCCCGAGCTGACCTGGTCGAGTGAAAACGGACACGTGGCGACCGTCACCGGCGACGCGGGGGGAGCGGTCGTCACCGCTATCGCCGCGGGCGCGGCGCCGGTCCACGCGTCCAGCGGCGGCGTGAGTGGCTCCGCCCTGGTGACCGTGACCCCCCACGTGCCGCCTCGCCCCCCGCCCGACCTCCCCTTGAGGGCGCCGGGCGGCTGAACGAGCGCAACGTTCCGGAGTGGCGGGGTCGCTGGAAGCGCCACTGGCATTCGGGGCTGGAGGGGGAGAGCTCGCCGTCGGTCGGGACAGGCGATCGCGACGGACGAGCCAAGTTCTCAACTGGTTGACCTGGCAGCTCTTAGGTAGGCCCGCGCCTCGGGATGATACCGCGGTGACGGGCGGGAGAAAGCGCAGTGAGACGTGAAGTTCATCTTGTCGGTACCGGCTGGCCCCAGGAATGCCCGAGACGATGACCGAGTTGCCGAGGAATGGAGGGTGCCTGGAGGGCGGCCCGATGCTGCGGGGAACGTGAGAACGGGAGGTAACGATGCTGCCGCCACATTCAGTCAGACGCCCCTTTGCAAGGACCGCCGAGTGGGAATTGGCGCGTTTGCGGGACGCTGATTCACGAGCTGACGGGACGCGAGAAGGTCTGAAGACGGGCATCGTTCATGAGCGAGTTCCCAGCCCATCCGAGCAGGGACACGGTCGATCAGAGGATCCTGAACGCGATCGACTCCCGGCGGATTCGGAGACGCCCGCCGTGCGGACCACCGAACGGGATGGGTGATGAGGAAAGGAGAGGGTCATGCTCAACGAAAGGAATTGGGCATTCAAGCCCTTGCGACCGCGCTGGCCCAAGGCTGGCGGGATGTTGTCCATCGCGGCGATCGCGGCAGGTGCCGCGTCTCTCGGGTGCGACGGCGATTCGCCCTGGGAAGGGGAGACGCCTTATCTGGCAGTGATGATCCTGAGCCCCGCCGCAACGCAATTGGAGCCCGGCCAGACCCAGGCCCTCCAGTTGGTCGCGCTGGATCAGTTCGGCAACGACCACGACCTGTCGGACACGGAGTTGATCTGGACGGCCGACAACGAGGAAGTCGCCACGATTTCCGGCGATTCCGAAGGCGGCTTGGTTACGGCCATGACCGCGGGGTCGACCGTCCTCCGTGTCCGGGCGGACAGCGTCAGCGACTCCGCATTCGTACAAGTGCTGGCGCCACCGACGGAAGTGACGGTCTCCGTTCGAAACCAACTGGTCGAGCCCGTCGCGGTAGAGGTCAACGGCGTACCCCGGATGACCGTGCGAGCCGGGGACGTAGGGAGGACCCGCGCGCCGATCGACGAACCCCTCCAGGTGGCCTGGACGATCGTTCGACCGACGGACGCCGCCGGACGCGAGCTGGGAGAGTCGATTGGTGAGACGTTTCCCACGGTGTCGGATCCGCAACGATGGATGAACTTCGTGGTCGACGCCAAGGTCGGGGACCAACGATACTTCTCACCCCGGGTCCGAAACACCAGCGGGGGGGACCTGCAGATCGGGGTCAATATGGATCTGCCCTCCGAGAATCGGTGCGATTGCGTGGTCCCGGATGGCACCGAGATGAGCCTTGGGTACTACCCGCTCATGCCCGGCGCCAACGTCCGAGGCTACGCGGTGGACGCGGGGTACACGGATGCCCTGTGCGCCTGGGACGATCTGCAGTTCGGCGTGGACCCCGTCAGCGGCAGGGTGGTCCTGTCCCTGCTGGATGATACAGGCCCGTCCGATCCGGACGTGGGATTCCGCCCCCTGGTCACCCGGCCTTGAGAGGACGGTCCTCCCGCCGGGCCGCGGCTCCACTGCCTCCGGGTAGTGGGCCGCGGCCACTACCCGGCCCCCCTACCACCGCAGGGCAAGCAGGAGGCGGCGGAAGGTCGATCGCCACTCACCCCACCACCAACCGCCCCAGTTCCTCCACCAGCTCGTGCACCAGCATGACGGTCCGAGGCAGCGGTTCCGCATCGCTCTCCTGTAGGATCCGGTAGAGCGTCTCCAACTCTCCGCCGATCGCCATGAGCCGCGCGTCCGGGTCTGCGCGCCGCTCCCGAGCCGCCTCCAGCGCCCCTTCCCGTTGCGCCATTGCGTCCCGAATCGCCATGGATAGATCGAACTGTTCCTGCAGGGCGCCCACGCCCGTCTGCACGCGAGGATCCATCTTCACCACGAGCATCTCCTCGTGCGTCGCCCCGCCAAGGGTCAGCCGCACGGTATACTCGCCCGGCATGGCCACGGGCCCACGGGGCTCGACGGGTGTCCTGCCCGGAACCGCCGAAATGGGATACCGGAGCCGCATGCCCACGGGTCGCTCGTAGTGGAGGTCCCACACGAACCGGTGCATGCCTGGCGTGGCGCCGAGCGGCTGGTGCGGGCGGATCCACAGCGGAGGGACGTTCTGTCCCTCGAGGGGAGGCTCGGGCTCGTCCTCACTGGAGAACCGCCGAGCCACCCGCCCGGCGCCATCGACGATCTCGAGCACCGCGGGTCCGCCGACGCCCTCGCCGATCCAGTAGTTGAGGATGGCCCCGTCCGGGGCGCTCTCACCGGTAGGCTCATCGGCCGGCAACGGCGTGTCGGTCCAACGGTTCCAGCGCACCCGCCACGCCTGAGCCGGCTCGAACAGGAGCGACGGCTCCTCCGACGTCTCCGCCGTGATCTGCCGTAGCGGCGTGATGTCGTCCAGAATCCAGAAGCTCCGACCGTGCGTGCCCACCACCAGATCGTCGTCCTTGATGACCAGGTCGCGGATGGCGGTGGCGGGCATGTTCAGGCGCAACGGCGACCAGCTTCGGCCGTGGTCCAGCGAGAAGTGGACCTGCGTCTCCGTCCCGGTGAACAGAAGCCCCGGACGGATCGGATCCTCCTTGACCGCGTTGGTGAACCCGAAGTCGGGAAGACCGCTGACGCGGCGCTCCCAGGTGACCCCTCCGTCATGGGTCACGTAGATGTGGGGCCGCATATCGTCGAGCCTGAGCGTGCTGATGGCGGCGTACGCCGTGAGGGTATCGGTGTGTGAGGCGTCCATGACGCTGATCTTGCTCCACGACCTGTCGCGGATCTGCTCCGGCGTGACATCGGTCCACGTGCGGCCACCATCCCGGGTCACGTGGATCAGGCCGTCGTCGGTGCCCACCCAGATCCACCGTCCCACGACATGCGACGGCGCTACCGTGTAGATTACGCCCCGATGGTGGGCCCGGGCCTCCGGCTCGTCGGCGTACGTGCCGATGTTCGGGGGGACCAGAGAGTCTGAGCGCGTCAGGTCCGGCGAGATCTGGTCCCAGTGCTTGCCGCCATCCCGGGTCTTCCAGAGCACGTTGGACGCGTAGTACAGCGTGCGGGGGTCCGTCGGGCTGAACAGGACCGGCTGGGTACGCACCACGAAGTAGTCGTCCCTTCGCAGGGGCCGGGGGCCGACGTTCTGGCGGTCACCGGTGCGACGGTCGAACCGGCTCACCCGCCCCCCATAGTAGATGTTCGGATCCAGAGGATCCGGGGCCACGTAGCCGTACTCTTCCACGCCCACTGGCGCGAAGTCGGCGAAGGTGATCTGGCCGCTGTGACCCCGGCTCGGGACGCAGGCGCTGCCGCTCTCCTGCTGTCCGCCGCACACACGGTACGGGAACGCGAAGTCCGTGCTCACGTGATAGAACTGGGCCGTGGGTTGGTTGTACCAGGAGCTCCAGCTCTCGCCTCCGTTCACCGTGATGACCGTGCCCTGGTCCGCGGCCATGGCGATCACGCGAGGGTTCGTGGGGTCGATCCATATCCGCTGGTAGTCGTCGCCGCCCGGCGCGCCCCGAAAAGCCTCGAACGTCTCGCCGGCATCGGTGGATTTCCACGCCACCACGTTGGCCGCGTAGACGACGTCCGGGTCCGTGGGGTCGACCTTCACCTCGTTGAAGTCACCGTCCCTGCCCCAGATGCGGGGATCGGTCTGGACCCGGCGCCAGCTCTCACCGGCGTCGTCCGACCGGTACATGCCCCCCATGTCCGTGGGAGACCCCACGATGGCGTACATGCGGTTCGGGAGACTCGGGGCGATGCCGATGCCGATGCGGCCCAGGCCCTCTTCGCCCGTGGGTAGCCCTCCGCCGATCTGGCGCCACGTGTCGCCCCCGTCGATAGACTTGAACAGGCCGCTGCCTGGCCCTCGGAAGACCGCGTTCTCCCAAGGGCCCTGGCGCTGCTCCCAGAGCACGGCGTAGACGACCTGCGGGTCCATGGGGTCGAAGGCGACCTCCGCCGCGCCGATGTCCGGCCCCCTGTAGAGCACCTTCGCGAATGAACGGCCCCCATCAGTCGACCGAAACACGCCTCGCTCCTCGTTGGCGCCGTAGGGATGTCCTAGAACGGCCACGAAAAGCCGCTCCGGATTGTCCGGATCGACGATGATCTGGGGGATCTGCTGCCCGTCCCGAAGCCCCAGGTGGGTCCACGTCGCCCCGGCATCGTCGGAGCGGTAGATACCGTCACCCACGGTCAGGTCTGGCCGCTGCATCCCCTCGCCGCTTCCCACGTAGATGATGTCCGGGTTCGACGCGGACACCGCCACCGCTCCCACGGAGCCGGTGGGTTGGTCGTCGAAGATCGGCGTCCAGGTGCGGCCATAGTCGGTGGATCTCCAGAGCCCACCGTTGACGTATCCCGTATAGAAGAGGCCCGGCTGGCTGGGGACCCCCACCACCGCCTTGGTCCGGCCGCCTCTGTGCGGCCCGATCATGCGCCACCGCATGTCCTGGTAGAGGGCGGGATCGACCTGTTCGACTTGCTGGGCGGCGAGCTTCGTGGTCAGCGGGCCGACCGCGGCAACGATGACGGCCAGGGCGAGCACGTGGAGGCTTCGGCGGATGTTCATGGGGCCTTCCGGTCGGGTTGCGGTCGGTCTGCCGGTTTCGCGCAGGTCGGGCATGGCGAGAAGATCGATGAGCCCATGCTCAGGCGGCAAGCGAGTGCCGGCCGACCCGCACGACCGGGCGTTCAGGCCTGGCGAACCCGGACCGGGCACGCGAGTCTGAGCTGGGCGCCGCATCGATGCGGCGAGCCCGAGCAACCTCGACACATTCCCCGGGGTGACCTCACGATGTCCGAGCACCCGCCGAAGCCGCGATGACCGAGCACGCAACACTGACCGACGCCCTTCAGCGCTTCGCTCCGGACGCACGGGACGTTCTCGCGGGCGTCGCGGCTAGCGGAGGCGTGCTGGAGCCGTCGGAGGCCCGCACGGTATGCCACCTCCAGGGGCTGGCCCTCCCGGAGCTCATGATCTCCCTGCTGCCCGTGGCCGCGGCCTTTGCCCGTCCCGGAATATCGGGGTTCCGCGTGGGTGCCGCGGCCTGTACGCCCCCGGTCGAAGACGGATGGGGACGGATCTATCTGGGTGGGAACGTCGAGTTTACCGGCGAGGCGCTGGGGCTGACCATCCACGCAGAGCAGGCGGTCACCCTCAACGCCCGGTCCGGTGGAGAACCGGCCATTGCCGCGGTTGCCGTGTCGTCACTCCCTTGCGGCCACTGTCGCCAGTTCTTGAACGAGATCGCCACGCCACCCGACGTCTTCATGGTCTCACAGGACCGGACCAGTGTGGCCCGCCATTCGGTCGACCAGCTGTTACCGTCCGCCTTCGGCCCCTCCGACCTCGGCGTCGAGCCCGGCCTGCTGGACCAGAGGGAAACGGCCATCGTGGTCGAAGGCGCCGATGACGACTCCCCCGTCGTCCGGAATGCGCTCCGTGCAGCGCGATTCAGCTACGCCCCCTACACCGGTGCCTACGCGGGATGCGCCCTCCGGACGGAACAGGGGACCCTCCACGCCGGCGGGTACGTCGAGAATGCGGCGTTCAACCCCAGCGTACTGGCGGTCCAGAGTGCCCTTCTCCACCTGCACCTGAAAGGGCCGGGACTGGACGCCGCGGAAGTCTCGGAGCTGGCACTGGTGGAGGTCGATGGGCCGACGACTCAGCTGGCCGCTACCCAGCGGCTCCTGGGCGCGGTAGCCCCCGAGGCGGCGTTCACCTATCGCCGAGGCCGGTCGAAGTGAGCGGTGTCCTGACCCCTGCATGACGCCAGCGTGGAGATGCGGGCGCCCCGGATGTCCGCAGGGACCTCGGGCGCCCGCATCTTCAGAACAGCCGGACTCGCGATTTGCCGCTCACCCCAACGGGATCTTGCTGGCGTTTTCCTCGAGCCACGCCGAGAAGGACTTGAGAGCGGGGTTCAAGGAGCGGGAGAACTCCACGCTCCGGGCCCCCCGGTACTGGTCCTCGAAGTCGCGCTTGAACTGGAACATGTTGCCCACGTCGTCGGCACCGGGGAAGTCGAAGGACCGATAGACGTCCGCGGGCACCTCGTTGTACACGATCTCCTCGCCCAACGCCTGGCCGAGACCGGCGGCGATCTCCGCACCCGACAGATGCTCACCGGCCACGCCTATGGTCTTGCCGACCAGCTCGGGCCCACGCTTGAAGATCCCGTAGGCGCAGCGACCGATATCTTCAACCGCGATGCTCGGCATGTGGGCGTCCCCCAGGGGATAGGTGACGGCCAGCTTCCCGTCCGGCCCGCGCTGGGGCCCCCAGCCGAAGTGGATGAAGTTCTCCCAATACCCACTCGTGTACAGAAACGTCGTGGGTACCCCTGCTTCGGTGAAGTAATGGTTCGCCGCTGCCTTGGCGTCGAAGTGGGGGACCTTGTAGTGATCCATGAGCGTCGGCATCCGATCGCTGTCGAGGGACACGAAATCTCTGGTGTCCTCGAAGGTCGACCAGATCACGTGCTTCAGGCCCGCCGCCGCGGCCGCGGCCGCCAGGTTGCGGCCCTGGGCGGTTTCCTTCTCGGGAGAGAAGTGCTCCCAGTAGTTGGTCAAGCAGAAGGCACCGTACGCGCCGCTGAACGCGGCCTCGAGGCTGGCCCGGTCGTCGAGATCCGCTTGGACGACGAATTCGGATTCCTGGTGACGGCCCGAACGGCGAACTCTCCGTCCGCATCCTCCAGGATCGCTCTGGCCAGCCCTCCACCCTGCCCGCCCGTCGCACCCAACACCGCGATGATCCTCTTGTCGGACATGCTCGGTCCCCCCCGTTTGTCGAATAATTGAACATAAAAAGATCGTTATAACATATAATAGACCGGCGAGGACGTCCCCGCAACAGTCGTGTCCCATCGATTAGCGACGGCAGCACTCCGGCATCGCCGAGCACGCTGAATGGACTTCATGGTTGGAATCCCCCATGGTCCTTGGCATGACCGTGAACCCAACGATTCCGGCGAGCGAAGATGGCCGGATGGCGAGGTTCCGCCAGCGATTTCGGCGGGGGGGCTCATGACGTTCACACGGGCGTTCGCCATGTACGGCGTGTCGATCGTACTCTCGTGCGCCGTGGTGGCCGCCGGTGCGTTCCACCTCTCTTCGTGGCAGGAGCGCGGGAAGACCGCGGTGATCTGGGCGTGGCTCGTCGTGCATGGACTCCTGCTACCACTGCACCCGTCCTCGCTCTTCCTGAGCAACGGGCCTGGTCCTGGGTTCGGCGGTGGGGGCGGGAGTCCTGCTCCAACGCTTCGTGCCGACGGCGGGAGCGTTGGTGGCGTTGGCCGTGGCAGCCTCCGTGGCCGACATCATCTCGTTCTCGACCGGGCCGACCCGGTGGCTGCTCGAAGGTCCCACGGGGGAGATGTGGGCGGGGCTGCCCTACCTTGCCGTGACCGTGCCGGTGGCGGGGCAGCCGATCCCCGTCGTCGGCATCGGCGATCTATTGCTTTTCACCACGTTCTTCCTGGGACTCACGAGGCTCGGGGTCGGGCGAGCAGCGAGCTTCGTGACTCTGGCGTGCGGACTGCTCGTGGCGCTGGTTGTCGGGCTCCTCCGGGGCGGAGCGTTCGGGATCCCCTTCATGGCGGCGGGCGTGGTGCTCCTTCTGGTGCCTTTGATGCGGCGAGAGCGGAGGGACGGAGCGGTCCCCAAGTGAGGGTGGGCGGCGGCGCGCCCCTCCCCCGCTGAGCCCTGCCGCGGCCGCTCGTCTCGTGCCCTCGAGATCGTGACGACGGCGACCGACGTCCGGCCACATGAAGGCTCTGCCTACCCCGACGCCAGCCGGTGCGCCCACCGCGTCGTCTCCGGCAGCCGGTACCGAGTGAGGCACCGAAGTGTGAGGTCCACCGCGGTCTTGAGGGACACCCGGTGGCCGACGGACACGAATACGGGCTTCACGCCGGTGCGCGTGCGCAGCACCGCGCCCACGATCTCGTCCCGGTCCACGAGGGGAGTCCACGATCCTCTCTCGTTGCCGGGCATCTCGTACGTCCCCACGAGCCGGGACTTGGCAACGCCGACGGTTGGCGTGTCGATGAGGATGCCCAGGTACGAGGCGAGGCCGCACCGGCGAGGATGGGCGAAGCCATGCGCGTCACAGAGCACGACGTCCGGCGTGGTGGAGATGGCTTCGAGGGCGTCGAGCACGGCGGGGAGCTCGCGGAACGACAGATAGCCCGGAACGTAGGGGAACCTGGACTCGCGCCAGGTCGTGGCGTGCTCCGCGAGCTGCAGCTCCGGGAAAGTGAGGACGGCCACCGCGGCCTTCGCGATTCCCCCCCCCTCGTCGAAACCGACGTCAACACCGGCCACGTGGCGGACCGGGCCGAGGCGGTCTTCGAGAACGACCCGATGACGCAGCCGCTCCTGGATGGCCCGGGCCTCGCCAACGCTTGTTGGCCATTCATGGCTCATGGGACGGGCGGCCGGGATGCGGGGTAACCGGCGGACACGGCGTGGTCGACTCGAGCCCCGCCTCTGCGCACAACCACCGACTTCGCGTCAGCGCTCCTCCTCCTCCTCGAACCGATACGATGCGTGGGTCTCGTAGTCGAGGCCGTGCTTGTGTTTCAGCTCTTCGATGAGGCGCAGCGTCTGGGGGGTGTGGGGACTGGCCACGCCGCCCCCGGGGATCGCCTCGAAGGTGTGCAGGAGCGTCTCCTCGAGCATCTCGCCGAGCGACATGTCCTTGTGGTCGGCCAGGTCCTGGACCACGGCCAGAAGCCTCTTCTCGAGTCGGACCGAGACCTCCTCGCGCTCGATGGG
>JBDHLD010000142.1:0-7528 GCA_039586035.1 Gemmatimonadota bacterium | reverse complement strand
CGAACTGGGGCGCCAGCGCCTCCGAGTCGGGCGCGGTGGGGACTTCCGTATCGGCGCAGCCTACGACTAGTAGTGCGGCACCGAACAACACTGTCCACCTCATGATCCCCTCCCTTCGAAAGGTTCGAGCCGGAGCCCCTGCTCCGGTCAATCGTCTTGCCCGTGCATAAGGCGTGCCGGTCGCGAGTCCCGTGGTACATTCTCCTATACCTATACGTAACAATTGTTTACGGAATGATAAGAAGGCCCGCGAGGCAGTGGAAAACGTTCGTCGGGACGGGTTGGAACGTTCCATTGAACGGTGCGGGTGGTTGGGTGCGCCAACGGGACAGAGCAGCACTTCCACCTTTTCCCGACAGACAGCGGCGGCCGATCCCGCTAGCCTGACTTGAATCATGGGTTTCCAGCCCCGCGGGCGTGAGCTCAGCCGATGGCCCGCCCGTTGGGTTCCTCCGCATCGGCAGGAGCGTGATGCCATGTTGCGCCTTCGCAGTCTGATTCCGCTCGTTCCCTTCCTAATGGCCGGGTGCTCGGGCACGGACTCCGCCGACCTCGCAGACGTCTCCGTCACGGCCGTGAACGGCACCGTCGCTTTCCCCGAGTCGATCCCGCTTCCCCTCGGCTTCTCGCCGGAGGGCGTGGTCCTGGGAACGGGACCGGACTTCTACGTGGGCTCCTTGGCCAATGGGGCGATCTTCAAGGGCGACGTGGTCACCGGTGAAGGCGGGATACTGGTGGTGGGGCAGGCGGGCCTGCTGGCTGTCGGTCTGGCGTTCGACGCGCGGAGAGACTTCCTCTACGTGGCCGGTGGATTCGACGGAACCGCACGGGTGTACCACGCGAGCACGGGAGCTCTGGTCGGCGCGTTCGCGGCAGCGGGAGCGGGCTTCATCAACGACGTGATCGTGACCCGCACCGCGGCCTACTTCACGGATTCCTTCGTGTCCGCCTTGTACGTACTGCCCCTGGGGGCGGGTGGAGCCCTCCCTGACCAAGCGACCCTGGAGGTCCTTCCGTTGGGAGGTGACTTCACGTCCGTTCCCGGTGAGTTCAACGCGAACGGAATCGAAGCGACCGCCGACGGCGCGACCCTGCTGGTGGTCAATGGAGCCACCGGCGAGCTGTTTCGAGTCGATCCCCTCACGGGGAACGCTCAGAAGATCGACCTCGGCGGCGTGAATGTTCCTTCCGGCGACGGGCTCGTGCTCGAGGGACTAACGCTCTACGTGGTGCAGAACTTCCTCAACCAGATCTCGGCGGTGCGCTTGGCACCGGACCTGGCCTCCGGCGCGGTCGAGCAAGTGATCACCAGTCCGCTCTTCCGCATCCCGACGACGGCCGACGTGTTCGGCAACGCCCTCTACGCGGTCAACGCCCGCTTCGACGCGGCTCCGCCAGGCGTGCCGAACAACCTCGAGTTCGAAGTGGTGCGCGTGCCCAAGTAGGCGGCGGAGTGGGCCGTAGGGCCTGAGCACTCGCCTTGCAGCTTGAGCTCCCGGTGGACATGGTGCTGCTGCGCGGTCTAGGCGTAGTTCGCGCGGCATGACCCCACCATAGTTGGAACGCCGGGAAAAGGGGTGGCATGGCAAAGATGGGTCAGATTCCTTGGCTCAGGATCGCCGCCGAGGGCGTGGCCATTGTCGCCAGCATCCTGCTCGCCTTCGCGATTGACGCGGCATGGGCAGGTCGCCAGGAGGCCTCCCGAGAGCGGGCCGTACTGAACGGATTGGCGGACGATTTCCGGGAAAGCCGCGCAGAACTCGTCGAGGTCATTGAAATCCATGATCGGAGCCAACAGCGCTTCGAGTCCTACCTGGCCGCCACTCCGGCTGAGCTTCTAGCCTGGCCGAGCGATTCGGTGGTTAGCATGCAGGTGCTTGCCCCCTCGTATACCTTCGATCCGCGGACGGCCACCCTCGATGGGCTTCAAAGCGCGGGGGAGCTGCGGCTGATTCAAGATCCGCGTATTCAGAGTGCCCTGGCCGACTGGAGCAAGAGGCTGGTTGACCTCGACGAAGACGCGGCGGACATGCTCGCCGCAGCTGGTCGTGTGACCCGGATGACGGAGCGCCACGGAGGGCCGTTCGGTTCCTTGCCGTTCCTGCGGCCGGCAGGTCATGATGAAACGGCCGCAATGCGTTCGGATCCCGAGCTGATGGGCGCTGTCCGGACTTCTCACTACAACGCTTGGTACTACGTCGCCGAACTGAGGGAACTCCTGACCGCATTGGACCAGATACTCGTCCTACTCGAGCACGAGCTCCGTTGAGGGCGCAGCGCGGCGTTTGCAGATGCGACGCTTGGACGAATTGGGCGGGGATCGGCTCAGGAGGCTACTACGCTGCGCTCTGCAGGAATGAGCCCGACATTCACGCCACCGCGGTGGCCTCCAGCTCGACCATGATCTCCGGCTCGAACAACCGGTCGACGCCGAGTAGCGTGCTCACCGGCTTGCAGCCGTCCTCCGCGAAGATCGACACGAGCTCGCCGGCTGCAGCCATGAAGGCGTCGACGTCGATGGTGTACATGTTGAGGCGGACGATGTTCGAGGGCGCCATGTCGGCCGCAGCCAACGCGTCCTTGAGGTTCGACCAGGCCAGCTTGAATTGGGCAACGAGATCGCCGGGGTGCATCGGAGCGCCGTCAGCCGCGTTCGAGGTCTGGCCCGACAGGTAGAGCACGCGCTGCCCGCCGGTCACCTCGATGCCATGGTTGATGTTGAAGGCCAGGAGCCAGTCGGTCGGGTTGATCTCGCGCTTCTGCATGGGGTGCCTCACGTGCTGTTGGGAATGGCTTGGAGCAGCTCGACGGAGCCGACACTGTTCGCGCCGGCGACTCGCGCCGTCAAGCACGTCTGTCCGGATGTGCCCTGAGTGCGAGGCAGCCCGACGTAATGGCGCGGCCGCCAAGACGACCGGTGTTCAGCTCAGCGGATCGCAGCGCCCTTGGACGTGCTGGCCACCGTCGCCCGCGTCTGCGGCCGCCGCGCCGCGCAGTGACGGAGCGCAGCGCGGCGGCCGACTTGGGTGCATCCGATGGTGCGGCCCAGCGGAGCTTGACTACATGCCCGGCATGTGGGACAGGTCCTGTCGGAGCACCCAGAACCTGTTAGCGGTGGGCGTCAGGTACTTCTCGAACGTGCGCATGATGTGCACGGCATCGGCGTGACCGTACGCACCCGCCAGCATCCGCTCGAGTGCGTTGGGCTCACCTTGATCCATCTCGCCCATCGACTCGCGAGCGATCGCAACGAACATCTGCGGGGCGGCGTCGAGGCCCACGACTTCATTGACCGTGTACCGTAACGACTCACCCTGCTGCTCGAAGGCCGCCTTGACCTTTCCGAACGCGGCTCGCAGGGCCTCGGTGCCCTCGGAGGTATTCTTGAAATCCCACTCGATGACCTGCCACATCGGGACTACTGCGTCTGGGGCAGGTGGGATGGACAAGTCCCTCCACATGACCCAAGTGCGCACGTCGAGGCTCGTCACGTGATCTCCGGCACGCTCAGCGAAATCCGCCATGTCGGCCTGAGGGTCGACTGTGGGAGTGTCGAAGTCGGTCCACGTGTGATTGGAGGATACCCAGACGTACTCGGGGCCTCCGTGCATGGCCTGGTAGATGAAGCCGGGCCACGGATCATTCTGCTCTGCGTGCCAGCCGACGTGGTCGCGGATGCCTTCCTCGAGCTGCATCACGTTGGCGAGATCGGTCGTCACGAAGTAGCCCATGGCGACGTCTCCCTCCTGCGCCTGTACCGGCAGGACGAAGCCGAAGAGGGCGCACACGAGGGCGAGTCTGGTCTGGATGTTCATGGCAGAATCCTCGGTGGGGGGCGGGTACCGGCAGAGGACAGTGATTCCACTGTCCTCCGGACAAGTGAAGTAAGGTAGGAGGGGGCTCTTGGGATGAGCAACGACGAACTGAACCCGGCCCAGGAAGTTGAAGAAGGTCTTCATCAGGGACTCCATCCCCGCCAACACCCCGATACTTGATGAGCCGCCGGACATTGCGGCTCTCTGGTGGACCCTCCGAAACTGGATCCCGCTAGATTCGTGGCAGTTGAGCGTCCTCAGTATCTGGCCCTGGTAGGGGAGTGGACTCGATGACCCGACGAACCCGCGGGACTTTGCTGTTCCTTTCGATCGCTGCTCTCCTTCCCGCGACGGTCGCAGGTCAGCATTTCCCGTCCGACGCCAAGCTGATCGAGCTGATCCAGTCCCGCATGGAGGAAGGTCGGGCGATCGGGATCGTGGTCGGCGTATTGGAGGCGGACGGTTCGACGCGGGTGGTCGCATATGGCGACGCCGGCGCGAACGCTCGGCCACTCGGCGAGCGCTCCGTGTTCGAGATTGGGTCCATCACGAAGGCGTTCACAGGAGTCCTCCTTGCCGACATGGTGGCACGTGGCGACGTCACGTTCTCCGACCCGGTGGCGATGTACCTACCCGAAGGCGTCACCATGCCCTCGGGCGGGGGCAACGAGATCACACTCCTCGACCTGGCCACTCAGCACTCGGGCCTGCCTCGCCTTCCGGACAACATGTCCCCCGCCGATCAAGCGAACCCCTACGCCGACTACACGGTCGAGCAGATGTATGCCTTCCTTTCGGGCCACGAGCTTCGGCGGGATCCCGGATCGGAATACGAGTACTCGAACTTCGGAGTGGGCCTCCTCGGCCACACGCTCGCCCAGGCCGCGGGCGGCAGCTACGAGGACGTCGTGAGGGAGCACATCCTCGAGCCGCTCGGGATGGACATGACGGGCATCGCGCTCGGTGGAGAGATGCTGGACTGGATGGTGGAAGGCCACAACGAACAAGGTGAGGTGGTCCCGCTTTGGGACATTCCCACCCTCGCGGGTGCAGGCGCCCTCCGGTCGAACATGGAGGACATGCTCGCCTTTCTGGACGCCAACGTCGGACCTGCCGAGACTGCGCTCGAGCGCTCGATGCGCACGAGCCATGACGTCCGCGAAGACATCAGCCCCGAGATGAGCATCGGTCTGGCTTGGCACGTGCGCCACGTCGGAGACGCGAGCATCGTATGGCATAACGGTGGGACGGGGGGCTTCCGCTCCTTCCTGGGGTTTGATCCCAACGCCGGCGTGGGTGCCGTCGTGCTCACCAACTCGGCCCATGGCGCCGACGACATCGGGTTCCATCTCATCAATCCCGAGGTCCCCCTGACTCCGGCACCCGAGCCACTCGACGATGAGGCCGTCGATGCGCTCTACGAGGCCGCAATCGCCTGGGTGAACCTCGTGTTCGACGATCGGTTCGCCGCGGCGGCCGAGCAGGCGCATCCAGCTGTGGCCGCGCAGTTGACTGCGGACGCTCTCGAGCAGGCGATGGCGCAGCTCGGCCCCCAGCTCGGGGCGCTGAGATCACTGGAGCCCAAAGAGCGGTCGATCTCCCAGGGCCTCAACCTCGTGGTCCTGACGGGGGTTTTCGAAGCCGGTACGTGCGACGTGCAGGTGTACATGGGGGACGACCACACGGTGGCGGGCTTCTTTGTCCGCCCGCCCGGGGGCTGATCGTCTCGAGATCATGGCGCGGCCGCATTCCCGAGGGATGTCGGGCCCGAGGGCCCGGCCCCGGGTCACCCTCAATCCGTCCCAGAAGCTGGAGGTGAACGGAAACGTGTTGGCCGACGCGTACCTGACGCCTAGCTCCCAGCGGTGGAAGGACAACATCACGCCCATCGAGGGAGCGCTGGACAAGGTGCTGCGCCTGCAGGGGGTTTCCTTCGACTGGACGTCCGATGGCCGGCACGACATGGGCCTGATCGCGGAACAAGTCGGTGGAGTGGTGCCCGAAGTGGTGGCCTACGAGGATGACGGCGTGACCGCGAGCTCCGTGGACTATGCTCGTCTGGTAGCACTGCTGATCGAAGCGGTGAAGGAGCAGCAACAAAGGATCGAAGCGCTTGAAGCGAGCCTTCGCTAGGGAGGACTGACTCGAACAGGCGACACCCAGGGGACGGTCAATTGTCGCGCCCGCCCCAATCGACGGCCCACCGGGAGGCTCTCGCAATCGCGAGAGCCGGCCCCTACGGATTCGGCGCTGGGCTCAGGAAGCTCAGTCCCAAGAATCCGGTCAAGTCGGTCCACGGCGGGAATGCTCGTTGGATCATTCCGAGCCGGACGTCAGCCCAAGTGATAGTTGCCGAGCCAGCCATGACCGAAGGGCCGCGGCTCGGGTGGGCCTGTCCGAGAATGAGGTGCAAGAACTCATGGTCCACCAGCCAGGGTGGGGGCGGGCCGGAGGCAGAGAACCTCACTACGCCGCCCACTACTATGCCAGAGATCGGATTCTCTCTTTCTGGCCACGTGGGGGGGTTGTTGGCATATCTGGGGACGCCTCGGCCGAGGCCTCGCAGGACCGGCGCATCATCCTGGTAGACGATCACCCAGCCGGGATCGGGCGCGATGTCGAACTCATGAGCACCGTCGCCAAAGATGGTATAGGGAGTGCGCTCCGACGCCGTACTCAACACGATCGTCGATACAGTCCTCCCGAGTACCGCAGGAACGCGAGCAGGATCACCCAGGGCTTCCTGAATCTCGTTGACGCCCTCAGGTGTGATCCTTCCGACTGGCGTTCCTTGGGCTGTAGTAAGCGGGGCGTCGACCGCAATGTAGACTGAATCCCATTCCGCGACTTGAGAGCGGCACACCAAGCCTTGGCCGATTACCGACCGGGTCAGCATCCCGGATCCATTGTCCGGGTCACAGAGGTATTCCAAGAAGAAGGTGTTCGGCGTCCATCCATTCTCGCCAAGAGGGCCATACGGAATGACTGAGAATGTGAGCGAAGGAATCGTATCTCGTTCCGCACTTCCCTCAAGCGTCTGCACATAGCTGCCGGCCGCGGATTGGGCCTGCGCGATGAACGGACCAGAGATGGAAACGCCGTCGAGGGCCCCCTGGAAACGGCCCTCATCGTCCGCCGACACTGTCACGAGTTCGCTCCCAGTCGTGGCCTCGTACAGTCTGATGGTCCCAGGTATCCCTCGGCCGGTGAGGGCATCGGTGAGAAGTCCGAGACCGAGAGCCAAGGGCGGTGTACGTGCCGTGGCGGCGAACAGGATTACGGACAGGCCTTCGATCCGAGCTTCCGCGAGGTTTTCGCCGGCTTCGCCGAGGGTCCACACTGCTTGAGCCAAGCCGCTCGAATCCGACGTCGCGACAGGGGGAGAGATGGAACCTCCGCCAGCCGTGATATGCCAGGTTACCTCGGTCCCCGGAACCGCGTTGCCTCCCACATCCTCGATCCGCACGACGAGCGGAGCGGACAATGGCGTCTCTGTCTCACCCGTTTGGCCATCGCCGGAGACCATTCGTAAGGACGAGGGTCCTCCGGGGTGGACAATGATTTCAAATTGCCTCTGTGCCGACTGGCTTCCGCTCGTTACCGCCGCCTCGAAACGGTGGGTGCCAACCGCCATCGGGATGCCCTGAATCACGCCCGCGCCGTCGATCTCGAGTCCGGGTGGCACGGAACCGGAGATGACCGACCAGACGTAC
>JBDHLD010000141.1:0-7709 GCA_039586035.1 Gemmatimonadota bacterium | reverse complement strand
TCGCCTGAGCCGACAGCGGGGGAGCGATGAGAATGGTCCACATCATCCCCAGGCTCGCGGTCACATGGACCGACTTCCCGATCGACGAGCTCGCAGCGCTTCCGGTCCCCCGGACCGAATCCGCGGTCCTGCTCATCATCTCGTCCTCCTCAGTCGTTCGCCGATGTCCCGGTGGGCATTCGGCCGGAACTGAACCCGAGGAGACGCATGCAGCTGTACACGAAGATCCTGTTTGGCCTCATCGCCGGTGCCGCAGTCGGTGCCTTTGCCAACCTCGCCGGGGTCGAGTGGCTGCAGAACCTGCTCGGTGGCCTCGAGCCATTGGGCACCGCGTTCATCAACCTCATCACGATGATCGTGATTCCGTTGGTGGTCGCCAGCTTGCTCGTGGGCACCGCGTCCCTCGGGGATCTCCGCAAGCTGGGCCGAATCGGTGGGAAGACGCTGGCGTACTACATGCTCACGACGGCGGTCGCGGTGACGATCGGACTGGCACTGGCCAACGTCATCCAGCCGGGCGCCGGTGTGGCCGAATCGACCCGAGACGAGCTGGCGGCCCGGTATGGCGGAGACGCCTCGGCCCGCATGGACATCGCTGAAAGCGCTCCCGGCGCGGCCGAGACGTTGCTTCGCGTCATCCCCAGAAACCCGGTCCAGGCCGCGGCCAACCTGGACCTCCTCCCCCTGATCTTCTTCACGATCTGCTTCGGAGCCGCGTTGACGGTGATTCAGCCCGAGCGGAAGGACGCCGTCCTGAACTTCTTCCACGGGATCAACGACGCCTCCATGACCCTCATAAACTGGATCATGGAGCTGGCGCCCTACGCCGTGTTCGTGCTCATCGGCTCGGTGGTGGCGAACTTTGGATTCGACCTACTGCAGAGTCTGTTGGTCTACACGCTCGTGGTCGTCGCAGGCCTCGGGCTGCACGCCTTCGGAACCTATGGCCTGATCCTTCGATTCATCGCGCGCCTGAATCCGGCGCGGTTCTACAAAAAGATCGCGGCGGTCCCACTGCTGGCGTTTTCGACATCGTCATCGAACGCGACGCTACCGCTCACCATCGAGACGGCCGAGGAGGAGATCGGCGTCTCCAACCAGGTCGCGAGCTTCGTGCTCCCACTGGGAGCCACGATCAACATGGACGGAACAGCGCTGTACCAGGCCGTCGCCGTCCTGTTTATCGCGCAGATCTACGGAATCGACCTGGGTCTCGCCGAGCAGATGATCATCGTGCTCACCGCAACGCTGGCGTCGGTCGGAGCCGCAGGCGTGCCCTCCGCAGGAATCATCACGCTGATCATCGTGCTGAACGCGGTCGGGATGGGGCAGCACGTGCAGGCGGGCATCGCGCTCATCCTCGGTGTCGACCGGATCCTCGACATGATCCGCACGTCGGTGAACGTGACCGGCGACCTCACGTGCTCCGCAGTCATCGCGAAGACCGAAGGCGAGACGATCACCCTCGACGGCGCAGCTGGCGGCGTGACTCGCGCCTAGCGTGACCAGGCCCCGGCGGACTGCTTCCGCCGGGGCCTTTTGGTTGGTATGCACGGCTCGCCGGATATCACGGCTGCGGTGCGAAGGGAGGTGAGCATCGAGAGTGCTTCTCGCGCGGTTGCGATCCCCGATGCTGGCCTCGGGTTGCAGCGTCGATCAGGAGCGGGTCAGCCCACCGCCACCTTCTCGAAAGGCGCCGGCTCGGGCACCGTCCCGTTCGTCGCCGCAGGATCACCCTCCTCGGACGGGATTCGCGACAGCAGCCGGTCGTCCGGCAGCGGCTTCTCCCTGCCCGTCAGTTGATCGATTCCGTCGATGGTGATGGCCAGCTGGCCGTTGTGCAGGATCTCGATCAGGCCCTTCTTCTTGAGGTACCAGAGCGGGAACTCGAGGTGCTCGCGTGGGACTCCGAGCATTCTCTCGAGGTGCACCGGCCCGAGTCCACCCAACTCCGGGTCCTGCCGTCGCGCGGCATACAATAGCGAGAGGACGCCGCTGAAGATCCGCTGATCGTCGTCACGGTTGCCCAGGGCGGTATCCTGCTCGAAGATCTGCCACTGCAGGTTGGTGTTCTGGTCGAATCGGACGTCGTACTCGGCACGGCGCTCCGGATCTACCAGGACCTCGTAGGCCGTCTGCACCTCCCGGAATCTCTCCTCGTCGCCCGAGGCCTGATTGTCCGGGTGGAAGCGCTTGGCCAGGAGCCGGTAGACACGTTCGATCGTCTCGAAGTCAGCACTCTGACTGAGCTGCAAGATCTCGTAGTGGTCGACGAATTCACTCACCAGAAGACTCCCTCTCGCCTGCGCGGGGTCGATCCGGAGGCCGGACGCCCGCGTATGTAGTTGTCCTAATTGTCGGCCACGTAGCGGTTTTTGACGAGAACCGGAGACATCCGGCGCGCCCTGGCGCCTCTCTTCCCTCGCCCTGCTCCCTGCGAATCCGGGCGCCTGGTGTGGGACCCTGGCGCCATGAAGGCGATCGTGGTGGTCTGGGGCGTGAACTGCTTGTCCAGAAGGATCATGGGTCTGACGGGCGGATGGTCCAACCTACCCCTGATCATCGCTCGGCTGCAAAGGTCTTGTTCATGTGTCGCGGCCCGTCCCGGTGGAGCGAAGGCGCTGGAGCGCCGGGGAACGGTCGGTTGACAGTGAGCGGGCGGCCCAGCTGGACTCGGCTCGTCCAGACGCACGTACGGCGTGCACCGAAGCCGCGCGGCGGGGGGCGCACCGCCGCCCGTGCGGAGCCGAACCGGTGGCCTCGGGGACGGGAGACCCCGATAATGCCCCAAAGATCGTGAACCCATCGAACCCCAGGGGCACACCCATGATCGAGGTCGTATACCGCTACGATCCCGAGGCTGAAGCGCCCGCCAACCGACCCGCTGACGCGGTCGAGGCCAGGCGAGCGCTCGTCGACGGCAATCACCAGTTCACGGAGCTCTTTCGTACCGAGCACTCGGACGACGTCCGACAGGTGATCGAGATCGGTCGATCGGCGCTCGGTGTCCCGGACCGCGAGGGGCGCCCGCCCGCCCAGTCGCCGTTCGCGGTCGTCCTGGGCTGCGCCGACGCGCGTGTACCGGTGGAGCTTCTGTTCCAGCGGGCCGCCAATGACCTGTTCGTGGTACGGGTGGCCGGAAACGTTCTCGGGAACGCTTGCATGGGCAGCATCGAGTACGCCGTAGGGAACCTCGCCGATTCCGTTCGGCTGTTGGTCGTGCTGGGGCACACCGGCTGTGGCGCGGTAACCGCGACCGTCGACGCCTTCCTCGAGCCTGGCTCCTATCCCTATGTGGCGGCCACTCCGGGGCTGCGAGCGGTCCTGGACCGGCTGTTCCTGGCCGTGCGGGGAGCGGCCATGAATCTGGCGACCGCCTGGGGCGGGGAGGTCGTGGACAGGCCCGGCTACCGGAGCGCCCTGATCGAGTCGGCGGTGGTCCTGAACGCGGCCATGACGGCCGCGACCCTCCGTCAGGAGCTCGGCGACCGCAACGAGGTGGTCTTCGGCGTCTACGACCTGGCGACCATGCGCGTGGGCGTGCCCTTGCCCGTCCCTGACGTGGGTGGACTCGTGGACGCGCCCATCGACGCCGCGAGCCTGAAGGCGTTGGGGCAGGGAATCGCCCGGAGCGACGAGGTGGTCGGGCTGCTGGACGGGCCGTAGCCGAGGGTCGGTGGTCAGCCGCGATCCAACGCGTCCGCTACCGCGCGAATCGACAGCATCGCCCAGCCCGCGAAGATCAGCTTGATCCCCACCAGGGTGCCCACCAGCCAGCCGGCGGACGTGGGGAACCGCCGCCAGATCATCACGCCCAGAATGAGCGTGACGATCCCCGCGAACAGGGTCGATCCCCAGCCCTTCAGCGGTTTGAGCCTGAGGGCGAGCCACACCTCGTAGAGGCCGGAGGTGAAGAAGTAGACCGCGAGAAACAGCGTCAGGCCGGCCAGGGCCACGTCGGGGCGCGCCAGTGTGTATAGGCCTGCAAGCAACGTGAGCGCCCCCCAAAGCAGGGGCGTCATGGCGCTCTTGAACGATTTGGTCCTGAAGCCCCAGGCGACCTGGGTGATGCCGGCGGCCAACAGGACGAGCCCCAACATCAGCGTCAACGAGATGCCGGTCACGAGAGGGGCCGCAATCGAGACCATCCCGAGGATGATCAGCAGGATTCCGAAGAACGTCATGTTCACTCCCGGTGTCGAGTCCAAGTGAGTCGCAACTGGAGGCGAGACCCCTACCCCAGAAGCAAGAACAGGATGTGGGCGATGACCCCTGCGCAGAGGCCACCCACGAAGTGCGTGCCGATCGCCAGGTTGGTCAGGTCCCTTTCCCTGATCCCGTCCATCATGCCCACGTGGGTGCTGAGGAAGCCCGCGTTGCAGATGCCGATGCCGGTGAAGACACAGACCTCGCGGGCGCTGATCAGACCGCTGTCGAGGAACTGCGGGATCACGGCGATCGCGGCGCCGACCGAGCCCCACGACGTCACCGGAAAGGCGATCGCCTCTGGATTCGAGATGCCGAAGAGGGGCTCGATGATGAACGACAGCCTCGCGCCGACCCACGGGAACAGGGCGATCCCTTCGTAGGCGGCGCCGGTGTAGCCGGCGTCACTCGGCCCGTAGGCCAGCATCATGACCAGGGTGGCGATGATGATGACGCCGGGCATGATGTCGAGGCCCATCTGGACGCCGTTGGTCCCGCCGTCCAGCATCGACTGCAAGACCCGCTGGGGTCGATTCCCAGCGCGGACCTCGCGGAACTTCAGCAGGTCGTACCCCTCCACTTCGTCGGACACGGCCCAGTCCTGGGCGCCGTACTTCCGCTTGCCGAAGTGACTCATGAGGCGGACGCTGACGACCCCTCCCAGGATCGCGCCGACGTTGCCGAGCAGCACGGCACGCGTGAGTGACTGGGTGGCGGAGGATTGGGCCAGCATGAACGTCGTCACGATGAGCCCCATGCCGAATACCGTGCCCAGATTGACCAGGGTGGTGACCTGCCACTTCCGGAAGTATTTGACGAAACCCTTGTCCAGGGCGAGCGGCATGATGGCGGGATTGTCGGACAGATAGGTCGCGACGACACCCACCGACGCCACACCCGGCAGCCCGAAAAGCGGCGTCATCAAAGGCGACAGAAGTCGGTTGGCGATGCTGGCGATGCCGAACTCGGAGACCAGCGACGTGAAGGCCCCGGCCAGGATCATCACCGCCATGAGAAAGAGGACGGTGTTGAGGATCAGGTCATGAGCGGTCGCCATCATCGTCTTGAACGTGTTGGCGAGGCCCATCGTCCAGATGAACGCGGCGAGCAGTGCCGCGAGCACGCCGAGGGCGACCACCGTCTCGGCCGTGACGGCAGGAACGAGCCGGGTCTCGGGCTTCGGACCTTCGGAGCCCTGTTCGTTCCTGATGCCGAACGCCATGTCAGTCCGCTCCCATCGAGAATCGGGCATCCACTATACCAGCAAGGTCGCGGCTGGGCACGGCGGAGTGTGCGTGGGCCATGTTCCCATGTGACGTGCGGGCCTACGTCCAGGGGATCGCCACGCCTGCCTCCGGAGGTCCGGGACCCGCGACTCCGGAGATCTCCCATCTCGCGCCTCCCGAGGTCTCCCAGCTCGGGCCTCTGGAGACTTGGCTGCCCGATGCCCACATTGACCTCCACGATGGATATCCGTTCGCTCGTTTTGATGGCCGGATGCAGCGTGGCGGCCACGGCTTGCTCACCCGATCCCGTCCTGGACCGCGGCGCCGTCCTGGACCGCCGCGCCGTCCTCGACCGTCAGACCTGGTGGGATAACCGTGACTTCGACTGGTACGAGGCGAGGATTCCGTTCTTCGAATCACCCAATCCCGATCTCGACGCGACGTACTACTACCGGTGGGAGGTCGTGACCAAGCACCTCACCTACGGCTCGCCGGAAACGGGCTACACGTTCACGGAGTTCATCGACCGCCCGTTCTGGTCGGGGACCTACGGTGCCATCAGCTGTCCGCTGGGCCACCAGCACTACGAGGTCCGGTGGCTCAAGGATCGCCGCATCGTGGAGGATTTCGCGCGATACTGGTTCGAGACCCCTGGAGCCCAGCCACGGAGCTACAGCAACTGGTACGGCGACGCGATGTGGGCCACCTACCTGGTATGGGGCGACAAGCGCTTCCTCGAAACGGTGCTGCCTCACATGGAGGCACAGTACGAGGGATGGACCCGTGAACACTGGGATCCAGACCATCGCATGTTCCGGTGGGATGGCATGCATGACGGCATGGAGACCAACATCAACAGCCGTCTCACAGCGGACACGTTCTCGGGCGCCGAGGGGTATCGTCCCACCCTCAACAGCTACCTGTTCGCGGATGCCCGTGCGATCGGGCAGGCGGCCGCTCTGCTCGGCGACTCGGGTAAGGGCCGCTTGTACGAGGAACGGGCGGCCGATCTCAAGGCGCGGGTGCAGGAAGAGCTTTGGGATCCCTCGCGGGACTTCTTCTTCCATCAATACGCGAACAACGAGCTGGACGGCATCCGAGCCAAGAGCCTCACCTATGAAACGGGTCCACACGCGGGCAGCCCACACGGGCGTGAGCTCTTGGGATACGTGCCGTGGCAGTTCAATCTGCCGGATCCGGGGAGGGAAGCTGCGTGGCGGTTTCTCATGGACACGGCCTACTTCGCGGCGCCCTTCGGGCCCACCACGGTCGAGCGTAACGACCCGCAGTTCCTGATCTCGGACGTCTGCTGCGTGTGGAGCGGAAACGAATGGCCATACGCAACGACGCAAACGCTCGCGGCGATGGCGAATCTGCTGAACGACTACGAGCAGCCGTACGTGACCAAGGCGGATTACGTGTCGCTTCTCGAGACGTACAGTCTCGACCAGCGGATGGACGGACGGCCCTACGTGGCCGAGGCGGCGAATCCGATGACGGGTTCATGGGAGGGGCACAACACGTTTTACCACAGCGAGCACTACTTCCACTCGGGCTACGTCGATCTGATCATCACCGGGTTGATGGGGCTGCGGCCGCGGGCCGATGACCAACTGGAGGTGAATCCGCTCATCCCGGACGATTGGCCCTATGCCGCATTGGAGGGCGTGGACTACCACGGATACGACGTTGCGATCCTGTGGGACCGGGATGGACAGCGGTACGGCAAGGGCAGGGGACTGACCGTGCTGGTCGATGGGCAGGTAGTGGCGAACGCGCCGACGCCGGAGCGACTGATCGTGCCGATCGGCCCCCCGATCGTGCCCGAGGCGATGGAGCGGCCACACAACTTCGCCGTGAACAACGGTCGCGCATACCCGGTTGCCACCGCGTCGTACAGCGCGCCGACCACGCCGCCGTTCTACGCGGTCGACGGGAGCGTCTGGTATCACGCGTCGCCACCGAACCGATGGACCACCGTGGGATCGACCAACGCCGAGGACTGGTTCCAGGTCGACTTCGGCATCGAGCGACCCGTCGAATCGGTCGTGTTGTACTTCGTCGAGGACGGTGAGAGCATCGGTCCGCCCGCGGCATACGCCATCGACGTGAGAGACGGGGACCGTTGGGTGGAGGTGTCCGGCGAGCGATCGTCAGCGGTGCCCACGGCGCGGCGCGCGACCCGGGTCAGCCTCGCGACCGCACCGACGTCCGGGATCCGGGTCCGGCTCACGCATCGGGCCGGTCGGGCAACCGGACTGTCCGAGATCGAGGCGT
>JBDHLD010000048.1:0-28538 GCA_039586035.1 Gemmatimonadota bacterium | reverse complement strand
CAACTCGCCCGCCGGTACCGCCTCGCTCGGTACTGCCGCAGCCTGACCGCCCGGGCTCACGGCACGCTCCTACGCCCGGCAGGAGACGGCGTTCGATCCGCGGCAGGCACGTACGTACGCTCGTGTGCCTCACGCTCGGCCAACTCGATATCGGCGTCCATCATGATCCGGACCAGATCCTGGAACGTGACCTGCGGCTGCCAGTCAAGCTCCTCGCGAGCCTTCGACGGATCGCCGATGAGCAGGTCCACTTCGGCGGGGCGGAGATACCGCGGATCCATCTTCACGAAGTCGCGGAAGTCGAGATCGACGTAGCCGAACGCTTCCTCCAGGAACTCGCGCACCGAGTGGGTCTCGCCGGTGGCTACGACGTAGTCGTCGGGCTGGTCCTGCTGGAGCATTCGCCACATGGCATCGACGTACTCCGGCGCGTAGCCCCAGTCCCGCTTCGCGTCCAGGTTACCGAGGTAAAGAGCCTCCTGAAGGCCGAGCTTGATACGTGACACGGCCCTCGTGATCTTCCGCGTCACGAACGTCTCTCCCCGACGGGGGCTCTCGTGATTGAAGAGGATGCCGTTGACTGCGAAGAGCCCGTAGGCTTCCCGATAGTTCTTGGTGATGTAGAACGCGTACGCCTTCGCGCACGCGTACGGTGAGCGAGGGTTGAAGGGCGTCGATTCGGACTGGGGCACCTCGACGACCTTCCCGTACAACTCGGAGGAGCTCGCCTGGTAGAAGCGGGGCGAGACCCCAGTCTCTCGCATGGCCTCGAGGAGCCGTACAGCGGCCAGTCCCGAAACGTCGGCGGTGTACTCTGGTAGATCGAAGCTGGTCCGAACGTGACTCTGTGCCGCGAGGTTGTACACCTCGTCGGGCCGAATCTCTCGGAGGAGCCGGTTCAAGACGCTGCCGTCCGAGAGATCCCCATAGTGAAGGAAGAGCCGCGCCCGGGGATCGTGAGGGTCCTGGTACAGGTGATCGATGCGTTGGGTGTTGAAGGACGAGGAGCGGCGGATCACGCCGTGCACCTCGTACCCCTTTTCCAACAACAGCTCGGCCAGGTAGCTCCCGTCCTGTCCGGTGATTCCGGTGATGAGTGCCTTCTGGGTCTGCTCGCTCACGTTTTCTCTGCGTTGAGTGCGAAGGTGGGACGGCGAGTGCTCGCCGACTCCAGATTGTCCAGAAACCAGCGCGTGGTCCGGTCCAGCCCCTCCCGCAGCGAGACGCCGGCCCGGAACCCGAAGAGGCTCGCGGCGCGGCTCGTGTCCAGACACCGCCGGGGTTGGCCATCGGGACGGGTGGTATCGAAGACCAGCTCCCCCCCGTATCCGGTGACCTCGGCGATGATCTCCGCGAGGGCACGAATCCGGATCTCGCTGCCCGTGCCCAGGTTCACCGGGTCGGATCCGTCGTAGTGCTCGGCCGCCAGGAGAATGGCCCGAACGCAATCGTCCACGTACAGGAACTCGCGGGAGGCCTCGCCAGTCCCCCAGATCAGGACCTGGTCGACGCCGGCGTCGCGGGCTTCCACCATCTTCCGAATCAGCGCTGGAATGACGTGGCTGGTCTCGAGGTCGAAGTTGTCACCGGGGCCGTAGAGATTCACGGGTAGGAGGTAGATGCCGTTGAAGCCGTACTCGGCTCGGTAGGCCTGGAGCTGGACGAGCAGCGCCTTCTTGGCCACGCCATACGGCGCATTGGTTTCCTCGGGATAGCCATCCCATAGGTCGTCTTCCCGAAACGGCACGGGGGTGTCCTTTGGATAGGCGCAAATGGTACCGAGCTGGACGAACTTCTCCAATCCGGCGCGCCGGGCCTCTTCGATCAGCATCACGCCCATGATGGCGTTCGCGTAGAAGAAGCGCCCGGGGCGATCCTGATTCGCGCCGATCCCTCCCACCTCGGCCGCCAAGTGGATCACGGTGTCTGGGCGAGCGTCCTCGTACAGGCGCCTTACGTGCGCCTGCTCCGTCAGATCGTACTCGGTGCGCCGCGGAGCCAGGACCGCCGCGCAGCCGAGCTCGTGGAGGCGCGCCACGAGTGGTGTTCCCACGAAGCCACCGCCGCCGGTTACGACGACTCGTCGCCCCCGCCAATGCTCGGCCGAGCTCACCCTCTCGCTGTCCGCCATCCGACTCCCTTCCCTGCCTCGTGCTTTGACCCGGCTCAGCCGCCTACCGGCTCCACGATTTCCCGATCGAGCTCGACGCGAAGGCCCTGGTCGATCGCCGTGACGCCGATGACGAGCACCAGCCGCTTGTGAGTGGGCCGTCGAGCCACGACGCCCTGTACGTCCTTCAACGGTCCCTCCGTGATCCGCACCCGCTGACCCGTGCTCAGCATGGGACCGACCTGGGGCTCGGGCCCGTCGGAGCCCAGGCCCGCCGAAAGCCGTTTGATGTTGGCGATCTCCTCGTCGGGGACCGCCACCGGCCGACCGTCGAAGCGGACGACTCCCACCAGGCCGGGTGTCGCAATCACCCGACCCAGGTCGTTGGCGTGGCAGCGGGCGAAGACATAGCTCGGGAAGAGCGGGAATTCGACCACCTTCTCCCGATCGTGCCAACGCCGCCGTCGGGAGACGACGGGCAGGAAGACCTCGAACCCGCGGTCATCCAACAGTCGGCTCACCCGCTTCTCGTGCCGTCCCTTTGTGTAGCAGGCATACCACTCCGACAGGGTCGGGGCGCTCCGACCGGCTGCAGCTTCCATGCGACTCGCGCTATCCCCTCACCGTTGGGGCAGAATAAGAGGGGGTCCGGCAGGAAGGCGCACTTCGTGCCCCTCAGTAACAGGGTGCAAAGACCCTGGACTACCGCTTAAACCCCTACACTGCAATGTCTTGCGGACAACCGTCCGTCGCGGAGCGATACTCCGCTCCCTGCAATCTGCAAGGACCATTCCGGCCGCGGCACCGACGCCACAGAGACCTGTTGTCGTAGTGCCGTTTTCCTGTAAACATACGGTTCTTCGGGCCTGTGGTGCTACGACAACATCGGAGAGATGCCGAACCGGACGTCGACGAGCACGTCGAGGAGATCTTCGGAGGTGGGGCACTGGCGCGAAGGCGAGCGCGAGGAAGCGGGGATTGAGGCTAGGCCGACTCACGACTCCTGGGTGCGGAGCCAGTCGACGAACGCCCGAATCCCGGTGCGGAAATCCGTCTTCGGTTCGTACGCGAAGAGCTTCCGCGCGTGGTCCACGTCGGCATAGGTCCGTTCGACATCACCGGGTTGAGGCGGAAGATGATGCACCACCGGCTCCACACCCAGCTCTTCTCCCAGCACGGCGATCATCTCCTGAAGCGACACGGTTCGGCTTTCGCCCAGATTCACGACTTCGTACGCGCCCGGGTGGCTTCGGGCGTAGGCGAGGGCGCCGTCGACGCCCTGGAGGATGTCGTCGATGAACGTGTAGTCCCGCTGAGACGTTCCGTCCCCGAACATCGGAATGGGCTCCCCTGCCAACAGGAGCCGGGCGAACTTGTGGATCGCGAGGTCGGGTCGCTGCCGCGGCCCATAAACGGTGAAGAACCGCAAGCACACGCAGGTGGTCCCATCCAGGTGAGACGCAGCATGACACAGGAGCTCCCCAGCCTTCTTGGTGGCCGCGTACGGTGAGATTGGACGGTCCACCGGGTCGGTCTCGACGAAGGGCACGGACTCGCTGTTGCCGTACACCGAAGAGGAGGAGGCGAAAACGAATGGACGAATCCCCCGGTCACGGGCCAGCTCGAGCAGCCGCATGGTGCCCATCACGTTCACATCGGTGTAGAGCGTGGGCTCCTGGATGGAGGGACGAACACCCGCGCGTGCGGCGAGGTGAACGATGGCGTCTACGGTCGGAGGCAGGTCCGCGAGCAGGTCCGCGTCCCTGATGTCACCGCGGACCTCGTGGAACGCGGAGTGCATGCGTGCGTTGACCAGATTCGCTTCCTTGATAGCTGGGTCGTAGAAGTCATCGAACAGATCGAGCCCGACCACTTCCTCGCCGCGGGACAGCAGGCGCTCGACGAAGTGAGAGCCTATGAAACCGGCCGCGCCGGTGACCAGTACGGACACTTGGGTCCCCTTCCCGCCGAGGTGGGCTGGATCGCCACCGCGGCGCCGTAGAGTTGAACGTCAGGCTTGGATACGAGGTGTAGAAAAAGCCGGGTCCGCGGCATCAACGTCGGACCCGGCCGGCTGTCCCGTCCTCCCGCGCATGGGAGTGATCTCCTCTACCAAGCGCCCTTCTTGAAGAGCATGACGGGGACGGTCAGCACCATGATCTTGAAGTCCTCCCAGGCGGACCTCCGGGAGACGTACTCGAGGTCGAGATTGAGCTTCTCTCTCACATCGTCCAGATCCTGACCATAACCCTGGTTGACCTGCGCCCACCCCGTGATGCCGGGCAGGACTCTCTGACGGTCGTCGTACTTGTGGATCTGGTCCCTGAGCTCGGCGAAGATGTTGGGCTGCTCGGGACGGGGGCCGACCACGTTCATGTCCCCCTTGAGCACGTTCCATAGCTGGGGCAACTCGTCCAAGCGGTACTTACGCAGCACCCGCCCCACCCGCGTGACCCGAGGATCGTCCGGAGTCGCCCACACCTGCTTGGCGCCAGCGCCGGCGGTCATCGTGCGGAACTTGTAGATCGTGAAGAGTCTGCCGCCCCGGTCCGCCTCGCGGCGCCGGCTCGGACCGCCCCGGTTCACGGAGCGGCGCCGGTCCAGCCCCACCCGTTGTTGCTTGTAGAAGACGGGTCCCGGCGAGGTCAGCTTCACCACGATGGCGATCACCACCATGAGCGGCAGCGTCGCGACCAGGCCCGTGATGGCCACTACGACGTTGAGGAAGCGGCTGACCGGATCGCTGCCGAGTCGGCCGGGCAAGGTCGCATAACGAACCTCCTGCCGCCCCGCTGCCTTGTCGTAGAGCATCAGGGGCGTCGGAACCGGCGTCCTCTCCATCATCCCGTGCGTGCCCATATCATGTGCCGTCGAATTCACGGCTCTAGTCAGCCTCAGATTCACGATTGCGTGGCCGCCCGCGTCGGGGGCGGCGAGAACCGCTCACGTAATATGCAAGCCGCGTTCCGCTTCCCACCAGAGCCTTCTTCGGGTAACGCTCACGGCCTGCAAGTGACAAACGCGGTGCTTCCGCATGGCCTGCAACGGGATCCCCGCCCCGCCCCACCCCACGCACACCCCCGGAGCGCGCCCGCCAGAATCATTAGGAGGCGTCTGCGCCACAGCAATGTCGCGTTGCTGCAACAGTCCTCCCGAGTGGTCGCTCTCGTTGTCGGGACGAGGCTTCGCGTCCCACTCGGCGGCGCCCCCCCCCCGGCCCGCCCGTCCCAACGCCCACCGAAGACGACGGCGACAGGGCTCCAGACGGACCTCAGAGCTGGTCGGCGATCGGCAGCTCGAGGGTGAAGTAGAAGCGTGTGCCCCACTCGGGCCGGCTCTCGTATTCGAGCTTCGATCCCATGGCTTCAACGAGCCGACGGGCGATCGACAACCCCAGACCGCTCCCGGAGAAGAAGTGGCCGGAGCGCTCTCTCGACTTCTGAAATGGCTCGAAGAGCGTCTCCTGCGCCGCGCCGCTGATACCCCTGCCCGTGTCCCGGACGGAGAACTCGACGTCGCGCCTGTTCAAGCGCCGGGCCGTTACCTCCACGAGCCCCTCGTCCGTGAACTTCAGCGCGTTGGTCGTGAGATTCAGCAACGCTCGGCTCAAGGCCACCGGATAGCCTACACAGCGGTCTCCCTCCGGCTCCATCAGACGGAGGGTAATGCTCTTTTCGTCCGCCATGATCTGCACCATCTCACGGATGGACTCCAGCACCTCACCGACCGAGAAGGGTTGGGTAGCGTCTTCCGAGAGCCGCGTTCCACCACGGGCCAGCTCCATGATGTCGCTGGCCACGGCGATGAGCCCCAGGGCCGCCGAATAGACCAGTCCGAGCTGGCGATGCTGCAGGTCCGTCACCTCGCCACTGTGACCGCGTCGGATCGTCTCGGAGAGGAACAGGATCGAGGTGAGGGGCGAGCGCAGGTCGTGGGCCACCTCCACGATCAGCTCGAAGGCATCCGGCTCGAGGAGACGGTCGGCGAAGTCCTCCGTTCTTGCGGGCTCCAGAAATGCACGCACGCGCTCGAGGGCTCGCAGCAACGTCAGCACCTCAGCCGGATCCCGCTCCCCGGCCTCTGGCTCTCCGGCCGGGTCCAGCAGCTCCTGGCGCAGAAGCTCCGCGAGCTGTCGGTGCAGGAGGCCGCGGGTGTCGTTGTCACCGAGCTCCCAGTCGTCCGTTTCGACGACACGCTCCACGTGGCGCGCGACCTCGCCAAGGACTTTGACGACCTCTTCGCGGCTCACTCCCCCCTTCAGGCTGCTCGCCCACGAGTCGGAGATCCGCCGCACGGCCTCTCTGAGCAACTCGGACGACACACCCTGCAGCGCCTGGTCGTCGCTTCGGGTATGGGAGAACGGTGCGAGGGGCTCGAAGCCGGCCCTATCAGGCATGCCCGGACGGTCCGTCATCGTGCCTTGGGTAGTCGGGCGCCGGGGGGTGGAATCCGGTGAAGCCTGGATCAACCCTGACTACCGGAGAGCAGGCCCTGCCGGTCGATCCCATGCTTCTGCATCAGCCGGTACAAGGTCGTTCGATCGACGCCCGCGATGCGTGCCGCGTCAGAGATGTTGCCACCGGCCTCACGGACGATGCGGGCCAGATACCGCTGCTCGAACTCACCGAGGACCCGGTCTCGAGCCACGTGATACTCTCCACGCAACGACACGTCGCTGAAGGAGATGCCCGAGGTCGTGGCCACCCCGGCAGACGGCTCGATGAAGGGGATGTCGGCCGGAGTGATGTCCTGTCCCGGGTCGAGCAGGACCACGGCGTGCTCCACCACATTGCGGAGCTCGCGCACGTTGCCCTGCCAGGCGCACGAGAGCAGGGAATCCATGGCGTCTTCCGAGAACACCGGGAGCGGTTCGCCGGGATCGCGGTAGCGGGTCCAGAAGTGGTGCAGGAAGTAGTTGGCCAGCACCGGAATGTCGCTGGGCCGGTCTCGCAGGGGAGGGATCGTTATCGGTACGACACGAAGTCGGTAGTAGAGGTCGCGCCGGAGGTCGCCGTGCTCCACGGCGCCCATTGGATCGCGGTTCGTCGCCGCGATGAACCGGACATTGACGACGGCATCCGTGGTCGTGCTCCCGACGCGCCGTACAACGCCGTCCTGGATCACCCGAAGCAGCTTGGCCTGGATCGGATGTGGCATTTCGGTGAGCTCGTCGAGGAACAGCGTTCCGCCGTTGGCCGCTTCGAGGAGACCCCGCTTCTCGCGGACGGCGCCGGTGAAGGCGCCTTCCACGTGGCCGAACATCTCGGACTCGAGAAGGTTCTCGGGTATCGCCGCGCAGTTGATGGGCACCAGCTCCCGGGCGCTTCGACGAGAGTGATGATGAATGAACTGGGCGATGACCTCCTTGCCGACGCCACTCTCTCCGGTGATGAAGACCGAGGCGTCGGTGGACGCGACCTTGCGTGACAACTCGATGACCCGCTGGAACGCGGTGGATTCACCGAGAAGCGTCACCTTGTCGCTGTGACCGTGACGACGGTTCAGCGCCTGGCGGTTCTCGGTGCTCTCCCGTGCGACGGCCACGGCGTGGCCGGCCCTGCCGATGAGCACCTGGAGGTGCGTCGCAGAAAAGGGCTTCGGGATGTAGTCCCACGCCCCTGCGCGGAGGGCAGCCACGCTGGACTCGACGGACGGATTCCCCGTCATCACGACAGCCAGCGTCTGCGGATGCGCCTGTAGGGCGGCTTGCAGGAGCTCCATGCCCGAGACACCGGACATGTAGAGGTCGAGAAGCATGATGTCGAAGGTGCGTCGTTGGACCATCTCCAGGGCGTCTTCCCCACGCCCACAGACGGTCACGCTGTAACCTTCGCTCTCGAGCAGGCTCGCGCAGCTTTCACGCAGCGTGTGCTCGTCATCGACGATCAGGATCTGAATCGTTTCCCGCACACTGGGATCGAGGAAGACCAACGAGCCCTCGGACTGGCCGTGACCCGCATGGGTCGGCTTGTCGCCCGGAGCCGCCTCATCGGCGCCAGAAGGCGGCGCCGATTTCGTTCTCGAGCGTGTGTGCGAAAGCTGCTCTGCCATGGACTGGACCCCCCGTCCTGTTCGTCACCGAGACCCTATCGGGCTGCGGTGGTTGCACGGAACGGGCCTGTTCCGACGAGATTTGGCCGAGTTGCCTGGTTCGCCGCAGGATAGCTGGATCCTGCGTGGGGACTCATGCTCGACGGAGGAGTGTGGCAAGCGTACAACGTGCGGCGGACCTTCGGTATTCCGCAACACATCCCTTCCTTTTGCAAGAGTGCACCAGCGAGAATGCTTGCCGCGCCTGGCTCCTTCCTCGACTGTGGCAACACTACTACACGGAGTGCGGCCTGGAAACGGCGTGAGAGTGAGGCAGGAGCGCTACGCTCCTGTGACCCGGTCAGCCGGGCTGCCCAGCGAGCCGTCAGCTGGCGGCGCGGGCCGGTCGGTAGGCGTGAATCCGCTCACCGGAGTCGTCGGCCTGCGCGCTCCGCAGCGCCAGAGTCGCCCGGGTCAGGAGGTCCACGGGCGTGACGGGGGCCTGCTCCGTGTCCTGGACGGCGTAGTATCCGGCCCGGAGACTCAGGGGCAGGGCCTCAGGGGCGGGGCCGAGCCCTTGATCTGCCGCCTCCAACAGCCGGCGCGCCAACTCGAGGGCTCCGCCGGGATCCGTGCCGGGGGCCACCACTACGAAGCTCCCCTCGCCCAGCCGACCCATGATATCGGAGACGCGCGCCGTCGATGCCAACGCCGCCGTGATGCGGTCCGGCACGGAATGGTCCTCGGCGTCGATCTGGGGACCCACGTCGTCGAGTCGGTGCATGCCGAGCACGACACAGGCCAGGGGCCTCCGCGACCGGGTCGCTTCGGCCGTGATCTCCCCTACCCGCTTCAGCAGCCCCTTCACGTTGTAGAAACCGGTGATGGGGTCGAGCAGGCTCTCTTCACGAGCCGTGTCCGCTTCCTGCTTGGCCGCTACGAAGGCGCCGATCTTCAAGATCAGCTCCTCGGGATCGAAGGGCGGCCTGACCACGTCCCAGGCTCCGGCCCGCAGTGCCTCGATCCGCTCGGCCCGGCCGAGAGGCGAGGTCGTGAGCATGACGATCGGGGTCGACGGGCGGATCGTGGGTAGCTTGCGCGCTTCGCGACAGACATCCACGCCACGCATGTCGGGCAGGTGCATGTCAATCACCAGGATCTCGGGCTGGACCTTCCTCGCGAGCTCTACTGCCTGTCGACCCGTGTAGGCCTTCAGCACCGCATAACCGCTGGGGCTCAGGATGCTCTCCAGGGAGCGAGCGGTCCACTCCTGGTCGTCAACGACGAGGGCCAACGGCGTGCGGGGAAAACCCTTCAGGTCGGCCATAGCGCTCGACGGCGGGAGTGCGGGAAGGAGGAGTTCGCCTTGGTCATAGAATACGTCGTGCGGAGGATTCGTCCAGAGCGAATCCATGATGCAGGAATCGTGCTCGACGTCGGTCCCCCCTCCAGGCGCCAGGTCAGCCGCGATAAAGGGCCGCACAGCCCCGTCATTGTGGGGGTTCGTGCGCGACCCGAGCTGGCCGCTGGCGGTAGGCGCACCGAGCACCCCGCCGGCGGGCGTCGCACCAGTGTCGTCTGTTCGTCGCACCGTCGCAACGAACCCCGTCCGGCGCTCGCCGAGCGACTGACGCTGCCGCTCGCCGTCAAATAGTTTTCCCACATAACCTTACGCCACTAGACGAGCTTTCGACGAGCCGCGGGCCTCGAATTTGTCCAAAGGAACGTCGACCCGGCTGGGTCCGACTGACAAACGCCCGAGGAGGACATGCGCTGTACCCGATGCAAGGCCGAGGGAGACGGGCCGACCCGCAGTGAGGTCAGGCCGTCCCAGATGCAGCCATCCCATGACTGGCACAGGCTCGTCGGGCTGATCTGCGAGCGCTGCGGCACGGTCCTTCCGCCTCGTGATCCAGCCCGAGACCAGCTCTCGATAACGGACCAGCTGGAGCGGTTCGGTCTCGCCGCGGACACCGAGCCCCTGCTCGACCCCTGACCCACACGAAAGCCCTGGCACATGTGCGGCATTATCGGATACGTCGGTCGACAAGACCCTTCCGCCGTCATACTCGACGGCCTCGCCCGGTTGGAATATCGCGGATACGACTCTGCGGGTCTCGCCCTGCAGAACGGCAAGGGCCTGGTCGTCCGAAAGGTGGCTGGCCGGGTCGGCAACCTCCGTGAGGTGCTTGGCCGCGACCCGGTCCCGGCCACGTCCGGCATCGGTCACACGCGGTGGGCCACGCACGGACCGCCCACCCGCGACAACGCCCACCCCCACGAAGACTGCTCGGGAACGGTGGCCGTGGTGCACAACGGCATCGTCGAGAATGCCGACGCCCTCCGGGCACAGCTCGTCGCAAAGGGACATCGCGTGGTCACGCCAACCGACACGGAGCTCCTGGCACATCTCATCGAGGACGCACCCGGCGCGGCTCTCGAGGACAAGGTCGCCCAGGCACTCCGACGGGTCGAAGGCACGTACGGGCTGGCGGTCATGTCGTCGAGCGAGCCGAACAAGATCGTCGTGGCGCGCAAGGGCTCGCCCTTGCTCCTCGGATTGGGGGAGAGCGAGGAGTATTTCGTCGCCTCCGATCCGTCGGCGATTCTCGAGCACACGCGGTCGGTGGTCTATCTGGAGGACGGGGATCTCGCGGTGGTGACGCCGGAGGGCTTCGAGGTGCTGGACCCTCAGGGGCGGGCCCAGGAGCGGGACCGCGACAGGGTGGACTGGGATCTCGCCGCCATCGAGCTCGGCGAGTACGACCACTTCATGCTCAAGGAGATCTACGAGCAGCCCGAAAGCGTCCGGAACACCCTACGCGGGCGGCTTCTGGTCGAAGAGGGCACGGCACGCCTGGACGGCCTCGGTCTCGACCCCCAGGATATCGCGGACCTGGACCGCATCGTCATCCTGGCGTGCGGCACCTCCTGGCACGCGGGCCTGGTGGGCCGACACGTGCTGGAGCGGCTCGCCGGTATCCCGGTGCAGGTCGAATACGCCTCCGAGTTCCGGTACCGGAGCCGACTCCCCCTCACCAACACGCTGACGATCGCGATCTCCCAGTCCGGCGAGACCGCGGACACGCTCGAGGCCATACGGGCCGCCCGCCTCGCCGGCGCGCGATGCGTCGGTCTGGTGAACGGCGTCGGCAGCACCATCGCCAGGGAAACCGACGGGGGCGTCTACCTGCACGCCGGCCCCGAGATCGGCGTCGCCTCCACGAAGGCCTTCACCTCTCAACTGACGGCGCTGCTCCTCGTGGGACTCCACCTCGGTCGCCACCGAGGTCTGTGGATGGAGGAGGGGCGTGCACTGGCCGAGGGCATCGCCCAGCTCCCCGAGCTGGTGAAATCGGCTCTGTCCGTGGACGAAGAGGTGCGATGGCTGGCCCGGACGTACGTGGACGCCAGCAACTTCCTCTACCTCGGTCGGGGCGTCAGCTTCCCCGTCGCGCTGGAGGGGGCGCTCAAGCTCAAGGAAGTGAGCTACATCCACGCCGAAGGCTATCCTGCCGCCGAGATGAAGCACGGGCCCATCGCGCTCATCGACGAAGACATGCCGGTCGTCTTCGTCGCACCCTGCGACGCCTCCTACCAGAAGGTCCTGTGCAACATCCAGGAGGTGAAGGCGCGAGGCGGCCGGACCGTCGTCGTCACCACGGAAGGCAACGGTGGACTCGACGGACTGGCCGATCACGTGATCGAAGTGCCGCGAGCGCCGGCGCTCCTCTCGCCGCTGGTCACCGTGATTCCGCTCCAGCTCCTTGCCTACCACATCGCCGCGCTACGCGGCCTGGACGTGGACCGGCCCCGGAACCTGGCCAAGAGCGTGACCGTGGAGTGATCCCGCGTGGAGCCCTCGACTCCGACGGTCAACGGGGCGGCAGCGTGAGCTCCGGCGCCGGGGGCAGCGACGTGAAGCCGGCTGCGGCCAAGGCTTCTCGGTAGGGGTTCACGTCCTCTTCGAACACCTGATTGACCTGACGTACGATCTCGGCCGCGGCCTCCTCGGCTCGACGCAGCGCGATCCGGTCGTTTTCACCGGGCGCGGCGGTGGAGGATCCCAAGGTCCTGGCCGCGCTCTGGATTGCCGACCTCTCGGTGACGCCGCCGCAGATCCCCTGGCACGGTGGACCGGTGAAGAGCGCCTCCCCGACTTCCTGGAGCCGACTCCGAACGGCCTCGCCCTGCCCCACCAACGTCCCGTTGCCGTCGTCCCCACGGAGGGTCGCCAGGGCTGCGTCCACCGCCTCCGTCGCACCGTCGATGTGCTCCTGCGCGTCGGCGGCCAACTTGGAGAGGGACGCCACCGCCAAACGAGCCTGGAGCCGGGCGGCCCGGTCCGCCAGCGTGCGTGGCTCCCGGGGGTCGGCCATGACCCGAAGCACACCCTCGCTTCGTGCATCGCCGACCTGAACGCTCACCGCATAGCTCCCGGGCAACACCTCCATGCCTGCCGTGCCCCGGCTCTCGGCCGAATCTCCCGCCGAGGTCAGGTCCCAAACCACGCGCTGCAGTCCTCGAGTCGCGGGTCCTTCGAGGGTGCTGATCAGCATGCCCCCGTCGTCCCTGAGCTCGACCTCCGCTCGGGCTTCGGGGTCACCCTCGCCCACCCAGTAGCTGAGGAGCGCGCCATACGGGCGCGCGTCACCGAAGAACATGGCGTGCCCGGTGGACCGATAGCCGATCCCCTCCGCCACCGCATGGGCATAGGCCGGCGGAGGCTCGAATAGGGTGACCGCTGCTCCTGGCACCGATCCATCGGCCGCCACGGCCCTCAGGGGGCGGATGTCGTCGACGACCCACACGGACCGGCCGTGGGTCCCCAGCACCAGGTCGTGATCCCGGGGGTGGATCACCAGATCCCTGACCGGGGCTGGTGGGAGGCCCTCCGACCACTGGACCCACGTGGCGCCACCGTCCACGCTCACGTAGAGGCCGAACTCCGTACCCAGGAAGAGCAGCTCGGGCTCCAGTGGATCCTCTCGAATCACGTGCGCGAAGCCGAAGACCTCGTCCGTCGCGAGCGAGGTCCACGTGTCGCCGTAGTCGTCCGTACGAAAGACGTACGGGGTCCAGTTTCCCCGGCGATGGTCGTCCAACACGACGTAGGCCACCGCTTCGTCGAAGTGAGACGGCTCCACGTGTGGCACCCACGTGGCGGGCGGCACGCCCGTCAGGTTCGAGCCCACGTTCGTCCAGTTGGCCCCGCCATCGCGGGTCACCTGGATGTTGCCGTCGTCGGTGCCCACCCAGATGAGTCCGGCGTTCAGGGGACTCACGGACACGGACACGATCGTCGTATGGTTCTCGGCACCGGTGGCGTCCAGCGTCAGGCCGCCGCTCTGATCTTGCCGTTGCTTGTCCGGATCGTTCGTCGTGAGGTCGGGCGATATGATCTCCGAGCTCGCTCCCCCGTCCCGGCTTCGATGAACGAACTGGCTGGCCAGATAGATCGTGGACGGTTCGTGGGGGTCCTGAGCCAACGCCGCGTTCCAGTTGAACCGAAGGCGCTCTCCGTCCGGGTGGAGGGGCCGGATCGCCCGCCGCTCGCCGGTGATCTTGTCGAACCGCATCAGGTTGCCCTGCTGGGACATACTGTAGCCGAAGCGGGGATCGGCGCGGTCCGACATGACCGCGAAGCCGTCGCCTCCCCCCACCCGCCGCCAATGTCCGTTGGCGATTCCCCGGGTCTCCCACACGGTGCTCGGACCGTACCATGAGCCGTTGTCCTGAAGCCCGCCGTAGACGTTGAACGGCACCGCGTCGTCGACGGACACATGGTAGTACTGGGCGAGCGGCAGATTCTCGACGAAGCGCCAGTGTTCTCCACGATCACGGCTGACGCCGATGCCGCCGTCGTTGCCGATGATCATGAAGCGCGGATCGTCGGGATGGATCCACAGCTCCTGAACGTCGCCGTGGATGATCTGGCTCTCCACGAGGGTACGGAACGTTCGGCCCTGGTCCTCGCTGACCTCGATGCGACCGTGCAGGGAGTAGAGGCGATTCTCGTTCTCGGGATCGACCCTGAGGTCGGCGTAGTAGAACGGCCGATTCGCGACGCCTTCCCTGTCGCTGATGGTCTCGAAGGTCCGCCCGCCGTCCGCCGAGCGGAGCAGCTCGCTCCGCTCGGCCTCCACCAGGGCGTAGACGACACGGGGATCGCTCGGCGCCACCGCCAGGCCGATCCGACCGAGCTCTCCCTCGGGCAAGCCCGCGTCGGGGGTGAGCTCCATCCAGGAATCGCCCCCGTCGTGCGTCACGAACAGTCCGCTGCCGGGCCCGCCGGACTCGAAGAACCAGGGCCAGCGCCGATACTCCCACATGGCCGCGAAGAGCTTGTTGGGGTTGGAGGGATCCATGACCAGATCGGCGGCCCCTGTCCGCTCGCCCGCGTACAGCACCCGCTCCCACGTCTCGCCCCCGTCGAGGGTCCGGTAGACCCCCCGCTCCTCGCCGTCGCTCCAGGCGGGCCCCATGGCCGCCACGAACGCCACGTCGGGATCCCGCGGGTCCAGCACGATTCGGTGGATGCGCTCCGAGGCCTCGAGCCCCAGGTGCGTCCAGGTGTCCCCGCCGTCCAAGCTCTTGAAGACCCCGTAGCCGACGCCCATGGAATTCCGGGGATTCCCCTCGCCGGTGCCCACCCACACGATGTCCGGGTTCTCCTGATTGATGGCCAGCGCGCCCACGCTGAGGATAGGCTGGTCATCGAAGACCGGCGTCCACGAGAGTCCTCCGTCCCGCGAGCGCCACACCCCGCCCGTGGCCGCTCCGACGAACATGACGGTGGGGTCGGAGGCGACCACGTCCACAGCGGCCACCCGGCCACTCATTCCCGCAGGCCCGATGTTGCGCCCCCCCAGGGCCGCGAGATCGGAAGAGCTCAGCTGGGCGGCGCCTGAGACCGGAGCGAGGGCGGACAGCAGTGTCAGGGCGAGTACCGGCAGTCGGTTCATCGGTAGCTGGGGAGTGTGAGGAACGTGTGATCGAGCGCGGCCTACTCCGCGACTCGCACTGGTTACGGCTGCGTGTGATGATCCCATACGAGCTCAGAGATGCGCACGGCGGCGGCCTCGGCTTCCGACGGATCGAGGAACCCCCGCGTCATGACCACGAGGACGTAGGGTGGAGCGTCGTTCGGGTAGACAACGGCCGCGTCGTGGCGAATCTCGGTGATCCAACCGTCCTTGTTGGCCACTCGAGTGCCCTGTGGCACCCCGGCTGGGATCATCTCGCGGAACTGCTGGCGGGACAGGATGTCCAGCATCAGCTCGCACGCTTCTGCGGTCCCGACCCGTCTCGCCGCCAACGCGGCCATGATCACCCCCAGGTCACGCGCCGTCGTGGTGTTGCTCAAACCCGCCTCGAACGCCGGAATGTCCTCGACCCCACGGAGGACCTGGATGGAGTCCGCACCCAGGGCCCGCATCGTTTGTGTGACCCGCTCCGCACCCACCTCCTCGATGAGGAGGTTGGTGGCCAGGTTGCTCGACACCGTGATCATCAGCTCCGCCAGCTCGGCCACCTCGACCAACTCACCGATGCGGTCGTACAGGGCGTGGTCACTGTCGCTGTTCGGGTCCAGGCGATACGTGGAGCCGTCCAGGATGGAGCGGAACCGGTCGGTCACCTCGATGCTGTCGCCGAGGGAGCGCGTGCCCTCGGCATCGTCGAGCACCAACTGGATGAGCACCGGCACCTTCATGGTCGAAGCCGCGTGCATGCGGACATCGGCGTTCACCAGCGCGGAGTCGGGCCCGCCCAGGCTTCGGTAGTAGACGGAGACGTCACCGCCCGACGTCGTATCGACGAGGGCGGTGAGGCGGGCCGCGAGGCTCTCCTGGACGGAGTCTCCGGCGCAGCCCGCGCCCGAGAGGGAGAGGAGCGCCAGCCCGGACAGCAGCGTCTTGTCGGTGAGAGCCGGCAACGTGCGAATCATGACCCCTTCAGCGTCCACGGACATGGTCGAGGAGAGTATCGGAGGTGCGCCGGGCTCGTCCAGTGCCGCGCCCAGGCTCAGGCGTGGGTGAGCCCGCCCGATCTCAGGGCGTTGCCCGGTGAGCGACGACCACATCCGAGAGTGGAGGCACCCTGCCCATCCGTCCCCGGCGTGGGTGTGCCGGGGTGGGTGAGCCCCTGTGTGCTCAGAACCCCCAGAGCAACCCTACGTCCACGATCCAGCTCCGGAAGGGTACCTCGACCTCCCGATCGAATGCCGGATCCAGCCGAACGTACCGGAATCCCGGGGTCACGCGCAGATTGTCGGTGAGGCGCACGGACAGCCCCGCTCCCGCTTCGATCCCCCACGTCCAGTCGGACACGGCCTTGCCCCCCTCCGTGGCGCCGGTCGAGGCCTCGACCCCGTGGGAGATGGCACCGAGCCGGAGCCAGGGCATGACAGCCCCGGTATCGAAGAGATACCGGAGCGCCAGGTCATACCCGCTGGACGTGAGGTCACCGAGGTCCCGGCAACCCTCTGCGCAGAGGAGCCGATGTTGACTGAAGCCAGCCTGTAGGTAGAGACCGCCGCGGACCGCGTATGCGAAGCTGAACCCGAAGCTGCTGCCAGCCCCTGCCCCGCCGTCGCGCTGGGGCGGTCCGGCCAGCTCGCCGGCGGGAATCGCGATCCCGATCCGCCCCTCGGCGGTGAGCTTGGGAATCTGGGCTTCGAGGGGCGTGGCCCACGACGCGACGGCCGCGCCCGCGAGCCAGGCCGTCAACGCGGCCGCACCGACGGTGCGTGCTGTCATCCGTGCCGCAGGAAGAAGACGCCGATGGCTGCCGCAGCGTCGATATCCAACGTCTTCAACCCGTCTTCGGGAGGGAACAGCAGGCGCGGATTCGGCCACGTATGGCCGCCGTCCACGACCTCGTAGAACTCGACCTCGGCCCCGTCGTCACAATCCTGGTACTGCTCGACGTTGACGGAGGTGCCGTCGTTCTCGATGTCCTGGAGGCTCGTGACCGTGGGCTCGGTGCTACAACCATTGTGCTGCAACCAGAAGTCGACGGTCTCCCTGGCTCCCAGGGAGGCGCGCGTGCCCCCGCCGCCGGCGGCGGGAAACCTGGGGTCGGCCGTGCCGTGGATCATCAGAAACGAAACGGGCACAGAGGGATCGCAGGTTGCCGCCAGAGGGCCTGACATGGTCGCCGCCACGACCGCGATGGCTGCGATCTCCCCGTCCATGTCGCACGCGAGCCGCTGCGCGAAGAATCCACCGTCCGAGAAGCCGGCCGCGTAGACCCGATCACGGTCCACCCGAAACGACGTATCCAGATCGTCGATCATGTCCCGGATGAACTGGACGTCGTCGACCCCGCCCGCGTCGGCCTGCGTGCAATCACAGCCCTCGGCCCAGTCGGATGTGGCGTCGGGATACACCATCATGGTCTGCAGGGAGCGCGCGACCTGGTCGAAGCCGGAGATACCGCGCATGTCGGAGCCAGAACCGGGACTGCCGTGAAGCGAGATCATGATTGGCGCAGGGACGTCGCTCTGAACGGTGCCGGGGACGAAGACCTGGTACGTCCTCGTCCGCCCTCCCGATTCCACGGACCGGAAGAAGCCCTGCCCCTGCGTTTGCGGTACGTTGATGGTGCTCGGCTCCGCGCTGCACGCGACGACGGCGAACGCGGAGAGGCACACGGCAACCGGCCGCAGCCGAAGAGGATCGATCTGGATCATGGTGCTCTTGTGCCTTCCTGGGTGGTCTCGACCGGCCCTCGCCCGATCCCACACCGGACCGGCGAACACGGAATATGTCGATTCGGGCGTCGATGTGGCACCTCAGCCAGTGCCAAGCGCCCGGCAGCAATCCCGACGGGTCCCTTGCACCACACGACCACAGCGGTAGTGTTCCGCGGTTCCACCACTCGATGCCTGGTCGGGCTACGGCGGGTTCCCCACAGCGTCAGCGACAGATGAGTCGATCCCAACGTACCGCGAAGCGCACGCACGGCTTCACCGAATCGGTGATCCGGGAAATGACCCGCGTGGCCCGGGCTGCCGGCGCCATCAATCTGGCCCAGGGCTTTCCGGACTTTCCCGCGCCTCAGCTGCTGAAGGAGGCGGCGTGCGCCGCGATACAGGATGACGTGAACCAGTACGCCATCACCTGGGGCTCTCCCCGCCTCCGTCAGGCCCTGGTGGACAAGTACCGGGACTGGTACGACATGGACGTAGACGGCGACCGTGAGGTGACGGTCACCTGCGGAGCCACGGAGGCCATGGCCGCCGTCGTGCTCTCTATCCTCGACCCGGGCGACGAGGTCATCGTGCTCGAGCCGTTCTACGAGAACTACGGCCCGGACGCCATCCTCTCGGGGGCTCGCCCCGTATTCCTGGAGCTCGAGGCGCCGGACTTCAGGCTCGACCCGGATCGTCTGCGTGAGCTGGTGTCCTCCCGTACGCGTGCCATCATCCTCAACACTCCGAATAATCCGACGGGTCGCGTCTTCGACGCCGAGGAGACGGCTGCCGTAGCACGGATCTGTCTGGAGAACGACCTCCTGGCCATCACCGACGAGATCTACGAGCACATCCTCTACGAAGGCCGGCACGTTCCGTTGGCCACTCTCGAAGGGATGGCCGACCGGACCATCACCGTGTCCGGGGCTTCGAAGACCTTCAGCGTGACCGGATGGCGCATCGGAACGATCGTGGCCCCGCCCGACGTGACCGAGGCGATCCGCAAGGTCCACGACTTTCTCACCGTGGGCGCTCCGGCTCCCCTGCAGGAGGCCTGCGCGGTGGCTCTCGAGACCCTGGACCAGGCATACTACGACACGCTCGCTCACGGCTACCGGGAACGGCGCGACGTGCTGCACTCCGCTCTGATCGAGGCCGGCTTCAACTGCACGGCGCCGCAGGGCGCCTACTACATTCTGGCTGACTACTCGGCGCTCTCGCAGGAAGCCGACGACGGCTTCGCCCGAAGGCTCGCAACCGAGGCACGCGTCACGCCTGTGCCGGGATCCAGCTTCTTCAGCGACAGGCGTTCGAGCCGGCGTCTCGTTCGGTTCGCCTTCTGCAAGCGGTTGGAGACGTTGGAGGAGGCGGGTGAGAGACTCCGCCTGTTCGCGGCCGGCTGAGCCCACCCCACGCCCGGGTTCGGGGCGAGCCCGCTCCTCGGGCTGTCAGGGAGCGACGTGGTCCCAACGGACCGGGGCTGCCGCACCGTCGGGCGGGCCTTGAGCTCGACGGCGCGGGCTGCTTTCTTCCGGGCCATGAAAACCTTCGAGCCGGCCGCATCCCTGGTGCTCTTCGGGCACGAGCCCGCGCCCGCCCGCGTCGTGGTGTTCGAGCGGAGCAGAGGGTGGCGAGTGCGCCGCGCAATCCTCTTCGCGGCAGCGGGCATGACCGTGGCACCGTTCGTCGCGCTCCTCCCACCGCACGCTCCCTGGGCGCTGGGAGCCCTGGCCTGTGGCGGCTTCTTCGCCTGGCGCAGCCTCAAGAGCCGGTTCGCGGTAGCCGAGCTCGAGGCCCGTTGCCCGCGCTGTGAGGCATCGGTCGCGGTGCCCGCCGGTTCTCGTCTGCGACGCCCGCACCCGATCCACTGCCAGGCCTGTCACCACGAGCTGGTCCTGAGGGTGGACGAGGCCGCGTTTCCGGCGATCTGAGCTCGCGTCCTCAGCGATTGCGGGCCATTGCGAGCCCGGATCGTGAACAAGTGCGTCAGTCGGTCAGCTCCCTGAGCACTCTCAAGGGAGGTCGCGCCAACACGCCGCGACTCCCGATCAGTCCCGCCGTCAGAGCCAATCCGATGACGCCGGCCACGAGCCCCGTCGCGGGGAGCAGGTGAAGGCGGAAGTCCAGCTCGAACAGCCACCTGATCAGAGACCAGGACGCCAGGGTAGAGAGCACGAGCGCGCCCCCGACGGCGAGCACTCCCAGCGCAACGTATTCGATGGCCAGAATCCGGAACACGACTCTTCTGCGCGCTCCCAGGGTCTTGAGGATCGCGGCCTCCCGGGTGCGCTGCGACCGGGTCACGGTCACGGCGCCCGCGAGGATTACCACGCCGGCCAATCCCGCGAAGGCGGCCAGGAAGCGGATGGCCCGCCTCATGATGCTCAGGAGCGAGTCCAACGCCTTCTGCACCTGAGCCAGGTCCAGCACGGACACGTTCTTGAAACCTACGGCGATGTCGCGTTGGAGCGCGGCCCGCTGGCTGTCGCTCTCCACGCGTGCGAGCGTCACCCACGTGTGGGGCGCCGTCTCCACGAGCCCTGGCTCGAACACGACGTAGAAGTTGGTGTCGAATCGCGCCCAGTCGACTCGGCGTAGGCTCCGAATCTCGGTCTCCACCTCCCTGCCCCCCAGGCTCCACGAGACCCGGTCTCCCACTCCCACGCCGAGGGCGTCGGCCAACGACGTCTCCATCGAGATGGCGGGCGGGGCGTCGTCCGGGTCCGACCCCTCGTCCGACCACCAGCTCCCCGCGACCAGCTCCTCGGAGTCCTTGAGGTCGCTCCTGTAGGTGTTTCGATGCTCTCGCCGTAGGGCCCACCGGGACGGAGCTCCTTCCGTGGTATCCGCCAGCAGCTCCGCCGAGCTTCGACCGTTGAGCGCCACGATGCGGGCGGGAACCAGGGGAGTCGACTGGGGAGGCGACGCGGCGACCCGTGCCGCGGCTGCCTCCACGGCAAGCCGCTGATCGGTCTGGATGTCGAAGAGCAAGACGTTGAACGATCCCTCCGATCCCTGCAGGGAGAACGCCTCGGAGAGGTTTCGCTCCACCTCGACGATCGTGCCGACCACGAAGACGCCGAACCCGAGAGAGAGGACGACCGGTATCGTCTGATTGCGTGGTCGGAACAGGTTGGCCACGCCCTGACGAAGCACATACGACGCGTTGTCGGGGAAGAATCGGCGGACCGCCCGCGTGGCCAGGACGGCCAATGCCCACAGGGCCCCGACGACGCCTCCGAGCCCGGCGGCCAGGAACACGCCCTGGAGCATCGTCGGCGCCTCGATCACCGCGAGCAGCAGGAGCGTCAGCGCCACGACCAGGCGGATGACCACGGTCAGGCGGTCCGTGGGGGGGTGGGCCTCCTCGAAGTCGGCGCGAAGCGCCCGCAGCGGCGAGACGTTTCGCACCGGCAGCAGCGGCCCCAACGCGAAAGCCACCGTGGTCCAGAGCCCGATGCCGAAGCCCAGCGCGACGGCGACCCAAGAGACCCTGGGTGCAATCTCGATCGGAAGCAGATCCGTGAGCAGCGTCGGCAGCGTCAACTGCAGGATCATTCCCACCCCGACGCCGACCACCGACCCCACGAGCCCCATGGCGCCAGCCTGGATCACGTACGCGGTGAGGACCTGGCGTCGGGTCGCGCCGAGACACCGCAAGACCGCCACGTTGGTGAGCTTGGCGCGAACGAAGACGTGCACGGCGTTGGCCACGCCTACCGCACCGAGCAGCACGGCGGCCAGGCCCACGATTCCGAGAAAGCGTGAGAGCCCCTGGAGACCTTCGCTCAAATCCTCGGCTCGCCAGTCGGCCGTGGTGTAGCTGGTGCCACCCGCTTGAATGAGGGTTCGGTACCGTTCGAACACCACGTCCGGCGCGTCCTCGTCCGCGGTCGCCACGAACGTCTGGTATCGCGCCAGGCTCCCGAAACGCAGAAGATCGGCCTCCTCGAGCACGGCCATCGGGATGAACACACGCGGACCCACCGCCGCCTGGAACCCCATCTCCGCGGGGAAGTCCGCAATGGTGGCGGTGATGGGGACCGGCACCTCGCCGACGAGCAGCGTGTCACCCAGTCGGGCGTCGAGCTGGATGAGCACGGCCGGATCCACGAAGGCCCCCCGGTGACCCGCAGCAGGAGGCCAGGCGCCGGGCGGGTCACTGCTCGGATTTCCGTAGAACGGCCACCCGCCCTGTACGCCGCGCACCTGGAACAGTCGGGCGGTCTGCGTCCGGCTCGACAGAACCATCGAAGGGACGCTGACCACGGAAGCGGTCGTCGCCCCCTCCGCTACGAGCGAGTCTACGATGGCCCGGACGGAATCCGGGAAGGGATCCCTCCTCGACATCCGTAGGTCAGCGCCAAGGAGGCTACGGGCCTCCGCCCGGACCGAGCGATCCGCGTCCGCCCGGAATCCGTGCACGGCGACGAGGGCACCGACGCCCAGGGCCACGGCCATGGAGTACATCCACGTCGAGCGGATCGCCCCGCGGCCCTCGTTCCAGGCCAGGCGAAGCACGAAGGGAAGGTTCACCGCGCGCCGTTCCCGCTGTCCGAGACGATTCGACCCTTCGACAGCTGCACCACGCGACCCGCACGATCGGCCAGCGTCATGTCGTGCGTCACCAGCGCCAGCGTGGTACGCTCGTTGTGGTTCAGCGCCTCCAGCAGGTCCACCACCGCAGCTCCGGTCTCCCCGTCGAGGTTGCCCGTGGGCTCGTCCGCGAACAGGATGCGAGGCTGGTTGGCGAACGCGCGGGCCAGGGCGACTCGCTGCTGCTCTCCACCGGAGAGTTGGGCTGGGTAGTGGCCGAGGCGGTCGGCCAGCCCGACGCGATCGAGGAGCTCGGCGGCCCGGTCCCGGGCGAGGGTGCCGTCTTCCATCCTGCGCCTGCCCTGGAGCTCCAGCGGCACGAGGACGTTCTCCAGGGCGGTCAAGGTGGGAAGGAGGTGGAACGTCTGGAAGACGAAGCCCACGTGTCTCGCTCGAAACATCGCTCGGTCGTCTTCGGTAAGAGCCTGGAGGTCCTGGCCGCCCAGACAGACTCGTCCGGCGGTGGGGACGTCGAGGCCCGCGAGCAAGCCGAGGAGCGTCGTCTTTCCGCTCCCGGACGGACCCACGATGGCCACGGACGTCTCCGCTTCGACGGTGAGCTCGACGTCCTGTAGGACGCTGAGCGGCCGGCCCGCGCTCACGTACGTCTTGCCCAAACCCCGCGCTTCTATCTTCATGGCTTTCGCCCTCCGCCCTGTTCTTCGCACCGCAACGGCGGCTCTGTGCGGCCTGTCCCTGTCCTGCCAGGCCGCGGACTCCGACGTGTTACGCCGCGACCTGTCCGAAGGTTCGAACCCGGATACCGCGGCTCCCCGGACCCCGGCGTCGTCGGATTCGGACGACCGCGCCGCGGTCGTCTTCCTCGGCACCAGCCTCACCGCCGGCTTCGGTCTGGCCGATCCGACCCAGGCCTACCCTGCGCTGCTCCAGGATCGAATCGACGAGCAGGGGCTGTCGTTCCGCGCCGTCAACGCGGGCGTGAGCGGGGATACGAGCGCCGGCGGCCTGCGGCGTCTCGCGTGGCTCCTGCAGGAGCCGCTCTCGGTTCTCGTGCTGGAGCTGGGCGCGAACGACGGGCTACGTGGGCTCTCGGTGGACGAGCTCCGGACGAATCTGCGAGCCGCCATCGAGGAGACCCGCACCCGGTATCCCGACGCAGCCGTCGTGGTGGTCGGCATGGAGGCGCCGCCCAACCTCGGGAGCCGCTACGCCGACGCCTTCAGGGGCGTGTTCCCGGACGTCGCTGACGCATTCGACGCGGCGCTCGTGCCGTTCCTCCTCGAAGGAGTTGCCGGCGTTCCCGAGATGAATCAGGACGATCGGATCCACCCGAATCCGGCCGGGCACCGGCGAGTGGCGGACAACGTCTGGCAGATACTCGAGCCGGTGCTGCGCCGGCAAGCCGAGGAAGCGGAGTCCGGGGCTTGAGTGGTCTGCGCGGCTGGCTTCGAATCCGACGAGTCCTGGCGGCCGCCTTCGGGATCGTGGCCGCGGCCGGGGTCGTGTTCCTCGTGATCGGGCTCCTCCTCTCCGGCCGCTGGGAGGCCGAGCGGACCGTCCACATCTCGGCCTCGCCGGAAGCCGTCTTGCCCTACCTGGACTCGCTGGCGCTGTGGGACGAGTGGACGGTCTGGAGCGAGGTCGAGTCCGACCTGTCGGGCCCCGGGCGCGGCAGCGGCGCGCGGCGGACGTGGGACGATCCGCGGTATGGGAGGGGCGCCTTCGAGCTGGTCGACAGCTCACCCCGAGGCGTGACGTACCACGTCGAGGTCGAGGAAGGGGCGTTGACGGTGGACGGCGCGCTCGAGCTCTCTCGCGAAGGCGGCGGCACCGCGGTCCGCTGGACCGAGCGCGGCGACTTCGGGCGAAACCCGCTGTTGGGCTACGTGGCCCGTACGATGGGACGCTCCCAGGGCGCGGAGCTGGAAAGGAGCCTCGAGCGACTCAAGTCGATCGTCGAAGCCGGGCCGGCATCGGGCGATCTCGGCGCGAGCTAGCGGAGCCGCGCCTCCATCTTCTGCTTCGCCATGGCGACGAGGTCTTCGTTCGACTCGGTCCGCTTCATGATGCCCATGAGCTCGAGCATGGCATCCGCTGGACTCACGTCTCCGAGCTGACGGCGCATGGCCCTCGAGAGCGTGAGGGCATCCTCCGACAACAGAAGCTCCTCTTTGCGCGTGGCCGAAGCCGCCAGGTCGATGGCGGGGAAGATCCTCCGATCCGCCAGCTCCCGGCTCAGGACGAGCTCGCTGTTCCCGGTGCCCTTGAATTCCTCGAAGATCACCTGATCCATGCGGGAGCCCGTGTCGATCAGCGCGGTGGCAATGATGGTCAAGGAACCCCCACCCTGCCGTGCGTCGATCTTTCTCGCGCTCCCGAGGAATCGCTTCGGCTTCTCCAGCGACTGCGCGTCGAGTCCGCCGGTCAGCGTGCGACCGCTGCCTTCTTCCGTGGTGTTGTACGCTCTGGCCAGCCGGGTGATGGAGTCCAGGATGATCACCACGTCCTGACCCGCCTCGACGCGGCGACGCGCCCGTTCGAGGGTCATCTCGGCCACCTGCGTGTGTCGCTCGGCCCCCCGGTCGAAGCTCGAGGCGACCACTTCGCCGTACCCGCACATCTCCATCTCGGTGATCTCCTCGGGACGCTCGTCCACGAGGAGAATGAAGAGGTGGCACTCGGGGTGGTTCGCGACGATGCCTCCCGCCACGGACTGGAGAACCGTCGTCTTCCCCGCCTTGGCCGGGGCGACGATCATGGCCCGCTGCCCCTTGCCGAAGGGGCAGAACAGGTCGATGACGCGGTTCGTGTAGTCGGGCTGCCCCCGGTGCATCAAGTCGCACTCCAACCTCAGCTGGCTGTCCGGGTGCATTGCACCCATGCGGTTGAAGTCCGGGCGGCCGCGGCACTTCTCCGGAGGAAGTCCGTTGACCGTTGCCAGGTGCGTCAGCGGGGGACTCTTGCCGTTGCGCGGCTTCTTGCCGACCTGGCCGGCGAGCTCGTCGCCCGTGCGCAGGCCGAACTTCTGGATCAGCCGGGCTCCGACGTAGATGTCACCCTTGCTGGGTGTGTAGCCGGCCTCTGCACGTCGGATAAAGCCGGATCCGCTGCCGAGGGCCTCGAGGACCCCCAAGGGTTTTGGGTCGTTCACTGAAGATGTCGTCTGGGTTTCTTGATCCATCGATCCGGATCCACCGAGGCGGTCGTTCCGGGAGACCCCGCACCCGCGCGTTCGAATGCTCCGACCGCGAATGGGAGAGCGATCAACAAAGTTCCCTGAGTCAGGGAGGGATGCCACGCCGATCGAGATCGCCGGGCGTCCTGCGTCTATCTCCTACGCACACCGCGTGCCACAGCTGTCCGCGCCACTGGGGGTACTGCAAATCCCACGGACCGCGGGGCGAGCCTGCGGAGACGGGTGTGATCGTCCAGGTATCGGACTCGGGAAGAATAACAGCCTCCGGGGCATGTCGACAAGCCGGCGCTGAACAGAGGTGCCGTGGGTGGCGCGACCCCCGTACGGACCCGCACCTTCCTTCCGCCCAAACCTCGGGAGCCCGGGCGCATGTTCCCCGACGCCGACCCGAGCCTGGTCACGACCACCTGGAGCAGACGATGTCGAGCCGCCGAGCCTTCGTACGGGCCTTCGCCACATCTGCGGCAGCGGCACCACTACTGTTGCGCGTCGACGCCATCGAAGAGGCGTTCGCTCGGGCGACCGACGGGCTGGCTGGCGCAGTCCTCGATCCCGAGGCGCTCCGCCAGCGCTACATGGTCGCGGACCATCTCACCTACCTCAACCACGCCTCGATCGGCACGGTGCCCCGAGCCGTCCATGCCGCCCGGGTGGACCTCCAGGAGGCCTGTGAAAGCAATCCCTGGCTCTACATCTTCGGCGGCGGCTGGGAGGACGCCCGAGAGGAGGTGCGGGCGCGCTCGGCGGCGTTCCTGGGCTGCCAGGCCGGCGATGTCGCCATCACACACAACACCACGGAAGGCTTCAACGTGCTCGCCCGGGGCCTGCCGCTGGGCGTCGGCGACGAGGTGCTCTTCGCGTCGACCAATCACGACGGCGCCAGCGTGTGTTGGCGCCACGTCGCGCCCGAGAGGGGATTCTCGGTGCGGACCTTCGCGTTCCCGGTCGCCGAGACGGACGGCATGAGCGATGCCGACGTGGTGGAGCTCTACGCCCGGCAGATTCGTTCCGAGACCAGGGTCCTGGTCTTCCCTCACATCGACAACATGGTCGGGTTGCGCCACCCGCTGCGGGCGCTGACGGCCATGGCCCACCAGCGGGGCGTCGAGTTCGTCCTCGTGGACGGGGCGCAGTCGGTGGGCATGATTCCCCTGGACCTCGAGGCCTCCGGAGTCGACGCCTACTCGGCCAGTCCGCACAAGTGGCTTCAGTCCCCTAAAGGATTGGGATTGCTCTTCTTACAACCATCTCTTCGTGCAAAGCTCAAACCCATGTGGGTCACGTGGGGTCAGTCCCGTTGGTCCGGCACCGTCCGGGTCTTCGAGGACTACGGGACCCGGGACATGCCGGAAGTCGTGGCCCTCGGCGACGCGATCCGCTTCCAGGAGGCCCTGGGCGCCGATGCGAAGGCGCAGGCGTTCGAAGACCTGCGCGGCCGGCTGCTGGACATGGTGGACGCGACGCCTGGCCTGCGCTGGCGGTCGCCGCGGGGGTGGGCACAAGGGGCTTCTCTGATCGCCGTCGAGGTGGAAGGCCGGGACAGCGCGGAAGCGCGGGAGCGCCTCTACCGCGATCACGGCGTGGTGCTGCGGGCGTTCTCCGGGCCCGAGCTGAACGCCTTACGCGTGTCCCCCAACGTCATGAACACCGAGAAGGAGCTCGAGACCCTCGTCCGGTATCTGCAGGCCTGACGCCCCATCAGCCGACCGTTAGGGCGGCGTCCTCCGGGACGACGACAACAGCGTCTCTGCAGCGGCCGGGCTCGAGCCGAATCCACGATGTCGGCGGCTCGGGGCACCACGCTCCTGAGACTCGCGTGTGGGACTGTCCTTTCCGGTCGGGTGGTCGTGTCCTCCGGACTGGACAGAGGGCGGCTTGCGGAACGCCGAGGAAGTGGGAAGATTCCTTTTGTGGCGGGCATTTTCGCCCGGCCCCACCCGTGGCACGTACCGTGCAAGCTGGAGGGTGGACGCCCACTTTGGAGGTTGTCGTGCGCATCGCATCGCTCCTCGGCCTGACAGCCGCAGCCCTTCTGAGCTTCCCCGTCGCCGGACTCTCGCAATCCAGCTCCCACCTGGCCGTTCAGGCTAGCGTGGGGTTGTGGGATGGTGTCGGTGTCGGCATGGCGTATGAGTACGGCGCCACCTCGCCCGCACGACATGGCGCCGGGCAGGTAGCCGCGTATGGAGGAGCCTACGACGGCTACGGTGGAGGGTACTACGAGGAGTCCGCTGGATACGGGTATGGCGGGAGCTACGGGGCGAGTCATGGATACGGTTACGGTGGGGGGTACTATCCGGCCTACGGCTGCGGATACTGGCCATACGGCTGGTACAACCGCTGCCGTTATCGGTCGTATTGGGGATACTATCCGGGCTACTGGGGCTGCTGTGGTTGGGGTCACGGCTATTGGGGCTATCCAGCGTATGGATGGGGTTGGGGCTACGGTGGTGGGTTCGGGATCTCCATCGGCTTTGGCTGGGGTTGGGGCTTCGGGTTCGGCTTCTCCTACGGCTGGGGCTACCCCAGGGCCGTGGTCTACGGCGGCCATCATTACGGGGGCTATTACGGCTACGGAAGCTACTACGGCTACGGCTATTACGGGGGCTACCACGGCCGCACGGTAGCCGTGGTCTCGCCGCTCGCGACCACCTTCAAGGAGAACCCCCGCCGCACCGGGGCTGGATCGGTGACAGCAGCGAGGACCGGCGCCACCCCGTCGGCCACGGGCCGCTCGCCAGCGTCTCGCACGACGACCGCGGCGGGTACCTCGGGGCGCAGGACGGCGGCCGCAGACGGCGGTCGGGCAAGCGCCACGCGAACACCCACCGGGTCACGGGTCGGTACCACGCCGAGTGGCACGACACGTGACCGGGCAGGCACGCCCAGGGCAACGCCCGTCACCACCACCAGGGACACGCGCACCAGTACGGGAACGACCCAGACAC
>JBDHLD010000009.1:0-82395 GCA_039586035.1 Gemmatimonadota bacterium | reverse complement strand
TGCGCCGGCACCAGCGACGTCATGGCGGCTGTGCGCTTCGCCCGGCAGCACGATCTGCTCGTCTCGATCCGTGGTGCCGGTCACAACATCGCCGGCAACTCCGTTGCCGACGGCGCGCTGTTGATCGACCTGTCCGGCATGAAGTCAGTGCACGTGGACCCGGGCCGCGGCGTGGTGCGTGCCGAGCCGGGCTGCACGCTCGGCGATCTCGACCACGAGACCCAGGCGTTTGGATTGGCCGTCCCCACGGGCATCAACTCCACGACGGGGATCGCCGGGTTGACCCTGGGCGGTGGCTTCGGCTGGCTGAGCCGCAAGCACGGGATGACGATTGACAACCTGATTTCCGCCGACGTGGTCACGGCCGAGGGCGAGCTGGTGCGGGCCAGCGCCGAGGAGAACGCGGACCTCTTCTGGGGCATCCGCGGCGGTGGCGGCAATTTCGGGATCGTCACGTCCTTCGAGTTTCAGGCCCATCCTCTAGGGCCCGAGATCCTGTCCGGCTTGATCGTACACCCCTTCGCGGACGCCATGGACGTGCTGAAGCAAGTGTATGCCCTGACGGAGCAGGCGCCGGACGAGCTGACGGTCTGGGTGGTCTTGCGTAAAGCGCCTCCCCTTCCCTTCCTGCCCGAAGAGGTGCACGGCACCGAGGTCCTGGTGCTGGCCGCCATGTACGCCGGTGACATGGCCGATGGAGAGACGGCTCTCGCGCCCTTCCGTGGCATCGGCAACCCGATTGCCGACGTGATCAGCCCGCATCCATTCGCGGGGTGGCAACAGGCCTTCGATCCGCTTCTCACTCCAGGCGTCCGCAACTACTGGAAGTCGCACAATTTCGAGGCGATGACCGAAGACATCCTCGAGATCTGCCTCGAGTTCGCTTCCAAGCTGCCCACCCCGCACTGCGAGATCTTCCTGGCTCAGCTCGGCGGGGCCACGCAGCGTGTCGCCCACGACGCGACGGCCTACCCGGCCCGCGACGCCGCCTATCTGATGAACGTTCACGGCCGCTGGGAAGACACCTCCGACGACGCAGCGGTCGTAGGGTGGTCCCGAGAGCTCTTCGACCGGCTCGCCCCCCATGCCACGGGCAACGTCTACGTCAACTTCATGCCCGACGACGAGGCGGACCGAATCCGTGGCGCCTACGGGAGCAACTACGACCGACTGGTCGAGTTGAAAAGAAAGTGGGACCCGGCCAACATGTTCAGACTCAACCAGAACATCCGGCCGGACTGACGGCGGGCCACGGGGGCGGCGCCGGCACCGCCGTCCCCGATTCCGCCCCGCGTCCCAAGCGGACACGTGCTCATCCGTGCCTCGTCACAACCCAACACAGGATCCGGAATGGACCCCACAGTCACGCATGTAGCAGACACCCAAGAGCCCCTCGAGTCGGTCATCAAGGGTGAAGTCCTCCGCATGTACCAGGAGGTCGCCGACAACCCCGAGAACGAGTTCCACTTCTTCCACGGCCGGGAAGCGGCCGAGATGTTCGGCTACCGGAAGGAGTGGCTCGACCGGGCGCCCGCAGGGGCCGTCGCGTCGTTCGCCGGCGTCGGGAATCCTCACGAGCGGTCCGACCTCCAAACCGGAGAGACCGTGCTGGACCTGGGCAGCGGCGCCGGCCTCGACGGTATCATCGCGAGCTGGCAGGTGGGGCCGACCGGTCACGTCATCGGTGTGGACCTGAACCCGTCCATGTGTCTCAAGGCACAGGCTCACGCCGAGGCCACCGGCACGAACATCGAGTGTCACCAGGGCCGGATGGAGGACATTCCCCTACCCGACGACAGCGTCGACGTGGTGCTCTCGAACGGCGTCATCAACCTGTCGTTCCGCAAGCGGCGGGTGATTCGGGAGCTCTTTCGGGTGGTCCGGCCGGGAGGACGGATCTCCATCACCGACATCGTCAGCGCGAAGCAGCTCTCGCAGTCGATCGTGAACGACCCGCTTCTGTGGGCCTCCTGAATCGGAGGGGCTCTCCCGGAGGGAGAGATGTTCGAGCTCCTCGAGGACGCGGGGTTCAATAAGGTCAAGTCGGCCGTGGTGCCGGGCTTCCGCTTCCGACAGGACTCGACCCGCAATGCCGCTGAAGCCTACGGCGTGAAATCGGTCATGATGACGGCACAGAAGCCGGCCTGACGGCCTGGCCTCGAGGGACGGCCGAGGCTCATCCGGCCCCGGCCGACGTTGCAGTTTCGGGCGGACACGCCTCACCTTGGTGCGGACGGTCCACGGATCGGCCTCCGGGCACCGACCTTCTTGGGTACGGCCCCCGGAGGCCGGCGTCGCTCCCGGAGTCTTCGATGCACGGCGGTTCACTGGCGGTCACGACCACGCCATGTCGGCCCTGACGGCCAGATCAAGGGCGGGGGCCCGCGCGGCACTCGCGCTCAGTCTCCTGATGGTCGGATCGGTGTCCGGCCAGGACCGCCCGGCAACGGCCCCCGACACTACCGACCCGGCAGCGGTCGACACCTCGGCAGCAGGCGCGGCCGACAGCACCGTCCAGCCCTTGGCGCCGGCGCAGGACGGCTCGGCACCCACCATCGGTCCGCCCCAGGACTCTGCCGCCTTCATGACGCCGGGTCCGCCCCCGCAGACCTCACGTTTCCAGGGCATCGGCGCTCAGTGGACGGAGCGGATCTCGGAGCACCGGTCCGGTATCGAAGACGGCTCCGTGAGCTCCGCCGTGGGAGGGTTCCTCCTCGACTCCGTCGCGGCCGTCATCGATACCGTCGAGACGGGTCTCGCCGCCGCCCTGCAGGCACGAGACGCCAACGTTTCGGGGCCCGTCGACACGGAGCTTCTGACTCTCTACGGAGCTCGAGAGTCGCTCCTGGTGGTGCTGGACGATACCACCCGGGCCCGACTCTTCGCCTTCGGGGCCGACGGCGCCGATGCCGTGGTCCAGGAGCTGCGCTTCTTCTGGCTCCACAGCCGTCACGAGACGGTTGCAATGGGCTCCACCGCTCGGGGCTTCCTCGCCCAGTTCCTCGCCGCACCCCTCGGCTGGATCCCGGATTTCCTGAAGATCGCTCTCGCGCTCCTCATCTTCGTGTGGTGGCGCCAGACGGGCGCGCAAGCGTTGGTGCGTTGGCGCAAGCGACTCCTGGAGATCCGGCCGATCCGGCGTCAGAACCTCCGGCTCGCGAAGGGGCTCTGGTACTTCGACCGGATCCGGGTCCCGGTGGAGTGGCTGGTGCTCCTCACCGCTATCGCGACCGTCACCCCCGCACGAGCCTTCGGGCCCGCCCTCTTCGTGTGGGCGGTGTCGAAGTGGATCCTCATCGGCTGGACCGCGGTCCTCCTGGTAGACGCCATGGCGGCTCGCAGCGCCGCCGGCCGACGTGGTGAGAGCGGTCTGCGCCGCCGGTCCCTCTGGCTGCTCTGCTGGTGGATCGTGGCGTACGGCCTCGGTCGGCAGCTCGTCCGCGATTTCTTCGGCCCGGGCGCCCTCTTCCACTGGGTCACCGCGATCCTCCTCGTGCTGCTGGGCCTTGTCTTGATCGTCCTGGTGTCCTGGTGGCGGGACGAGGTCCCCGAGCGTCTCGATGCGCTGGCGCAGCGGCCTCGGTTCCTCGACGCCCTGCTCACCCACCGGACCGGGCTCAGGAGCTACCTGACGAGCTTCCTGGGCGGATGCTACCTGCTCTTCGATGGGACCCGCGGCGCGATCGTGCGGGTTCTGGCCCGATCCGACCTGGGACGCCGCACGCTGGCCCACCTGACGCGCTCCGAGCTGGCCAAGCAGGCCCTCAAGGAGGACGGTGCGATCGAGGGCGGGCCGCTCCCCGACGGGGTCCGCGAGAGCCTCCTCGCCGGCGAGGAGACTCCGCTGATCGACAAGGCCGCGCGGAAGACCGTGGCGACGCTGGTGGAGATCCTCGAGTCCCGCGCCGGCACGACAGCTGCCCTTGTCGGAGAGCGGGGCTCGGGCAAGAGCTGCACCGTCCGCCGCGTCGCGGAGAAGCTCGACCGCAAGACCATGCTCGTACAGTGTCCGTTCGGAAGCTACGACGAGCTCGCCAGGCTGATCTCGGATAAGCTCGAGGTACCGTGGGACTCGGAGACGGGCCGGCTTGCCGAGGCCCTCCGAGCATCGGATACCGACGTGGTGATCGTGGATGACGTGCACCGCCTCACGCGTCCGGTCATCGGCGGGGTGGTCGAGGCCGACCGCCTGCGGAGCCTGATCCGGGAGACGGGCGACGAGGTTGCGTGGATGCTCACCTTGGACTCGGCGGCCTGGGAGTACGTGCGCCGGTTCAGGGAGACGGAGCCGGTCCACAATCACGTCCTCAAGCTCGAGGACTGGGGGGAGGAGGAGATCGGTCGGTTGGTGGAGGCAAGGACCAAGGCGGCCGGGCTCGAGCCGGATTTCGAGCAGCTGGTGCTGCCTCGCCAGCTCGACGACAGCTCGTACGACAGCCTGGCCAGCCGCAACAAGGCCGGCTTCTACCGCATCCTTTGGGATGACTCCGGAGGCAATCCGGAAGCCGCTCTGCGGATCTGGGCGAATTCCCTGCTGGTCGCACCGTCGGGAGCCGAGGTCGTCCGACTGGCCCATCCACCCAAGGCGACGGACCTGGAAGGCCAATCCCCGACCACGTTCTTCGTGCTCCGCACCCTTCTGCGTCTGGAAACGGCCTCGGCGGAGGAAGTGGCGGCGTGCCTTCCCATCTCTTTCGAGGAGATCGAGGACACGCTCCTGTTCCTCCGGACCAAGGGCATCGTGGAAGAATGCGACGAGCGGCTCTCGGTGAGCTGGACCTGGGACCGAGCCGTGCGTCGGGCCCTCTCCCGCCGAAACATGACCGCCTGACCGCACACCGGGGATCATGGGACCCCGCCAAGCAGCCCGCGATCGCCCGCCCTGAAGCAAGGCCTTGACCCCAGCTGGAGATCAACATGAGGACATCGACCCCCAGGCTCCCGCGTGGCGGATTGAACGCGCTCCTTCCGGTGTTGCAGCGCGCCCTCGGCGTCGCGGCTCTGGTCCTCGTCTGGAGCCACCCTGCTTCAGCTCAGGCCGACGCCTCCCCGTCCACCGAGGAGCCCATCCTGCAGCTGGCCAGGTTGATCCGTTGGGGCGGCGTCGCGACGTCCATCATCGTGATCGCCGTCGTCTATTTCGGCCTGAAGTTCATGGACCGCATCGTGGACGGCCTAGGCGAGACCTTCACGGACAAGCGGCTGACGCTACAGAAGAGCGCGACGTTCTTCCGGTTCGGCACCTACATCGCCACGTTCCTCGTCGTCTTCTTCCTCAGCTTCGAGGTGGACCAGAGGCTCCTGGCGCTCATGGGCGGCACCGCTGCCGTGGCTCTGGGCTTCGCGCTGAAAGACCTGGTGGCCTCGGTGGTGGCCGGCGTGATGATCATGATCGACCGTCCGTTCCAGGTCGGCGACCGTGTTCAGTTCGGTGGGGAGTACGGAGACATCACGAGCATCGGCCTCCGGTCGGTGCGCCTTCAGACGCTGGACGACAACACCGTCACCATCCCCAACAACAAGTTCCTGAACGACCTGACCTCTTCGGGCAACTACGGGGCGCTGGACATGATGATCACCATGGACTTCCACGTCGGTATCGAGGAGGACGTGACCATGGCGAAGGAGCTGGTGCGGCAGGCGGCGGCCACGAGCCGGTACGTGTATCTACCGAAGCCCGTCAACATCACGGTCAAGCAGATGATCGTCGACAGCTACGTGGCGGTTCGCCTTCGTCTCAGGGCGTACGTTCTCGACACGCAGTACGAGAAGGCCTTCGAGACCGACGTCCACCTGAGGGTCCTGGAGACCTTCAGGGATCACGGCATCCGGCCCCCGGCCATCCTCCATCGAGATCTGGCCAGCACGGCTCCCCAGATCCGTGCGGCGTCCTGACGGGGCCCGGGGCCGGCCTGAGCACACCCTCGGCGCATGACTGTTCCCAGGCCCAACTTCCTGACGGGCAGCCCCCTCGACCGGAGAGACGACCTCCGGCAGGAGGCCGACGCGTTCGAACGGGTCCTCTCGCAGGCCTCCCACCTGATCGTGCCGGTGCGCGACGCCGAGAACCTGGTCCAGGGCGACGATCCGGTGCATGCCACCTTCGTCGGTGGCGAGCGCGCCCGCGAGCTCCTCGTCGACTCGCCGACGGTGGCGCTCCTGGGCGAAGCGGAAGAGCGCTTCTACTGGCTGGCCGACGTGGACGGAGACCTGGGTGCACGGCTCGAGGCGGAGCATGCCGCGCGCTTCACGAACCTCCGTTCCGTCAGCGCCCTGCTGGTTCCAGGGGCGGGGGCGATCCTCGTCCATGCTCGCGCCCTCTCGCACTTCCACAACACCCACCGCTTCTGCGGCCGCTGCGGTAGCGACCTGATCTCGGCGGGACTCGGCAGCTGGCGCCGTTGCTCCGACGGGGACTGTCGACACACGGCGTTTCCCCGTACGGACCCCGCGATCATCGTACGTCTCGCAAGAGACGATCGGTGCCTTCTGGTCCGGCAGCCAGGATGGCGCCCAAGGCAGTTTGCCACGGTGGCCGGCTTCGTAGAACCGGGCGAGTCCCTCGAGGAGGCCGTCATTCGGGAGGTCAAGGAGGAAGTCGGACTCGACGTGGTACGCGTACGGTACCACTCGTCCCAGCCCTGGCCTTTTCCGAGCTCCATCATGATCGGCTTCGACGCCGAGGTTCGGGGAGAGATCGACCTCCGGACGCACGAGATCGAGGAGGCTCGGTGGTTCACGCGGGACGAGATGCGCGCGGCAGAGGCCAACGGAGAGATCCGCCTGCCCTCGCCCTTCTCGATCTCGCGACGCTTGATCGAGGATTGGCTGGAGGAGGCCCGGTGAGGCTCACGGTGGCAGAGCCCTCGTCATGAGCGGAAGCGATACGCAGGACTTCGGCGCGGTGGTGGTGGGAGGAGGGCCCGCCGGAGCCGCGGTCTCACGCCTGCTCTCGCAGTGGGGTCACCGGGTCTGCGTGCTGACAAGGCGGCCTCCCGACCATCAGCCCCTCGCGGTGTCGATCCCTCCGAGCAGCCGGAGGCTGCTGGACGTGCTGGGCGTCACCGACGTTGTGGAAACGGCGGGCTTTCAGCGCAGCCGTGGCAACACCGTCTGGTGGGGAGACACGGCGTCGCGGTGCGTGGACTTCCCGGACGGCGACACGGGCTTCCAGGTGCTACGCTCGGAGTTGGAGGCGCTCCTGCTGGAGCAGTCGGCAGGAGCCGGTGCCCAGGTTCGGATGGATACGACGGTCCGGTGGGTGGATGTCGAGTCGCGCCCGGCGCGGGTCGGGTTCGAATCGTCCGACGGGTCGGTGGGCACCCTGACGGCTGGCCTCGTCCTGGACTGCTCCGGGCGCACCGGCGTCGTGGCCGGGCCCCTTCGCATCCACGACCAGGCCAACGCCACCGTGGCGCTCTGCGGCGTGTGGCGTCGGCCAGGCGGGTGGGACCTGCCGGACGACACCCACACCCTGGTCGAGAGCTACCGGGACGGGTGGGCCTGGTCCATCCCCACCGCGCCCGGCGTGCGGTTCGTGACGCTCATGGTGGATCCGCGCAGGACGGTGATGTCCCGGGGGCGGGAGCGAGACCGCACCTATCTCGCCGAGCTGGACAAGACGGTCCACGTGCGGCGCCTCGTGGACGCCGCTCGGTTCGACGGTGCCGTCTGGGGACACACGGCTTCCCAGTACAGTGCCGGGCGATACCAGGACGAGGCGTTCCTGCTGGTCGGCGACGCCGCCTCGTTCATCGACCCCCTGTCGTCATTCGGGGTGAAAAAGGCCCTGGCCTCGGCGTGGCTCGCCGCCGTGGTCGTGAACACGGCGATCCGGACCCCGTCCATGGCCAGCGCCGCCGGAGAGCTCTACGACCGTCGGGAGCGCTACGTCTGGAACACCTACCGGTCCCTCGCGGCGCGATTCTACCGGGACGCCGCCGAGGCCCACGGCCATGCGTTCTGGTCGGCCAGGTCGGAGGCCGCGCGGGAGCCCACCGGGGCAGCGACGCTCGAATCGGACGTTCCCTCCCTGGACGTGCCGGACCCGTTGGACGTCGGCGGAGAGCCCGATGTGGAGGTTCTCCGGAGGGACCCGGCCGTTCTCGCTGCCTTCGACGCCCTCCGTCAGGCGCCCGAGATTCGGTTGAGCCTGGGCCGGAACGTGCGGCGCTCAATCGGCGCGGCCGTACGGGGCCGACTGGTCGTGCCGGAGGAACGCCTCGCCACCGACGCGTTGCCGGAGGGTCTCCGGTACGTGCGTGGCGTCGATCTGATCCAGGTGGTGGAGACGGCCCCCGAGCACCGTCAGGTCCCCGACCTCTGGGAAGCGTACTGTCGATCGGCCGGCCCGGTGATCCTCCCGGACTTCATTGGGGTCCTCTCGGTGCTTCTGGCCCGAGGAATTCTCGTGAACGAGTCGCCGATCTGATCCGGAGCGGCCACGGAGGTTCTTTGTCACGGAGCCGGCCCAATGCTATTTGTAGGCTCGGCCTTTCGTGTGACCCCCGGTGAACGAGGTGACGAGGACCCGCCCATGAAACGAGGCTCACTCCGCTTCCTCGGCCCCGTCCCCGCCCTCGCGTCGGCCTTCCTCTTCGCCGCACTTCCCGTAGACGCCGCTCAGGCACAGGATTCGGAAACCCATCCCGACGGCGGCTACGCCATCGACAACGAGACGCTGATCGACCGCTGCACCCGGTGCCACAAGCAGAACGACGAGGGCCGGATGAGCCGGATCTCGTACCTCCGAAAAACTCCGGAGGGTTGGCAGACGTCGATCCGGCGGATGGTGACGCTCAACGAGATTCGCCTGAGCCCCGAAGAAGCCCGGGAGATCGTCAAGTACCTGTCGGACCACCAGGGACTGGCGCCCGAAGAGCTGCGCCCGGCGCTGTTCGAGGTGGAGCGCAGGCTGGTGGACTTCACCTACGAGGCCGACGCCGACGTGGAGCACACCTGCATCTCCTGCCATTCCATCGGGCGGGCCATGACCCAGCGCCGATCGCCCGAGGAGTGGGAGCTGTTGATGGCGACCCACCGTGGCTACTACCCCCTCGTCGACTTCCAGGCCTTCCGCCGCCTCGGCCCGGCGCCGACCGAGCCGGGGCCGGACGGATCGCCGCCCGACACCCGGCATCCGATGGAGAAGGCGGTGGACCACTTCTCGGCGGCCTACCCGCTGGAAACCCCAGAGTGGTCGGCCTGGTCGGCGACGATGCGCTCGCCCCGCCTCGAGGGCACGTGGACGGTGGCGGGACACCAGGCCGGTGTGGGACCGGTGTTCGGCACGATGGAGGTGACGGCCTCGAACGCGGGGCCGGACCGCTTCCAGACCCGTACGACGCTGCACTTCGCGGCCCAGGACCGATCGGTGGAGCGGACCGGCGAGGCCACGGTCTACACCGGCTATCAGTGGCGCGGGCGTTCCTCGGTGGGCGGCGACGCCCAAGCACTGCGCGAGGTCATGGTGGTCGAGCGGGACTGGCAGGAGATGTCGGGCCGCTGGTTCACGGGCGCCTATGACGAGATCGGTGTCGACGTCACCGTGCGACGGGCCAACGGCAGCGTGCTGGCGGGCGTCGAGCCGACCGCGGTGCGGAGCGGCGCCTCCGGTCAGTCCGTGACCCTCTACGGCGCCGGGTTCACGGAGGGCCTCGGCCCGGCCGACTTCGACTTCGGGCCCGGCGTCGAGGTGGCTGGAGTCTCGCGGGCGGCCCCTGACCGCGTGACCCTCGAGTTGGACGTGACGGCCGACGCCGCTCCCGGGCGTCGCGACCTCTTCGTCGGCAACGCGAGTCTCGGCGGCGCCCTGGCCGTGTTCGATCGGGTCGACCGCATTGCCGTGGCACCCGCCTGGGGCATGGCCCGCGTGGGGGGCGCCAACTTCCCCCGGCAGTACCAGCAGTTCGAGGCCGTGGCCTTCCACGACGGCCCCGACGGGGAGCCGGAGACCGAAGACGACGTGCCGCTCGGGGTCGTGGACGCCACCTGGCACCTGGAGGAGTACGCGGCCACCTACGGCGATGACGACGTCGGCTTCGTGGGGGACATCGACGACACCGGTCTGTTCACGCCGGCGCTGGACGGCCCCAACCCGGAGCGCCAGGGACGGCGCAACAACGTGGGCGACGTCTGGGCGGTGGCCACGTTCCGGACCCACGACGGCCGGGACCTGGGCGCACGGGCACACCTGCTGGTGACTGTGCCCCTGTACGTCCGTTTCGACCCCTCCGACATGACCGGCGACATGGTCCGGTCCGGAGCCATGACCCGATGAGCCGTACGACGCTCCCGAGCACGATCGCAGCCCCCCTGACCCTCGGCGAATTCCACCGCTTCGACGCGGCCGGTCAGCCCTTTGTCTACATGGTGCCCAGCGCCGGCGTGTTCCGGCTGGACGAACCGTCGCTGGCGATTCTGGAGGTCCTGAGTCGACGGGATTTGGACGCCGATGGCATCGCCGCCGCTCTCGCGCCCCGGTTCGGCGCCGACGCCGTCCAGGACCGGATCGACGAGCTGGTGGGCATCCGAGCAGTGGGGCGTGCGGGCGAGATGAACGGCCAGGTGCCGGACGTGCTTCCGCCCAAGGGGTTCCCGCTGACGACGATGGTCCTGAACGTCACCAGCAAGTGCAACCTGGCCTGCACCTACTGCTACGAGTATGGCGAGGACGCCATCGTCGAGCAGAGCACCAAGCCGCGCTTCATGGACGAGGAGACGGCCCGCGAGAGCGTCGACTTCATGTTCGCCCAGGCGGGACGCAACCGGGTGGTGCACCTCACGTTCTTCGGCGGCGAGACGCTGCTCAACTTCAAGCTGTTGAAGGGCACGACGGAATACGCCCGCCGCCGGGCCGCGGACTACGGCAAGCGCGTGGAGTTCAGCCTCACCACCAACGCCACGCTGCTCAGGCCCGAGGTCATCGACTGGATCGTTGACAACGAAGTGGGCGTCACGATCTCCATGGACGGCCCGCGGGAGGTGCAGGACGGCCTCCGGGTCTTCCGCAACGGCATGGGCAGCTACGACGTGATCCTGCCCCGCATCCAGGAGCTGCTCCGACGGCACAAGAGCCGTCCCATCGGCGCCCGCGTCACCCTCACGAGCCGCAACCTGGACGTGCTCACCATCTACCGGCACCTGACCGAGGAGATCGGCTTCTGGGAGGTGGGCTTCGCGCCCGTGACGACCACGTCGTGCCGCGACTACGCCATCGAGGACACCGGGTTCGACCGCATGCTCGGCCAGTTCAACGAGCTGGCGTACGAGTTCCTGGAGCACGCGACCACCAATCGCCACCACGGTTTCTCCAACGTCAAAGACACGCTGGAAGAGATCCACAAGGGCGTGAGCAAGGCCTACCCGTGTGGCGCAGGCCTGGGCCTCATGGGCGTGGCTACCGATGGCGACGTGGCCCTCTGTCACCGTTTCGCCGGCTCGGAGGAGCACAAGATCGGCTCCGTGTCCACCGGGATCGACGTGGATCGGCAGTACGAGTTCCTGGAGAAGCATCACGTCAACGAGAAGACCGACTGCAGCAAGTGCTGGGCGCGTCCCCTTTGCGCGGGGGGTTGCTATCACGAGGCCCACACGCGCTACGGAGACACGGCAGCCGCGAACCTCCACTACTGTGAGTGGATCCGAAGCTGGACGAACACCTGTCTGGAGATCTACGGCGAGCTGTCGGAGCGAAACCCGGATTTCCTGGCCCACTTCGATGCGTAGCTCGCTGCCATCGACCTCCCGCGTGCGGGACCGGCCCCACGGGACGACACGATTCGACGACGGACGGCGCGCAACGATGCAAAGGAGACCTCTGTGAAGCACCTGAAGCCCATCAACCGCAAGGCCGGCCGGATCGAGGCCCACCTCGCTCGGGACGCCTCGGGCGCGTCAGCTGCGCGCGTCCACCAGCCCGAGCCCCAGGGAGGGGGAGCCGAAGAGAAGGACGTCGTGGCGCTGGGGGGAATCCTGCCCGAAGTCCCGGACTTCCCCCATATCCCCCTGGGATGCTCCCTCGTGTTCTTCCCGGGCTGGGAGGCGGACGAGACCGGCGGCACGGCGGGCCTTTGCCAACCCGTGGAGCGAGACCTCTTCGACTGCCACCTGGCGTGCTTCTGGCCGGCCCACGTCCCGGATCAGCTCAACAGCAGCCCCGACTGGACGGGCAAGTGTGCGGCGGCCCAGAAGGACTGGCGTAAGCTGGACCTGATCTTCCCATGAGGCTGGCCGTGACCGGTCGGAGCTGGCTGATGGGTGGCCTGAGCCTCGCGCTCGTGGCCCCGGCCGCTGCCCAGCAGCCCGGCGGCGGTGACGGCACGATCTACATGGGCACCTACGCCGAGTCGATCTACGTGATCGACGAGGCGACGCTGGAGGTGACGGGCCAGATCGACATGCAGACGGGTATCCCCATCGACATCACGCGATCGGCCAACGGACAACGCCTCTACGTGCGCGACGCCACCATGCAGTACGTCGAGGTCGTGGACGTCGCATCGGGTCGAGTCGTGGACTCGTTCACGTTGAGTCACCGGAACACGCACTTCCGGTTCCGCGGCATGGTCGTCGACCCGCAGGAGCGGTTCGTGCTCCTGAACGGCCGACACTACACCAAGGAGCTGGACCGCTGGGACGTAGGACCCCACGTCATCCTCCAGGTCGACCTCGAGACCCACGAGGTCACGGACACCATTCCGTGGCCTGACGACGAGGAGCGAGAGTCCGTCCGCCTCATGTTCTCGCCCGACGGTGAGCTCCTCTACTTCTTCGCCGACGACATCATCGCCTTCGAGACGGAGGGCTTCACCGAGGTCGACCGCTGGGAGCTGTCTCGGGCCCTGGAATTCGGCATGGGACGCTTCCGCTTCGGATTCCCCCAGAGCCCCCACGCCCAGGAGGGGATCTTCACCGGGCTGTTTCGGACCGACGACCCCGTGCAGGGACGATCCATGATGGGCGTCGCCCAGGTGGACCTGGCCGGGCGGGACGTGGACTTCTACACCCTGGGGCCCAGCGAGTCGGTGGAGTTCCAGCTGGCGCCGGGCGGCCAGCGGGCGTACGGGCTGCTCGAGGAGATCGGCCGGTACGAGTTCTGGACGTTCGACCTGGAGAATCGGCGGGTCGAGAGCCGGGTCCCCTTTCCGGGCCGGCCCCGCATGGCCCTCATGCCCAGCTCCAGCGGTGACCTGCTCTATGTGTACGCGGCCGGCAACACGATCGACGTCTATGACGCACAGGACCACGAGCTGCTTCGCACGGTGGAGTTCGACGCGGACATGACCGACTGGCTGTTGGTGCCGAGCTCGGGAGCGGGCGGGCCGTAGGGCCACGCCGCCGACGCTCGCCGTGACGGCGGGATCCCCTCCACGAGATGCGCCGACCCGAATCGCGACGCATTCGTTCCGGCCCCAGGACCAACCGAGGGGGGAGTTGCGCCGTTGGACCCTGAGTCCATGACGGAGCCGGAGCGCACCGTCACCCGTGCCGGCCTCTTCCGGGACCGGGAATTCCGCTGGGCGCTCCGGTACGTCCGACCCTACGCGGGTGCCTTGGCGCTCGTGCTGGGCCTCAGCTCGGTGGGGACGCTCCTCTCGCTCTACTTGCCCTACCTCTCCAGGGACCTCGTCGATAACGCCCTGCTCGGGGGAAGCCGCGCAGCGTTACTCCGGATCGTGGGGCTGTTCGTCGGGCTCACGGTCCTGAGCTACGGGCTGAACGTGATCAGTGGGCTCCGCTACACCCGGGTCTCGGCCGACATCCTCTTCGACATGCGCCTGGACCTGTACCGGCACCTGCAGCGTCTCTCCCCCAGGTTCTACGCCGGAACACCCCTGGGCGACATCGTCTCGAGGATCAACAACGACATCAGCGAGATCCAGCGTATCGCCTCGGAGACGGTCCTGGCATGGATCGGGAACGTGCTGTTCCTCGCCGGTACCGTGTTCATGCTGCTATGGCTCGACCCGATTCTCTTCCTGATCAGCCTCGCGGTGCTGCCCCCGAGCCTCTGGGCCCTGGTCCACTACCGCCGAAAGCTAGAAGGCAGCGTACGGCTGCTGCGGGAGCGTAGCGCGGACATCGGCACGTTCCTCATAGAGACGCTCCAGGGGATGAAGCTGGTGGTGGCGTCCAACGCCCAGTCTCGCGAAGCGGAGCGCTTTCGGGGCAAGAACGACGACTTCATCAGCGCGCTCATGTCCATGAGGCTGCTCACCTACCTGTCCGGTGGACTCCCGGGGCTGATCCTGTCGGGTGGCATCGCCGTCGTTTTCCTGGTGGGCGGGCAACGGGTGATCGGCGGCGCCATCACCATGGGCACGTTCGTGGCGTTCATGGCCTACCAGATGCGCCTGCTCTCGCCCATCCGCGGGCTCATGGGCCTGTACGCCAACCTCGCCACCGCTCGCGTCTCCCTCCGCCGGGTCCACGAGGTCCTGGACGCGCCCGTGGAGGTGACCGATCCACCGAGCCCGGCCGGCCTGGAGGCGGTCCGGGGCGCCCTGGAGCTCGAGGACGTGACCTTTACCTTCGGCCGTGGCGCCCCGGTGCTGGACGGCGTCAGTCTCGCCGTGACCTCGGGGCAGGTGGTGGCCATCGTGGGACCCAGCGGAAGCGGCAAGTCCACCATCATGGACCTGCTGACCCGGCACCTGGACCCCGACGCAGGGGCCATCCGGTTGGACGGTCACGACCTGCGCGAGCTCCGCCTGACCGACGTCCGGCACCACGTGGCGGCCGTCGAGCACGCCCCGTTCGTCTTCAATACGACGCTGGCCGAGAACATCCGGTATGGACTCCCGGCCGCCGACTCCACGGCGGTCGACGCGGCGGCTCGCGCCGCCGGCCTGGGCGATTTCGTGGACGATCTGCCCGAGGGGCTGGGAACGCCGGTCGGTGAGCGAGGCCGTGCGCTCTCCGCGGGTCAGCGGCAGCGAGTCGGCATCGCGCGGGCGCTCCTTCGAGATCCAGCCGTTCTCGTCCTAGACGAGGCCACCGGAGCCCTGGACCCCGCCGCCGAAGAGCTGGTCGTGGCCGGATACGAGGCGGTCATGCGAGGGCGAACCACGATCCTGATCACCCACCGCATGGAGATGGCCCGGCGGGCGGATCGCGTGGTGGTGCTGCGGGGCGGGCGCATCGTGGAGGACGGCGCACCGACGGAGCTCCTGGCCCGTCGTGGCGCCTTCCATCGGCTGTTCGTGAATGCCGGCACGCTGGCCTGAAGGGGCGCTTCTGGCGCTCGACCATCCGGCCCTTGCCGGCTTGGCCGGGACCGGTGTACGGGTGGCGGTCGTCGACAGCGGCATCCACGGTGATCACCCACACGTCGGAGGCGTCCAAGGCGGCATCGGGGTCCTGGACGACGGGCGCATGGTGCCCGACCACGTGGACCTGCTCGGGCACGGGACGGCGGTGGCTGCGGCCATCCGCGAGAAGGCGCCGGGTGTAGAGCTTCTGGCGGTGAGGGTCTTTCACGACGAGCTCGCCGCCAGCGCCCGTGCCCTGGTGAGGGCTATCGATTGGGCCACCGACCGAGGGGTCCGCCTGATCAACCTGAGCCTGGGAACGCCCAACCCCGCCCGGGAGGCGGAGTTGGGGGCGGCGGTGGCACGAGCCGACGCGGCGGGCGCCATCGTGGTATCGGCGGCCGAGCAGGACGGACGCCCGGCCTGGCCCGGGATCCTGGCGGACTCGGTGGGGGCCGTGCTGGACTGGTCCGTCGACCGGGCCAGCGTCGGGCTGACGCTCGACCACCGGGGCAGCCCGGCGCTCGCGGCGTCCGGCTATCCTCGCCCGATCCCGGGTGTCCCACCGCAAAAGAACCTGGCGGGTATCAGCTTCTCGGTCGCCAACGTCACGGGTTTGTTGGCCCGGGTGCTTGAAGCGCAGCCCCGCGTTCGGCGTTGTGCGGACCTGCTCGAGGTCGTGTCGACCTACGCGTGGCCCGAGTCGTCGGCCGACGGCCCGTAGATCCCGGGCACCTTCCCGCCCGCCGGCCGGATGTACGTGCTGAGCTGCCCGCGGTGATGGATCTGATCGAAGAGGAAGCCCCACATGATCTTGCCGGCCGAGGACTCCAGGGCAAGGTGGTCGCCGGCCCACATCTTGGCGGTCTGGCCCCACGCTTCGTCGCTCATCGTGCCCAGCTTCTGCTCGAGCTGGGTGTGGGCGTCGTCGTAGAGCTGGAGAGCCTGCTCGAGGGTGTCGAACTCGACCACGTTGCGATGGTGGATCACGCCGTCGTCGATGAGCTCCACCAGGTCTTGCTCGTGGCCGATGATGTGGCCGATGAGCTCCCTCGCGGTCCGAGCCTTGGGCTCGGGGCGTCGGTCCAGGCCCTCCTCGGGCATGGCCGCGATGACCTTCTTGGAAAGGCTGGCTTCGTGGGCGCAACATCCCATGTAGAACTGACGGGTATCCATGCTTTGCCTCCGCGCATGCAGTCGCGTGCCGTTGCCGTGGTGGGGCATTCCTGGCCGAACCCCGAACTTGTGGGGCCACAAGATTGCCCGAGGGTCCGAGCGGTGCAAGGACGGGTCAGGCTGGCGATGGGAGCGTGTTCCCGGCGGCCGGGGCGGGGTGCCGGTCTCAGCTACCGCACGAGAGGCCGGCCGAGAATCCGCACCCACTCCTCGTGGGCCGGCTTGGGCCGAAGCTCTTCGTCGAAGATCCCCATGGTGGCGAAGTTGCTGAGCGTCGATTCCCTGTCCGGGGGCAGCCCCCAGCCGTCCAGCGACAGGTCCACCGGGATCAGGAAGACCCATAGGTCGCCGTCGACGCTGTCCATGAGCTGCTCGAAGCGGCGAAAGAACGCGGCCTGCTCCGCGGGTGAGCCGCTGCCCCAGGCCGTGGTGCCCGAGCTCCAGCCCCCTTCGACCAGGATCAGGGGCAGGTCGGTGTGCGCTCGGAAGCGACTGAAGTAGTCGTCCGGGATGCGTGCAGGCTCGTCGAAGACGAACACCGGGTAGGAGGACAGCCCCAGGGCGTCGATGTCGAAGTCGTCGATGAGGGAGAAGTGGTCTGCGCCGTCCGGGATGAGCAGGTTCCAGGCGTCGTCGACCTGAAACGACACGAAGACCTGGATACCCGGCTGGGCCGCCCTGACCTCGGCCGCCAGGTCGTTGATCATGTCGACCAGCGCCGCGTAGAGGACAGGGTCGCCGTGGGTGCCCAACGTGTTGATCTCCGAGGCGAGCCCCAGGTACTCCGGGCCGATGCGCCGGACGACGGCGCGCACCCAGGCCTCGTGGAGCGCACGGATCTCGGGCTCCTGGATGCTCCTCCCAGCCTCCACCAGCTCCAGGGGCTCGCGGCGCCGGTCCAGCCCGTCCAGGGGATCCACCAGAAAGACGATCTGCTGCGTGCCCAGGGCGCGCACGTAGTCGGCCAGTCCAGCCGGCTCCTCCACCAGCTCGTCGATGGGCTCGCCCGCCAAGATCTTGGTCCAAGGTGGCGCGGATTGCATGAGGGTCACCTCGCCCAGGTCGACCACCAGCTGTGCGGTGGCCAGGACCGACTCGGTGGTCAGTCGCGGCGGCGTCACCGACCAGCCCATGGCGAAGGTGCGCGGCTCGGCCTGCGGCAAGGACGGCTCCTGAGGATCCGTCGTGCTGGAGCAGGCGGAGGCCAGGAGCAAGCTCAGCGCGAGCGTGCCCGTCTGCCGCAAGGCGTTGGAGGTTGTAGAGACCACAGTGGGGCGCCTCCGGAACTGCGCACGTCTTTCTCGTCCCTATGTCGTCGGCCTTCGCGAGGTTTCATGGGAGTCGCCGGAAGGCTCGCGCCACGAGCCAGGCGACTTGACGGGAGCTGTCGGCTCGTGGCTCTTGTGCTCGAAGAGCCTTCGTCCGCGAACCCCGCTCTCGGAGCCCTCCCGATGAACGTCCGGAAACCCGTCCGCCTCCTTCCGCTGTGCTTTTCGCTCGCCCTCGGTGTGGGCGCGGCCTCTGCCGCTGAGCTGCGCGCGCAGACCGGCGCACCCTCGCCGGACGCCGATCTCGTCTCCGGGCTCCAGCTCCGAGGCATCGGCCCCGCTTTCATGTCGGGCCGCATCGCCGACGTGGCCGTCGACCCGGTGGACCGGAGCGTCTGGTACGTGGCCACCGCCTCCAGCGGGGTCTGGAAGACGACGAACCGGGGAACCACCTGGGAGCCCGTCTTCGACGACTACGCCTCCTACTCCACGGGCGCGATCACGGTGGACCCGCATAACCGCCACGTGGTGTGGCTGGGCACGGGAGAGAATACCAGCCAGCGCAGCGTCGGCTGGGGGGACGGGGTCTACAAGTCCGTCGATGCGGGCCGTAGCTGGACCAACGTCGGGCTCGAAACCTCCGAGCACGTAGGCCAGATCCTCATCGATCCGAGGGACTCGAACGTCGTGTACGTCGCGGCCATGGGCGGGTTGTGGGCCCCCGGTGGCGAGCGGGGCTTATACAAGACGACGGACGGAGGAGCGACCTGGACCCGGGTGCTGGAGATCAGCGAGAACACCGGCGTGGCGGACGTGGCAATGGACCCCCGGAACCCGGATGTGCTATACGCCGTCTCGTACCAGAGGCGCCGCCACGTGGGGATCCTGGTGGCGGGTGGACCCGAGTCGGCGCTCTGGAAGTCCACCGACGGAGGCGATTCCTGGCGGCGCCTCGAGGCGGGACTGCCCACGGTGGACATGGGGCGGATCGCCCTGGCGGTGAGCCCCCATGACACCGACGTGGTCTATGCGCTGATCGCCGCCGCGGGCGAGGAGTCGGGCTTCTTCGTTTCGACGGACCGGGGCGAGAGCTGGACCAAACGGTCGGACTACATCGTGGTGGATCCTCAGTACTACGGCGAGATCTACCCCGACCCCCACCGGCCGGGTCGCATCTACGCCGTCGACGTGTGGATCCACGTGACCGACGACGATGGCCACACCTGGAGCCGGGTCAACTCCCGCTTCAAGCACGTGGACAACCACGAGATCGTCTTCGATCCGGACGACCCCGACTACCTGATGGTGGGGACGGACGGCGGCCTCTACGAGTCGTTCGACGGGAGTCGCTCCTGGCGCTTCGTCGCCAACCTGCCCTTGACTCAGTTCTACCGGGTCGGCATCGACGACCTCGAGCCGTTCTACACCGTCTATGGGGGCACCCAGGACAACAGCTCGGTGGGCGGGCCGTCCCGGACCACCAACGTCCACGGGATCGTGAACAGCGACTGGTTCATCACCACGGGCGGCGACGGCTTCGAGGTCCAGGTCGAGCCCGGCAACCCCAACATCCTGTACACCCAGTCCCAGTACGCCGGGATCGTCCGTTACGACCGGGCCAGCGGCGAGCAGGTGGACATCCAGCCCCAGCCCGAGCCGGGCGAGCCAGCGCTCCGCTGGCACTGGGACTCGCCGCTCCTGATCTCGCCCCACGATCCGACGCGGGTCTACTTCGCGGCCCAGAAGCTCTTCCGAAGCGACGACCGGGCCAACTCCTGGACCGCCGTCAGCCCGGACCTGAGCCGGGGGCTGGACCGGAATCAGATCCCCGTCATGGGGCGCGTCTGGGGACCCGACGCCGTGTGGAAGAACGTGTTCACGTCTCCCTTGGGGACCATCGTCTCGCTGGACGAATCGCCGCTGGTGGAGGGGCTGCTGTACGTGGGTACGGACGACGGTCTGATCCAGGTGTCCGAGGACGGCGGGTCGTCGTGGCGGGTCGAGGAGAGCTTCCCGGGCGTGCCGGCCGTGGCGTACGTGGCCGACGTGGCGGCCTCGCGTCACGACGATGGCACCGTCTACGCCGTCTTCAACAACCACAAGACGGGGGACTTCGCGCCTTATGTAGCCCGGTCGACCGACCGGGGCCGGACGTGGACGAACATCACGGCAGACCTGCCGGTCCCCCACTCCACGTGGACGCTGGTCGAAGACCACGTCGACCGTGACCTCCTCTTCGTTGGGACCGAGTTCGGGCTGTTCTTCACCAACGACGGCGGTGCGGGCTGGGTCCAGCTCCAGGGCGGCCTTCCAGTGGTCCCGGTCCGGGACCTGGAGATCCAGCGCCGCGAGGACGACCTGGTAGCGGCCACCTTCGGACGGGGCTTCTACATCCTGGACGACTACTCGCCTCTACGGGCTTTGGACGACGCCACGCTCGCGAGCGAAGCTGCCCTGTTCGACGTGAATGACGCGTGGATGTTCATCCAGGACGAGCCCATGGGCGGGCAGGAAAAGGGCGTCCAGGGCGACGCCTTCTTCACCGCGCCGAATCCTCCTTTCGGAGCGGTGTTCACCTACTTCCTGGGCAGCTCGCAGGAGACCCGACGGAGTGTTCGGCTCGCTGCGCAGGCCGCGGCTCGCGCGGAAGGCCGGGACGATCCCTATCCGGAGCCGGAGGCCCTACAGGCCGAGGCCCGTGAAAGAGCCCCCGAAGTCCTGGTGGTGGTAGAGGACGAGGCGGGTCGAGTCGTGCGTCGCGTGCCGGGGCCGTCGAGCCGGGGCGTCCACCGCGTGAGCTGGGACCTGCGCTACGCTTCGCTGGACCCGTCCGAGGACGACGGGTCGTCGGGTCCGTTGGCCATGCCCGGCGCATACTCCGCCCGTTTGGTGGCGGTGAGCGATGACGGAACGGAGACCAGGCTCACCGACGCCCGGACCTTCGAGGCGGTTCCGTTGGGCACGACCACGCTGCCGGCGGAGGACATGGAGGCCCTGGTGGCCTTCCGGCGCGACGTCGCCCGCCTGCAGCACGTCGTGATGGAAGCCGGCCGAGTCAGCCGCGAAGCCATCGAGCGCCTGGGCCAGATGCGCCGGGCCGCCCGCGCCGCCACCGGGGACGTGGCCCCTCTGGAGCCGCGCATCCGTGAGCTGGAGGGCCGCTTCGCCGACGTCCAGCGGCGGCTCGTCCGAGAGCCCACCATGCTGGACCGGGCGGACTTCACGCCGCCCACCATCATGCAGCGGGTGAACCGCATCGTCCGCGGTCAGTGGAGCTCCACGTCCGATCCGACCGGGACCCATCGAGACGGCTTCGAGGTGGCGTCCAGGGCCCTCACCGAGGTGTTGGCCGAGCTGCGCCCGCTGATGGAGACGGACCTACCGGCGCTGGAGGCGGACCTCGAAGCCGCCGGAGCGCCCTGGACGCCGGTAGGCAGGCTGCCGCGCTGGCCATAGACCGTGCGAGCCGTGGGGGCCGACGAGCGCCCCCACTGACGGCGGTCGTCGAATCGTGATCCGACCGGGCCGGACAAGGGGGGAGAGGGCGTATGGGTCGGACGAAGGCGACCGGGGCAGAAGCCTCCCGCAGCGGCACAGCTCACACGGCCCTCCCGCAGCCGCACGGGCCGCCTTCAGCTACCGTGCCCCTAGCTGCAGCCGGGTCGTGTCCCCCGCGATCTCGACGAGCCGCTCCGACTGGAGCGCCACATCGATGCTCCAGACTCTGGCACGGTAGCGGCCGGGGGGCACCTCCTCGAACGAGAAGGCACCATCTTCGGAGGCCACTTCCGCGTAGGGCTCCGCGACCACGACCAGATTCCCCGTCATGCCCGGGTGGATGTCGCAGACCACTGCGTAGGCGCCGGGTCGGTCGAAGGTGTGCACGTAGGGTTCGCCCATGACCGGGTTTCTGCTGAAGATCAGTGAGTCCGTCGCCACCTCGACCACCCGGACGTTGTGGGACACCTCTTCGCTGTTCCTGAACTCCACGGGCTGGCCCTGACGGGCCACGAGGAGCCGGGGGATGAACGCGATGGCGTACTGGTCCATGATCGCCGGCTCGGTGGGGATCGGGCTGGGGCCCGGCGGGTTCGGCGACAGCGTGACCACCGAACGGATTCCGCCCGTCGCAGGGGGTGCGGTGCCGACTACCACGGACGCTCCCCCCTCGCGTCCGTCTTGGCCGTTCCCAGAGCCGCACGCGGTCAGGCCGAGCGCCAACACCGACCAGACACCTGTCGAGCGAAAGCGCCGGGCCCACGGATTCGGCGGGCTCCCCTGGACGGCTGTTCTGCACATCTGTCTCCCCCGTGGTCCGAGCGCTCTCACGTCGGTGGTATCGCTAGCCAGGCCTACTATACGAGACTCGTACCGCGTCCGTCTTCCCCTCCAGTGGGAGGCGTCAGGAGAATGGTGGCCGCGGCTCTCGCGGTTGACAACGATCCCGACGTGCCGATACCCTACGGGGGTATAGTACCGATTTTTCCAGACCTCAGCTGCAGATACCGATGAGCACCACCGCGCACGACCACGCCATGGGGATCGCCGAGCCCACCAAGGCCGACCTCCTCAAGCGGCTGGCCCGGATCCGTGGCCAGGTAGACGGCATCCGGCGCATGGTGGAGGACGAACGGTACTGCCCCGAGATCCTCCAGCAGTTCGCTGCTGTCCGGGCGGGCCTCGCCTCGGCCGAAAAGGAGCTCTTCGCGAATCACCTCGAAGGGTGCGCGACGCACGGTCTGGCGCAGGGTGGCGACGCCGCCCGCGAAGTCCGGCAGGAGCTCCTCGACCTGTTCTACCGGTACATGCGCTGAGGCCGATCGTGTCCGTGTTGCCCAGCCGTCCGGTCCGACGCGCAGTCGCCGCACCCATGTTGGCGCTGCTGCTGCAGTCGGTGGCTCTGCCGATGGGCTCGTGTCCGAGCATGGAAGAACACGACAACACCGACACGTCCCACCAGGTGCATGCGCCGGCAGGGCAAGTGACCCACGCGCCACACGGATCCGTGGGGCCGGCGTCCCAGCACGCGCCATCCGAGCCGCACGGTCTACAGGCCGTCACCGACCGCTTCGGCCCCCGGGGCGGCGGCCACGCCGATCCAGCACCCTGCGCCATGATGGGCCACTGTGCCGCCACGCTACCGGCGATTGGAGCGCCCGCCGCTCAGTGGAGCGCCGCAGTCAGCGCCCCGCTCGCCACCCGGCCCGCGTGGCGCGTTCATCCAGCCGTCCTCCAGAACCTCACCCCGCCTCCGAGAGCCTGAGCCCTTTCCCGTCACGGGAGTCGTGCGCCCTTCGACCTCGATCGGAAGGCCGTCGCAAGGCCCGACAACGGGTCCGAGGATCAGAGCTCAACATCGGAGGAATCAATCGTGGCACCCACGAAAGGTGCCGTCGCCATCGCACTCGTCGTCCTGGCCGGACTGGCCCTGTCCACGACCAGCGTCTCGGCCCAGGACGCGGACACGCTTCGGCTGACCGACGTCATCGCGGCGGTGCGATCGACGAACCCCACGCTCCAGGCCGCACGCTACCGAACGGATGCGGCCCAGGAACGGGTGCGTCCCGCGGGCACACTTCCCGATCCCGTGCTCAGTCTCGGCCTGATGAACCGGCCGGTCGACGACCTGGGACGCACCGACGTCCAGATGACCATGAACGTCATTCAGCTCACGCAGACGCTGCCCTGGCCCGGCTCGCTGGGCTACGACGAGGAGCGACTCGCCCACCTCGCCACCGCCGACTCCCTCGACACCGAGGAGCTCGAGGCGGCGCTCGTGTCCCGGGTCACCGCCGTCTACGTACGGTTGGCCTCCCTCGACCGCGCCATCGAGATCATGGAGACCACCCGGGACCTGCTCCGGGACTTCAGGCAGGTCAGCGAGGCGCGCTACGCCGTCGGCGAAGGAATCCAGCAGGACATCCTCCAGGCCCAGGTGTCAGTGGCTCGGATGACGGCCGACATCACCGTGGCGGCCCAGGACCGTCTGGCCGCGGCGGCTCGCCTCAACGGGCTCATGGGGCGTCCGGCCACGCTGGACGTGCCCGCGCTGGAGCTCCCAACGCCCGGCGGTGAGCTCCCGGGCGTGGACCAGCTCATGGAGGAAGCGGCGCTACAGCGGCCGGCGTTCGCAGCGGCGAGGCAAAGGGCGCTGGCCGCTGGAGCCGCGTACCGGCAGGCCGAGCGGGACGCCTACCCTGACTTCACGCTTTCCCTCGGGTACGGCCAGCGTCCCGAGTTCGTGGATCTGGCCACCCTGATGGTGGGCGTGAGCCTTCCCGTCTTCGGTGGCTCCAAGCAGAGCCGCGTGAAGGAAGAGCGGCGGGCCGTCCAGTCCATGGAGGTCGCCCGGGAGCTCGACCTGCACAACGAGACCTACGCCCGGCTGGCGGAGCTCCGGGCACAGGCCGAGCGGGCGAGGAGCCTGTCCGACCTCTACAGAACCTCGATTCTGCCCCAGGCCCGAGCCGGGGTCGAGGCTGCCCTCTCGGCGTACCAGGTGGGCAACGTCGATTACATGACGCTCCTCACCAACCAGATGACCGTGAACCAATTCGAGGTCGAGCGCGTGCGCCTGGCCGCCGAATACCACGAAGCCGCTGCGGCGATCGCGTCACTCACCGGCTCGAACGGGATTGGAATACCATGATGGCAGGGATGAACCACCGGGTGCCCGCCGCCCTGGCGCTGACCGGAGCCGTGCTCGTTCTGACCATGAGCGCATGCGCGCCAGGCGGTGAGGACGTCGACACCGAGACGGCCGCGCAGGATGCCGTGGTCACCGAGGATCACAGCATGCACGGTATGGGAGGGCCGACGACCCGTCAGGCCGTCTTCCTCACCGCCGAGCAGGAGAGGGCGCTGGGCGTAACCTACGCCACCGTCGGGACGATGGACCTGGAGCGGACGATCCGCACGGTGGGCCGGATCGAGGCGAGCGAGGACCGCATCGTCGACGTCACCCCCAAGGTGGCCGGCTTCGTGGAGGATCTCATCGTCGCCACCACCGGCGAAGCCGTCCGTGCCGGGTCACCTCTTCTCACGCTCTACAGCCCCGACCTCGTCGCGGCCCAGGAGGAGCTTCTCACCGCGATGCGTCTCGCGGAGCGAGTGGATCCCTCTGCAACCGAGGCGTACGAGTCTGCGCGGGCGATGCTCGGAGCGGCGGAACGCCGCCTCAGCTTCTGGGACATCACGAAAGAGCAGGTGGACCGCTTGAAGGAGTCGGGTCAGGTCACCCGGACGCTGACCCTGGTGTCTCCCGTGAGCGGCATCGTCCTGGAGAAGGAGGTCAACCAGGGGCAGCGGGTGAACCCGGGCCAGCTCCTGTACCGCGTGGCCGACCTGTCCGAAGTCTGGGTGGAGGGCGACGTCTTCGAGCGGGACCTCCAGCTCATCGAGCAGGGCTCCCAGGCTCACATCGAAGTCTCTGCCTACCCAGGCGAGCATCGCATGGGCCAGGTCAGCTTCATCTACCCGACGGTGGACGTGGGCACGCGCACCAACCGGGTGAGAGTGACCCTGTCCAACCGCGATCTGGCTCTCAAGCCCGGGATGTTCGCCACCATCTTCGTCGACACCCGGATCGGCGAGGGCGTCGTTGCCGTGCCCCTGGAGGCCGTGGTCGTGACCGGGGAGCGGAACCTGGTGTTCGTCCGCGACGATCAGGGCCTGCTGCAGCCCAGGGAGGTGGCGCTGGGCGCCCAGGCGGCCGAGTACGTCCAGATCCTCGGGGGGCTCGAGCCGGGCGAGACCATCGTCCAGTCGGCCAACTTCCTGGTCGACGCCGAGTCGAGGCTGGGCGCGACCGGTGGCAGCATGCCGGGAATGCAGCATGCAGGTCATGGATCCGTGATCGAGCCCGAGGAAGAGAGTCGCGGGGCGGCGCCCGCCGCAGGCGGCCACGAGGGGCATGACATGGGCGTCGATACCGCCGGACCCGGCGGTCACGAGGGACATGAGATGCCAAGCGACACGTCGGGCGCGAAACCATGATCGAGCGGATCATCGACTGGTCCCTCCGCAACACGTTCCTCGTGCTTGCGGGCACGGTCGCGTTGCTGTTCGGAGGGATCTGGGCGGTCCGCACGACACCGCTCGACGCCATTCCCGACCTGTCCGACGTCCAGGTGATCATTCAGGCCGACTTCCGGGACCAGGCTCCTCAGATCGTGGAGGACCAGGTCACCTACCCCATCACGACCGAGATGCTGAAGGTGCCCGGGGCTCAGGTGGTGCGAGGCTTCAGCTTCTTCGGCCTCTCGATGGTCTACGTGATCTTCGAAGACGGCACCGACATTTACTGGGCCCGGTCACGGGTGCTGGAATACCTGAGCGGGATCAGGCCCCAGCTCCCGCCCGGAGTCGAGCCGACCCTCGGCCCCGACGCCACGGGCGTGGGCTGGGTTTACGAGTACGTGCTGGAGTCCGACTCCCTGGACCTGGCCGAGCTCCGCACGCTCCAGGATTGGTACATCCGCTACCAGCTCACCGCCGTCCCCGGCGTCTCGGAAGTCGCCAGCCTGGGCGGGTTCGAGAAGCAGTACCAGGTCGAGGTGAACCCGGAGCGCCTTCGCGCCTTCGACATTCCCGTGACGCGGGTCGTGGAGGCCATCGGCACGCATAACGTCGACATCGGAGCCAGGGTCCTGGAGATGGGTGGCCGGGAGTACATGATCCGCGGCCTGGGCTACCTCGGCAGCGTGGACGACATCAGGAACGTAGCCGTAGCCTCCACCCCGGGTGGCACCCCTATCCGCATCGCGGACGTGGCCACGGTATCCGTAGGGCCGGCTCCCCGCCGGGGCGCTGCGGACCTGAACGGTCGGGGCGAGGTCGTGGCGGGCATCGTGGTCATGCGCTTCGGCTCCGATGCCTACGCCACCATCCAGGCCGTGAAAGAGCGGATCGCAGAGATCCAGGACGGCCTCCCGGCGGGCGTCCGTCTCCGCACCGCCTACGACCGCAGCGACCTCATCGAGCGCGCCATCGCCACGCTCCGAGAAAAGCTGGTCGAGGAATCCTTGATCGTCGGTCTGGTCGTGATCGTCTTCCTGCTCCATTTCCGCTCGTCGCTGGTGATCATCGTCACCCTTCCGCTGGGGATCCTGGCATCGTTCCTGGTCATGAGGGCCCTGGGCGTGGGGGCCAACATCATGAGCCTGGGGGGAATCGCCATCGCCATCGGCGCCATGGTGGACGCGGCCATCGTCATGGTCGAGAACATGCACAAGCACCTGGAGAGGGCCGAGGAAGGCACCTCCCGGTGGGAGATCGTCAGGGCCAGCACCAAACAAGTAGGCCCACCAATCTTCTTTTCGTTGCTGATCATCACCTTCAGCTTCCTGCCGGTCTTCGCCCTGGAGGCCCAGGAGGGCCGGTTGTTCAAGCCACTGGCCTACACCAAGACCTTTGCCATGGCGGGTGCCGCGGCGCTCTCGATCACGCTGGTGCCGGTGCTGATGGTGTACCTCGTCCGTGGCCGTATCCTGCCCGAGCGGAAGAACCCTGTCAGCCGCTTCCTGCAGTGGAGCTACAGGCCCGTGATCCGGCTCGCGACCCGATTTCCCTGGGCGGTCGTGGCCGTTGCGGTCGTGACGCTGGGGATGACGGTGATCCCCTGGCAGCGTCTGGGCAGCGAGTTCATGCCACCCCTTCAGGAAGGCTCGATCCTGTTCATGCCCACCACCGTGCCCGGCGTATCCATTGCTCAGGCTCTTGAGATCATGACCTACCAGGACTCGGTCCTGGCGTCGTTTCCGGAGGTGGAATCGGTCCTGGGCAAGACCGGACGCGCCCGAACCGCCACGGATCCGGCTCCGCTGGACATGTTCGAGACCACGGTGATCCTCAAGCCGGAGGAGGACTGGCGGCCCGGCATGACCTACGACCGCCTGATCCGGGAGCTGGACGAGACCGTGCGACTTCCGGGCGTCACCAACGCCTGGACCATGCCGATCAAAGGGCGCATCGACATGCTGGCCACCGGCGTCCGCACACCGGTGGGCGTGAAGATCTTCGGCCCGAATCTGGACACGCTCCAGTCCCTGGGCGAAGAGGTGGAGGGGATCCTCCAGCAGGTGCCCGGCACACGAAGCGCCTTCGCCGAACGCGGCGTGTCCGGCTACTACGTTGACATCGACATCGACCGGCCCGAGGCCGCCCGCTACGGCATGAACGTGGGCGACATCCACAACGCCATCATGGCTACCGTAGGCGGCGTCAACGCGGCTATCACGGTGGAAGGCCGGGAGCGTTACAGCGTCAACGTCCGCTACCCCCGCGAGCTGCGCGACGACGTGCAAAAGATCCGCGAAGTGCTCGTGGCGGCTCCGGGGGGTGCACAGATCCCGCTGGGCCAGGTGGCCCGCGTCGAGGTGCTACAGGGCCCCATGGCGGTAAAGACCGAGGGCGCGTTCCCCATGACCACGGTCTTCGTGGACATCGAGGGTGGCGATCTCGGCGGGTACGTGACTCGTGCCCGCTCTGCGGTGGAGTCACAGCTGAGCCTCCCGCCCGGCTACACCCTCCGATGGTCCGGACAATACGAGTTCATGGAGCGGGTGCAGCGCAGGATGCGGATCGTGATCCCCGTCACGTTGGGGATCATCTTCCTGTTGCTCTACCTCACGTTCGGTGGCGTCGGCAAGTCCCTGATCGTGATGCTCTCACTGCCCTTCGCGCTGGTGGGCGGCATCTGGTTCATCTGGCTCCTGGGCTACAACACGAGCGTGGCCGTGTGGGTCGGCTTGATCGCCCTGGCCGGAGTGGCAGCCGAAACCGGCGTCGTCATGCTGATCTACCTGGACGAGGCCTACCACCGCCGGCGTGACGCGGGCCAGATGCGCGATGGCAAGGACGTCGCGGAGTCGGTGATCGAGGGCGCGGTGGATCGGCTCCGGCCCAAAGCCATGACGGTGATCACCATCATGGCCGGCCTCATGCCCATCCTATGGAGCCACGGGACCGGCGCCGACGTCATGAAGCGCATCGCCGCGCCGATGGTGGGCGGCATGGTGAGCTCCACCGTGCTCACCCTCGTGGTGATTCCCAGCGTCTACCTGATCTGGCGTAGGTGGCAGGTCCGGTGGGCGGCTCGTGTGGTACCCGTCGAGGATCTGGCGCCATCCCGCCCGGGGCCCGCCCATGCGACCTGAACACGGCTCGGCCCGGGGCCACCGACCAGGGGACGATGGCGACGAGCGTCGTCACGACCACGACCGTGGCGCCGGCCACGGCAGCGAGCAGGAACAGGGCGCCGACCGCGACCGTGGCACTGTGCTACAGGGCTCGGGACACGGGGCGGACCACGCCCATTCCGCCGAGCACGACCATGGAGCCGGCCATCACGCCCACATGGTCGCCGACTTCCGACGTCGCTTCTGGGTCTCGCTGGTCCTGACCGTTCCCATCCTGCTGCTGGCTCCGCTCATCCAGGGGTGGCTGGGCCTGACCGAGGTCCTTGCCTTCCCCGGAGACCACTGGGTCCAGTGGATCCTGGCGACGACGGTGTATCTGTACGGCGGATGGCCCTTCCTGACGGGTCTTCTGAGCGAGTTGGGTGACCGACGCCCGGGAATGATGACCCTCATCGGTCTGGCCATCACGGTGGCGTACGTCTACTCGAGCGCCGTGGCCTTCGGGCTGGAGGGCAAGACGTTCTTCTGGGAGCTCGCCACGCTGATCGACGTCATGCTCCTGGGCCACTGGATCGAGATGCGCTCGGTGATGGGGGCCTCCCGTGCCCTGGAGGAGCTGGTGCGCCTCATGCCCACCGACGCCCACAGGATCGAGGCCGACGGCTCGATCTCGGACGTGCCCGTCACCGCGCTCGTGCCCGGCGACCGGGTCCTCGTCCGTCCGGGCGAGAAGTTCCCGGTCGACGGCGCCGTGCTGGAGGGAACCAGCTCTGTCAACGAGGCCATGCTGACGGGCGAAAGCGCGCCCGTGGAGAAGTCTGTCGGCGCCGAAGTGATCGGCGCGTCCGTGAACGGTGAGGCTGCACTCACCATCGAGGTCAGGAAGACGGGAGCCGACACCTACCTGTCGCAGGTGGTGGCCATGGTGCGGGAAGCCCAGCAGTCCAGGTCCCGGACGCAGGACCTGGCCAACCGGGCCGCGCTCTGGCTGACCATCGTCGCCATCACGGTCGGAACGTTGACCTTCGTCGCATGGCTGGTCGCCGGACAGCCTCTGGTCTTCGCGATCGAACGGATGGTCACCGTGATGGTCATCACCTGTCCTCACGCGCTCGGCCTCGCCATCCCCCTCGTAGTGGCGGTCTCCACTTCGATCTCGGCGCGAGAGGGGCTGCTGATCCGGGACCGGACGGCCTTCGAGCGGGCCCGGGAGCTCGACGCGGTGGTCTTCGACAAGACGGGTACGCTCACGGAAGGACGGTTCGGCGTCACCGACGTCGTGGTCCTCGGCGATCGATCCGAGCCCGAAGTTCTTCGACTGGCGGCGTCGGTCGAGAGCCATTCCGAGCACCCCATCGCCGCGGGCGTCGTCCGGGCGGCTGAGGACGCGGGCGTCGAAGTGCCCACGCCCGATGGGGCGAGGGCGATTCCGGGAAAAGGGGCAGAGGGCATCGTCGATGGCCTGCGGGTAGCCGTCGTGAGCCCCGGACATCTGCGAGAGGCCGGTCAGTCAGTGACCGACCCCAGCCTTGAGGCCCTAGCATCCGACGGGAAGACCGTTGTCTTCGTCATGGTGGACGGAGCCGTCGAAGCCGCGCTGGCCCTCGCCGACGTGGTGCGCCCCGAGTCCCGGGAAGCCGTGACGGCGCTCCACGACATGGGCATCCAGGTGCTGATGCTCACCGGAGACGCCCGGGCCGTAGCGGATTCCGTGTCGAGAGAGGTGGGACTGGACCGGGTCTTTGCCGAAGTCCTGCCTCACGAGAAGGCGGAGACGATCCGCGGCGTCCGATCGGAGGGGCTCCGTGTGGCCATGACCGGTGACGGCGTGAACGACGCCCCGGCGCTGGTCGAAGCCGACGTGGGCATCGCCATCGGAGCGGGAACCGACGTGGCCATCGAGTCCGCGGACATCGTGCTCGTACGCTCCGACCCACGGGACGTCCCTTCGTTGATCCGGCTCGCGCGAGCCACGTACCGCAAGATGATCCAGAACTTGTGGTGGGCCACCGGCTACAACGTGATCGCGATCCCGCTCGCTGCCGGGCTCCTCTACAGCCGCGGCTTCGTGCTGTCACCGGCCGCGGGCGCCGCGCTCATGTCGCTGTCGACGGTGATCGTGGCCATCAACGCCCGACTGCTCCGCAGTCCCGGTTCCTCCCGCCAGAGCCCAGTCGACCACTAACCCAGGAGAGGTGAACCCAATGAACACACCACTCGCCGTATCCCCGCGGCTCGCTACTGTCTTTCTACTCTTGGCCGCTTCGCCGTCCGTGAGCCTTGCGCAGGAGCACGGGCACGCTGAGCACATCGGACCGACCCACCCGCAGGCTGACCAGATCGTGGAGGTCATCGAAGCCTATCACGCAGCCCTGGCGTCGGGCGACGGAGAAGCCGCGCTCGCGCTTCTCTCAGACGACGCCATCATTCTCGAGAGCGGGGGGCTGGAGACGAAGGCCCAATACGCCGACCACCATCTGCCGGGCGACATGGCCTTTGCCCAGGCCGTGCCGCGCACACGCGGCGACATCCACGTGACGGGACACGGCGACGTGGCCTGGGCGTGGTCCACCAGCGAGACCAAGGGCACGTTCAGGGATCGTGAGATCGACTCCGTGGGCGCCGAGCTCATGGTGCTCGCCAGAACCGACGACGGGTGGAAGATCTCGGCCATCCACTGGTCGTCGAGGCGCCGGGGATGAGGCGCGGGCTGAGGGCAGCGATCTGAGGACGCAGTGCCGCTCAGCGCAGATAAGACACCGCGGCTCGCCCCGGCCCCACCGGTGGAGGCCCGGAGTCGCGGCGTTACGGTGACCTAGTTGCGCAGGTCACCCGGCCCATCGCACACTCACCGTCCGAGAAGAACGTGCTCCAGTTCCTCCTTGCACGCCCGGAGTCCCCGGATCCCCGCGGCCACGCACTCCCGGCGCGCGGCGAAGTCGAGTGTGTCGATGGGCCTCCGGAAGGACGGTCGGACAACCACGTCGGCCTGGGCGAATCGCAGGGCGGCGTGGTGCAGATAACAGATCTCGGTGGCGCGCATGATGGCGGCGAGGCCGGTACTGATCTCATTCACGACGTCCGCGCGTCCCGGGTTCACGGCCACGATCACGTCGTTTCCGTAGGTCCGCGCGACGTCGATTGGACAGATGTCGGTGTAGGCGCCATCTGCCAAGAGCCGGGATCCCCGACGCACGGGTGGCAGAATGCCGGCGAGGGCCGAACTCGCGTAGACCGCGGCCTCCGCAGGCCCTGTGCGAATCACCACTCGCTCACCGGACAAGAGGTCGGTAGCGCACACGGCTACGGGGACGCGCCCGTCGGTCAGATCGGCGTCGGCGAAGAGGGATCGAAGGACGTCGTGCCCCGATTTCACGACGGCGAGCCCCGTCCCCCAGCCGTGACTGAGGTTCCACATGGTCTTGGCTTTCGAGGCTATCCGTCGAAGACTCGCCGGCCGTCGGGCGGTCGGACCGAGCCCCCCGATCTCGGTGAGCCCGAACAGGGACGCATCGCGCAGCGCGCGATACCAGTCCGTGCGCAAGGCGTAGGCGGCCCCCACGATGGCCCCCATGGAAACGCCCACGACTGCTGAAGGAAGCCACCCGGCTCCTTCGAGTGCGCGAAGCACCCCGACGTGGGCGAAGCCACGGGCGCCTCCTCCTCCGAGAATCAGCGTGAAGCTCCTGTGGCGTGACCCGGTTCGGCCAGCGGATGACAGGGGTCGTTTCCCATACGCGTGGCACTCCTCTCCGGCGCCATCAGACGCTCCTACGCGTGGAGCGCGAGCGGAAGGAACGAGGGCGCCGAGCCTCGGCGCCCTCGTAGCGGGACTGGAAACCTCGGAATGCCCTGTCGCCGGGCGCTCCTCGCGCACCGGCCTACCGGGCCGACCCCCGTGCACTCCCTTGCTGCGCGAGGTACGTCCGCAGATTGGCGAGGAGCGGTTCGGAGAGGTCGTCCTCCCCGTCCCCGCTCGCCCGGGCCGCTCCGCTGTTCTCTTCGCGCTTCTTGTCCCCTTGGGCCTGGGGCTGCGACGGGGGCGAGGCGGGTGGTCCGTCGCCGATCCCGTTGGTGGCCTGCAGGAAGGCGCGCACGGCGTTCGCCTCGCTCTTGGTGAGGTTGCCGCGCGCCCGCATGTGCAGAACGATGGTGCTCCAGTCTCGGTTGTTCCGCTCCGTGGGAGATCGGAGGTTGTGGCATCGGCTGCAGCTCTGGGCGTAGACCCGAGCGCCTTCCCCGATTATGGACGACTGGGCACTCGAGGGGCCAGCCGTCAGGAGGACCGCTGCGATCGCCAGAGGGCCGACAGTCAGCATCTTCATTTGTCTCTCCCTTTCCGTCTCAGAAGCCCATGGCCCACTGGAGAATGAACCGGTCCGACTGATCTTGCTCGATCTCGTACGCCAGCTTGATAGGTGACGTGGCCCCCATCCAGTACGTGAGCCCCAGTGCCAGGACGTCGCGCCCCGGGCGTACGACCTCGGAGTTGACCTTCCCGTCCAACAGCTGATCCCACCGGACGACCGGCTCGAACCCTCCGAACCGGCGCGAGGCCTGCACGTAGTACCCGGGCTGCTCCAGGCGCTCGAACGACGATTCCGCCTCGAACTCCTGCTGGACGAACACGCCCTCGGACCGGATCTCGAACGGCCCGCTGCGCCACTCCGCAGACAGGCTGAAGCCGTTGTAGTCGAGGAAGTTGCCGGGATCGTAGCGTGCGTGGAACGCGGACACGTACGCTTCGAAGACGCCCCCATGAACCAGGCCGAAGCGTCCGCCAAGCATCTTGTTGGTGTTGTTGTCGGAAAAGGAGACCCCGAATCCGACCGCGGGAATCTCGTACGCCGACGCGATGCCGTCGTCGTGGGCGTGCGTGTCGCCGTCGTCATGGGCGACGTCCTCCACGATCTTGGGACCCTGGGTCACATAGAGCGAAAGGTCCAGACGCGTGGCGGAGCTGGTGGGCTGCGCCCAGCGGAACATCCCACCCGCATCCGACAATACCGGGAGCAGCGAGCCTTCCGCCACTCCACCGTGGGCGTGCCCGTACAGCAAAGGGGCGGTGGGCAGTTTGTTGATCCACGTAGGGTGGAGGCGCTCGCCAAAGACTCCGAAGGGCAAAAGGAACTTACCTGCCACGAGCACGACGCTCTCGAAGCCCATGTAGTCCAGCTGGGCGTATTCGAGAGTCGTGGTGGTGAGTTCACCGCTCAGACCGAACTCCAGCTCGGCCTCGAAGAGTAGGTCGCTCCCGAAGTCGTACAGGAGGACGGGCGAGACCGAAGCCGTGAACTCGTTCTGGAACTCGCCCTGAGTCCGAGCGCCCCAGGAGGCAGAGCCATATCCCACCAGGACCAAGTTGGCCGTCGGGGAGCCCGCGTCCTGGGCATGAAGCGTGGTCGCGGCCACCATGAAGAGGGCCGTGGCCAACCCGACCACCCGTTCGACACCGCGTCTCATATGCATCGTTCCGTCTCCTTTCAGGAGTGGCCGGCTCGGCGTGCTTCTGAAATCAGTGCCCGTGGACGACGTGCGTAGTGAACACGACCTCGCTGTGCGGACCTCCGTGCTCGCCGATCTCCAGCTTTGCGAGGAAGTCCCCCACGGACGTGAACGTGTGCTCGGCTGAGTAGACGCCTGGCTCCAGCTCCTCGGCATGGTGCTCCTCGATGGAGCCGTCCGCCTCAGTGCAGACCATGGTCACGTGGAGATCCGACATCGGAGGACGCACCCCGAGCGCGTTACGTTCGGGTTCCACGATCCAGAACTTCGCAGTGGCCGTCTCCCCTTCGTGGATGTGACCGGGGAATGTCTCGAATTCGACGCGCATGCCATCCACGACCTCGTGGATGCGTGCGACCTCGAGGTGTTCGGCCATTGTGTAGACGACCTCGGCATCCGTGGCGCCGGCGCGGAGGACCGAGACGCGCAGGTCGTACTCACCGCTCGATGCAAACGTGTAGGGCGCCTCCCATACGGTTCCGTTCAGGGCTAGGGCCGTGCCTCTCCAGGTGTCGTCGCCGACCGCACGGCGCTCCACATTGACCTCGGCCAGATTGGTGACCACCTCTCCGTGGTGGTCCATAACCGTTACGGTGAAGGTCATTTCGGTCAGCGTGTGGACGTGGTCGCTAGAAAGCGCGAGCGTGGCGGTGAGTTCCTCGTCGTGGTCGTCGTCGTGTACCGGCGCCGCGGGATTGTCCGAGCACCCGAGTACCAGCAGCACGCCCAGGGACGCGAGGAAGCGTGAAGCGTGGGACATGAGCCCCTCCTTTCGTATGGATCCGTTTGGCATCGTGTGGTTTGGCATCTCTACTGCGCCGCCTCGACGGTGATCGTGCCGACCATGCCCATGATCTCGTGTGGCGTGCAGACGTATTTGTGCGTGCCCGGAGCGAACCGATCATCGATCGTGACTTCGTAGGTCTCGCCGGCCGCCAGAAGGAACGGACCCATGGCCGCGGCACCCAGATTCGTGCCCGCCGGTAGGTCCCTGAACTCGACGTTGTGAGGCATGGCGCCCGTCTGGACGAACCGGACAGTCTGGCCCGGGCTGACCGTGATGTCGGCCGGCTCGAACACGAACTCCGTCGCCGACTTGTCCACCATCTTCACGACCACCACGTCTGCGGAGTCGGCGATCTCCGTTTCCTGCGTCGGACCGCTGAACCCAAAGCCGGCGAATGCGAGCGCCGCGACGGGAATGACCTTCCGGTACATCCGAAACCTCCAGTTCTGTTCTCCGCGTTCTTTCTGCGGCGGGTCGTGGCGGCCGAGCCGTTCGCGACTCTGGTTTAGGCAATGCTCGTGCCGCAGTCGTGCGAATCCTGTAAATGATTTTATGAAAGGCGGTTGCCACATCCTTCGGCGCTCGTGACACACGGCGAATTGGGGGATATCACCCAATCAATGCTGGACAGGAATGGGTGAGGTGGGCTATTTGACCCATTCAAATCCCGGCTCCCTCCCCAGCGCGCCGAGCGGGATTGGCGAACACGGCAGCTCGCGCCGGTCACGAAGGGGCGGAGGGTTAGCTCGTGAGAGGGAGTGGGTCTTCCCGCATTGCGGGGTGGAGGGCCATGCAGCAGCACCCAAACAGGGCGTCGGCACCCCCGTCCGGAAAGCGCTTCGGGCTTGGTCGAAAGCTTCTCGGCTGGTTCCTGGTGCTTTCTCTGGTGCCCCTCGGCGCGTCGAGCGCCCTCGGCTACCTGCGCAGCCGATCGATCATCGAGGGTCTCGTGGCGCGCTACCTCGGAGGGATCGCAGAAGCGCAGGCCGTCCACGTGGGGGACCAGGTCAGGGAGCAGCTTCTGCTTCTCGAGCGCTTTTCTCAGGCGGTCGAGTACCCGGATGACCCGGACTCGGGAGAGGCCCACGAGGCTGCCCTCGGCACAATCTTCGAGCAGGAGCCCTCTTTCGAGGCCCTCTTCATCTTCGACGCCCAGGGCCGGGTTCTAACCTCCACACCCCTCGACCCATCCGACCTGAGACCCTGGCTGACGCAGACCCTCGAACCTCCGATCGAACCGGTCAGGATCAGCTGGAGCCCTACAATCGGTGAGGCACCCACGTTGCGCCTGTCCGCTCCCATCGGCGAAGCCCCAGACCGCGACGCCCAGCGCTTCCTGGGAGCGCTGGTGATCCTCCAGGGAGGTGGTCAGTTCCTCGAGATCCCGGCTCATGTCGCCGGAACCGTGGAGAGCTTCGTCCTGGCCGCGGACGGGAGACCGCTCTTCGTTTCACACCCCCATGGCCACGTGGACTACAGCATTCCGCTCGCCTCGCCATTGCTCGCTTCTTCGAACGGCCGGTCCGCGCGCTACGAGGATCGACTCGGCGTGATGGTGATCGGCACCGTCGTTCCCGTGCCTGGCATGGATTGGCGCGTGATCACCGAAGCACCAGTCGAGCTGGCGCTCGCGGAGCTCGCTCGGTTGAGGCGCGTGTCGCTCCTGCTCGCCGGGGCCTTTGCCGTGCTCGTGATCCTGTCTTCCTCCTTCGTCACGACGCAGATCGTCGCGCCGCTGCGGAGGCTGGTCGCGGGGGTACGACGCATCGGGGCGGGAGACCTGGACGCCAGGGTGGACGCCACGGCCAAGGACGAGGTGGGCGAGTTGGGCGTGGCCTTCAATCAGATGGCCGACGACCTGGCGCGAGCTTCGTCGGAGGTCGATGCGCTTCACAAGCGGGAAATGGAACGGGCAAGTCAGCTGGCCACTGTGGGAGAGCTCGCGTCCGGGTTGGCTCACGAGATCAAGAATCCGGTCGTAGGGATCTCCAACGGCCTGGACCTGGTCATGCGCAGGACGCAATCCGTCGAGTCCCTCGCGCCGATTACTACCGAGATGAAGCGGCAGCTTGCCCGGATCGAGCTGGCGGTGCGGGATCTGCTGGCGTTCGCCCGGCCTGCCGACCCTCGTCCGGAGTCGACCAGCGCCCAGCGACTGGTCGAGAGAGCCCTGGCGCTGTCCCTGCCGGCCGCCGAGAGGGCCGGCGTCGATTTGAGCGTGGACGCTCCAGACGACGCGATCGAGCTGCGTGTCGACGAATCGATGATCGTACAAGTCCTGGTGAACCTGATCGTCAACGGGATTCAGGCCGCCGAGCCGGACGGAGTGGTCCATGTCGTGTCACGCGTGGTCGGAAGTCGAGGGGTCATCGAGGTCCGGGACGACGGCGGGGGCATCCCACGGGACCGCCTCCAGACCATCTTCAAGCCCTTCTTCACGACCAAGCACCGGGGGACCGGGCTCGGCCTGTCGATATCCAAAGGCATCGTCGAGACCCACGGAGGATCCCTGACCGTCGAGAGTCGGGAGGGGGAGGGATCGGCCTTCTTCATCGAGCTGCCGCTGGACGGGACGATCGACGGGGCGCGGGAGCCCCAGCCCGTAGACCCGAACCCCTGACGGGACATGCCCACTGAGCGCATCTACGTTTGCGACGATGAGCTGCTGATCCGGGAGTGGCTCGCCGAGCATCTGGACGAGCAGGGCTATGAGGTAGCCACCTTCGAGACCGGCGCGGGCTGCATCGAAAGGTTCGAGAACGAGCGGTGCGACCTGGTTCTCCTGGACCTGAGGCTGCCGGACCAGTCGGGCCTCGAAGTGCTCGCCGAGCTTAGGGGCCGGGACGCCACCCTGCCCGTGATCATGATGTCGGCGTACGGAGAGGTGGAGACGGCCGTGGCGGCGGTGAGAGCCGGGGCCTTCCACTTCCTCGAGAAGCCTGTGCAACTGCCCGAGCTCCTGCTGCTCATCGAGCAGGCCTTGGAGAAGCAACGGCTCCTCGGGCAGTTGGAACGGTTTCGGGAAGGGCACCGTTGGCAGTTCTCGAACGTGACGCTGATCGGCCGGTCGGCCACGATGGAAAGCCTGGTTCAGGTCATCCGGCGGATCGGGAGTCGGAGCACCGCAGCCACGGTGTTGGTCCGTGGCGAGAGCGGCACGGGGAAGGACGTGATCGCGCGAGCCATTCACGCCCAGGGGCCTCGTCGCGGGAACCCGTTCCTCAGCGTGAACTGCACCGCCCTCCCCGAGACGCTGGTCGAGAGCGAGTTGTTCGGACACGAGGCGGGGGCCTACACCGACGCCAAGACACGGAAGCGCGGCCTCTTCGAACTCGCTGAGGGCGGGACCGTCTTCCTCGACGAGGTCGGCGACATGCCGCCCTCCGGCCAGGGGAAGCTGCTCCAATTCCTCGAGACCCACCGCTTCCGGAGGGTCGGCGGTGTCGACGACATCGAGGTCGACGTCCAGGTCGTGGCCGCGACGAATCGGGATCTCGAGAAGGCCGTCGAGGAGGGGAGCTTCCGGGAGGATCTGTACTACCGCCTCAACGTCATCCCCATCGAGCTGCCGCCTCTACGAGAGCGGCGTGAGGACATCTTGCCCCTCGCCCTCTACTTCCTGGACAGTCTTTGCCAGGAGATGAGCCTGGCTCCGCGGCACTTCGACGCGGCCGCCTTAGCTGCCCTCGAGGCTTACGATTGGCCGGGGAACGCCCGCGAGCTCCGAAATGTCATCGAGCGGATCCTCTACCTGACTGACGACGAGACCGTCGGCCACGGCCTCCTTCCCGTCGAGATCACGGGAGACCGCGCGCCAATCGGGCAGTCCCCGGCGTTGCCCGGTGCCGGCCTCGATCTCGAAGAGGCCGAGAAGTCCCTGATCCTCCAGGCCCTCGAACGGGCGTCGGGCAACAAGAGCAAGGCCGCGCGTCTCCTCGGCGTCTCGCGCGACACGTTGCGCTACCGGCTGGAAAAGCACGGGCTGGGTGGATGAAGTGAGCCCTTTGACACAGCCCGCCCGTTCCTCGGTCTCCAAGCTCCGTCACGAACCCTCCAACGCACTTCGTATACAGCGAACAAGGAGCGAGTACGAGATGCGAAGGACATTCCTGTAGGCCGTGTCGGCCTCGATAGCCGGCTGGCCGCAGGTTTGACGGTTTTGCTGCCCGGGCGCAGCCATTCAAGCGACGTGCCAGGCCCAGGTGTCGGGCCGGGCGACGACCCGAAGGGTGACCCCGGCAACCCACCCGACGACGAGCTGCTGCCGCGAACGGAGCTGCCCTACGCGTTCCTTCCACCCTCCACCGGAATGGCCTGGCGCTGGGCCCGGCGCCCACGCGTCGCTCCCCGACAACCCTAACCCGCCTGCTGCCCCGCCCACCGCCCGTGGTGCTCCCGCACAAGCTCGATGGCCTCGTCGGCGCCGGCGACGCAGGTGGGCAGCTCGATGTCCTCGTGGTTCGCCAGCTGGGGGTCGAAGCCGAGCATGTTCGTCCCGGCCCAGTCCACCAGTCCCCTCCACATGTCCCCCACCATGATGAGCGGTGTCTCGTGCAGGTGCCGGACCTGAAGCAGCTGCCACACCATGAGCGTCTCCAGGGTCGTGCCGATGCCGCCGGGCACGATGATGAAGGCGTCGGAGGCCAACACGAAATGATGCAATCTCGTGAAGAACGTCCGGTGCTCGAACACCTGCTCGACGAAGGGGTTCGCGCTCTGCTCGAAGGGCAGGCTGACTCGGATTCCCACGGAGCGCGTGCGATCGTCGGGGTCGGCTTCGGCGGCCCCTTCGTTGGCTGCCTCCATGAGGCCTGGACCGCCGCCGGTGATGATGTCACACCCCAACTCGGTCAGTGCTGCCGCCAGGCGTTTGGTCTCGTGATAGACCCACGTGCCGGGCGCGGCGCGCGCCGAGCCGAAGATCGTGACCCGGTAGCGTTCGTGAGAAGTGGGGCGCAAGCGGGTCAGTGTGTTCACGGCCTCCCAGAGACTGAAGAGCGTCTCACCGAGCAGCGTCTTGACGTTGTCTTCGTCCGCGAGGCTGACGACGTCGGGGGTCGACGCCGGTCGTCGATCATCGGTCATGTCTGTCTTCCTGGACGCGGTAGTTCGAACCGGGATTCCCGGGGCCCGAGGCATCCTGTGGTTCCATCGTAGAGCCACTTCCCACGCCGATCGTTCCATTCGGGGCCCGACCCCGAGCTCGCCCCGGCGGGTGACCGCCTCTCCGAGGCGGTGGTGAGCCAGGGCGGACGAGTCGTGGATTCGGCGCAGGAAATAACCCGCCAACTGCGCCGGGACAATCGAGTCCAGGGCGGACTCAGGGTCTGACGGGATCGGTGGAAACGAGTAGGTGCAGCGCCCCGGGAATCATGGGGCGCTGCTTCGGGGATGCCCTACGCCGTCGTGAACGTGAAGATCATACCGTAAGTCCCGTTCGGATGCTGCCATCCGGAACCTTGATGATGGTGTCCGCCCGTGGGGCCGCCGGGACCCATGGGACCCAGCTGCTCACCGGTACACCATTCACCGCCCAGCCCGAACCCGTGTCGCTCCAGGTTCAGGTGGCGGTTGTTGTAGTCCATGAGCCCACCGCCCAGATGGATCACGTAGTCGGTCGCCGCCATGAGCGGAGCGTCCTGCGTGAACGTGAGGGTCATACGATCGTCCGAGAGCACCCACGTGCCTGGGACCACCGGACCGTTGATGCCCCCCTCGTGCAGGACGGCATACTCCTCCATGCCCCAACCGATGCGCCGATCGAACTCCAGCACGATGGGCGCGTTCGGGTCCACGTTGGTGGCGCCGCCGGGCGGGATCACGTCCAGCAGCGCCGTTTCGACGTCCAGGGGCTCTGTCGACTCGTCCGAGCAGGCCCCGAGCAGCAATGCAGGCACGGCGACCATCAACGTAGTCGCCAGCGGTCTGCGCATCGGTCTCCTCCCTTCTGGATCGTTGGTCTGATCAAAGCTGGAGGCCGCGGCTGGTGCGGTCTGTCCGCGCTGTTCCCCGGTGCCATGTGGGGAAACTCCTAGCGGAGCGACGCCCGCTGCCGCGTAAGGACTTACGGAGATCGACAAACCCATCAGCGAATCGCGGACTACGGCTCGAGCCACGCCTCCTATCCCTTGGTGACACGGCCCGCTGGGATGGTTTCGGCTCTCCGGGTATTCCCTCATCATCTGCGTGGCCGACGCTGCGAATCGCGATCCGTCAAGCACTTCGAGGGTGCGGTTCGACATGCACGAGGACGTCCAGGATCCCCAGCTCGGCGTCGAGGAGTACGTCCTTGACTCGATGGGCCAACTCGTGCCCTTCCCGGACCGTGAGCTGGGCATCCACCTCCACATGGATGTCCACCAGAAGACCCAGCCCGCTTCGCCGCACTCGACAGGTGTCGATCGCCCGGACCTCGTTCACGGACAGCGCCGTACGCCGGATCTCGGCCTCCAACTCCGGTGGAACGGCGGCATCCAGCACCTCGTCGAGTCCGGCGCGGAATAGCCGGACTCCATTGAATGCGATGACCCCGCAGGCGAACAAGGCTGCCCAGTCGTCGGCACTCTCGTATCCCTCTCCCGCGATCAGGGCGATCGAGATACCGAAGAACGCCGCGAGCGAGGTGAGTGCGTCCGATCGGTGGTGCCAGGCATCCGCTTCCATGGCCTTGCTGCCGATCAGGTCACCGCGCCGCGACAGGGCCCGGTAGAGGGCCTCCTTCGTGATCACGACGCCGACCAGCACTGCCAGCGTGAACGGCGCGGGTGCTTCGTGGGGCTCGAAGATCGACCGGACGGCTTGTATCGCGATGCCGACCGCCGCCAGCAGCAGCATCGTGGCCACGACCAAGGCAGCCAGTGGCTCGACCTTGCCGAGGCCGTAGGGATACCGCGTGGTGGGTGGCGTTACACCGATCCGCAACGCGGCCCAGACCAGCATGGAGCTCATGACGTCCAGTAGCGACTCGACGCCGTCGGCCACGAGAGCGTAGGAGTTCCCGGCGATCCCGGCCGTGATCTTGACGGCTCCCAAGACGACGCTGACGAGCAGCGCCCCGATCGTGGTGCGTATCCCGCGGTCTGCGTCCGAACGGAGAGGATGGGCGCCCGGGACTCGGTCCGGCTCCGGAGGTCCCTCCGCGCGAGGTCGCGCCCGCGCCTCGCCGTCAGGCGGGTCCCCGGGTCCGCGGGCCTGGGCAGGGAGGCTCGGGCCGTCTGTTGGCATCGACGCGTGGCCCGTCATCGGGGTTCCACCGGTAGCCGGGCCCCGCGGCGGAGCGTAGAGGGCGCGCCTCTGCCGTCGCGGTCGTGAGCTACGCCTTCGTGTATCCGCTGGCCCATTGGCTCGCCGAATCCGTGAGCACAGGGAGTCGCCTTGCCTCGTGGATCGTCGGCGTACGTAGGAGGAGCACGGTGTAGCGCTGCGCTACACTGTCCCGCCAAGGGACCTCTCGCTGGCTCAAACACGCAAAACGCTCTCCCAGAGGCACTTGAGGTCGCTCAACCCGCCCCGTGTGCTGCAGGCACGTTCGCTGCCCATGAGATTGTCACGCCGCCCGAGAGGGAGCGGCCCCGAACTTGTGAAAATGGGTGAAGGAGAGAAACCATGCGAGCAGTAATTCCTGTCAGCGTCACCTGGCTCACGGCGAGCGTGCTGGTGCTCGCGGCCTGCAGCGACCAGAGCGATCCGGCGGGGCCGGGCGCACCCGTGGACGGGGCGGCCTTCTCCGTTCCCATTTCCGTGGAGCAGCTCAGCCAGGAGGCCGCGTCCGGCCCGACACGTCTGGAGGTGAAGTTGATCTCGCCGACCACCCCCTTGGTGGCCCGCGAAGTCGAGGTCGAGGAGCCGGAGGAAGTCTTCGACGAGGAGAAGATCGAGAGCCGCGTGACCGGCGTGTCCGGCAACGTGATCACGCTCGAGCTCGGAAGCCTTACGGTCGAGGTCGGTCCGGGAACCAGCTTCCGCGACGAGCGGAGCGGGACCGAGATGAGCCAGTCGACCTTCCTGGCTTTCCTCGAGGACGCGCTGGCCGGAGGCCGCCGCCCCGCCGTCGAAGCCAAGCGGACGCCGCCGTCGGAGCCCCAGGACCCCGATGACCCATCGTTCTTCGCGACCAAGCTGCGCCTGAACGACGAGTCCGAGGAGCCCGAGATCGAGATGAACGTCGACGCCGACAACGTCGAGATCCTCGGGCCCGGCCAGGCGCGACTCCGGATGCTCGGCCTGGACATCGCGGTGGACGCGTCGGGAGGCAGGACCGAGGTGGAGCAGGACGTGGACGACGACGGAAGCGAGATCGACTTCGAGGGCCTGGTCAACACCGTTGACCTGGGGGCCGGGACCGTCACGCTTCAGACGGGTGTCGTGATTCGCATCGTTGCGGCTACCACCATCGAGCAGGATTCCGGCGGTGACGACGACCACCTCAGGTCAATGGACGCGGTTGCGGCCGCAGTCGACGCGGGCCGCTTCGTAGAGGCGGAGGGTGAGGGCATGCGCGATCCGGATGGGTCGATCGTCGCCATCGAGGTCGAGTTCGAGATCGAGGACGATGCCGACGACATGCCGGGCGCGTTGGAGTTCGAGGGTACCGTCTCTGCGGTCGACCTGGGAGCCGGTACGGTCACGCTCGGGAGCGGTTCGGTCATCCTCATCACGACGGAAACGCGCTTCGACAACGACGGAGACCTGTTCGATCTGGCATCCACCAAGTCCGCCGTGGACGCGGGGCTCCCAGTTCGGGCCGAGGGCGACGCCGCGCCGGCACCGGACGGCTCCGGCCTCGTGGCCGTGGAGATCGAGGTCGAGGTGGACGACTGAGGCCGAGCGGGCCGCTGACCAAAACGGGCGCGGCACGAGGAGCGGGACGCGTGAGGAAGCGGTTTCCAACGGGGTGGCGACGGACGTCGCCACCCCGAACCGTCGTGCGCCTATGCCGCTTGCGAGCCTCGGAGGCGGGCACGACGTTCTTGCCCGACCGTTGCAGACTCCTGCACAGCGGAGGGCGCTACGTACTCACGATATCACGTCCTGGCGGCCGGCGGGCGACCATTGTACGTCGCCTTTCTACTTATCCTGGTGGCCTCCGGAGCTGCGCCGGGCTCAGGCCGAATCTCGGTTGCCGCCCAGTCCGTGCCCGACAGCGAGGGTACCGAGCTCGATTCCGCGGCCGTGGCCAGGCTGGAGGGAATCGCCCATGTGTGGAGAACGGTCACCCACTTCCATCCGTATCCGGCCTACCGTGACGTGCGCTGGGACTCGGCAACGGTCGAGGCGATCCCGGCCGCCATCGCGGCCACCGACTCGGCCGCCTACGCCGACGTGATTGGCGAGCTCCTGGCTGCCCTGGCCGACCCGAGCACCCGGGTAGTGCCCACCGCCGTGCCGATAGATTCGCCCCAGGCCGGCACCGGAGCGACAGACGCCCAGCCCGCCTTCGACCTCACGGCCGACAGCATCGGAGTTGTCCGGATCGAGGACTACCGGGCTCTGAGCGATTGGCCCCGCGTGGTGGGCCGCCTGCGGGAGATCGGCGGGATGCTCCGAAGCACGCGCGGGGTCGTGTTCGACCTGCGAGCGGGCCCCCGCCCCGCGGCATCCACGGATGGGACGCTGGCCTTCGCCTTCTCGAGCAGTGGGCTGGCCGAGCTGCTCACGTCCACAACCATCGCGACCCCGGGATTCAGGACGCGGATCCACCACGGATTTCACCCCGAGAGGGGTGCGACGTCGGGCGGATACAGGTCGGCGTTCGAGACCACGGATCGCGATTGGATCCCGTCCCGATCGGAACGAAACATCCCCTCCGTCTTCCTGGTGGACCGGCATGCCTCGTTGCCGCTCGAGGCGTTGGCGTTACGGGACGCAGGGATCTCCATGATCCTGTCCGAGGGCCCCTTCGAGACGGAGGCGTTCGCCCGCACCCACACGCTTTCGCTCGCGCATGGGGTGAGAGCCGCGGTCAGGATTTCCGAGCTCGTTCAAGAGGACGGATCCGCCACAGTGTTGGCCGACCGGGAGATCGCGGCGCCCGGCCGCGACGGATCGGGCTTCGATCCGGCATTCCAAGCCGCGCTCGAGCTCGTCCGCAGGCCGAAGTCGCAGCCTCGAGAGCGCACGCCCTTGCCGCCCCTCGGTGGCGTCTCTCGTCGATCGACCGCCTTCGATACACCTTACCCCGACCTTCCCCTACGCTTGATGGCGGCTGTCCGCATCTGGGCCACGATCGATCTGTTCTTCCCGTACGGGGCGTTGATGGACCGCGATTGGGGATCCGTGTTTCGAGAGTATGCCCGGCGCTTGGCATCCGCCTCCGACGCGGAGTCCTACCACCTGGCCGTAGCCGAGATGTACAGCCACATCCAGGACACCCACGGCTTCGTCAACAGCGACGTCCTCTACGGCGCCCTCGGCACCGCGCCTCCGCCCATTTATGCCCGCTGGATCGAGGGTCGTCCGGTCGTCGCCGGATATCGGCACCCCACTGCGGCCGAAGCCGCGGGGCTCTCGATCGGTGACGTGATCCTCGACGTAGACGGGGAAGACGCCGTGAGCCGCACGCGACGATACGCTCGGGTGGTCGCGGCTTCTACGGAGGGGGCGCTGATGGGCCGCGCCACGGACTGGATGCTCAACGGCGCCGACGAGAGCTTGGCCCGCCTGACCGTCGAAGGAGCGGACGGACGCCCCCGGCTCGTCGAAGTGCAGCGCCGGAACCGATACCTACGGTTCACATGGCGATCGGGTGACGTGGTGCGGATCCTCGATGACAACATCGGCTACGTGGACCTCGACCGCCTGACGGTTCCGGAGGTACCGGAGATGTTCGAGCGGTTGGCGGGGACGAACGCCATCATCTTCGACATGCGCGGCTACCCCAACGGCACCGCCTGGACCATCGCCCCGTACCTGGCTCGGGTGGACCAGGCTCCCGCCGCCGTCTTCGACCGACCGCTCCTCACCGGCCCGGGCGAGGCGGGAAGGCAGCGCTACACGTTCGTGCAACGTATCCCACCACGGTCGCCAGACCGAATACCGTACCGAGGGCGTACCGTCATGCTCGTCGACGAGCGGACGATCAGTCAGGCTGAGCATACCGGATTGTTTCTCGAGGCCGCCAACGGAACGAAGTTCGTGGGCACCTCGTCCAACGGCGCCAATGGCGACGTCACCAACTTCACGGTCCCTGGTGGGATCGTGCTGTCGTTCACCGGGCAGTCGGTTCGACACGCGGACGGCCGCCAGCTGCAGCGGGTGGGCTTGCAGCCGACCGTCACGGTGTCGCCGACCATCGAGGGTCTGCGCAGTGGTCAAGACGAAGTCCTACAGGCCGCCGTGAGGTATCTCCTCGATTCCGATCCGGGCCGGTAGCAGCGTGCGCTCGGTGTCGAGATTCGGGACGGGGGCTCTGCGGCGGATCGCGGTGGGTACGGGCATCGTTGCGCTCGTGGGCTGTGTCCAGGGCCCACCCGAGTCGGAGTCACCTCCCACATCGACGTTCGAGACCCACTACCGCCTTGCTGAACGCGGCGACGCGTATAGCCAGAACCTCGTGGGCTTCATGCTGTTCTTCGGCGAGATGGCGCCGCCCGACCGGGGCCTGGCCCACCACTGGTTTCGCAGGGCCGCGGAGCAGGATCACGTCGGCGCGCTCCTCAACCTGTCGCTACTGCATTACTTCGGTATTGGCGGCCCCCGGGACACGGGAGAGGCGCAGCGCAGGTTCCAACAGGCCCAGGAGGCCAATCTTGCTGGCGAAGCGACCCGCCTGCCCAGCAGCCTCTCTGCCCTCGTACTCCAGTCGTGCGCCCGCCCCAGGGCGCCCACCACGGTGGGGGAGGAGGCGTACTCCACGTTCTGCGCCGGCTGTCACGGCTTGAACGGCATCGCCGCGTACGGGGGCTCACCGTCGTTCGCACTGGGGGAGCGGATGGAGAAGAGCGACGATGAGCTCTTCAACACCGTCGTCTCGGGCCACGGGGTCATGCCCGATTGGAGTGACAAGCTACCGAGGGAGTTCCTCCGGGAAGCGCTTCGATTCGCCCGCTCCCTGGAAATGGAGTTCAGCGGGGGTGTCTTGCACCCGCTTCGCGAGCCTCCAGAGCGCTATTTCCTCTTCGGGCCCATGGTCGCCGACAGCATCGCATTTCAGCGCGACAGCATCCTCGCATCGGGGGATAGCGAGGCCTACACCGGCGAGCTCTGCGCACAACCCTGACGTGAGCTGACGAGCCCCTTCTCCGAGCCAACGCGCTCTGGAAGCCCCTTCACGAAACGGGGTGCTCGCCTCCGACGGCTTCGGCGCATTCGGGGCAAATACAGTGGCTCACTTCCGCCCCCGCATGCGCCCGGAAGAAGCTCTCGAGTCGGGTCCAGGCACCCTCGTCGTCGCCGATCCGTTCGCACCACGCACACACGGGCAACAGCTCTCCCAGTCGTCGAACCTGGTCGAGCGCGTCGCGCAACTCGTCGATGAGGCTCCTCCTTCGCTCCTCGACGGACCGGCGCACGGAGACGTCCCGGATGGCCACCGTGACCATCAACGCGTCCTCGTACCGCTGTGGGCTCAGGCTCACGTCCGCCGGGAACTCGGTCCCATCCTTACGCAATCCGGAGATACCGGCGCGAAACCCCATACCGCGAACGTCGGGATCCTCGATGAACCGTCGCCGGTGATCGCCGTGGGCGCCGCGAAAGCGCTTTGGCATCAGCACCTCCACCGGCCTGCCGACGAGCTCCTTGCGCCGGTACCCGAAGAGCGTCTCGGCCGCACGATTGAGGAGCAGGATCGAGCCTTCGGCGTCCGTTACCAACATCGGGTCGGGTGCCCCGTCGAGGATGACCGCGGCCAGGGAACGGAGGGTCGGATCGTAGTAGGGAGTGCTACAGGGCGAGACCGGGTCCTGCAGCTGCGACTCACGGACCCTCGGGGCGGTATGGCTCCGCGGGATCGTGACCACTTGTTCTCGCCTCTCCGGGCCTTCGGGGGAGTCCCCCTCCCCCTGACGTCGCTGGGACATGATTGTCGCATCCGCGTTGTCGTTGTCGCACCGCTCCGGTACGACGGCCCTGGCTCCTCTGTCCGAAAGATCCCGGACGACGCGGTCTTCCGGGCATTGGGCACGCATCCGCTCGTCCGGACCGGAGCCAGGCGGTCGCCGGCCTCAGACAATACTGCAAAGGGTCTGCCAGCCTCCCGATGCCGCGTGGGGCTGTCCGTTACCGAGGACGAGTGGGTGGCGCGGGCGGAGGCTCAGAAGGCCACGTCGAGCCGAAACCAGAGGTTGTGGGGGCGCCGTTGCCCGGCGGCGGTGGTCTGCTCGTGCCGTGTGAAGAGCTCGGCCTCCACGACTCCGCGCACGTTCTGGCGGATCAGCATGACGGCCCCCGGCAGGATCCGATCCCGATCGCCGGACGTGATCACGAGGCCCGAATCCCGTGTGTCCGGCAAGCTGGTTCGAAAGGCCTCCGCCTTGAGCGAGGCGATGAACCACGGGAGGATCACGTACTCGATCTTGCTGAAGAAGCTGGTGGCGTCCAGAGAGCCGGTCACCCGATCGCCCCACGGGGCGTCATAGCGGCTCCAGGTATAGCCGACGCCGGCGTCCAACCTTCCGTACAATGCCCGCGCGTTGACGCCGAAGGACCGATGGTCGTCGTCCAGCCCCCCGAGCGTGGGCTCCGACCCGAAGTAGCCGAAGTGCTCGAGAATGAGCGCGCGATCGAGCAGCTGGCCCCCGGTTCCGGTAATGGGGCCAGCACCTTCCGCGTACCGGCCACGAAGGTCCAGGCCCCCGAGCTTGTATCTGACCTTGTAGTAGGCGTCCATCCGCCCGTTGTTGTCGTCGGTCGGGGCCCCGGCTCCCTGAGAGATACCGGCCCCATAGTAGAGTCGTCCGCCAGGAGAGCCGTTGACCTCGATGGTCGGAAACGTACCGCCCAGCGAGAATTCGTTGCCCGAGGTCAATTCGTCCTCCGACCCGGGTCCCGTCACGGTAAGGTCGGCCGGTGAAAAGTCCTGCCAAGCGAACTTCTGCCGGGCTGCCCTGTCGATCTGGCGATCGGCCAAGGTGAACAGGTAGGGGTTCTGCTGACCCAACCACAGGTTCAGGGAGCCCGGCGGCAGCCCGGTGAACACATCGTTGAAGAGCACTTTGGCCTGGGCGATCTCCACCCCGTCCTCCCGGGTCCACTCGGTCTCCAGGAACACCGATATGGACGACCCCAGCGGCGCACCCGCCAACAGGTAGATTTCGTGTGGGAGGCGAAGACCGAAGTCGCCAGAGGCTTCCTCGTCTCGCGTCGCACGAGCATCTGCCTGGATGCGTAGCGCAATGGGCACCTGCCCGGGAACCTCTCCAGGCCAGATGGCCCGTGGCCATTCGTCCTTCCAGGCATCGTCTCCCAGGGCGACGGGGTCGTCCCGACGCACCAAGAGGCTGGTCTCGGGCATCCGGTAGCCGTTCAGGCGGAAGGTCTCGCCCAGGACATTGAGCTTGGGCGCGGCAGTGTGGCAGGTCGAGCAGGTGGTCCGGTACATCCTGGAGAACGCCGGAATCGCCGTCGCTTCGCCCGGTCGGCCGATCTCCGCGGCCATGCATGCGAGCACGAGGGCAACCGCCAGTGGGAGTCCCAGCAGGGCCCCATCTCGGCGCGGGCGACCGCGGTCAGTTGGCGAGGGCAACGAGGGCGCTGAGGATCCCGCGGCACGTTGGGCTTTCATGGACCGTTGGCGAAGGTGGATCGACCCAAGTAGGTGCCACACAGTCGGGCGGGGCGAAGCTCCGGTCAATCCGGAGCCCGCCCCGCGCGAGCCGCTCCACCGGCCGGTCTGTCGGCATGAGTAGTGGCTGGACCCTACCCTACCGAACCCGGATCAGTCGGAGACGGTGATGCTCCCCACCATGCCCATGAACTCGTGGGGCGTGCAGACGTACTTGGTCGTGCCCGCCTGGAAGGCCGCATCAATGACGACTTCATACGTCTCGTCCGGTGTGGCCATGAACGGTCCGATGGGCGTTTCCAAGCCAGGCACGGCGCCGTCCGGGCCCTCACGGAATTCCACGTTGTGGGGCATGGCGGTGGTCTGGATCCAACGCACCACGTCGCCCCGCTTCACCGTGATGTCGGCGGGCTCGAATTGGAACTCGGTGGCCGAGATGTCCACCATCTTGACCTCATGGACGGTGGGCTCGGGCGTGGCGCTCGTGGGGTGGGCCGGCAACACGTAGAGGAGGCCCGCCGCCAGGGCCAGGCCGAGAGTGACGCTGCGAAACATGATACCTCCGAGAAGCTCGATCTTGGGTTGTTCGTGAATCCGTGGATTCACCTCTATCAAGGACGTTCGCGAAACGTGAAGGCACAGGCCGTACCACACTCGGAGGCAGGGAACCGAGTGCGGCATATATTTGCAGGAGTTGAGGTTAGGCCGGCTGCTCGCCCTCGGGAGCTCGGGCTGGCGGACTGGTCGGTGTGACCGGGCGGGTCACAGGTGGGACCACCAATGTCACGCCGACTGGTGATGCGACCAAAGCGAGGTGGACACCGTGAGCGTCGGCGTCACGTTCCGGAGGTCGGGCTGGTGTGCTGCCGGGAACGTCAACGGCGCCGATGGAGACGCCCCGGTGTCTCGGCTTGACCAGTCGGGGGAGCTCAGTAGCGCTGGGGGGCACCGCCCATCGGGTCGCCGGCGCCGTTCCGTGCGCCGTGCGGTTCGGGGACAGACCCTTCGGAGGCCCTCACCCCGTCATCCACCATCACCGAGGTCACGACCTCCCCTTCTTCCGGCACGACGACGATGGACTGATCCGGAATCTCCCGCCGGCGTGCCCACGTGCGCAGCGTGTACCGCCCGGCGGGTACCTCCTCGATGCGGAACTCACCCTGCTCATCCGTCAGCGCGAAGTGAGGACTCTCCACCACGATCACCCACGCCGCCATCTCCGGGTGGATGTGGCAGAGGACAACGTAGTCACCCGGCTCGTCGAAGCGGAAAGAGCGGCTCATTTGGGTGGGGTACGTTCCCAAGTCGAAGTCGGCTCCGCGACGTTGGGGACTGAAGACGTTGTGCATGACGGGATCGCTGTTCCTGAAATGCACGGTCGTCCCCACCTGGACCGGAAGAACGTCTGGCAGAAAGCGGAGGTGGAGCTGATCGACGATGGCCGAGTCCGAGTTGGTGCGCCCGGGGTTGACACCCTCGGGAATGAGCTGGACCACGGCGCGCTGTATGGCACGGCCCTCGACGTGTACGGTGCCCCTCACGTCCTGCTGGCCCGCGGCTGGCGAGCCGATGGTCATGATCATTGCAGCGACAAGGAGAGTGCGGGACCTCACGGCGATCCTCCTGTTCCGTCCTCCGCGACTCCCGCGCCGCCCTCATCGAACTCTGCCAGCCAGCGGTGGAGCGTACGCCGGCTCACGCCCGCGGTGTCGGCCGCTTTCGAGATGTTTCCGTCGTGGGCATCCAGGAGCTCGCGTAGGTACGTCGCCTGGAAAGCCCGCACTGCGGTGTCCTTCGCGTCGGCATACGGAAGATGGGCCAGACCCGTCGAGGAGTTGGTGGGCTGCCTCGCGCTGCCGATTCCCGCGAAGCGGATCTCGGGCGGGAGGTCGGACAACGTGACGCGCCCGTCCGCGTCGAGCGCCACGACTCGTTCCACCAGGTTCTTGAGCTGCCGCACGTTCCCGGGCCAGTCGTAGCTCTCGAGTGCCTCCCAGACCTCGGGGCTGATCATGGGCGGCTCCCGCTCGGCGGCTCGAGCGAACTGATCGAGGAACCGCTCTGCCAGCAGCACCACGTCGCCATCCCTGGCCCGCAGCGGCGGCGCCTTGAGATGGACGACGTTGAGGCGATAGAAGAGATCTTCTCTGAATGCTCCATTCCGGGCCGCAGTCTGGAGGTCCACGTTCGTCGCCGCAACCACTCGCACGTCGATGTCCTGGTAGTGTGACGAGCCCACGGGACGGACCCGTCGATCCTCCAACACCCGGAGGAGCTTGGCCTGCAAGGGCGGTGTCAGCTCACCGACCTCGTCCAGGAACACGGTCCCTCCGTTGGCCTCCGAGAGCAGCCCCCGGCGCTTGGCTATCGCACCCGTGAACGCGCCCTTCTCGTGCCCGAAAAGCTCACTCTCGAGAAGCCCTTCGGGCAGCGCAGCGCAGTCCACAGGGACGAAGGGGCCCTCACTGCGGCGGCTCTGCGTGTGGATGGACCTAGCGACGAGCTCTTTGCCGGTTCCGCTCTCGCCGGTGATCAGAACGTTGGCATCCGTGGCTGCCACTCGTTGCACCTGATCCAGGAGACGGACGAGCGGCGCGCTGGACCCCACCACCTCCGGTCCCGACCGGGAAGAAACCTGCTCCCGGAGTGACTCGTTCTCCACCATGAGTCGGCGATACCGGACCGCTCTTTCGACGGCCACCGCCAGCTGATCCGCGGTGAAGGGCTTGGCGAGGTAGTCGAACGCACCCTCTTGAATGGCTTCCACCGCCGACGAAACCGTCGCGTGTCCGGTGATCAGGATCACGGGGAGCTTGGGGTCATCGGCACGGGCAACGGTGAGCAAGGCCATCCCATCCACCGTCGGCATCCGGATGTCCGAGATGAGCACGTCGGGTCGCGCCTGGGCGGCCACCTCGCGGTAGCTGGTCGGGTCCGACAGCGTCCAGCAGCGGTACCCCTCGCCCGTCAGGAGGCGATCGAGGTTCTCGAGCATCTCGGGCTCGTCATCGACGATGACCACCCTGGTCTCACTCATACGGCTTGGCTCGTGTCATGGGATATCGGGGAGGCCGGCAGCTCGACGATGAAGCGGCTCCCTCCGCCGGGCGCTTCTGCGAGCCGTATCCTACCGCCATGCCGCTCGACGATCGTGCGACAGACCACCAGCCCGAGACCGGTGCCTTCGTTGTCGGCCTTGGTCGTGAAGAACGGCTCGAAGATGCGAGACCGTAGCTCGGGAGGCACGCCCGGACCGGTGTCCCTTACTTCGCCCAGGATCATCCCGTTCCGCTCGCCGTTCCTGACCTCGACCGCCACGCGGCCGCCTGGTGGCGTGGCCTGCCCGGCGTTGAGCAGCAGGTTCACGAAGACCGTCTCCAACGCCTTCTCGCTCCCGTGCACGGGCGGCAGGTGGTCAGCGAAGATCGTCTCGAGGTCGACGCCCTTCGTTCTGAAGACCTTGTCCAAGAGGCGCACGGTGCGGCCGACGACGTCGTCCAGCGCCACCGGCGACGGCTCGTCCCCGTCTTCCCGGGCGAACGACAGCAGGTCGGAAGTGAGCCCTCGGATCCGCTCCACGTGTTGGCCCAGGACGTTCAGATCCTTCCGGAAGCGCTCCAGGCGGTCCTCGTGCGAGATCTCCCGCTGCATCAGCTCGATCCGATTCCTCAGGATCGCCAGCGGATTGTTGATCTCGTGGGCCAGGCCGGCGGCCATGATGCTCACCGCGGCTACGCGCTCCGAGCGACGCATCTGCTCCTCGAGGCGGCTCTGAAGCCGGTAGTCCCGGATGACGAGGGAGGATCCCACCACGCGGTCGTCATTCAGGATCCGGCTCTGGGTCAGGCTTACCGGAATCATCTCCCCCGCCCGGTTTCGCCGGCGGGTCCGCAGCCCGCCGACGCCTCCGTCTTCTCGTACCGCCTGTCGTATGTACTGCTTCTCGTGCTCCAGCTCGGGGTCGTTCATGCCGATGAGCTCGTCGATCCCCTTGCTGAGAGCCTCCTGCTCGGAGTAGCCGAAGAGACTCGCGGCGCCTTGGTTCCACAGGGTGACACACTCTTCGTCGTCCAGCCCGATGATGGCGTCGGTGGCGTTGGCGACCACCTCGCTGAGCTGGGCCCGGGTCGAGCTCAGGTCTCGAGTGCGATCCTCGACGAGGGCCTCGAGGCGGCTTCGCTGGTTGTCGAGAGTCCGTGCCATGGTCCCGAAATCGGCGGCCAGGTCTTCCAGCTCGTCGTTGGTGTGGACGTCGACCGGGGCTGGCGAGCCTCCGGCCGCGAGTCTTCGCGCCGCGGTCCGCAGGCGATAGATGGGCTTGCTCAGCTGGCGGGCCGCGACCACCGACGCCCCGAGCACCACGACCAGGATGGCGAAGCCGATGAAGGTGGTCAGGCGAAGGAAGTCCCATGCCGACGCGTCGATGGCCCCTAGGGGGATGGTTCGGTAGAGCGTGAGCCTGGGTGCCGGCGGACCGAGGTCAATGGACCGGTAGCTCACCAAGGTGTGGCCCGGGCCTCGGATGGTGCCCGGAACGCCGCTACGCATCCCCGAGGCGAGCTCGGTACCGAACTCGGCCTCGAGGCTCGATCCCTGTCTCCGGCCCAGCAGACTCTTCCAGTCGCTCTTCCACCGCGTGTGATAGAGCAGGAAGCCCTGTTCGTCCACCAGCCCGGTGACACCCGGGAGTTCGGGTGAGTTGACCTCGAGCCCGGAGAACAGGGCCGCAGCCGATGCCTCGACGACAGCAATGCCCAGCAGGAAGCCGTCGTCGTCGCGCACTGCCCTGAGCACCGCTACGGCGGGGAGCAGCACCAAGCCACCCTCCGTGCCGCGATCGGGATCCAGAAGCTCCACCGGCATGAACCGCTGCACCTCGTTCGGACCGAACTCGTCGGCCAACGCCAGGTAGAGGTCCGTCCCACCCCCCGCGTCGGGCCCCGGGGTCGAGGGCGCCAGAGGGCCCACGTCCAACAGGACGTCCCCCGCGGCGTCGACCACCCGAGCGCGGAGAATTGCCGAAGAGTCGGAGCTCAGGAAGGTACTGACGAGCGCGGCCGCACTACTTCGATCACCGGCTGTGGTGTCTCCCACCAGGAGGGACCGGCCGAAGGCGTCCACCAGGAACGTGAGGTGTTGCTCGGACTCACGGAGAGACCGCGTAACGCCAAGGGCCGCAAGCTCGAGGTCGAACTCGAGCGTGGTCCTGGCCCGCTCCCGGAGTTGCCGCACCGCTCCGCCCGTGGCCATGGTAGCCACGACCGTCAGAGGGACGGCGGCGATCACGACGAACGCCACCGCCAGCTTCACGCTCAGGGTCAGACGGGGAAACAGCTTGTTGACGTTCACGCGCTACGTCTCGAATGGGCGATCGCCGGGTTTCTTGAAGCTCAAACTAACCCTTGTCCGCGATCTTGCACGTCCGGCAGATCCCCTTGAGGCGGGTCGGGACATCCCGTACCGGTTCTTCGGCCCCCGGATTCCACCGGGCACGATCTTTGATGCTACATGTCCCGAACCCTGCAAAGGAGGTGCCACAGTGCCAACCCCTGCCCCCTGGGCCATAGCGCTGCTCACGGTCTGCTTACTCGCCGTCGGCTGTAGCCCGGGCGCGACGCCAGAGCCCCAGAGTCGAGAGGGCCCATCAGGCGCTGGAGACGCCGCGGATGCCACGCTGCCGGAGGGGCACCCCCAACTCTCCGGCGACGTCGTACCACTCCCTCCGCCAGGTGCCGGTGAGGGTGCCATGGGACTCGAATGGCAAGTTCCGGCCGACTGGGTCCAGGAAGACCCATCTTCCCCCATGCGGAAGGCCCAGTGGCGAGTGCCAGGAGCGGGGGGTGACGGCGAGTGCGCCCTCTTCTACTTCGGCCCCGGCCAGGGCGGCGATGCCATGGCCAACGCTGAACGGTGGGCGAGCCAGTTCACCCTGTCCGACGGCCGGTCGGGTGTGGAGGGAGCCCGTCTGGAAGCCCGCGACGCGGGAGGAATGCCGGTTCTCACGGTGGAGGTGTCGGGCACCTACAACCCGGGGATGCCTTTCGCCGGCCGCCCTCCAGAGGAGCGGTCCAACCAGATGCTCCTGGGGGCCATCGTGGAGGGACCGGATGCCAACTGGTTCCTGAAGTGCACGGGACCCATGGCAACGCTCGAGCAGGGCCGCGGTGGGTTCGACGATCTCGTAGGGTCCTTCCGAAGAAGCAGGGCCACCACCTCGGCCTCCTGAACGCGCCGCTTGGGCGGGTCCCTGCCGGCCCGCCCAAGTGGGTCATCCGCTGTCCCACCTGGGACGTGGCCTGTCCCACCCCTCACCTCGAGACCCCGGCCCACGCCCGCCGATTCCGAGACCCCTCCACGCGCCGATGCTGTCGGTGATCCAAGAGGATCGGGTCGCCCCCGCGTGGCGCGACCGACTGACCACCCCTGCTGGCACACCCACTGCATTCGGAACGCGACCGGCAGGAGGGTGCGACAGCGCCCTTCGCCGGACAGACACGCCGAAGCGTGATCCCGCAATTTCAGATTTTGGGGGTTCGAGATGCATATCTCGCGTTGGGTCGGATCCAGAGGACGCCGAGCGAGAGCCGGAGTGGCCCTTGGCGTAGCGGTAGCCGCCCTCGCCTCGACGCCGGCTGCCACGGCGGCCCAGGAAGCGGAGGAGGGTCCGCGGCAAGACACGCTGGTCTTTCCGGTGGATCCGATCACGGTCACTGCCACGCGCACGCCCCGGGAGGTCTTCACAACCCCGACACCGGTCACGGTGGTGGAGCGGTCTCAGATCCGCGAGAAGGTGCCCAACAACGCGGCCGACCTGTTCCGCGATCTTCCTGGCCTCGACGTGAACGGTGTCGGTGTGACCCAGGTCCGCCCCTCCATCCGTGGTCAGCGCGGCCAACGCATCCTTCTGTTGGCCGACGGGCTCCGCTTGAACAACTCCAGGCGGCAGCAGGACTTCGGTGAGATTCCCGCCCTTCTGGACGTGGGCGCCATCGACCGGGTCGAGGTCGTCCGTGGCCCCAGCTCCGTCCTCTACGGCACCGACGCCATCGGCGGAGTGGTCAACATGATCACCCGCACGCCCGTGCAAGACGGTGTCCACGGCACCCTGGGGTACAAGTACGGATCGGTCGAAGGTCAACACCGCGGTATGGGCCGCTTCTTCGGGCGCTTCGGTAGCCTGGACATCCAGGGGGGCTTCACCGCCCGTGACGCCGGCTACTACGCCGCCCCGGCGGGGAGCTTCGGCGAGATCCAGCTCACCGACGACACCCCCGTACACGACACCGGTGTTCGGGACCGGAGTCTCGACCTCCGGGTCGGCTACCAGCTCTCTCGCCGCAACGCCGTGTGGGTCAAGTACGAGGGATACCGGGCGGACGAAGCGGGCTTCGGCTACGTGGATCCGGCCACATACGATCCGGGAGCGGCTGAAATCCGCATCCGCTATCCGGACCAGGACTTCTGGAAGACCTCGGTCGGCTACGGGATCACGGACGTGAGATCCGCGGTCCTCGATCGCATCGACCTGGTCGGCTACTTCCAGAACAACAAACGAACGCTCACCATGGACATCGCCACTTCCTTCGGGCCACAGGCGCCCCCGGGAGCCGGCATGGTCATGGCGACGGAGAACTTCACCGATCTCGCCACGACCGGATTCCGGTTGGAGGCGAAGAAGCTGGCCTGGCAGCGCGTCCTGTTCACGTACGGCGTCGACTACTTCCGTGATCGGTCCGAGAACACCGACCAAGCGTTCACCACGATCGTCGGGTTCGGTCCCCCCATGGAGGAGGAGTCGGATCTCAGTCGGGTGCCCAACGCGGTCTACCAGTCCATCGGGGCCTTCGCCCAGGGCGAGATCGAGGTCTCGAGAAGGGCCTCCATCGTGCTCGGCGCCCGCTATCAGAACGTCGATGCCGAGACGCGGGAGACCGCCAACTGGGACGGGACGCAAACCACGAAGAGTGATGAGACCATGGTGGGCTCGGCCAACGCTATCGTCGAGGTCGCGCGTGGCCTCAGCCTCGTAGGCTCGGTAGGTCGGGCTTTTCGGGCCCCCAACATCATCGAGTGGTTCTTCGAAGGCCCCACGCCCGAAGGCTCAGGCTATCAGGTCGCCAACCCCGACCTCACGGCCGAGACGAGCCTCAACGTGGACCTGGGCCTCCGGTACCGTAACACCTGGCTGGCCGCGGAAACCTTCGTCTTCCGGAACAAGATCTTCGACGGCATCCGCATCTCTCCCACAGGTGAGGAAGTCGGCGGGCTCCCGGCCTTCCGCAACGTAAACGTCGACGAGCTCCTGTACCGCGGCGTGGAGGTGGCGGCGACGTTCTTCCTGCCGTCCGGTTTCAGCGTCGGGGCGGGATACACCCACCTCGAGTCGCAGGACGTGCTGGAGCCCAACAATCCGGTGGGAGAGACGTTCGCCAACAAGCTGACCGCCAGCCTCCGCTACGACGCTCCCAACGATCGCTTCTGGGCGGCCTACGAAGTCCGGCACAACGGCGACCAGAAGGACGTGGACCTGGGCACCAACCCCATCGGCGAGATCCTGCCGGCCTTCACGGTCCACAACCTGAGGGGCGGTGTGACGCTCCTCGAGACCGCGGCCGGCATGAAGCACCGTGTCGGCGTCACGGTGGCCAACCTGACCAACGAGCTCTACGCCGAGTTCTCCAACGCCAGCTTCTTCCGACCGGAGCCGAAGCGGAACCTGTTCGTGACCTACGAAGTGGCCTTCTGACCAGGGCACGCCGGGGCTGACGCCGCCCGACATCGTCTGGGCGGTCGCCCCACCGGGGGTGGCGGATCCCCTCCCGCCCCCCCCGGCGCGGACCCCTGACCACTGAAACGCTGAAAGGAGATCCACGTGCGGCAGCCGATCCACTTCGTACCCATCGTCACGACCCTTTTCGCGATCTACTTCGGGTGGGTGGTCTGCCGCCGTTACCTGGAGCGGCGAACCGGTCCCCACCTGGCCTGGTGGGGCGCGGGCATCCTGCTCTACGGCGTCGGAACGCTGACCGAGGCGTCCGTGACCTTGTTCGGCTGGAACGAGGTGTTTTTCCGGAGCTGGTACATCTCCGGCGCTCTGTTGGGCGGAGCCCCCTTGGCTCAGGGGACGGTTTACCTGCTGTTCGACCGAAGGACCGCGAACCGGCTGACGGCGGTCGTGGTCCCGTACATTGTCATCGCCAGCGTGTTCGTGCTCCTCACGCCCATCAACTACGCGCTGGTCGAGCCCCATCGGCTCACCGGCGCCGTCATGGAGTGGAGCTGGGTTCGCCTGTTCAGCCCCTTCATCAACTTGTACGCGCTGGTCTTCCTCGTGGGCGGCGCGGCATGGTCGGCGTGGCGCTTCGGACGCGATCCCCGCACCCGGGCCAGGGCGTGGGGCAACGCGCTGATCGCGATCGGGGCGCTGCTCCCGGCCATCGGCGGCACGGCGACCCGTATGGGCTACACGGAAGTGCTCTATGCCGCCGAGCTGGCCGGCCTGCTCCTCATCTGGGCTGGCTACCTGGCCAACGTGCGTGATCCGGCTTCCCGATCGTCCGTCGCGACCAAGTCGCAGAGCCGTGTGGTCGCGGCCGCCTCGGCCGGCGACTGACGTGCAGCGGCCCCTGACGTCCCCGACGGCGTTCCTCCACCTCCAGGAGGCGTCCGCGAACGGTCGGCCCGCCGGTTCGCGACTGGCGGGCCGGAGCGAGCTGGGGCCTCCGTGCGCGCTCCGGGTCGAAGGGGTCGGACGCAGGTTTGGCCGCGTGTGGGCCGTGCGCGATGCCGACTTGACCGTGGAGTGGGGCGAGGTCGTGGGTCTCCTTGGGCCCAACGGCTCGGGCAAGACCACGCTGCTGAGGATCCTGGCGGGCGTCCTCGCGCCTACGACCGGCCACGCCTGGGTCGACGGCTTTGACGTAGCGCGAGACCGTGAGCCGGTCCGGGAGCGGGTCGGGATCGTCTCGGGCGATGCCTACCTGTATGGCGATCTCACGGCTGCGGAGAACATGGACCTGGCTCTCGCCATGTACGGCCAACGCCACCGCGAGGCCTCGATCCGGAATGTCCTCGAGACGGTTGGACTGGCCCGTGCCAAGGATCGTCGCGTACGAGACTTCTCCACCGGGATGCGCAAGCGGCTGGCCCTTGCCAGGGCCATCGCGGTCGAGCCTCGTCTCCTGCTGCTCGACGAGCCGTATTCGGGCCTCGATACGGCGGGCGTGACCTTCGTCCACGACGTCGTCGAGCAGTGGCGCCGCGCGGGACGGGCGGTGCTGATGGCCACCCATCACGACGTGCACGCCGAGGAGCGGTGCGACCGCTGCGTGCACCTGGGCGATCTGACCGGCCTCGAGAGCCATTCGCGGCTCTCGCGGCGGGATCGATTCCGGAAGGAGCGGTGGACATGAGCTTCTTCGTCCGCGCCGCCGCGGTCCTTCGTAAGGACCTGCTTATCGAGGCTCGAAACCGGCAGGCCATGAACTCCATGGTGTTTTTCGCCGGGGCCGTGCTGCTGGTGCTGGGGATCGCCACGGGTCCCGAGGCCAGCGCGGTGCGGAAGGCGGCTCCCGGGCTCCTCTGGATCGCGTTGGTCTTCACCGCGGTCTTGGGGCTCGGGCGAATCTTCGACTCGGAGCGTGAGAATCGGGGAATCGAGGGCCTGTTCCTCTATCCGGGTGACCGCCGAGCCGTGTTCGTCGGCAAGTTCCTGGCCCTGGCCCTGATCCTCTTCGTGGCCGAATCCGTCCTGTTCACCCTGGCCGCGTTTCTCTACAACCTGAACCTCTGGCCGGTCCTGCCGCAGGTCGCCCTCGTGGCCCTACTGGGCACGCTGGGGCTCGCGGGCATCGGCACGCTGTACGGCGCCCTCACGCTGAATCTGAGGGCTCGGGAAGTGCTGCTCCCCCTCCTGGTGTTTCCGCTGGTGGTGCCATTGGTCTTGGCCTCCGTGGCCTGCACGCGGCTGCTCCTGGAGGGGGACCCGTTCGGAGAGCTGGGTGGGTGGATCCGCCTGCTCGGTTCCTTTGCGATCGTCTTCACCGTGGCCCCGCTTCTGGTGTTCGAGCGGGTCCTCGCGGAGTAGGGGAGGCCCCTGGATGTCGGTACTCGCTCATTCACGCCGTGCCCTGGGCCTCACGGGCCTGGCCGGCGTCATCACGTCGTTCTACGTGGGACTGTCGGTGGCCCCCCCGGACCGCCTCATGGGGGAGGTGCAGCGCATCATGTACGTCCACGTTCCCGCAGCCTGGGTCGGGCTCCTGGCCTTCTTCGTCGTGTTCGTGGCGAGCATTGCCTACCTGATCCGAAGAGACCTGTGGTGGGACCATCTAGCCCACGCGGCCGCGGAGCTCGGCGTCGTCTTCATCGGATTGGCCATCGCCCTCGGCTCGATCTGGGGCAAGCCCACGTGGGGCGTCTGGTGGACCTGGGACCCCCGACTGACGACGTCCGCGCTGCTCCTCGTCATCTACCTGGGATACCTGGCGCTTCGGGCGTTCGTCGATGAGCCCGAACGTAGGGCGCGGGCGGCTGCCGCCGTGGGGATCATCGGCTTCCTGGACGTGCCGGTCGTGTACCTGTCCGTCCTCTGGTGGCGCACGCTGCACCAGACCCCGTCCAGTCCTGAGACAGTCGCCCGCCCCATGCTCCTGGCCCTGTGGCTGGCAATGGCGTCGTTCACGCTCCTCTTCGCCTTCTTCCTCACGCAGCGATTCCGCCTCGCGCGCGCTCAGAGCCGCGTCGAGCTGATGGAGGTGGACAATGACTGGTAATGGACTCGAGTTCGTGTGGGCGGCGTACGGCTTGACCGCCGTCGTCCTGGTTGCCTACGCCGCAAACCTGTGGATCCGGGCCGCTCGAACGAAGATGCGGGAGCAGGCGACACGTGAGGCCGCCCCGGCGCGGGAAGACGCTCCGTCGCCGGAGATGACGCATGTCTAGACGTCTGGGCACCATCGCAGGTGTGATGGTCGTGGCTGGGGCGTTGGCGTATCTGGTCGCGGGCGGGATCGGGGACAATCTCGTCTACTTCATGACGCCGACAGAGGTGCTCGCGAAGGGAGAAGCAGCGTACGAGACGCCACTGCGGCTCATGGGACAGGTGGAGCCCGGGACCGTGGATTGGCGAGCCGAGGATCTGACCCTCCGCTTCACCATCACGGACGACCGACACGCCCTGCCAGTACTGAGCGAGGGCGCACCCCCGCAGATGTTCCAGGACGGTATCGACGTCATCGTGGAGGGCCGAATGGAGCGGGAGGGATTCTTCCGGGCCACCAGCCTCATGGTCAAGCACTCGAATGAGTACGCCCCCCCCGAGGGCGACGACCATCCGCCCGTCCAGCCGCTGACCGACGGGGGAGACGGGGACGGGCCATGAACGGAATCCTCGGCTCGTTGTTCTTGTGGGCCACGCTGTGCGCCGCTGGCTACGGCGCTGTCGTCTCGGTCCTCGGAGCCCACCGCCGTAGTCCGGGCCTGATCGCGGCGGGCCGCTACGCCGCGTACGCTGCCGCCGCCATGGCGACCCTTGCCGTCTTGATCATGGAGCGTTCGCTCCTCATCCACGATTTCAGCGTGGCATACGTGGCGCAGGTGGGCGGCCGAAGCACCCCGCCGCTCATCTCGGCGATCTCGCTCTGGGCGGCGCTGGAGGGATCCATCCTCTTCTGGTTGTGGCTGCTGACCCTCTACACGGCGGCGGTCGCCTGGCTGCATCGTGACCGGGACCAGGAACAGGTTCCGTACATCCTGACCACGCTCTTCTGCATCGCCCTGTTCTTCGTGGGCATCGCGGTGGGCCCAGGCAACCCGTTCGCATTGACCAACCCCATACCGCCGGACGGACCCGGACCGAATCCGCTGCTGCAGAACCATCCGCTCATGGCCTTTCACCCCCCTGCCCAATACCTGGGCTACGTTGGGCTGTCGGTGCCGTTCGCGTTCGCTCTGGCGGCGCTGATAACCGGGCGGGTGGACTCGTGGTGGCTCAAGGCGACCCGCCGCTGGACCCTCGTGTCCTGGGGATTCTTGACGCTCGCCATCGCGGCCGGCGGGTGGTGGGCCTACGAGGTGCTGGGATGGGGAGGGTACTGGGCGTGGGATCCGGTGGAGAATGCAGCCCTCATGCCCTGGCTCGTGGCCACGGCGTTCCTGCACACGATCATGGTGCAGGAGCGCAGGGAGATGCTGCGGGGGTGGAACGTGAGTCTCATCGTCGCGGCGTTCGCCTTGACCATCCTGGGTACGTTCCTGACCCGGTCGGGGGTGCTCGGGAGCGTCCACGCTTTTACGCAGTCCATCATGGGGCCCTTGTTCCTCGGGTTCCTGGCCCTGGTGCTCTTGGTGTCCACCACGTTGATACTCTGGCGGGCAAGCCTCCTGCGCGCGCCCGGCAGCCTGGACCATCCCCTCTCCAAGGAGGGGGCGTTCATGGTGTCGAACCTGCTCCTGGTCGGTCTGACCTTCACCGTGCTGCTCGGGACGGTGTTCCCGCTGGTGGCCGAAGCGGTGCGGGGCGTCAAGGTCAGCGTGGGCGCACCGTACTTCAACGCCATGACGGTCCCCGTGCTTGCCGCCTTGCTCTTCATGATGGGGGTGGGACCGGCCCTGCCCTGGCGCAGGCCGCCGGCCAATGGCGTGCTCGGCGAGCTCGGAGCTCCGGTGGCGGGCGGACTTGCTACGGCTCTGATCGCCGCGCTCCTGGGTGTGCGTCAGCCGTGGCCGCTCTTGACCATGGGCCTGGCCGGATTCGCGACTAGCGTCATGGGCGGCCAGATGGCGCGAGGCACTTTGGCTCGGATCCGGGGGGGAATGGGCCCAGTCAAGGCCTTCAGGAGCCTGGTGGCCGCGAACCGCAGGCGATACGGCGGATACATCGTCCATTTCGGCGTGGTGCTGGTGGCCGTGGGCGTAGCGGCATCGTGGAACTACAAGACCGAGCGCGAAGCGACCCTCCGGCCCGGAGACGTGCTCTCGGTAGGGGACTACGACATCCGTCTGGACGGCGTACGGAGGCAGCAGGAGCCCCACCGCTTCTCCGTAATCGGTGGCGTATCGGTCATGCGGAAGGGGCGCCCCGCCGGGACGTTGGAGCCGAAGATGAACTTCTACGAGTCGAGGCAGCAGCCGATTCCGACGCCCGCGGTCCGCAGCGCATTCACGGAAGACCTGTTCATGAACCTGGTCGCGTACGAGCAGGACGGCTCCACCGCCACCTTCAAGGTCATCGTCACGCCGCTGGTCGCCTGGCTTTGGCTGGGCTCGGCCGTGATGGCGATGGGGACCGTGGTGGCGGTGTGGCCGGGCCGGCGCAGGGTGGCCGCCCGAGCTCCGGGCGCCGCTGGGAACCGTGCGCCCCCAGCCCTCGAGCTGGAGGAGGTCGCCTGATGAGCACGCCCAAGATCCTGGTGTTTGGCGGTGTCTTGGCTTTCCTCGGCCTGCTTGGCTTCGGCCTGACGACCGATCCGTGGGAGCTGCCCGCCGCGATGGTGGGCAAGAAGGCGCCGACCTTCGCATTGGAGCAGCTCGACGGTGGGGAGCAGGTGCGGCTGTCCGACCTCCAAGGGAAAGTGGTCATGGTCAATTTCTGGGCGTCCTGGTGCGTACCGTGCATCCAGGAGCACGGCGTACTGGAGCGGGCCTGGCGCGAATACTCTGGTCGTGGCGTCGAGGTGGTCGGCATCCCCTACCGGGATTCACCGGGTGCGTCGAGGAGTTTCCTGCAGCGTTATGGGGGCGGCTGGCTGCAGCTCCAGGACCCGGACACGAGGACGGCCATCGACTTCGGCGTGTACGGCGTGCCCGAGACCTTCTTCATCGATCGCACGGGCGCCATCGCTCACAAGGAGGTAGGTCCTCTTTCCGACGAGGTCATGGTGCGGGAGCTCGAGCGACTGCTCGCCGGCGCCAGCGAGGCCAGCCCCGAGGTGCGGGAATGAACCCCCGACGCATACCGTCTTCCCTCGCGTTGCTGGCCCTGGCGGGCCTGTGGACCGCTTCGCCGACAGCCGCCCGGGGCAGTGCCGCGGGCCAGGGCGCCGATCAGTCCGTCGGGCCCTCCACTCCCGCCTACCCGAGCCAATCCGTGGACCCGGTTCTCGAGGCTCGGACGTCAGAGCTGGCCAGCCAGATCCGCTGCCCGGTATGCCGGGGACTCAGCATCGAGGATTCACCCACCGATCTGGCCGTGGAGATGAAAGGCGTAATCCGTGAGCGGCTCGCCGCCGGAGAGACGTCCGACCAGATCAAGGCGTACTTCGTCGATCGCTACGGCGAGTGGGTGCTGCTCCGGCCCACGGCAACCGGTTTCAACCTGGCGCTTTGGGTGCTTCCCTTCCTGTTGCTCGTTGGGTCCGGTGCGGGCCTGGCCGTGGCCTTCCGGCGATGGACCCGTCAGGGTCGCAGCGCCGACCCCGAGACCGCTCGAACGGTGTGAGGAGATCATGTCAACGGCGAGCGCACGAATTCTGATCCTGGGCGACGAAGCTGGGGAGCTTCGTCGTCTCGCCGACAAGCTCCGGGGTGAGGGGCACGAGTGCCGAGTCCTCACGGACGCCTCCCGCCTCCCTGTCATTCGGGCCGCCGAGCGGACGGAAGTCCTTCTTGTGGACGTGCGGGGTCAGCTCCCGGAATGGGGTGCGCTGACCGGCGTCGCTCTGGCTGACGACCCGGCCGTTCCCGTCATTCTGATCACCGACGCGGGGAGCGCGTCCTCCGGCGTCCGGGCCGTAGAGGAAGGCGTCTTCGACGTTCTGAGCGCGCCGCTTTCCGTCGTCGATCTCCACCTGGCCATTCAGCGTGCGCGGCGATACAGGAGCCTGCTGCTCGAGAACCGGTCCTTGCGGGGCCAAGCCACGCCTCCGGCCCCCCGGCTGGAGGTGGTCGGATCCAGCCCCGCGATCCGGCTCCTTCTCGAGAAGATCCGAGCCGTCGCGGCAACGGACTCGCCGATCCTGATTACCGGTGAACAGGGGAGCGGGAAGGCGCGGATCGCGGAGGCCATCCACGACTACAGCCCGAGGAGGGACCACCCGTTCATGGCGGTGGATTGCGCCGCGATCGAGAGCGACCGGCTGTTCTGCGGCGGTCCGGAACCCACGCCGGACGACATGAAGGCCCGACGCCCGGTGCTGCGCGAGGCGAGCCGGGGGACGCTGTTCCTCGAAAACATCGTCGCCCTCGAGCCGACGGTCCAGGAGAGCCTGGTTCGGCTGATCGGGACCGAGGACGCCAACACCAGCCCAACGCGTCCGGCAGACGTCCATCCGCGAATCGTCACGGCGGCCACCGAGGACCTCGAGGCGGCGGTGGAGCAGGGTGCCTTTCGGCGCGACCTCTTCGACCACCTGTCCGCGGTGCAGGTACGGCTGCCTCCCCTGCGCGCCCGCGGCGAAGATCTGGTCGCGCTGGCCGAAAGGTTCCTCGGCGAATACGCCGCGTCCGCCGGACGCGACGCTCCGGCCGTGTCGCCCGAGGTCTGGGTGGCCTTCGGTCGCCATCGGTGGCCCGGCAACGTGAGTGAGCTGAAGGCGCTCGCTCGACACCTCGTCGAGATCGACGAGGACGGGACGATCAGGTTGGAAGATCTGCCGGACGACGTCAGGTACCCGCCGACCGAGGCGACCGGGGCTCGAGACCTGGGCTCTGTCTCTTCCCTTCCTCTCAACCACGAAGAGGCTCGCGACGAAGCCATGCGGCGCTTCCGGCTGGCGTACCTGAGACGGCTGCTGGCCATCCACGACGGCAACGTCTCGCGAGCGGCGGTGACGGCGGGAGTCAGCCGGCGCACGCTCCACCGCTGGCTGTCCGAAATCGAGATGAGTGGGAGCGATCCCGCCGGCTTGCTTCATGCCGCCATGGGGGCATGAGCCGGCGTACTCTCGGACAGCACCGACGTAGCCCGAGCCTCCCTCCGCGCGATCATCCGAATCGAGGAAGCTCGTGGGACATCCGTGACACAGTGAGAAACTGCCCGTCCCGGCCCGGACGTTCCCGCTGACCCTCCGCTCCTGCGACGACTCGCTGCAATCCCAAGCCAGACAAAGAGTTAACTATTCTGGAGCCTCTCGTCGGCCCGTGGCACACGGGCTGCTTGTCCTTTGGGGCGAACGGAAGTGCGCCGCCACCAGGCGGCTACTCGGTCGATAGAGGGAAAAGCGAGCCACAAGAGCGATGAAGACGATCTGGCTGGTCCCGACCCTGATGCCCCTTCTAGTGCTGGTCGCGCCGCAGCAGGCCGCGACGCAGCAGCAGGCGGAGCAAGAGATCGTATGGCCCCCTCCGCCCGATCAGCCGGTGATCCGCCTCGACGGAGTCCTTTACTCGGAGCAGGATCTCGGGAAGGACGTGGGCATCTTGAGCAAGATCAGCGGGGCCCTGGTGGGCACGAAACAGAGGATGCTCGCCGTGCAGCGTCCTCACGACGTCTGGACCGACGACCAGGGCCGGATGTTCGTGACCAACGGCCTGCAGAGCGGCTTCTGGATCTTCGATCCCAACGAGAAGGAAGCCCGAATCGTGAACCCCGACGGCGCCGCTACGGTCGGCAAGCCGATGGGAATCACCGGTGACGGCCAGGGCACGGTGTTCATTGCCGATCCGAGCGGCAAGCGGGTCGTGGCCATGGACGAGGACGGAAACTTCGTACAGGCGTACGGCGGGCTGGACGTGCTCCTGAACCCTGTCGACGTCGCGCTGTCGCCTTCCGGCCACCGCGTGTACGTCGCCGACGCGTACTGCCACCAGGTGCTCATCTTCGATCGCGAGTCGGGAGAGCTGCTCCGGACGCTAGGCAGGGACGACGGCAACCTGACGAGCAAGGGGGCGCAGAAGCTCGCCACGACTCACGGCATGCCAGATCACGGACAGGATGGCGCGGTGCCTGCTCAAAGCGAGGCTTCGCCCCAGACCCCGGGACACGCTGCTGACGAGCCGGTGGAGCCGAGCGACCTCTGGGAGAACCGCAGCGCGGCCGAGGGCGAATTCCGGTATCCGGCCTTCCTGGCAACGGCCCCCGACGGGCGACTCTTCGTGTCGGACGCCATGAACTTCCGGGTGCAGATCTTCGACGCGGACGGCGAGTTCCTCGGCATGTTCGGCCGAATGGGCGATACCCCCGGCGCGTTCTCGCGGCCCAAGGGCATCGAAGTCGACAGCGAGGGCCACGTCTACGTGGTCGACGGCGCCTTCAACAATGTCCAGATCTTCGACGCCGAGGGGCGGCTCCTGATGGTGTTCGGAGAGTTCGGCAACGGTGCCGGTCAGCTCTGGCTGCCCACCGGCATCCATATCGACACACAGGACCGGATCTTCGTGGCGGACCGCTACAACAGCCGGATCCAGATCTTCCAGTACCTGGGATCGCCGGAGCAAACCGAGACCGGCGCCACGGAGTCGGAGTCGGTGCCATGAACCACATGGGACCGAAGCGCCCGAGCTCGCTTGGCCCTCGACGCTGCGCCGCCTGGCGGCCCGTCGGACGCTTGACGGCCAGTCTGAGAGCCTGGGATCGCGTAGACGTTCACACTCACGCGGAGGAAATCATGAAACCCCTGAAGGCAGCGTGGCTGGTGGTGGCCCTCATCACCACAGGAGCGCTGCTGGCCACGCCGACCGCGGTGTTCGCGCAGAATGACGACGTCGCGATCACCAAACACAACCTTTCAACCAGCAGCGGGGGCGGACCGCCCACCGGTGCAACCCTGGTGGACTACGGCGAGATCTGCGTGTACTGCCACACGCCTCACGGCGGAGAGGTGGACGCGCCACTCTGGAACAGGGCGTTCGCGAGCGCCACGTACCAGATGTACTCGAGCTCGACGATCGACATGACCATCGACGGTCAGCCCACCGGGATCTCGCTGGCGTGCCTGTCGTGCCACGACGGCACCATCGGCCTTGACGTGATCACGAACCCGCCGAATACCTTCGGGGGAACGGTCCCCGGAACGACTCCGGGGACGAACACGATGCCGACCGGTTCCTTCGCCTTCCTCGATACGGATCTGAGAAACGACCATCCCATTTCGGTGGTCTACGATCCAGCTCAGGACCCGGCGTTCAACACCGAGGCGTCGATACTCTCGGCAGGGCTCAAGCTCTTCACGGACAACACGAGCCCCGGGAACAAGGTCCAGTGCGCCAGCTGCCACAATCCGCACGAGGGACGGGCGGCCTTCCAGCCCTTCCTCCGCATCAACAACGCAGCCAGCGCGCTCTGCAAGACCTGTCACATCAAATAGGAGCGCGAGGGACTCGCGAACTGGCCGTGTGATAGACGCCAAGAGACGATCGAAAGGAGAGATGCTGTTATGGGCGGCGGTCTGCATCACAGCAGTCGGGTGCAGCCGCCGCCTGGCGTCCGTGGTGCTGGACGTGCCGCCCGAGCCCGTCGACACCGCCCAGACCGTGGCGCTCGATTCGGCCCTGCTCCGACTCCTTGCCCAACAGCAGGGACAGGCGGCCCCGGACACGGTGCGGCCCGAGATCGAGCAGTTGCTGGACCCCGACACCGTCAAGGCGCTTCTGCCCAAGGACCATGCCGGCAACGTCGACTGGATGGAGGCCCTGAGGCAGGGCGTCATCGACCCGAGGCATGGTCCCCCCGGGCAGGACGCTCCGCCCCCGGAGGGCGCGTTCCGCTTCGGGTTCGACTTCTATCTTCCGGGTCCCGACACGACCTTGAATGCGTTCTTCCCCCACTCCGCACACACGGAATGGGTGGATTGCGCCCAGTGCCACCCCCGGATCTTCCCCGTGCGGGGCACCGCCATCACCATGGGCGACGTCTTCCAGGGCAAGTACTGCGGCGAGTGCCACGGGAAGGTCGCGTTTCCCGTCATGACCGGCTGCGAACGGTGTCACACCAAGCTGCCGCCCATGCCGGCGGGTCGAGCGAAGCCGGACCTGATCGGGACCATCACCCTCGCTCGGGTGGACAGGTCCTCCGGGGCGGCCGCGGAAGCGCCCGAGAGCGCCCCGGGAACGCCGACCGGCGCGCCGACTCCGACAGACGCGTCGACGGCCGTGGACTCGACGGCGGCTCCGGACACGGCCGCGGCCCAGCCCGAGGCGCCGGCCAACACCCGCAGCTTCGTTACCGCGAGCCTCCCACCCGCCCAGTTCCCGCACTGGGTACACCGCATCCGGTACCGATGCAAGACCTGCCACATGCAGATCTTCGAGCCACGGCAGGGGGCCAACCGCATCACCATGGCGGACATCGGGGCGGGGCAAGCGTGCGGGGTGTGTCATGACGGGCAAACGGCGTTCGCTTCAGGCTTCGGCGAGTGCGAGCGATGCCATGTGGCGCCAACGCCTCCAGCCGCCGCCAACCCGGATCGCTGAGGCCGCCGCCCACAGCCTCCACGCCCAACGACATGGATGTGGCACTCGCCGTCAGCGGGAGCCCTGCGTCGCCGCAGGTTGTGTTGTGGCGCTTGCCGCCGGGCTCCTCCTTTCCCTCGTGCCCTCGACGGCGGAGGCCCAAACGCTGAGCCGTGTGCGAGAGCAGACCGAGCTCGGCGTCTCGTCGCTCACAACCTGGAAGCGGGACGGCGGAAGCTGGCGCCGCGACGCGGACTTCAGACAGTGGGTCGCGCTCCCCTTCCGCGGCTACTTCCTGGACCCCAGGATCTTCGGCTACGACTTCTCGCTGCGCCCGGTCCTCACGCAGCAGTTCTCCGAAGGCGTCGACCAGCCGCTGCGCAGTCAGCAGCTCGGTTGGGACGCGAGCCTCCGATTGCTCTCCACCGCACCGGTAGCCGTGACGCTCTCCACCAGCCAGGCCAGCGGATCGTCGGCCGGCGCGTTCGGATCCAGGGGCGACTTCTCGGTCGGGAACTTCACCGCGCTGGCCAATTTCGCGGTGCCGTACCTGCCGCTGAAGCTCGGTTACGCGAGCCGGTCCACCGAGAACACCTGGTTCTCGGGAACCACCAACACACCTGTGGCCTGGTCGGACAATACGAAGACCCTGCGATTCTCGGCCCAGAATTCCAAGCTCGAGGTGAATCTCGAGCGCATGTGGTTCGACGATCGCATCGGCAACCGGGATTTCTTGCTGGATCGGGGCACGCTCCGGCACCAGTTTCGTTGGGGAAAAGGCAGTCGCCTGCAGACCCTTCTGGACCGGTCCGATCGCCGAGGCACCGCGATGTACATGCGGCAGGCCTGGCAGGAGAACCTACATGTCCAGCACACCGTTGGTACCGCTACGGACCTCTACATCCGGAGGTTCGGCACGGCCACGGCTCAGGGCACGTCGTCGGAGCAGTCGCTCGGCGGACGCTTCAACTCGCGAGTCTCCAGCTGGCTGACTCTGGGCGTGCGCGGGAGCTCTCGGAAGACGAGGTACAACGGTACTCGGGAGAGCGTTCTGAGCCTCTCGCCGGAGATCAACACATCGATCGTCCTGCCGTTGGGAGCGCGGCTCTCGGTCGGCGGGATGTTCGGCTTCGAGCGCCGTGACCTCGAGCGTGTCGACGGTGCCTCGATCCCGGTCCTGAACGAGGAACACATCGTACCGGAAACGAGGAGCTTCACCCTCGAACAAGCTGGAGCGGATTCAGCTAGCGTGGTCATCCGCAGCGCCGACGAGCTCCTCGAATACATCAGTGGCGTGGACTACGTCCTTGTGGAGGTGGATCGACGCGTCGAGGTCCTGATCCCGCTCGAGAGCCGGATCGAGGTGGGCGAGACGCTGCTGGTCAGCTACGTCTTCACTCCCGTGGACCTTCCGGAGGGCGACCTCTACATCGGGCGCGGCACCGCGACTCTCGCGTTCTGGCGCGTCTCCGTGACCCACGCCCAGAGCCTGCGGCGCAGTCGTGACCGGGGCTTCGGAAGCAGAATCGACGACGGAAGCGCCGCCGCCGTCCTCGGGACCATGGACGAGATGTACACGGCCCTTTCTGCCAACGTCCCGACGCCCCTCGGCGTCTGGGAGTTGGAGCTGAGTCGGAGGAGCCGAGAGTCGTCAGCGATCGACTTCGAATCGTTCGAGGGAGAGACCTCGCTGGCCCTGCCCACCGGTCCGAGCCTACGGCTGCTGCTCGGAGCTGCAGCCAGAGGAACCCGAGACATGGGGGGATGGGTGAGCTCTCGCTCGGCGTACACCTCCCTGAACTGGCGGATCTTCAGACTCACGCGTCTCGTCGGACGACTCCAGGCGTGGGAGCTGGATCTGAGCGACGGGCTCAAGGACCGATCGGTGGGCGGAGACATGAATCTGAGCTTCCAGGTCGGCGCCACGGAAGCCTGGATTCGCTACCAGTTCAACATCAAGACGGAACCGAGCCCCTTCCGCGTGCACGGCCTTCAGGTCAGGCTCGTGCGTCGATTCTGACCCCGGTCCCCGTACCGCGGGCTAGGCCGTACATTCGTTGATCCATGGAAACACGCATGCGCTCTCCGACCCACGCGACCGGCAGACCGGCTCCCCTCGGGGGGTTGGCGCTCGCCTTCGTGGTCGCCCTCTATGGAGCCGCCGCGTGCGCGGGCCGTACGCCGGTGCGCATGGATCTGCCGGCCGACTCGACGTTGAACCTCGTCTGGCCCTTGCCGCCCGAGACGCCGCGGGTCGAGTTCCTCCGGGCCTTGTCGACACCGGGGGACATCGACGCCGGACCGTCGTTCCTGGGACGGGTGGCACAGATCTTCGTAGGTCGAGCCGAGGAGAACCGTGTTCGTCAGCCCTACGGCATCGCGGTGGACAGCGGTCAGCGGATCTACGTGGCGGACCAGGCTTCGCAGGCCATCCACGTGTTCGACCCGATGGACAACGGCTACCGACTGCACCGCGGTACGGATCGAGGCGACTTCCAGGCGCCCGTGGGCGTGGCAGTGGGCGCGGACGGGCTGATCTACGTATCCGACTCCGAGCGTGGCGTGGTGATCGCCATGGACGCGGACGGTCGGGAGACGCTCCGCATCGACGGTCCCCTGGTGCGACCGGCCGGCCTGGCCGTCCATCCCTCGAACGGACTCCTGTACGTCGTCGACGTCCAACGTCACGCACTGACGGCCTTCGACAGCCTCGGCACCCCGGTCCGGGAGATCGGCGGCCGTGGCACCGAGGAGGGCCGGTTCAACTACCCGACCAACGTCACCGTCGCGTCCGACGGCACGGTGTACGTCACCGACTCGATGAACTTCCGCATACAGGCCTTCCGCCCCGACGGAACGTTCCTACGAGCCTTCGGCCAGGTGGGAGACCACCAGGGCCAGCTGGCGAGGCCCAAAGGCCTGGGGGTGGACTCCGACGGACACGTGTACGTGGTCGAGGGGCTGTTCGATGCCGTCAACATCTTCGACGACCGGGGTCGGCTTCTCCTCACCTTCGGTAGCCCTGGCCGTGGCCCGGGCCAGTTCTGGCTCGCGACGGGGCTCTTCGTCGACGCGAATGATCGGGTGTACGTCTCCGACTCATTCAACGGCCGAATCCAGGTCTTCCAGTACCTGGCCGAGGACGGATGAGCTGGCGAGGGGGCACGTCTGGCCATGAGGAAGCGGGCCGGAGCCGGTGGTCTGGTTCGCGGGCCTCGGGGCTCGGCCTGGTCCTGGTTGCCCTGGCGGCACCGGTCCAGGCCCAGCAGGACGTGGCCAACACCCTCCATAACCTTTCCGTGAGCGGCCCCGGGGCCATCACGGCGACCTCGGAGCAGGAGGTCTGCATCTTCTGCCACACGCCCCACGCAGCCAGCACGGAAACGACGCCGCTCTGGAACCGCAACCTCTCCGGAGCGGCGTACGTGCCGTACGACGGGCCCTCGGTCCAGGCCAACGTCGGTCAGCCCAACGGTGAGTCCAAGCTGTGTCTGTCGTGTCACGACGGCACGATCGCGCTGGGTCAGGTGCTCAATGCGGGCGGAGGTCCGGGCACCATCGAGCTGTCGGGCACGAACCCCGACGGGACCATGCCGTCGGGGGCTACCCTCATCAGCAACAACCTGCTCAACGACCACCCGGTTTCGTTCGTCTACGACCAGGGCCTGGCCAACGCGGACGGTGAGCTCAGGAGTCCGAGCACGCTGACGGGTCCGGTTCAGCTCAAGGGATCGGGTTACCTGCAGTGCACGAGCTGTCATGACCCCCATGCCGCCCAGCTGCCGAAGTTTCTTCGCAAGGACGCCATGGGGCGGGTGGACAACCTGTGCCTCACCTGCCACGAGAAGCCCGGGTGGTCCGGATCGACCCACGAGTCCTCGACGGAATTCTGGCCGGCCGGCCAATCTTCGGACCGTGTCCAGGATCACTCTTGCATATCCTGCCACGCTCCCCACACCGACTCGGGAGCCGAGCGACTCCTTCGGGCAGGCGTGTCCGGCGGCCAATCGGCCATCGAGCAAACGTGCTTCCAGTGCCACCAATCGGCGGCGGCCGGTGGGATCGCACAGGACATCGAGGGCGAGTTCTCGAAGGCGAGCCGCCACCCCATAACGCTGAGCCCCGGTGGACATCGACCCGTGTTCATCACCCGGCCACCGGCGGGGCTACCCGAGAACGTGCTGTTGAGCCCGGGCTCCGCAGCGGAAGACGCGTCCTTCACGGATGTCTCCCACGTCGAGTGCGTGGACTGCCACAATCCCCACCGGGTCACGGCGACCAACCGCACCGAGGGGATGCGGGGAATGGGCATCGGCGGCGGCGAGATCGCGAACGTCATCAACGACCCGGCGCCCATCGACGGGCAGCCCTCGTCCCGGCAATACCCAGTGTGCCTGCGATGCCACGGCGACACATACGACCAGGTGATCGGAACCCAGCCCCTGGCCAGCGGCGCCATCCCCGGGAACAAGAGGACCCAGTTCCAGACCACCAACAGCGCGTTTCATCCGGTGGCCGGCCCGGGCCGCAACACTTCGAACAACCTGAACGCCCAGCTCACAGGGGCTGGGCTGACGGTGAGCTCGGTCATCAAGTGTACGGACTGCCACAACAGCGATGCCTACTCGGGCACCACCGGCCGTGTCCCCCCCTCGGGGTCCAATCCCGGCAACCCGGTGGGCCCCCACGGCTCCTCGAATCAGAGCATCCTCAGGGCTGCCCTGGACAACAGTCTGCCCGGGCCCAACAACTGGAACGCCAACAACTTCGCCCTCTGCTTCGGGTGCCACAGCGAGAATCGGCTCATGTCGCGCAGGACGGACGAAGGCGCCCGGACGAACTTCTACGACGACATCGACGGCAGGGACAACCTGCACTGGGTGCACCTCGACGATCGTGCCGACCGGAGCCGTCCGATTTGCGGGAGCTGCCACTACAACATCCACTCGAACGTCCAGGCTCCGAACACACAATACAACATCGACGGCGTGGTCTATGACACGCCTCCCGACTTCGTCCCCACGCGCTTGGTGAACTTCCACCCCAACCTGCGAGGGATCGGCGGACGCCCGAAGCCCGAGTGGTGGTTCGACACGTCCACCAAGGAACGGCGCTGCTACCTGCAGTGCCACACGACCGCGGGTAACCCCGGCGGAGAGACGATGAGCGGATTGCCCTATCGCCCAGACACCGGCGACGTTCCCTAGGCGTCGGATTCGGCGTTCGGTGACGCCGGCCTACCCTCGAACCAGGAGCTGCCATGTCCGTCTACTCGCGACGCACACTCGAGAAGCTCTATCCGATCGACCGAGCGGGTGAGGGAGGCGTCACTGGCCCGACTCGGTGGTCGACGAGGGTCGCGCGCACTGGCCAGCGGGGCCGGCCCGCCCGAGGCACCACGTCCGCCGTGGGTGTCACCCTGCTCGCGCGGTCGATCAGGCTCATGCTGGTCATGGGCGTCGCCTCGTTGGCGCTTCCCGCCGGGTTGCTTGGGCAAACCGCCGCGACCCCCGACTCGCTCCCGCCGGGCGTCACGCCCGGGATGGTCGAACGCGGCAAACAGATATTCGAAGGCGAGGGTCTCTGCATCAACTGCCACGGGCCGGAAGCCGGAGGGTACCTCGGCCCCAACCTCACTGACGCCGAGTGGTGGCATGCCGAAGGCAGCTACCTGGCCATCGTTCGGCAGATTCTGGTCGGCGTACCCGCCAACCAGTCGGTGTCAGGGACGGTCATGCAGCCAAGGGGCGGCTCCAGCATATCGGACGAGGACGTCCAGGCCGTGGCCGCCTACGTGTGGAGACTGAGCCACCCCCACGCGGCCGACTCGCTTCCCAACGCCGTAACGCCGGCCATGCTCGAGCGAGGTGACCAGGTCTTCCACGGGCCGGGCAATTGCTACACTTGTCACGGGGACGACGCCACGGGCGACGTCGGGCCGAATCTGACGGACGAGGAGTGGCTCCACACCAAGGGCAGCTACCTCACGATCCTCCAGCAGGTGCTGGTTGGCGTCTCCGCGGAGCGCTCCCGCAGCGGTGTTGTCATGCCGCCCCGGGGCGGCTCGAACATCTCGGACGCCGACGTGCACGCAGTGGCAGCGTACGTCTGGGTCCTGGGGCGGCGGTGAATTCGATCCGAATTCGAACGCGTTTCCTTCGAGTTCGAACTCTTTCAGGTCGAAGGAGATTTCCCCACAAGAAGCCTGGGGGTTGTTCTTACAGAAGATCCTACGCTTTAGGGCAATCTTAGGCATGAGTCAGTGGATTCGGGGGTCTGGCTTTGTCGCCATGAGCGCCTCCCCGGCTGACTTGTATGAGCTTGAGTAGATCGCTAGACCCGACAGTCCGGTTCGCGAGGGAACCTTCTCGGTTCGCGAGAGAACCTGCCGGATATTTCGTAATCGCTCCACGCGCCCCGCGGACGGGCAGGGGCGGGAGCGGCAAGCTGGAGGGTCGAGCTCATGTCTGCCACGCCATCCCAACAGCAGTATACCGGCGGTCTCACAGACGCGATCACCGGTGACGCCGGTCTGGCGGGTCGCGTCGCTCTCTCGTGGGCCCTGGCCGGAGGTTTCGTCGCGGGCGGATTGTTGCTGGTCCTGTCCACCGCAATTGGAGGCGGCAGCGCCTCCGGGATCCCCGTCGCCTCCACGGCCTTGTTCTTGATCGGCGCGGTCGCCGGGTTCGTGCACGGTGGAGTCCTGGGCTTGGCGGGCCGACCGGACTCGGTTGGCTACGGCGAAGCGGTTCGAAGCATTGAATTCTCTGCCCTGTTCGCTGTCCCCGGCCTGCCGGTGCTCTGGGTTACGACCCTGTGGACAGCCATGACCCCGGTGGCCATGACCACCGGTCGTTTCTCGGTCGTCGTTGGCGCTGCGGTCGGCTGGCTCTTCGGTCTCGGCGCGCTCCTCTGGGCCGCCGCCGAGGGTCGCTCCGCCCTTCTTCATGCTCTGCGTCGGTGGCCCGAGCACCGCCCAGGCTCCGTTCTCGTTTCCTTGACCTTCGCCATCCTGCTGGTGGCCTTCGTCGTGGCCCGACCCGAAATCTGGTGGACCGATCTCGAGGTCTCGGGTTTCGGGGCCGTGCTGCTCGCCATGGGGGCCACCTTCTGGATCGTGATTCCCCTGGTCGTCGTCTTGCTCCACTTCCTTCACCAATGGTGGACCGACAGCCCCATCTGGGGGCGTTGAACCCTTTACCCGCCCGGAGGAGTCGCATGAAGCCAGAGAGAGTTGGGAAGCTCATCGGTCTGAACCTCTTTGCGGCCCTTCTGGTCGCGCTGGGGTGCACCGACACCGAAACCGTATTCGTCGAGGTGGAGGTGCCGCTGTTCGAACAACCCCCCACTGCGGCGGAAGGCTTTCTCGGTTACAGCGACGTCGAGGCCGGACTCACCACCTGCGGCAACTGCCACATCGGCCAGCAATCCCAGTGGGAGGAGACCGGGCACGCTCACGCCTGGGAGACGCTACAAGCGAATGCGAACGCTCAGGAGTTCTGCGAGGGGTGCCACTCGGTCGGATCGAACGGCAACTTCCTGGAGAACGACAACGTGGGGTATGCGGCCACGGGTGACGAGCGCTATCACGACGTGCAGTGCGAGTCGTGCCACGGCGCCGGACTCGAGCACGTCACCAACCCGGACGCCAGCCAGCCGCTGGCGTCGATCCTGGTGGGGACGGATCTCACCGCCGGCTGCGGCGAGTGCCACCAGGGCTCCCACCACGGCTTCGTGGACGAGTGGACGCTCTCCCGGCACGGTGAGGGCGCGAACCGGCCCCAGTACCGCGAGCGCGACGGTTGCCGGACGTGTCACGGCGGTCGCGGCGCCCTCGAGGCCTGGGGCGTGAAGGCCAACTACCTCGAGCGGGACGGCAGCGAGGAGATCGGGATCGTGTGCGCGGTGTGTCACGATCCCCATGACGCCACGAACGAGGGCCAGCTGCGCTTCCCGGTCGACGTGCCCGAGGTGGACACCAACCTGTGCATGAAGTGCCACCAGCGGCGCGCCGTGCCGTCCGAGGGCTCGAGCAGCCGTGGGCCGCATTCGCCACAGGGGCCTCTGCTGCTTGGTGAGAACGTGGGCTGGATCCCGCCCAACTTCCAATACGCGAACACGCAGATCCGGGGCACCCACGGGACCGAGCGGAACACGAGGCTCTGCGCCACGTGCCACGTGAACGCGTACGAGGTCAGGGACGCGGTCACCGACGACTTCGTGCTCAGCGTCAAGGGACACAGCTTCAAGCCCATCCCCTGCGTGGACGAGCAGGGCGTGCCCGACTCGACGGTCGACTGCGAGTTGACGGAGCGGACATTCAGCGCCTGCACCGCCAGTGGCTGCCACGGCGACGAGTCGGCGGCCCGATCGGCCTACATCCTGGCGACCACCCGGATCGCGGGTCTGGTGGCGGAGTTGGATGCGCTCCTCGAACAGGTCCCCGAGACCGAGTTCAGCTCGGAAGACGACGTGTTCACGATCGCCGAAGGCGCAGAGTTCAACGCGGGCCTCGGCGACATCTCGAGCTCCGCGATCCACAACCCGTTCCTGACGGAGGCGCTGCTCACCGCGAGCATCGCCGAGGTGCAGAGTGAGTACGGCCTCGCGTCGGTATCGGGCATCTCGCTCGACCAGCTTCTGACCCCACCACAGACCCAATAGCCGCAACTCTAACCGGGAGGCGGAGGTCGAGTCGACCTCCGCCTCCTCCCATCAGGAGGCCGGTTTGAGCGCAGCGTGGGTGGTGCGGTCGCAGCTTCGCGGTCTTCCCATCGTCGCCCTCTGCCTTTGGTTGGCGGCCGCCGCGTGTCAACGCCCGGAACCTCCGGAAGACGAAGCGCCGCAACAGCCCGCCGTCGAGCTGCCTGACCCGTTCGAGCCTGGCGCTCTGGCGCGATTCGACCCCCGGGCCGTGGCGCTGCGCGCCGATCTCTCCGTGAGTGGAGAGTTCGCCCACAATCCACACGAAGAAGTGGCGTGTGAGACCTGTCATCAGCGGGTCCCGGGCCACTCGACCCACGGGGACGTAGCCTGCACGGACTGCCATCCCGCCCCGACGGCTCTGGAGGCCGGGACGGTGGGCGAGGAGGAGTGCCTCCGGTGCCACCACGTCGAGCAAACGGTGCGGGACTGTGAGAGCTGCCACGGGCCGGGCGACTTGGGCCCGCTCAGCGTTTCGCAGCGTTTGGGCCTGGCGGTCTGGGACGAGCCACGGGAACGCTCGCTACCGTTCGACCACGCCGAGCACACGGAGTTCGACTGCGCCCAGTGTCACGGCGCCGACGCCAGGCAGACCCTCGTGACGGAATGCGCGTCCTGTCACGAGGAGCATCACGGAGCCGCGGCCCGCTGCGCGAACTGTCACCTGGACTTTCCCCTCGACACGCACGAGGCGAGCTCCCACCGGGGCTGCGGGGGGACAGGGTGCCATGAGGACCCATCGCGGCCCGTACCCGAGTCGAGGGCACGGTGCCTGGCCTGCCACGTAGAGCAGGAGGATCACGAGCCCGGGGAGGATTGCTCTCCCTGTCACCTCCTCGAGGACATCACGCCGCTGGCACCGGCCGGAGCGGGGGGGGCGTTGCCATGGTGACGCGGAGCCCATGCGTGGCGGTTGCGCTCGCGGTCCTGGCCCTCGCCACACCCGTGACGGCCCAGTCGGGCCGGCTCTGGGGGACCAGCGCCATGCAGTACGTCGAGGTTCGTCCTCTCGTCGTCGACAGCGTGCCCCAGAGTGACGTCCCCGGCGAAGGACTGATCCGGCCTCTCCCGGGCGGTGGATTCGTCCGTTGCGTGCCCGACGAGACGTACTGTCGCTTCGGTCGATCCGACGAGCCGGTCCACACCGTTCCCATGATCCACGACATCTCGGGAACCGCCTGGGGCTTCGCCGAAGGTGTGCGTCTCTACACGAGGTTCATCCTCAGAGGAGAAGTAGCCGGTCAGGAGGGGATCTGGCCGCGTGCTGGAGACACCTTTGACCTGGTGCTCGCCTACGCGGAGTGGAACCGTCGCTCGTTCAGGGTCAGGGCAGGCCGCCAGTGGAAGGTGTCCGGGCTCGGCTACTACAACTACGACGGTGCGTCCGTCGTCGTACGGCCAGTGCGCGGCCTGCAGGCCGAGGTCTACGGCGGGTGGAGCCTGGCCAGGGGACTGAACGAGCCAAGGACCGGAGACGCGCTGGCGGCAATCGAGTCCTTCGCCCCCAGGAAGCGGGCACTCATCTTCGGCGCGGGGGCGACGTACCGCCCGTCCGCCCGGGGCGCGCTCACGGGCCTCTACCAGCGGGAGCTCCGAACCGATCGCAAGGGCCTCTACTCCGAGCGTGTCGCCCTCGACGGCTTCTTCCGCGCGGGTCGTATGAGGCTCGAAGGCACCTTCGACGCCGACCTGCCGTCACGCACCGTGAACGACGCCCGTCTGCGAGCCAGAGCCGTGCTGCCCGCAGGGTTCGGTGCCGTGGCCTGGGCAAGGCGGTACCAGCCGTTCTTCGAGCTGTGGACCATCTGGGGCGCGTTTACTCCCGTGGCGTTCGCGGAGTTCGGGCTGGGAGGTTCCTGGCGATCTCCGGACGGGTCCGTTGGGGTGGATGTGAACGCGTCGCGGCGTAGCTATGGCGAGACCAACACCAGTCCGGTCTTCGGCACCGCCCGATCGACCGGATGGAGATTGGTGAGCTCGCTGACGGCCCAGCTGACTCCGTCGTTCTCGCTCGGCGGCCGGTACGGGACGGACGTGAGCTTCGGCGCCGCCAAGAACTCGGGAGGTATCAGGGTCCAGCAGTCGCTCGGCGACGTGAACTATGTGGGCGCGAGCCTCGAGGCCTTCCAGACGGCATACGAATTCCGCGTCGACGAAGGCACGGTCATTGGTCTGGGGGTGGACGGCGGCGTGGGTTTCGGTTCCCGTACGCGGCTTCGAGGCGGGATCACCTCTTACAGCCACCGCAACGGAGCGCAAAGCCCCGAAACGGACTGGAGCCAGATTCGGGCCTACCTCCACTTCGAGTGGGCCGTCGGCGCCGAGGCGGGAATGTCGCGGCCGGGGAGGCTCCGATGAAGCCGGTGACGGCGGGCCTCGGTACGGCCATGGTCTTCATCGCCTCCGGGCTCTGGGCGCTGTCCGTCCAGTCCGACGGATTCCCCCATGCCGACCACGCGGGACTGTTCCCCCTTTGCGAGTCCTGCCACGGCGGCATCGAGACCGGTAGCGACGCGGACTACTTCCCCCCGCCCGATCGCTGCACTCCGTGTCACGACGGCGTTCGGGAGGATTCCGTGGACTGGCAGGAGCCTTCGCGAACCCCGTCCAATCTGGACTACGCGCACAGCGAACATGCCCGGTTGGTGGTGGAGGAAGGCGACAGCGCGGACTGCGCTGCCTGCCACCGCGAGCCGGGATCCACCGTGCGCATGGCCGTAGTGCGGGCCGCTCCGGAAACCTGCCTCGCCTGCCACGCCGACGACGCCGGCGACCATCTCAGCGAGCTTCGGGATTGCCGGAGCTGTCACGTGCCCCTCACCATGGCCACGCGGCTCGCGACCGATCGGATCTCCGAGTTCCCCACGCCGGAGAGCCACGAGAGGGAGGACTTCATCAGCAGCCACGACCCGGAAACCGATCAGGGGGCGGCAGCCTGCGGAACGGCGCGACGCTCACGGCAGTCGCCTCGCTCGAGTCGGACCCGCGAGTCGCTACGATCGTGGCATCGAAGTCCCCGGAATACCCCGAGCCGGACACCCACGACGGGTTCGAGTGGAGCTGGCAGCACGGCGAGGTCGCCCTCGGAGACGACACCGGCTGCGCGAACTGTCATGCCCAGGACAGCTGCTCGCTCTGTCACGAGGCAAGCCAGGCGCAGGAGATCGCGACTCTACCGGCGCTCCAGCAGGAGGATCCGCGGGGCGTTCGGCTGTCGGAAGATCCCACGGTTCACGACGCCGGCTTCATGATGTCGCATCAGGCGAGCGCGACCGCCAACGGGGACGCTTGCGGCTCCTGTCATTCCATGCCGTTTTGCGAATCGTGCCACGACGGCCCCGACAAGCCCAGGTACCACTTCGGTAATTTCCTGCAGATGCACGCGCCGGAAGCCTGGGGGGCCGAGACCGAGTGCGCCACGTGCCACAATCCGGACGTATTCTGCCGGGGTTGCCATACCGGCCTCGGCCTCGGATCCGAGGGCCGACTGGACGTGGCTTACCACACGGACAGGCCG
>JBDHLD010000140.1:0-11240 GCA_039586035.1 Gemmatimonadota bacterium | reverse complement strand
TTCGAGGACGGCCATGATTCTATCACCTGAATACGATGTGAGCGTTGGTGGAGGGCAAGCACGGGGGCCTGACACGGTCGCACCCAGCGATGCCCTCGGGTCACTCCGTATTCTATCTGCAGGTGGCTAACGTAGGCTGTCGGGGGAAGTCGGTCGGGGGGTGTAGGGAGATGGGCGGGCGGGTTGGGTCTGCGGCGGCTCGCTCTTCGCGTGGTTGCCCGAGGCCACCGAGAAGGGAAGGCTCAGCCACCGCTCAGTCCCCGTCTTTCCTTGTGTGTTCCAGCGGGTCGTGGCCCTCCAGCCATCCGATGGGCTTGGCGACGCCCGCCACGAATCCCTCGAAGACCGGATCGTTGCGGAGGTGGTCGAGGGCGGGGTGAACCCAGATGAACGATTCCACGAATCCATCGCCGTCAGCCAGCGACCGCTCGAACCAAGCCACCATCTCCTGGGCCTCGCTCATACCGGCGTGGACGATGGCCAAGAGCCATGCCGGGACAGCCTCCGTCCCACGTTGCCGCTCGAGCTCCTGGAGCACTCGCCGGGCGTCGTCGATCCGCCCGTCCATCCCATAGGCGTATCCCAGCCACGCCAGTTCTCCCGGCGAGCCCCGGAGCGCCTTCGCCCGCTCCAGCGCCTCGACCCCTCGGCCAGTCCGGCCGGCGGTCGCGTGGATCATGCCCAGGATGCGGTGCGGCTCGGCCAGCGGACCCAACTCGATCCCCCGCTCGGCCAACTCGGCGGCCCGATCGTAACGGCGGGCAACGTACGTGTAGAATGCTGCGTTGCTGTGGGTGTAGACTCCGAGCGGATCGAGCTGGACGGCTCGCTCTACGGCGGCAACCGCCTCTTCGTGGCGTCCCTGCGCCGAGCGCAGGTAGGCGTACGTGATCAGCACCTCGGGGTCGTTCGAGCGGGGTGCGTCGACCAGGGCGAACTGCTCTTCGGCCTTGATCCAATCGATGAAGGCTCGGAAGTAGACCGTGCCGAGGACCGCGTGGGCGGCTTCGAGGCTCTCGTCGAGCTCCACCGCCCTGAGGGCCGAGGCGAGCGCTGCGTCCTTGTCGTAGTAGAACTGTGCCTTCGCCATCGAGACGTAGGCCAGCGCGAACGACGAGTCTCTCTCGACCGCGCGCTCCAGGTACGCCAAGGCTTGCGCCGACCCCTGGGCAGAGAAGTCCCAGGCCGCGCGAGCACCCTCCAGGTAGAGCCGGTAGGCTTCTTCGTCTCTCGTCGGGGGCACCTGAACCAGGCGCGCCTCGTCATCAGCGCGCATCTCGCCCCGAATCGCGCGGACGACTTCTCGCGAGATGTCCGTCTGGAGCTCGAGCAGGTTCTCCAGATTGCGCTCCCGCTCGTAGTCCTGGGACCAGACTTGCTCGTCCGTCGCGCCATCCACCAGGGCCACGGAAACCCATAGCTCATCGCCGGCTACACGGACGGTGCCCTCGACGACAGATGCTACGCCCAAACTGTCGGCGATTCTCGGGATCCCCACCTCGGAGTCACGAAAGAGCCTGGCGGAGGTGCTCGACGTGACGATCAGACCACTGATGCGGCCAATCCTCGAGCGGATCTCCTCGTGAAGTCCTTCAGCGAAATACGCGTCGTTCGGATCCGGACTGAGGCTACGGAACGGAAGGACCGCGACTGAGTTGCGAAGGGCGTCGCGAGCTCTGATCGCCGCGCCGGGGCCGTCGGCGCTGCCCGTATCCGCCCCATCTCCGGGAGCGATCGTGGCCAGGGCAGCTCCGCCGATCGCGAGGACCGCAGCCAGGACCAGGATCTCGACGCCGCTCAGGCGCTGACGACCCTTCCCGCCGTGGAACCAGGCCAGGACCAGCGTGACGAAGAAGCCCAGAACCGCGAGCAGAGTGACGCTACGCCCCACCGGCTCAGGCCAGTGGAATTGGCCGCTGGCCACGTCGACCGCCTCGACCACGGCAAATGCTCCCGCCGCGTAGGCCAGAGCCCACTGGAAGAGCTTGCGCTGCCTGAGGTGTTCGAGGAAGGACGGTTCAGGCATCTCTGGTCAGCCTCCCGCCTGAAGATGCCCGGGTCGCCAGCGTCGAGCCGGGCAAGACTACTCCATTTTGACGATACGCTCCCGGTGCATGGCAAGGCGTAGGGAACGGGCTGAAGTCGGGGTCAGGGTTTGCCCCACGTCGACTCGCACCAGAGGCGGGTCGTCCTCGCGACCGCTGCGATTCTCGAAGCGAATCTCGGGCGGATCGACTCTTAGCATCGGGTCACTCAACCTGCGAGTGGCACACGACCTACGGTGACGTTCCAGCGGTCCTCGCCCCCCCTCACCCCAGCTCCGCCAACACCTCCCTCGCCTCCACCAGGTCCGCCGTATCGAACCCCTCCGTGAACCAACCGTAGATCTCGGCCAGCATGGGGCGGGCTTCCTCGACGCGGCCCTGGCTCGCCAAGAGCTTGGCCAGGCTCGTCGTCGCCCGGAGCCGGTACGACCGGGCCTCCTGTTGGCGCGCTACCTCGATGGCTTCCCGGAAGGCCGACTCGGCTCCGGCAAGGTCGGGATTGGGGAGCGCCAGGAGCAGCTCGCCTCGAATCCGCCGGATCTCGGCGTCGCCCACGAGCTCCTCCAGCTCTTGCGCCCCTGCGTGGGCGTCGTCGAGCAGCGCAAGACCCTCTTCGGCCCGTCCTCCCTTCCCCAATGCCTGCGCCAGCAGCGACGTGAAGTAGGCGAACCAGACCTTCCATCCCAGCTCGACCAGGGTATCCCAACCCTCACGGATGCGCTCGATCCCCTTGTCGATCGAGCCCTCCTGGACATCGCACCAACCCTGGGTGATCGGGATGTACGGCTCCCAGTACAACTGCTCCAACTCCACGGCGGCCCGCCGTAGCTCTTCGCACCGGCTTCGTGCGGCCGCCGCGTCCCGGCGGTTCATGTGGATGATCACATCCGCATACAGGAGAGCCGGGAGGCTCTGGGGCACCTCGCGTCGGCGAGCCAGGCCCAGCGCCTCGGCGCTCAGCCGCACCGCTCGATCCGGATAGCCCAGCTGCCAGGTCGCCTCGGCGGTCATGCTCTTCGCCATTGCCCCCATGTCGAGTCCCCAATAGAGGACTTCGGAGTGGTGCACGTTGGGATCATACAGGGACGCCAGTTCGGTGTAGTGGTCCACGACCGCTGGGAACTCCCCCCGGTTCATGGCGTTGCGTCCCGCGAACTCGAGGGCGTACACGAGAAGACCCGTATCCCCCAACCCCCGGGCGATGGTCAGACACCGCTCAGCCAGGTGCCGGCCCGCCCGGTTGTCCCCGCCCATGTGTCCCCGCACCATGAAAAGGCCCGCCAAAGCCCAGAACAGCTGGCGCTGATTCCCCGCTCGGCCGGCGAGCTCCACGCCCCGCTGGAACGCCTCCGCGCCGCCGGGGAGGCCAGCGTTGAAGCTCGCGTACCCTAGCTTGACCTGGACCTCTAGCTCGCGGTGGTCCCGCTCGGCGGACGGAGGAAGGGTGCGCAGCTCTTCGACCGCCGTGGCGAGATGGTCGGTGGCGGCCTCATTGGCGGCCACCCGCATGGCCTGCTCGCCAGCAGCGTACAGGTAGTGGGCGGCCCGGTCCGAAAGGCCCGCGATCCTGAAGTGCCGCGCCAGCGTCACGGCCTCGTCGTCGGCCCGAGTCCCGTATAGCGCCTCGAGCGCCCTGCCCAGCTTCTCGTGAATGGAAGGGCGCTCGACCGCGTCGAGTTGTCCGTAGAGGTATTTCTGGAAGAGGACGTGACGGAACCGGTAGTTGGAAAGACGCCGGCCCTCGACTCGCCGAACTCCCCTGGCCAGAACCAGATGATGTCGCTTCTCCAAGTCCCCGCTGAGCGCCCTCACCAGCTCCCCCACGTCCATGTCACAGAGCTCCGCCGTGGCCTCGGCGATGAACTCCTCTCCCTGAACGCTGGCGCAAAGCAGAGCCCGCCGCAGCGGCTCCGGCAATCGGTCGATCCGCTCCGCGACGACCGCCCCCACCCGGGCGGGCAGCTTTTCCCAGCTCAGGCTCGGCGCCGCGACCCACATCGCCTCCTCGTCGCAGACCAGGAGTCCTTTCTCGCGCATGTCCCGGAGCAGCTCCACCGTGAACAGCGCATGTCCGCGTGTCTGCTCGTACAGGGCGGCGCGGAAGTCTGCGTCCAGCTTGTTGGGCTCCATGTCCAGCAGCGCTTCCACGAACCTCGGGTCGCCCGTCTGGAGGAGTGGCACCTCGACGTCCCCGAAGCGACGGACCAGCTCGTTGATGACCGACTTCAGGGGGTGCCGACCGCCGTTACGACCCAGCGCGACCTCGGATCCCCTGTAGAGTCCCAGGATCAGGATTCGGCTCGGCGGCAGCTCCCGCGCCAGATGAAAGAACAGCTCCACGGATCCGTCGTCTGCCCACTGGAGGTCGTCCAGGACGATCAGGAGGGGATACTCACGGGCCAGCTCGTGAAGCACGCGTGTGTACTGGCGGAACAGGTCTGACTGTTGGGCCACGGGCCCTGAGTCGGCGCGAGCGTCTTGGTCCCTGTCGGTGAGCGCCTGGATCCACGGCTCACCGAAGGCACGCTGCCGGGCGCGCACGAGCAGGGCCTCTCTGCGAAGGAACGTCCCCACCAGGTCCGGCCCGTATCGGGCCAGGATACGCCCGGTGTCCGACAGGACGTCCAGCATCCTCGTCGCCCCGGTTCGACTGAGCGACCCCGAGGTGCCGCCCGCCTCGACATCGCCCGTGAGCAGGGCGAGGACGTCCCGGAAAAGCAGATACGCGTCGCCCAGACCGGTCTGCGCGTTGCCCTTCCCCACCGAGAAGGCCAGCCCCGGATGACGGTCCATGGCCTGCCTGCAGAACTCCCGTGCCAGGGCAGTCTTCCCGGTGCCGGACTCACCTGAGATGAACATCACCTGGCCCTGGCCGGCCAGTGCCAGGTCCAGGTGTCGGTGCAGTCGCGCCAGCTCGGCGTCGCGGGCGACGAACGGTGGAAACCGGGCACCGGGCTCGGCCGACGGTCGAGTCGCCGGCGAGCCAAACGGGGCTGATCGGGACGCGGTGGCCTCTTGCAGAGAGCCTCTTTCCGGGGCCCGCTTCAGCCTCTCGACGAGCCGCTCAACGGCCGGCGGGGGCTCCATGTCCAACTCAGACCGCAGCAGGGCGACGTGCTCGCCGGCGTGCTCGATGGCGTTCGCCGGATCGCCGGCCGCTGCGAGGGCTTCCATGAGGAGAAGGGCCGTCCGGGTGTTGAGCGGGTCGTGCGCGACCAGCTGCCGAAGCCGTTCAACCGCCTCCCTGGGGCGCCCTTCGGCCATGGCCGCCAGCGCGAGCTGCTCCAGCGTGTGATCGTGGGCGCGCGCCAGCCGGTCCCGTTGTCCGTCCAGCCAATGGTCGAACTCGGATGCCCTGTCCAGGTGGAACCCGTCCAGAAGAGGCCCCAGGTATAGCTCGGCCGCGTCCTCGTAGTCACCGGCCTGGACCGCGGACTCAAGGTCCACCGCGTCGACGCTGACGCGAGCGAGGTTGAGCTGCAGGTCGTCCCCCCGGGTAAGGACGGCGTCGTCGCCCAGCGCCTTCCGAATCACGTAGAGGGAGTTGGACAGGGCGTGCCGGGCGTGCTCCGCATCGCGCTCCGGCCACAGGCAAGCGATGAGCTTTTCGCGGCTGCTCACGCCGTGCGGCGAGAGGGCGAGTCGCGTCAAAAAGGCGAGGCGGTTGCGCTGAGTGACGGGACCTTCCAGCGGGCCTTCGGGTCCCTCGATGACCGCCCTGCCCAGCAGGTTCAGGTGGAACGAGGTCACCGGTCTGTCCTGGCGCGCATTCGGTGGGGGTGCCGGCGCTGTAACTACGTTACCGGAGCCGGTGTTCGGGTGCAACGATGGCGCGCACCGGGGCCAACCGGCCGAACGACGGTGGGCAGAGCTCCATCGCGTTCCGCCGCGCGCCCAAGCATAAAGAGGCTGGGGCGCCACGCCTGGCGATCCCAGCCGAAACCTGCTCTAATCTCCACCCATAGATCCGCTCGACGGTCCTCTCCGCCCCTGAACACGGACGACCCATGGAAGACCTGCTTCGGGATCTCCGCTACGCGCTGCGTGGACTGCGCAACGCTCCGGGATTCACCTTCGTCGCCATCCTGACGCTGGCCCTGGGGATCGGTGTGAACAGCACCATCTTCAGCCTCGTGAACGCGATCCTGCTGAAGCCCCTTCCCGTCGAGGCGCCCGAGGAGTTGGTCGACATCTACGGCCACACCGAGACGTCGTCGAGTCACGACACGAGCTCCTATCCCAACTACCTCGACTACCGGCAGCAGTCCGAGACGCTTTCCGGTCTCATGGGGTATACCAACTTCTTCGCCAACCTCTCGATCCAGGGCAGCTCGGAGCTCGTAGTCGGGGAACTGGTTACCGACAACTACTTCTCGGTCCTGGGCGTGCAGCCGGCCATGGGCCGAGCCTTCTCGCCCGACGAGTTCGATGCGCCCGGCGCGTCGCCCGTCGTCATCCTGAGTCATCCGTTCTGGCAGACCCGGTTCGCCGGTGATCCCGGCGTCCTCGGGCAGACGCTGCGCATGAACGGCATTGTGTTCACGATCATCGGCGTGGCGCCCCAGAGCTTCGGCGGCATGTTCCCGGCCGTGACCGCGCAGATGTGGGTTCCGGTGGCGATGGTCGAAGAGGTCGAGCCCCTTGGGAACCAGCGGAATTCCGGACGTTCGCCGGGCGACACGCGCCTCGAGCGCCGCGGCCAGCACTGGCTCTGGCTCAAGGGCCGGATGAACCCGGGCGTCGAGGTCGAAGAGGTACGGGCCGAGCTGGACGGCATCGCTGCCCGTCTCTCCCAGCAGTATCCGGAGACCAACGATCTCGAGCGGCTCGCGATCCTCCGCACCAACGACGTGGCGGTGAATCCGGACTTCGACAGGACGCTGATGCCGGCGGGCATGGTGCTCCTGGGAGCGGTGGGACTCGTGCTCCTCGTGGCCTGTGCGAACCTGGCCAACATGCTGTTGGCCCGGGCGGCCACGCGCCGGCGCGAGCTCGCCATTCGGCTGGCCATGGGGGCCAACCGGGGTCAGGTCATCCGCCAGCTGTTCACGGAAAGCATGGTGCTGGCTCTGGCCGGCGGAGCGGTTGCGATGATGCTGGCCTTCTGGCTGGCTCGGCTCATCGCCCGGTTCCAGCCACCGCTACCCATCGACCTCGGCCTCGACATTACGCCGGACTGGCGGGTCTTGCTCTTCACCTTGGCTGCGGCGGCGCTCACGGGTGTGGTCTTCGGGCTGATTCCGGCGTTGAGAGCCTCCCGGCCGAACCTGGTGCCGGCCCTCAAGGACACGGGCGAGGGGCCCAGCAAACGGGGGCGCCGGGTGGAGCTCCGGGACGCCCTGGTCGTGGTGCAGGTCGCAGTCTCGCTGGTGCTCCTCGTGGCCGGCTCGCTCATGGTGCGGAGCCTGGGCGCGGCCCAGCGGGTGGACCTGGGCTTCGACCTGGATCGCACGGCCTACCTGGGCCTGGCCATGGAGATGAACGGGTACGATCGCGAACGGGCCGGCGTCTTCTACGAGTCCGGCTACGAGTCCGGGCGCCTTCGGCTCGACGCGATGCCGGAGGTCGAGGCGGTCGGCTTGACCAGCCGCGTGCCGCTCTCGCTGAACAACAACGGCTTCGGCGTCTTCATCGACGGGCATCAGAGCTCGGGGAGCGACCGGCCGTACATCATGGACGGCGCGAGCGTCGACGAGAGCTACTTCGACGCGCTGGGCCTCACCGTCGTGGCCGGCCGAGGCATCGAGCCGGCCGACCGGGACGAGCGGCGCCGGGTGGTGGTGGTCTCGGAGACGATGGCGGCTCGCTACTGGCCCGACGAGGACGCGCTGGGGCGGGAGCTCCGCCTCTCATGGGAGGGCGAGCCGTACCAGATCGTGGGGATCGCGGAGGACTACAAAGTCGATACCCCGGGCGAATCGCCCAAACCGTACCTCCACCTTCCACTGCCCCGACAGACCGTCTTCGCCAACTTCCTGGTCCGCACCACGACGCCGGCAGATGAGCTCGTGCCGGCCCTGGAGCGGGAGCTTCGCACTCTCGATCCCGATCTGGTCTTCCTGGACACCGGCACCATGCGTGAGCTCGGCGACGTGCGCCTCTTTCCCATCCGGGCCGGCGCCTGGCTCATCGGCGTGTTCGGGCTCCTGGCCCTGGTGCTGGCGGCCGTGGGCCTCTACGGCGTCATCGCCTACTCCGTGAGTCGCCGGGTGCGGGAGATTGGCGTCCGCAAGGCTCTGGGAGCGGAAACCAATCGCGTGGTGGGACTCGTGCTCCGCCAGGGCATGGTCCTCGTCGGAATCGGCGGTGTCGTCGGTGCGGTCCTGGCGGGCCTGAGCGCCCGCTTCCTGTCGAGCGTGCTGTTCGTGGGCTCTTTCGACCCGGTGAGCTTCCTGGGCGCGTTCGCCGTCCTCGCCGCGGTGGCGGCGCTGGCCAACTGGATTCCGGCGCACAGGGCGTCCCAGGTGGATCCGATGGTCGCGCTCAGGGGGGAGTAGCGGCGGCCCCGATCTGGCACGCCCGCTGGCCGCCGCGCACGCGACGGCAGTCTACCAGATGAGCGAGTGGGTGTACTTGACCATCAGCGAGCGACCGGCGGACAGCGGCAACCTCGGGTCGAGCCCGTTGTTGCGTTCGGTGTTTAGCCCCTCGTTGTAGACCACCCAGAGGTCCGTTCCCTCCCGGAAGTGGTAGCGGAACCGCAGGTTCATGCTGGTCAGGTCGTCGGAGCCGTTGTACTGCAGGAAGGTGCTGGCCGAGATGTGGGTGTTCAGGGCCACCTGCACGTCGCGGTCCGAGAAGTCGAGGCGGTTGACCTCGTAGCCTGCGCCGAGCTCGAGGTAGCGCGAAGCATTCCACACCGGGTTCAGGGCGGCCCCCAACCTGGTCCCATCGTAGAAGCTCCCGGCGCTCACCGTGTAGTCGCCCCGGAAGATGTCGCCCCACGGGAGCTGCATCCTCAGTTCGGCCTGATGGAACCAGTATTCGCCCGGCGGGATGAAGACGTCCGAGATGTCGAAGGAGTCCTGTACGCTCTCGAAGCTCGAATTGAGGCTGAGCGTGAACTCGGTGCCGTCCCTCAGCGTGGCCAGAAGCTGGGGCGTCACGAGCCTGGACTCGGCGGAGCCGTCTGAGTTGCGGTAGAAGTTTCCGGCAATCAGCCCGGCACCGAAGTTCAGGAATGGCGACGAGGCGTCCCTGAAGCTCTTGTACTGAACGTTCCCGCCCCAGTACCAGAAGTCCTCCCGCAGCTGGAACCCGAGGCGCGGCAGGTAATCGGCGCCCACGCGCCGGTACTCGCCGTGGTAGGAGAGTCCCCCCTCCCGACGGCGCTCCCAACGTGCCTGGATCAGCCCCGACTCGAAGGCGCTCTCTGCATTCACTTCCTCGTCGAACGTCTGGGCCCAGCGGACGAGCAGGTATTCGTCTCCGATCAACCGGAGCTGCGAGTCCAGGCCATACGCCAGGTTGTTCTGTCCGTGCGACCCGATCCGGGTCGTGAGCATGCCGCCCACGGCCGAGTTGGGATTGAGCACCTGCTGGCGGAGGCGGAGCACGCCCATGTTCTCCGACGACAGATCCCCGTGGGCGGAGGTCTGCATGTTCAGGAACCCGTAGTCCATCCCCCCCAGCCGCCCGACCGCGCGGACGCCGCCGTAGATCCGTACGATATCGCCGTCGTCGAGGCCGATCTGGCGGCTGTGGAAGAGCCTGTCGGTGAAACCGCCGGTCCTGAAATCGAACGTGGACGCGCGCTCCTGGAAGAACTGCCGCTTCTCGGGGAAGAACAGCGCGAACCGCGTGAGGTTGATCTGCTGCTGGTCCGCCTCCACCTGGGCGAAGTCCGTGTTGAGCGTCAGGTCGAGAGCCAGGTTCGACGTAGGCGAGTACTTGAGGTCGGCGCCGATCTCGGTGGTGGGATCGCGGTCGATCTCCCACCCTGCCGCTGGGACGTCCGGGGGAGACTTGAGCTCGGGGGTCTGGGTCACCCCCCCCAGCGCGTAAGGAGTCACGTAGACAGGCGTGGATTGCTCCACTTCGCGAAGCGTGATCCGCTGGGCCCGGGAGGGCTTCGCGAACGCCATCCCGCCCCACTCGGGATCCAGCACCGGATAGACCTGGCGCTCGTTCTTCCGCGCGATGAAGCGGTAGAGGATGAGGCCCATCGTGACCTCACCGTCCGGCGATTGGAATCCCAGGGTGGAGAAGGGGATCCGGAACTCCGCGTACCAACCGCGGTCGTCCTGCGACGTCGACACATCCCAGTACGAGTTCCAGTCCTCGTTCATCGGCATGCCGCCGCTGAACTCGGCGTCGTTCGAGATCGTGCGGTCGGTTCGGGCCCCGGACGGGTTCGTCACGAACCACAGCGCCGTTTCGTGGTCGTTGTAGCTATCGAAGATGACAGCCACCAGGTCGTCGCCGCTGTAGCGGTCCCGATAGAAGGTGTTGGTCCGGATCTGGTCGGGCTCCGAGTCGTACATCCGCGCCGACATGTAGACGTACCGGTCGTCGTGCGTGATCCGGATCTCGGTTTCTTCCGTCAGCTCACCCCCGAACGCGGGCGAGTACATGGTCATCGGGAACGGCTCCAGCTCGTCCCACGCGGGCTCGTCGACGACGCCATCGATGGTGAAGGAAGCCGTCGTGGCCGGAATGGACAACACGACCGAAGACGCGGGCGATCCGCTCGCTTCGACCGGTCCCTTGCTGCCCAGGGACTCCTGGGCCGCGACGGGCCACCCGACGACGAGGGATAACAGGAAAGCACCCGCTGGGCGCAAACGACGCGATGACGTGCAGGCGAGCCTGGCCAGACGGCCGTCGCGGAGCACACGTCCTCCGCGGGTCAGTATCTGTCTCGTGAGACTCACCGCCCCTCCCGTAAGCACGGCGTCGACGAACGAGCGTGTCGATGCGAGCCCGTTAACATAATGCCATCGGCCACCGGGCTCATCCCGCCTGGATCCCGGCTCCGCCTCCCCTCCGCTCCGACCGAGCCGTACCCCCTCGAAACGCGAATGCCCCCGGTCTGAAGATCCACGTCGACTTGATTCCGGCCTGATTCACCTCTCGCAACGAACTATCAGCTCGATGTCTACGTCGTTTGCGCGGTGACCGGGCCTTGAGCCAGGCCAGCGGGCGCAATGCGTTGAAACCTCGATGGCGCTCTCCGCGTCCGGGACCCACATCAGA
>JBDHLD010000139.1:0-10435 GCA_039586035.1 Gemmatimonadota bacterium | reverse complement strand
CCGAAGACGCCGTCCGGCTTGCCTGACCGCATGGACCGGGGCATGGCGTAGCCCAGGTCCACCAGGGCGCCCTGAAGAATGGCCACGGCCAACCCCTGTTCGCCGGCCTTGAGGGCGGGCGCGTTCTGAGCTGCCTTGCGGATGCGCTCGTTGTTCGCGAGCGCCGGATAGGTCAGTGACATGACGAGATCCTGAGGCGTGCGGGCGGTTCGGGTGTTTCGATTCGCACAGCAGAGCGCAAGACCCGAGCGTTTCCCGCCAGGGCCGTCTTGACGCTCCGGCATCACCTTGCTCGTCGCAGCATGGACGGGCAAGGTGTTGGGCAGAAACCCGGCCAAGATCCCTGGAACCTCTGCCCGGCATCCGGAGACATGCTACTCGAGCAGGACACGCAGCGAGCAGCGGCGCGGGCAGTGGTTCGTTGGCATCCGCCCCTCGGCTCGGGTAGCTTGGATCAGCGTCGCTGGGACCGGGTGGAGTCCGCAGGAGCGAGGCCTCATGCGGCGGCCCGAATGCGTCAGCGGAGTGCAGCGCCCTGTCCCAGGTAGTACCTTGGCGGCGATGACCGCGACTTCCACCGAGGGCGACCGGGCCGACGGTTTCCGGTACGCGATGCTGGGACCTGGCCTGGCCTCCCTTGTGGTGCTTCTTCTCGTCGGCCCCACCAGGATGCTGACGCCCGCCGTCCCCACCGGCGTCGACCTCGGCGGTCACCTCTACGCCATCTCCTACTGGGTCGAGCACTGGCTTTCCGAGGGGCGGGTTCTGGGCTGGAGTCCCGGATGGTTCGGCGGATTCCCGCTGTACTACTTCTACTTCCCGCTACCCGCGGGCATGGTCGCTGGCCTCTCGGTCGCACTCCCGCTCACTGTGGCGCTGAAGGTCGTGGCGGGCCTGAGCGCCGTCGCCTTCCCATGGGCGGTGTGGTTCCTCGCCCGCTCGGGCGGGCTGTCCGCACGCTTCTCCGCGGTCACGACCCTGGTCGGGTCCTCGGTGCTGCTCATGGAGAGCCACTGGCACCTGGGGGGGAATCTCTACTCGACCCTGTTGGGCGAGTTCTCCTACGCATGGTCGTTGCTCTTCTGTGTCGTATACGTCGGCATCTTGACCCGCACCCTCCGCGACGGCACGCCTCGGCCGGTGTCGGCAGCTCTGACGCTGGCGGCCGCGGCCCTATCGCACGTGATTCCGACCTTCGGTGCGGTGGTGGCCGGGGGCGCGACGCTATTCGTACGGCGTGCCCGCCGGACCGTCCTCGCGTCCTGGGCTTTGGGATTCTGCCTGGCGGGGTTCTGGGCCTTTCCGTTCCTCGCGCGCTCGGGCTATCTGGCCCACACCGAGTGGAATCTCGAGTTGGCCACCAACGCCGTGTTCCCCCTCGAGGTCCTGTTCGTGCTCCCGCTGGCGGTGGGCGGCGTCGTGCGGCTGGCGCCGAAGGGCACCACGTGGGTAGCGCTTCTGGCGTTCACGGCCCTGAGCCCGGTGATCAGCTGGCTTCCGGGGCTGCCCATGGGCGACCGGCTGCTCCCCCTCTGGTTCGTGGGCGTCCACGTGCTCGCAGGCGTCTTCGTCGCGTCCTCGCTGGAGCGTACCCTGCGGGATCGTTCGCCCGGGGGCGTGGCCGGGCTCGCGGTGGGCGTGCTGTTGATCGGCAGTCTGATCGTCCTCAGAGGACCCGGTACGGTGCGGGACTACGCCATCGAGGTGATGGAGGGTTACCCGGCCGCGCCCGCCGCGGACGAGTTCCAGCAGCTGCTGGCAGACGTGCGCCTGCTGCCGCCCGGCCGGGTGCACTGGCAGTCCGACAGCACGGCCGTTCGATTCGGCCGCTCCTTCGCGCTGGACCTGCTCCCGTACTGGGACCCGGACCACCCCACGCTCCCCGGACTGCTCCGGGAGTCGTCGCTCACCGAGCCGTACGTCGCCATGGTGTTCCGAGAGACGAGCCCGGAGCCCTACCTGCGATTCCGGGTGCTGGACGATCGATACCCCTTCGACTTCGCGCGGGGCGTGGCCCACATGCGGATGCTGGGGGTGCGCTACTTCATCGCCTTCACCGAGGCCGTCCGGGGCGCGGCGGACCGCCACCCGGGTCTGGAGCGGCGGGTGGACCGGAACGGGTACGCCATCTTCGAGCTCGACGGCGTGCAGCCGGTCGAAGTGGCGAGCGAGGCCCCGAGGACCGTGCGTGGCGGAGAGCTCGCGGCGGCGGCCCGGGCCTGGTTCGAGGAAGCCGACGCGCTGGACCGGTGGATCGTCGCCGGTGATGCGGACCTGGACCTGGGAGGCGGCGAGGGGGGGGGAGCTCGGGTCGGGCGGGTTCCGGCACCAACGTCGGAGCCGGGGCGGGCTGACGACCCGGTCACCGACTTCGCGGACGGGCCGCGGGAGGTTCGCTTCACCACCTCGGCGGTCGGCGTTCCCCACCTGGTCCGGCTGTCGTACTTCCCGAACTGGGAGGCCGAGGGTGCCGTTGGGCCCTACCACGCTGCGCCGAACCTGATGCTCGTCGTGCCCACGTCCGAGGAGGTCCGCCTCCGTTTCCGATCCACCTGGGTGGAGTGGACGGGCGGTTTGTTGACGTTGTTGGGATTGGCGCTGTTGGCGGTGCCGGCGGGGCGCGGGTGGCTCGCGGGCGGACGGGCCAGGGACGGACGGCCCCCGGCGCGGTCGGCGGTGGGCGATCTGCCGAGCTGACGCCTACGCTGCCGGTGGCTGGTGCCGATCCGCCGGGACAGCCGCGGGCCTGAACCGGGGCTCGACGGATCCCTCGCCCCGCCGCAGGAGGGCCATGATCGAGAGCCCTGTCGGATAGGGTCGTCGAGACCCTCCGTTCGCGACCGCCAGGAGCCGCCCCGCTTCACCTGCAAAGGTGCGCCGGAGGAGCCGGTTGACCGGAGCCGGCGGCATGGTCAGATCGGTGTGGCGCAGTCCCGCTGAGCGCCCACGGAGCTGACTGACCGCACGCACGACGCGAGCGATGGGATACAGTCTGGTGTTGAAGTGGGAGAGGAGCAGCTCCTCCACCGGCAGGCCTTCCCATACCTGTCGGAGCCGGGGTGGCTCGTAACGCCGGTAGTGGTGCAGCCGCACGTCGTGCTCGCTCCACAGATGGGGGTGGGCCGGAACCGTGATCAGCACCAGCGCGCCCGGCTTTGCCACGGCCAACAGCGACGAGAGCAAGCGAAAGTCGTCGGGCACGTGCTCGAGCACGTCCATCAGCATGAAGAGGTCCGCCTTTTCGGCGTGCGGGGCGACGTCATCCGGCGCCTGACCACGCACGAAGGTCACACCCGCGAAGCGCTGGGAAGCGAGGCGGATGCCCTCGGCCGACGGGTCAACGCCGACACACTTGTAATCGGTGGACAGGGACCCGATGTTGGCGCCGGTGCCGCACCCCACGTCCAGGATCAGGGTCTCGTCCGACGCCGGGAGGGCCCAGCGCACCACGTCGTGCATGATGTCCCGGCGGCCGAGGAACCACCAATGGGATTCTTCGAGATCGGCGTGAAGCTGGAAGAGATCGTGTTCCATCGGCTCTCGGAGCGAGGTGGTTTCTATCAGGCTTAGTGTCGACCGCCGCGCGCCGGGGCGAAAGGGCGCCGCCAGCAGGCGCACGGTACGCGGCACTGGGCCACGCCAGGCCCCACCTCCGGGCCGGCCGGAGTGAGCGAATCGATGCGAATCCCCCGACCGTCGCTGTCGGAGCTGGTGTTCGTCCTGTGGGCCCTCGTCATTCCCCTGGGGTTTTCCCATCGTCTCGTGAACAGCGATGGCGATCTCGCCCGTCACATCCGTCTGGGCCAGCTGATGCTCGAGCGGGGCGGCGTGCTGCACCAGGACGTGTTCTCCTGGACGCGCGCTGGGGAGCCCTTCCTGGCGTTCGAGTGGGGGAGCGAAGTCTTCTTCGCCCTGGTCTACGGCGTCGGTGGCCTGGCGGCCGTTGCGGTGGCGGCCGGGCTGATCCTGGCGTTGAGCTACGGGCTTCTGTGCCGGTTCCTGCTGGCGCGGGGGGTGGAGCCGGTCCTCGCCTATCTGGCGATCGTGGGCGCGGTCGTCATGAGCTCGGCCCATTGGGTGGCCCGGCCGCACCTGTTCACCATGCTGGGCGTTGCCCTCCTGTTCCCGCTGCTCGAAGGAGGAAGCCTCAGGCGGGCCTCGTGGGCGGTGCCCCTGTTCGCGGTGTGGTGCAACATGCACGGCGGCTTCGTCTACGGCTTGCTCCTGGTCGGGACCTACCTGGCAGGCGACCTGCTGGAGGCGGTTCGGGCGGAGCGGCGGGCCGAGTGGCTCGGCCGCGCCCGAGCTCATGTCGCGGTGCTCGCTCTGGGGTCGGCGGCCACGCTGATCAACCCCAACGGCCTCGAGCTCCACCGGCACGTCCGCGACTTCTTCGGCCTCACGCTGCTGCTGGAGGTAACGGAGGAGTTTCAGCCGCCGGACTTCGGCACGGCCAGCGGCGCGGTGATGTTGGCAGGCATCGTTGCGGTGGTGGCCGGCGTGGCCTGGAGCCGGCGGCGTCCTACCTGGCCGCGGACCCTGGCCATCGTCTCGAACCTCGTGTTTGCCCTGCGAGCTCGCCGGAACCTGGCGCTGTTCGGTTTCGTCTCCTATCCCCTCGCGGCCCTCCATCTGGACCCCTTCTGGCGCCAGCTGCCCGACCGGGGCGGGGTGCGGGCGGCGTTCTCCCGCGACCAGGCCCGAAGTCGACCCGGACCGTGGTCGGCCGGGACCCTGGTCGTCCTGGCCGTGCTCGCCGTCACAGGGGGATCGCCGGCCGGCGTAACGGTGGTGCCCGACGACTTCGATTCGAGCGTCTTCCCGGTGGCCGCGGTGGAGCGAGCTCGCTCGGCCGGCGTGGCCGGGCGGGTCTTCCACGACGTCACGTGGGGCGGCTACATGCTGTTGACCTGGCCCGAGCAGAAGGTCTTCATCGACGGCGGCACGGATCACTACGGGGAGGACCTGGTCAGCCGGGCCCTGACGATCGCCGAGTTGGGACCGGGATGGGAGTCCACTCTGGATTCGCTCGGCATCACCGTGGCGTTACTGCCGCCACAGTCCCTGTTGGTTCACAGGCTCGCCGAACGAGGCGATTGGGACGTTTGGTTCTGCGATGCGACGGCGGCCATCGTCACCCTGCGGGACGCGGTGACCCAACCCCCTGCCGACCCTCCCGAAGGAGGCTGGCCCGCCGGGTGTCCCGGGGGGCGATAGGGTTCGGGGTGATGGGACTCCCTGCCTCGACCTATCTGGGCACGTAACGCCGGGAGATGCGGACCAGCTCCAGGACGCTTCGGGGGAAGTCCAGGGGGCGGACCTTCGAGCCGGGCGCGTGGATCCAGGTGTGGAGCGGGAGCTCGTAGATCGCCTCGGCGGCAGCCTCCATGGAGCCCAGCCGTGCGCCGAGCCGGGCGAGCAGCTCCACGTCGAAGGCCCAACGGGAGACGAACGGGTCGGAGAAGACGGCGCGCATGTCTGGCGTGGCCCGAAAGAGCTTCGCACCGCACTGCGTATCGTAGACGCGGAGCCCCAGCGCCATGGAGGCCAGTGCCGCGAAGATCCGGCCCGCGTAGTGGCGCAAAGGAGAGCGCTCCACCGTGCGGCCCAGGAGCTGGACGCGGGCTCCTGTGACAATCTGCACCTCGGGCCTGTCCATCAGAATGCGGAGGAAGTCCGGGGCGGTCGTGAGCGGTGTGGACAGGTCGGCGTCCCAGAAGCCGATGGCGTCGGGCGTGCCTGCGAACGCGTCGAGGACGCCCGCCCGCACGGCTTCTGCCTTGCCCCGATTACGCGGTAGAGGCTTCCAGCGCAGGCGTTCCGGCCGCTGTTCGCACAGGTGCTCGAGCACCCGACCGGTGTCGTCCGAGCTGCCGTCGTCGACGAAGAGCACACTGAAACCGTCATGGTCGTCGACGAACTCGAGCCACGGCTCCGCCGCGAGACGCGTGGCCTCGTTGTAGCAGGGGATGACGAGTACGTTGGATCTCATGGCTCCGTCGGATGCGGCGTTTCGTCGGCGCCTCGATGTGTGGAGGGTGGGCCACGGCGGCTCGACCGCCGAGGCGTCGTCTGAATCAGAATAAGCCGGCAACGCCGCCTTGGGACAGCGGTGGGGAGGACGGCACGGAAGTCGCACCTCCTGTGGTGCCGAACGTGGACCGACGCTCCCCGCGCCGCACGGGCGAGCGTTACCCGGAGGACCGGGAAGCAGCACTGGCAGGAGGAAGTACGGGATTGTCGGGTCGAGGGCATGGTCGCTGGTCAGTCACCGCGGCGTCACAGAGGGGCCACATGTGTCGCAGCGATACCACGTTCCTTGCCCGGAAAGCGGGAAACATTCGGCGACGGGTCCCGTGATTGGGCGATTCGCGTTGTGCATGGACCTTGCAGGAGATAAGCAATCCCGCCAAGGTGGAGTACGGCCAGTCGCGACCGTTTTCGTGGCGCGGACGGAAGGCCAGCCGGCCGGACGCCGGGGTCCTTCAAGGAGGCCAGAACGAGGATGATGAGACCGAACTGGTTTGGGAACCGACTGAAGACGCTCCGAGACGAGCGAGGCGGCGTGCTGGCGTTCGTCGCCGTGATCATGGTGGTGCTCCTCGCCATCGCGGCATTGTGCATCGACCTGGCCATGGCGTACACCGCCAGAGGCGAAGCTCAACGCGTCGCCGACGCCTCCGCTCTGGCCGGCGCCAGCGTGTGGTTGGATGCGCCGCCCGTGACGGACACCGTGGGAGAAGCCACGACCCGGGCGCTGGATTTCGCGTCGAGCAACGTCGTACGCAACCTCGTGGTCGACCCGAGCAGAGTGACCGTGGAGGTGCTCCAGGGCGAGCGCAAGGTGCGCGTGTGGGTGCAGAGTCAATCCCTCGGAACGTGGTTCGCCCGCCTCCTGGGGTTCAAGGACATGCACGTCCGGGCCATGGCTGCTGCGGCAGCCGTCACGGCCGGCGAAGCCACTTGCGTCAAGCCATTCGTGCTCTTCGACCTCTGGGACGAGGGCGGTGACTACGTGGTGGGCGGGGACGAGGACGATCCGGTACCCAACAACATCCCGGACGTGGGTGAGGAGTGGGCCTTCGACGACGGACTGGAGGGAGGCACCGCGGATGGGTACGCCCCTTACCATACCGACCCCGGCGTAGCGGCGTGCACCGGACATCAGTGTGCGGAGTACGCGGCAACCGACGGCACCGGCTGGGGCAGCTCCTTCCGGAACCAGCAGCTCGATGGCGAACTTCAGACGTACGACAACGACGTGGGCCGGAAGATCGCGCTCAAGCTCCCGAACCCTTCGCAGAACAACGACACGTTCGAGGTCACGCCGGGCATCTACCTGCCCTGGCGGATGCCGGACCCTGACGAAGGCTGTGCCGAAACGGGTCAGGGCGGGGACTTCTATCGGACCAACATCGCCACCTGCAACTCCTGTCCGATCGAGCTGAATACCGACTACACCGCGGAGCCCGGCGCCATGATCGGACCGACCGAGCAGGGGCTGCGGGACCTCCTGGACCTGGACCCCGACATCGTTTGGGATCCCATCAGCGGGGGGCTGGAAAGCCCCCGGGTCGTGAACGTGGCGGTGGCGGCGCCCAACCAGGACCTACAAGGCGCCGCGTTTCCGATCCGGTTCAACAACATCGTGACGATGTTCATCGAGGACTTGCAGCAGGGCTCGGGCTCCGTGATCGCCCGCTACATGGGACCGGCCGGCGCCCAGGGGCTCGGACCCACGCAGGGCGAGCTGACCATGGTCCTGCGGCTCGTGGAGTAACGAATTCGGAGGGCGACCTCCGCGGAAGGGATGGCTCCCTTCGATCAGAAACCGCCCCGGTCGACCGAGTCGACCGGGGCGGTTTCGTTCACGGCGGTCCCGGCGAGCATCCCACGGCGCGCACGAGATCCGGAATCCGCTCGGGGGCGTGCGGCGAGCCTCCCCCAGGACCGTCAGCTCACCTCGACGTCGACCGTCAGCTCACCTCGACGTCGTAGCCGAGGCGCCAGAGCTTCATGTTCTCGGGGTCCGCCGACCCCTCGTCTCCGGGTTGATGACGGCCGACCCAGCTCTCGACGGGCCCTTCGAAGAGGCGGCTGTAGTTGTCGAGGGGGTCGTTCTTGCTCCAGCGGTCCACCTCTTCCCCGAACACCTCGACTCTCATGGTGTCGCCGACCTCGCCGTCCCAGAGCACCTTGTCCAGCTTGTCGATCTTGCTGAAGCGGGGGTGATCCGAGATGGAGTAGTGGCCCTTCTCGGGGAACTTCAACTCCTGCGTCTGGCCCCCGCTGGTGACCTTGGACCAGAAGCGGAACTGCCCCTTGTCCTTGAAGAAGGGATCGAGGGTGTCCTTGACCTGGACCCAGCGAAGGATCACCCGGACCCGCTTTCCGGCGTCCGTCATGCGCACTCCTTTCAATGCCAATGCCTTGCGCTCGCCCGCATTATGTAGCGGAGCCCGTCCATCAGCAAGACACACAGCGAGCCGGCCGCGGCACCAGGGGGCCAACCCTGGCCCGCCGCTACCGCAATACGCTCAACAGGTCGGCGTGGTCGTCGGTCCAGTGGACAGCGGGTACGTCAGCGGCGAAACGGGTCCATAGTGAGGAGCCCGCGAGCCGTTCCAGCGTCGCCGTGTCCGTAGGCAGGGCCGCCGCCAGCGTGCGCACCGCGCCCCGCTCGCGAGCTTCGGGCGTCGGGGAGTAGTCGGAGAAGAGCACGCTCGTGCCATTCGTTTCTCCGAACCCGCGCACCACGCGGCGGAGGTCCGCGTGACGGTTGGAGATGTGGAGGCCCACGATGCCACCGGGGCGCACCTTGTCCAGGTAGAGCTGAAGCGCTTCCTCCGTCAGAAGATGGGTGGGAACGAAGTCGCTGCTGAAGGCGTCCACGATGAAGACGTCGAAGCTGGCGTCCGGTTCCTTCTCCAGGGCCAGTCGCCCGTCGCCCAGCACCAGCCGAACCTCGCCGGCAGAGTCGTCCAGGTAGGTGAAGTGCTCCTGAGCGAGCCGGATGACCACCGGATCGATCTCGTAGAACACGACCTCCGGCGGCGAGGGCACCGGTACCGAGGCCGATCACGCCGATGCGTGCCCCCTCCGGCGCCTCGGCGACCAACGAGCCCAGAGGACCTTCGGGATAGAAGTAGGTGATGGGGATCCGGCTCAGCTCAGGGTCGTGGAATTGGCGACCGTGAACCGTAGTACCGTGCATCATCTCGACGGCGTCCGGGAAGTCGAGGATGCGCACGACGCCGAAGAAGCTCCGCTCCCGCGCGACCATGGAATCCGCGTCGGTGAACCCCGTGAGCAAGAGCGCGCACAGGAGCCACACCGACACGGCCACCAGGCCCACGTACCGAGCCGTGGCCACGCCCCAGACGACCCCGAGAGCCAGCACAAGCACGAGAACCGCGGTGGCGATCTCCGCGTTCCGAAGCGCCACGAACATGGGCGTCATGAGGGCGATGGCCGACAGCGTGCCGACCCGCCACGACGGGCGATAGGGGGTGAGGAGCGTACGGGCGGCAGGCGCGAAGTAGAGCAAGACGCTCAGCGCCATGAGCGTGAGTGGCAGCTCTGCGACCGAGTCGAACAGCACGGGCGCCAGCAGCGCGTTGAGCGCGCCCCCCAGGGCGCCGCCGAACGAGATCCACAGGTAGAAGCCCGTGAGCTCGTCCGTGGGGGGACGGTCCGCTGCCAGGTCGCGGTGGCAGAGCAGCGCGCCGAAGAACAGCGTCGCGAGGGCCAGTGCCAGCATGACTTCGAAGGGGTACTGCCCGCGTACAAGGAGAAGTCCCACGGACGCCGAGACCGCCACCACCGTAGCGCCGGCCAGGGGTCGGCGCGGCAGCCGATCGGTGAAGCTGAAGGCCAGGATGAAGGTGGTCAGGTACAAGGCCAGCGGGATCACCCAGAGGAGAGGGGCCGGCGCCAGGTCCGTCGTGATCTGCATCGTGATGGCCAGCAGCAGGCTCGACCCCACCGCCGACCGGGCCACCCAGAGGAGCTTTCGGCGCGCGGTCACCGGCGCTGCGCGAGCGGCCGCATCGAGGTCGGAGCGTGCGTCTCCCCTGACTGCCGCGCTCTCGGCGCGTCGGCTGCCCCGGGAGGCCCGAAGCGCCGCGCCGAACGTGAGTACGGCGAAGATGCCGTAGCCCGCCCCCCACGCCACGCTCTGCCGCGTCACGCCCAGGGCCGGCTCCAGGACGAACGGATAGGACAGGAGCGCCAACAGCGAGCCGAGGTTCGAAGCGCCGTAGAGCCAGTAGGGGTCATGGCTGCCGGGGAAGCCCGATCTGGACCACCAGTACTGGATCAGCGAGGCGTTCGTGGAGAGGGCAAAGAACGGGACGCCGACGAGCACGGCGAGCGTGGCAAGCAGAGACGCGGCGGGCCACCCGGCCGAGGCCACCGTGGCGCCGAGCTCCGTCGG
>JBDHLD010000300.1:0-2194 GCA_039586035.1 Gemmatimonadota bacterium | reverse complement strand
ACTGCGCGGGCCCGGAGGACAACCGCGAGGCCCGCGCCGGCAGCGGGAGCCGCTGCGGGCTCGGGTTCGAGCAGATCCTGCTGTTGCCCGTCCTGATGGGGCTGCGCAGACGGAGGGGCCGCGCATGAGCTGACGACCCCGCACAGGACCCTACGAGACGCCCCGGCTTCGGTCGGGGCGTCGTCGTGGGGGCCCGGCCCCTCTCCGGCCTTTCTCGAGGTCTGTGTTGGGTGCTTTACGGAGATCCCGCCCCCGACCCCCGATCCTGCCTCGAGAGACGCAGCCACCCGCTTCCTCCGGGTGGGCGCCCACGAGGACGGAACGTCATGACGAGCTACTGCCTGCGCTGCCTGACCCCGGCCCACGAGAGCCAGCCCGCGTGCTCGCGCTGCGCGGCCCCCTTCGAGGGTGCCGGCTGCTTCGACCGCATCGAAGGCCCGCCGCCCTCCCCGGAGTTCGCGTTCCTGTTCAGCCGGGCCGCTGCGGTCTGTCCATTCGGCACCGAGCGAGTGGATGAAGCCCATATCGGGCCGTCGTGAACCAGCGAGGCGCGACAGCATCGCAATCGTTCCAAGGACGATGAGCACGAGGTCGCGAGGAGTGATCACCAACCGCCCCGAGGGCAGCCAAGGAGCAAGCCATGCATCGATCTAGCGACTCGCCGGCGACCACACGAACCCAAAGAAGGAGATCCTCCATGCGATCCACTACACGACGCTCTCTTCTCCTCGTTCTCGTTGGACTCGCTACGGCTCTGATTGCGAGTCCGGCGAGCTCGCTGCTCCCCAATCCAGGTGACTTCAACAAATGCGACGACTTTGCCCCGAACCCCGAAGACCCCTCACCCTGTTGCGGGGAGGCTGCGACGAAGTGTCTGGACTTCTGCAAGTCCGAGGTGATCCTTCCCAGCAAGCGCAGCGCGTGTGAACTGGCTTGCATCCAGGCTCTGGACGACTGCCGAAAGGGCTTGGAGGTCGTCGGGTCGCCTGTGCCTTCCCTCTGGCGGGAGGGCTTCTTCCCCGAGGTGTATCCGACCCGCAAGAAGACGGGCGACTTCAATGGAGACGGCTTCGACGACCTGATCGTCTTCGTGAACACGACGTACTCGGACGAGCGTCGTGGGGACGTCTGGGTGGCGCTCTCCAACGGTCGGGACGGCTTCGAGGCTCCTCAGCTCTGGCGGGGCTGGCTGTGTGCCTACGTCAGCCAGATCTGTGAAGTCGGCGACTTCGACGGCGACGGTATGGACGACGTGTACGTCCTGACCCGTGGCGATGGCGCTGGGAGGGGGTATGTGGGGATCGCCCGCTCGCTGGGGGACACCTTCGTGATCTCCACACCCTACAAGGGCGAGTACGGACGCGACTGGTCGGACCTCGAGGTGGCCGACATGAACGACGACGGTCGGGACGACGTCGTGCTCTTCCGGAAGGGCACGGGAGCCTACGCGGGGGACGGGCAGGCCGTGGTCCTGCTGTCAGACGGCGTGGACCTGGCTCCCCAGACGACGGGGGGTGCCTTCCCGGGCTGCCGGCTGACGGCCGAGGGCTGCGACCAGCCCCTGGTGGCCCATCCCGTCTGGCACGACGGCTTCTGCTACGACGGCGACAAGTGTCGTGCGGGTGATCTGGACGGTGATGGGTACGCCGACCTGGTGGCGTTCCGGGAGGGCTACGGCGACGTGATCTACACGTCGTGCGGCTACTCCTGGGGCTCCCGTCGCTACACGTGCTTCGACGTTCCCTCGCCGCTGCCCTTCCCGATGGACTCGCTTACCTACGACCTCGTCGACGCCGACGGCGACGGGCAGGAGGACCTGGTGGGCTTCGCGTCAGAGGGGAGCGTGACCTTCGGGTCCGAGTTCCTGCGCGACACGAGCAGCGGCTCGCCGGTCCTCGAGCTCACGGTGACGGAAGCTCCGTTCACGTGCTGGATGCCCCAGGCCTGCCAGCTCGCGGACGTGAACGGCGATGCCCTGGGAGACCTCGTCGAGCTCACCTTCGTCGCAGGGGGCATCGGTATCGAGGGAGATGCCTGGGTGACGACCGCCTCCTTCGACGACGAGGACGGCGACCTGGTGCCCGACGAGGTGGACAACTGCCCCTCTGTGATGAACCCCGACCAGGCCGACAGCGATGGCGACGGGATGGGGGACGCCTGCACGACCGAGTGCACGGATGGGCTCGACAACGAC
>JBDHLD010000047.1:0-29109 GCA_039586035.1 Gemmatimonadota bacterium | reverse complement strand
CGGGTTGGCGGAGCGACGGCAGCCGTTCGGTCCAGCAGCGAGGGGGCGCGCGCGAGGGCGGCGCCCAGGATGGGCCAGCTTCCGTCAGCGTCGATACACACCGTATGGCGGTACGCACCTTCGTCGACGGCCTGAGCGGTCGCCCGCCAGGTCGGTGCCCCCCCGCCCTCTACCCAGAAGGACAGACCCTTCCGCCGAAGAGGACGGGGGGAACGGGCTCCATCAATCCGGATTCCCGCTAACCGCGGCTGAACCCTCCGAACGAGCCGAGGTACGCCGCTCCGAATCCGTCCAGAACGGAGCGCACGTCCGCGCTGGGATCTCCATATACGTAGAAGCCCGTGGGGTCCAGACATGCGAGGAACCGCTCGGCGAAGTTGGCGCCGAAGTTACCGAGGTGCTCGAGGGCGGCCGCAGAACCGGTGTAGCGCTCGTAGATATGGCAGACCGATTCGTCGCCGCTGAGGAACCACTCGTAGGCCAGCGTGCCCTGCTCCTGTTGAGTGGAGGCCACCATCTCCGACATGAGGGCGCGCAGGTCGTCGAGGCGGCCCTCCTTCACGCGTAGTTGCAGGTTCCAGGAGATCGTGTCGGCCATGGCTCACTTCCTTCCGGTGGGGAGCGTCGCGCTCCGAAGTGGTCTCTGCCCTTCGAATGCGGGCGGGAGGCTCGTGTGTCCACAAGCTACGTGGCCGGAAGGCGCTCGGCTAAGGGCACGCGGCACGCCCACGCGACCCGCTCGGAGACAGCGGCCCGACACGGACGCGGGCGGCACGCTCGTCAGCGGAGCTCTCCTGCTGGATCTCGCGGCCGGGTACTGGACGGGAGGAACGAGAAGATCGCGCCCGCGGTTCGGGACGGCAGGTGGCGCCGGCGCTACCTAATACAGCGTGGCGAAGACCTCTCGTACGGTGCCGGTCGAGGACTCGACGAACCCTGGCAGGCTGTCCTTGAGCTCCTCGAATTGCCGCTGCTCCTTCTTGAGATTCTCCACCATCTCGTCTCGGAGCTTCCCCCACGAGACCGTCTTCTTCGCGATGAGCTGAGCGGCGTCTTCAGCCTCCTGGGCTTCCACCAGGGTGAGCAGTTCCGTCTTCGTCACCAGCTGGTCGGCTTCCCGGGCGGTGCGTGAGTAGCTGACCTCCACGGGGTCGGTGAAGTCGCCCTTCTCCGCCAGATCGTGCATGGAGCTGGCGAACTCTTCGAGCTGCGACATCTCCGTCTTCTTTCTCGCCAGCTCGTCCGCGATGTCACGCGTCAGTGCCTGAGTGCCGGCCTTGGTGAGCTTTGCCACGTCGCGCATGGCAACCTCCACCGCATCCTCGCTGATCATCGTCCAGCCCAGCAACTCGGCGGCTGCGGACAGGGCCCGGCGCAGCTGCTCTCGCTGACGAACCCTGAGGCGTCCCTCTTGGCTCATCCAGGCCTTCGCCAGGGCCGCCAGCTTGCGGCCGACATCCTGCGCCTCGGGGGAGCTCGTGTTGATGGATCTCTTCTTGCTCGGTGCCTTGGCCTTTTGCGCGGTAATGGCGGAGGCTCCTTGTTTGGGTGGCTGCGCGTTCGTTGCCGGATCGGGGCGAACCCAGACGTTGATAGTACCCGTGAGTTGGCCGAAGGATCAAATCGGCAGCTGGGAGGTCGGCGTGCCGGGATCGAGAGAGGTCGGGCTCGAGAGCACCGCAGGAAGGTCGGCTTGCGGGAACCGCGAGAGGTCGGGCTTGCGGGGATTGCCGATCGGGCGCGGAGCCGGCTCGCTCTCCCTCACGGCGCCGTGGGACACTCCAGGAAGCCGGGCTCGAGGAGGCTGGGCGCGGCGACCGAAGCGCTGTCCACCCAGACCCACGCCGCCGCGCCTTCCTCGTCCGTGGTCCGCACCCAGAAGGAGGCGGCGCCGGTCTGTACCACCTCGCCGCCGTACACGAAGTCGCTACCTGGGAAGAAGCTCGCCCACGGCCAGAAGACCTCGGTCTCCAGGATCGTGTCGACGTACCAGGCGTTGAAGAACCCCTCACCCAGGTAGTCCAGGACGTACAGCGTATCGCCCGGCTGGAATGTGACGCCGTCCTCCTCGAAGGAGATCTGTGGCGTGGGCCGCGTGACCACGACGACCTCCGGCACGTCCACGATGACCATTCCGGTCGCGACCTCGAACGGCTCGTTGGGCGGCAAGACGCTCGCTGTGGCCGACGCGTCGCCCGGCGAGGCGTAGAGCGGCACCGAATCGCACGCGAGCCACGTGCCGAAGGTGCATCCCTCACCGGGGCAAGCGGGCTCGACGCGGTGGGGCAGCCCGAGGCCGGGGGGGGCCAGGATCTCCTGGACGGGCACCTCCGACCGAGCGGCCGCGGCGTCCCCTGACTGATCCGGCCCGGCCTCTCCGGACTGACCCGACCGGGCGTCTCCGCAGGCGATGGCCGAGAGGGCCAGCGACACCACGACGACCGCGCTCAGACGCCGGGATGAGGAGCGCTCCAGGTAATCCATCCCTCACTCCTCCTCAGCCGGCGGCCACGCGTGGAATACCGCGTCATCGGTGGAGCCCATGGCCCCGATGACCGCCTCGTGATCGAACCCGGGGAATCGCGCGGCGAGGATGTCCAGGAAGTCGTGGACCTCCGTGGCGCTGTTCGGCACGGACAGGAGCTCGCTTCCGTTTCCAAACGCGAACTCCCAGAAGACGTCTTCGGCGAACGGGCCGGAGTCCGTGGTGCGGATCTGCACGGCGGATACGTCCGACCACGCCAGCTCCTGGGTCTCGTCCCCGGGCCCCAGCAGTCGTAGGCCGCGGTCGTCCAAGGTGAGACGGTACATGAGCTCATCCCCGAAGAGGAAGGGTGCTTGCTCCCGGGCCTTCTTCACCGCGTACCAAAGCGTCACCAGCGGAAACACGAGGGCCAGAACGATCAGCACCACGGTCCACAGTGACAGGGTCATCGGCTGCGGCCGCGTCGCGGAGCCGGGGAGGCCGATCGGGTCACCACTGTCTCTCTCGCCCCCGCGGAAGCGCTGCAGCGCCTCCGGGTCGCGCGGCCTCGCACTCGTCCCCCCCGATGGTGACTGCCATCGAGATCCAAGCAGGCACGGGCTTGCCATCCCGCGACGCCGGACTGAACTGATGAGCGCTGGCATAGGCCAGCGCCAATCGGTCCATCTCTCGCTCGCCGGACGAGGCCCGGATCCGGGCGTCTCTCGTCACCCCGTTCCGGTCGATGAGGAACCAGACCTGGGTCGTGGCGCAGGCGTCACCCTCCGCGTAGTCGTCGATCTGGACCTTGGCCTTCTCGAGGTGCTCGCGGTTCGCGATGTCCGGTGGGACCTGGAACGGTGTGAAGAGCGGGCCCTGGCGCTTGAGCCACTCCCAGTCGTAGTGGGGCTGTTGGGCTTGGGCCGGCGGGGCGGTGATCAGGACGACGAGCAGAGCGATCCAGGGGAGCTGGCGGATCACGCCCGCTCTTGGCGCCGGCGCACGAGCGCCCCTCCGAACCTCACCCCGACGGCGGGCGCTGGTTCGTACCTCACCCCGACGGCATGCACAGGACACGACCGCTATCCCTCTCACCTAACGCACGGACGCCGGGTCATGGCAGATCTCGCGGGGCGAGTTGAGGCTCGCCTCGGCGGTCTCGCCGGGCCGCAGTCGCACGCTGGAACAAGCGAGGCCGGACCTTCCTCCGGCGGCGTTGTGATGCTCGCCGTAGATCGCGATGGAGCCGTGACTACAGTTGGCCCCGAACACGAGCTTTTGCCCGGCCTGCAGCATCCCGATGGGCTCGTGACCGGGGTCGTACCAGACGTCGGCCGCCTGTCCCGACCTGTTGGTGAGCTCCACGCTGCAGCTCTGGTCGGGCTGGGGGAAGGGGGGTGGCTGTTCGGGTTGGGAAGAGCAAGCGACGATCAGGCTCACGGCGACGGTGACGCCTGATGTTGAGAGCCAGGACTTCACGGCGCTCCTCCTTGCCCACTTCGTCAGTGTCACGGCACCCTGCGCCGGACGGCGCGCGACGCACAACAGGCGACCACGCGCGGCGAATCGGTCAGGATTGGCGCGCGCGTCATCCGTCAGGGCCTACCTCCGGGTCTACACCGAGGGCCGGCCAGTGTTTGTCGCGGTTGGCAGCGCCAGTCGGCCTGCGTTGATGCGACGGGGCGAGCCGCCCCCACCCGGGTCAACGTGTCCCGGAAGCCCCCAGATCCTTGGCCCCCCGCAGCGAGCCCCGCGTGAACTCGGGGTGGTCTCCAATGAAGTTGATGAACCCGCGGATCTTCCGATCGCCTAGACTGCGACGGCCGATCTTGACGCGATTGCCGCAGTTGCCTTCCACGGTGTTGATAGACCTGCCGTTTCTCGCCACCTGCAGCACGAACCCGATGTGCCCGGTGCACCAGCCGAGGGTCGGATCCTTGTGGAGAATCACGAATGCGTCACCCGGCGTCGGCGTGCGACCGTCGTTCGGCTCCCAGAGACCCCTCTCCACGGCCCGCTTCCAGGCCACGTGACAGCTCCCGATCCTGCCGCCGAGGGGGTAGGTACCCAGAACCTCCTTGGTTACCCACGAAACGAAGTAGCAGCACCACGGCGGTCCTTCGCCCGAGGGCTTGCAGGCGCTCGCGGGAAAGAACTTGTCAACGCCCTTGCCGCGATTGGGTCGCGACTTGCTTTCGCGCACACCGTGCTCGCGAACGGCAGTCTCCAGGATCTTGCGACGATCCCCTTCGATCCCCTTCGGAATACCGACATCGAGAAAGGACCGCTGTGGGGCGCCTGTCGCGTTCTCCAGGGCCCACCACGTTCCCTTGCCCACGATCCCATCGACGTCCAGCCACTTCCCGTTCGGTCCCTGGTGGGTCATCTGGAAGTAGAGGACCATGTTCTCGACGGCCACGCCGAAGGCGGGTGTGGCGCTCGTGACCGGAGGCCTCGGTGCGCAGCCCTGTTTCGTCAGGAGCTTCACCAGCTTGGCGACTTCGGGTCCCTTGGATCCGAACCTCAGTGTGGGCGGCATATGTCGTTCCTCTGGCTTCGGTCGGGTTGGCACGACGGCTAAATGACAGCCGGTGAAGGCCGATCAGGGCGCGATCTCGAAGCTGCTCGATTCGCTGGACTTCTTCTCTTTCTTCTTCTGCTTCTTCCTACCGCTCAGTTTGGGCAGGGCCAATTGAATGATCTTCTTCACCCACCCGACAATCTTGTCGCGGAGCGCCGCGTGCTTTTTCTCCGACTTGGTGTTTCCCTTGGGAGCGCCGAGGTATGGGACGTGCAGGTGCCCCACGGGCACCTTCGATCCTTGAGTGCTCCTCACCAATGCCGTCCGGTAGAACACCTCGTTGGAGAGGTAGCCGCCTCCTGAGCCCTCCACGGCCTTGGCCCCCTCGGCGTGAGTCTTGGGCACTCCACCCTTCGTGCTGTGCACGGGACTGGTAGCGCCCTCGGGCAGGTACTTCAGCTCCGATTCTTCTGTCGTCTGGCCCCGACCGACGCCGGCGTGAATGTCCTTCCACGGCAGGCTGCTCTCCAGGAATTCGGGCCCCTCGACCATGCGGCGGCCCTCGACCGGCTTGCTCGGCGATCCCGCGCGGCGGTTCACGTTGTCCGGGTACCACTCGGAGGATCGACGCCGGCCCGCATACTGCTCGAGCTCGAAGGCCTCAGCCTTGTCCTTCTCGAGATCGCCGCCGCCCTGACTGATGGTCATGATCATGTCTACGCGGTCCTTCTTGGCCAGGAAGGGACGGAACGTGTTCTCGACCACGTTCCGATCGAAGTCGTCGAAGCGGACCGGAAACACGACGGACTCCACCCGGCCGGTGACCTCACCCGAAGAGATAGGCGTTCCGTCGAGCGCCAGCGCGGCAGCGCCGGAGGGGTTGGCCTTGCGCAGACTCCCCCCGTACTGGAAGCCGAACGGGTCGAAGCCCGCCACGAGAACTCGGCGGTCACCGATCGCTACCGTATCGAACGAAATGTCGGTGCGCCCCCTCGAGGCCGCCTCGAAGATCTCGATCAACAGCCGCTTTTCTACGGGCGTCATCCGCCACGCTGACGGTGAGAACTGTCTGAGTGCCGCGGCCATTTCGAGGCGCGCCCAGTAGAGTGGGCGGTCGTCGGTGTCGGTCCCTTTGCCCTGGGCCCGGAGGGTGGCCTGTTCCCAGAGCTGCTCCGCGTGCCGTTCGACAGTGGCGCGGACAGCGAGCAGCGACTTCGTCGCGTCGAGCTCGTTCGAATCCGTCGCTTCGAGCTCCCTCTTGAAAGCCGCCACCATGGCGCCGAATCCGCTGTCCGCCAGCATTTGTTGGGGGATGTCCTTTTCCGCCAGAGCCTCCTCAGCGGTGGGCGGGCTCGCGGTCTTCTCTCTCGAGGTGCCCCATGAGCCCAACCGAAAGAGCGCCAGAGTACGGAAGTGCGTCCTCAGGAACCCCATGCCCTTGTCCTCGAGATGCTTCTTGGCGTGAGGGTTGTAGAGGTCCGCGGTCTTGGTGTCTCGATCCACCCCTCGCAGCGCGTACGTGTGATTCGCGATGACCCCCGACTTCTCCTCCTTCTTCTCGGGGTAGTCCTTGCTCTTGTGCGAGTAGAAGGTCGCTGGGCGATTGGCGGTCACGAAGTGCTCGATGAGCTTTTGGAGGAGCTCCGCGTTCGACAGGTCGGCGGGCAGCTTGAAGAACTCCGCCGCCTGGCCGGTGACCGTCTTAGCGTACTCGCCGGGCTTGGTCTTGCTGCCCTCGGTCTGCAACCACCCTCCGAGGTGCTGAGCGTAGGCCTTTTCGATGAGCATCGGCCACAGCTCCCTGCCATGGGCCGCGCTCACGTCTCCGAACTCCCCGTAGACAGGATCCTGGCCGATCGCGGGAAACCGCGGCTCCACGATCTCCTCGACCCTCTCCCCGCCTGGCCCGAAGAAGGTGACCTTGAACGTGCCGTCTGCCCGGGGCTGGATCATGCGCTCGATGAACTCGGGGTTCGTCTGCGCGATGGCGGCCAACAACGCCATGAAATAGCAGTCCCCGAGATAGCCCTGGCTTACGTCCGTGACATCCACGGGCTGATTGTCCTTTTCGTCCCAGACGAACGCGGGTCCGTAGAAGAGCTTCTTCTTGTACTTGCTGGGGTCGTTCTTCGCCAAAGGTTTCGACTGCGACCCGGGATTCTCCGGAACCTCGCCGGCCCGAGCTGCCTCAACCCAACCGAGAACGGCGGAATTCAACGGAAGCTTCACCTCCAAGCCACCGTGATTCCGCTTGACCTGGGATTCGAGCGAGGTGTCGTCCGAAGTCGCCTCGTCTCCACCGCGCGGGCTTCTTTGGACGGTGCCGGCTCGTCTCGATGGGCTGCTGGCCTCTGAAGTCGGGCCACCCAGCGGTGCCGCAGCACCCTGCTGCACCACGTGGGTGAGCTCGTGGGTGATCAACCGTTTCCCGGCCTCCGTGGCCGGGGCGTATTCGTCACGGTCGAAGACGATGTCTGAGCCCGACGTGAAGGCGTGAGCGTCTACCGCCCGTGCAGCCGACGCCGCGCTTCCGTCCCGATGAATCCGCACGGTGCTGAAATCGTGGCCGAGGCTGGACTCCGATGTCTCACGAAGTGCGTCCGGTAGGGCCTCACCCGGGGAGGAAACGGCTCGGTCGACGAGAGCCTTCGCCCCGGACGCCGGCTCCATGGCCGACGCTCCCGGGTTCTGGACGCCACTGAGGAGGGACCGGGACCCGGCGAGAACGCCTGCGGCCATCCGGTTCGCCTGCTGCTCCGCGGGATGCGACGAAGGGCCGCTTCGGAGACGGCGTTGCAGGAGGCGCACGCCACCCCCGAGGTCGGCGGCACCGGGATTCGGGATCGTACGAGACGCCACCGGGGGGATCCCCAGAGAGTATAGCGAAGCGGCGCGCGGTGCTGCTGAGGGCTGCCGCGGGGCTTGGTGTCGGCGCATCGGCCCGTCTTCGTCGCTGGCGGTGCGTCCTCGGGGGGGACATGGGCCAAGCTACTTCATCGGTCCGCGAGGGACCACCGAATTCCGCACAGGACGCCCCCCGGGCCTTCCCCGGTATTGACACCCCTCGTCTGCCCCGGCATTGGTAGATGGCCACTCCGACCGACCAGGACGACCCGTGGCTGACCGACCCAATCGAGTCCAAGCGCCTACTGCCGAGCGTCCCGTGGCCTTCCAGGGGCTCCTCCCCGTTCGGCGTATCCAACGGGCATGCAGCTGCGGCGGCACGTGCAGCTCATGCCAGGACCGCCGCCGAAAAGAGCTGCGTCGGTCGCCCCTGGCACCGCTACAGGCCAAGCTCACGTTGGGGCCCGCACACGACCACCACGAGCGTGAGGCGGAACGGGTAGCCCAGGCGGTGACCCGTGAGCCGGAGTCGAGGGCCGCACCGCCGCCGCCTCCCGAGATCACACCCCTGCGTTCCGTCATGGACCCGGTCCAGACCCAGGACGGGTCGTCGACCGTGGCGCACCGGCCTCCGCAGCGCACACGCGACGGGACGCCCAACGACGGCTTGACCCTGGCGTCGCGGGTCATCGAGTCACCGGGTCGACCGCTTCCCACGCCGACGCTCGTTGCGATGAGCGGACGATTCGGGCACGACTTCTCGAACGTGCGCGTACACGACGGCGCGGCGGCGGCAAGGTCGGCGAGGGACCTTGGCGCCCGAGCGTACACGGTCGACAGGAACGTGGTGTTCGGCTCGGGCGAATACGATCCGAGGTCCCTCCGGGGCCGGGCGCTCTTGGCCCACGAGCTGACGCACGTCGTGCAGCAGGGGAGCGCGCGTCGTTTGAGTGTCCGACCCGGCCACGACGAAGAGCGCCAGTGGAGCGCAGACGACTGACCCGGACCGCTACGGTCCGTCGCCCCCTCCTCCAGCGGGCCTGCAGGTGCCACGACCGGAGCCCGGGGGGCACGTCACCCTGTTCCTGCCCTTCCCGCAACGACCGAGAGGAGCCATCGAGCGCCTCCACGGGATTGCTCGAGACCGCCGGCGTTCGAGACGTTCTTCGGACGCCTGGCCACGCGTTGAGTCGGGGCTCTCTGTCACAGCTCGGCCCATCCGTTCTGGCCGAGCTGCCACACGTCTCCTCCGGGATCCCAGCGGACCGGCTGGGCGACAACGTACCCATCGGCCCCACGGATGACGCCATGGAGCGTGAAGCGCGTCGCGTAGCGGCTCGGGTGGCGGCTCCCCAGCCTAGCCTGGAGCCCGCAGACGCCTCAGCGAGCTTTGACCTCTCCCGGGTACGGATCCATACGGACGCCCGCGCGGTAAGCTCCGCTGACGCCCTCGGCGCCAGGGCCTACACCGTGGGGCGCCACGTCGTGTTCGGCCAAGGCCAGTACCGCCCTCACACGATTGAAGGCGGCCGGCTCCTCGCCCACGAGCTCACCCACGTGGCCCAACAGCTGGGAGGGGCCGAGCCCACGACCGTGAGAGCTCAGTTCTACGAGCTGGGCAAGCGCGGACTAGGTGAGTTCGCGGGTGGTAAGAACGTGCCCCGTAGGTCTCTTCCGCGCCGGAGAACCCAGGGGCCAACGATGCGCCGTGAAGGGACGGAGACGGTCGAGGGCTTCCCCCTGAGGAGGGCCCATTGTGGCTGCCCATCGCTCATCGCATCGGAGCTCCAGGGCATCGAGGAGCGCATCCAGGCCTACGAGGCGTGCGCCCGACAGCCCGGCATGACGATTCACTGGCTTCAGGCGTGCGTGCGGCAGAAGATCTACGGGAGGCAGAACGTCCCGGCCGGCGGCAGTGCCGACCCGGAAAGCGGCACGGTGGATTGGCCCACGCCTGAGCAGCTCGAAAGGCGGGCCGCCGCCTTGGGACAGCCCGCGCATGGCCCCTGCGCCGACCTCCGCAACTGGGGGACGTTGGTCCACGAGGGCGGGCATCTCCAGGACTTCGAGGCCGTGGCAGAGTCCATCGACCCGACGTTCGCAAAAGAGTTGGACAAGCTGGCCGGTGATCCGAAGCGCTTGGACCGGTTGTCGGATGAGGCCGCCGGACCTGCGGGCTCACGCTCCTTCGAGAAGGAAGCCGCGGAGTACAAGAGGAGGACCTTCCAACCCACCGTCGACGCCCTGAAGACCACGGAGGTCGAGTCCTACCAGAAGGAACGGCGCTTCTACCACGAGGTCCGGGAGGCGCTGGCGCGAATGTGTGCGCCGCCGCCCCCGGGAATCAAGCTGATCAAGAGTCGCCGCCGGCCGTATCGGCCCCGGACCACGCCCCAGGTGGACTACACGCTCGAGGGGCCGTAGCCGCGGACCATCGTGCCCGTGGGGTCAGGGACCGTTCCCTCCCGGCCCAGCACCGCCGCCCGCGGACCCGCCCCCACTCCCCGCGGGCGGGTTGAAGCCGACGCTTGAAGCGCGCCAGTGGAAGAGGTAGACCTCGGCCTTCCTGCACAGCGGATTGTCCTCGGGAGGCGGGCCGGCGCATTCGGTGTCGCTTCTGCCCTCGACCGTAAGGAAGCGGTTCCAATCCACGCCACGGCTCACGATACGCTCTCGCACGTGCTCGGCTCGCTGCCGTGACACCAGCTCGTTGGTCGCGTCGTCTCCGGTGTGGTCCGCGTACCCTAACACGTCGGCCATCATCCACTCGTCGTCGCGCATGATGCGGGCCACTTCGCCGAGACGGTCGCGCATGTCCCGGGGCAGCCGCGATACCCGGGCGACGTTGATGGGGAATGGATGCACCGTGACGCGGGCGAAGGATTCACCGTGATGGGGAGAGCCGAACTCTCCGCGAGGCTGGAAGCTCGACCCCTCCATCTCTCGGCCGACTCGGTTCTCCATCTGCACGGTTGGCGTGTGGCCGGGTCGAGCGATCAGCTCCACATCGTCAGTGTCGTACGATTCAGAGCCTTCGGTCTCCTCGAGCTCCTCCGTGTCCTCGTTGTACCGCGTGCGGACGTGCGTGCCTGCGTGGGGTCCCTGGGTGGGCTCGACCAGGAACTCCCCTTCCGGATGAGGGCCCGGAGGATTCGACCCGGACTGGTAGAGCCACGCGTGACCACACAGCTCATGGGCCAGCACCCGAGGTCGGCTCTGCCACACTCGCTCGCCCTCGTGTGACCCGCCGCCCCACACCCCCATCTCGAGGATCGAGCAGCGGGAGTTCACGACGACCGTCCGGCTATCCCTGCTCGTGTGGGCCAGCTCCCGGTCCCCGATTGACACCGTCCAGACGTCGCTCGCGCCGGTCAGCGCGCACAGGCACTGGTCCCGCGTCTCGGTTGGTGACGTGCATGTCGACGGGTCAATGGGCTCGATTACGTTGCCGACGACGTGGAACCGTGGCGAGACGTCGGTCAACTGATCCTGGATCTCGTCGGCGACGGTGCGGTCCGGGTCGCAGGACAGGGGATCGGTGTGATCCGCGATCTCCAGTCTCCGCTGGACGGTGGCCACTCCCGTCCGCGCCTGATGAACGACGTGGGCGAGCTCGTGGGCGATGAGCTCCTGGCCGTCACGCGTCGCTGGCCCGTACCGTCCGGCTCCGAAGACCATGTCCGGCCCCACTGCCATGGCTTGCGCACCCATGCTCCGTGTCAGGGTCGCTGCTTCGGGCCCAGCGTGGACCCGGACCTGGCTGAAGTCGTGGCCAAAGAAGGGCTCCGCACGCTCACGGACCGCGGGCTCGAGGGGGTGGCCCGGCCCCAAGTGGCGACGGAGGGCGGCAGCCGGCGGCGCGGTCGGCAGGCTCGGCGGGACGGCGCCTTGGCTGCGGGCAACGGGACCACCGATAACGAAGTCGTGGCCGGCGCGCTCCGCGTCGCGCTCGTCGTCATGCCGGGGGTCCTGAACGGTCAGGCCTTCAGGAGCCGCCACCCAGGATCGGGCGGCGACGGCTGCTTCGGGCGCTTGTGAGCATCGTTCTGGCATAGGTGATCCCGGTCGTCCGAGACGCAGCTCCGGCGAGGCACCGATTTGGACCACCGCGGGGGCGCTTGACCCGGGGAACGCGACGCGGTCCAGGCCCGAAACGGCGTTCGGAAGGTGCCGTCAGGGAACGAAGCCCTCGCTGGATGCTTCGAACTTATATATGAAGACCTCGGCCTTTCGGCACGCCGGGTTGTCGGAGGGCGGCGCGGCGGGGCATTCGGTGTCGCTCCTGCCCTCCACGGTCAAGAAGCGGCTTCGGTCCACCCCTCTGCCCACGATCCGCTCCCGCACGTGCAGTGCCCGTTGGCGCGAGAGCCGTGCGTTGTCGGTGGCGGTCCCCTCGTGATCGGTGTGGCCCAGGACGTCGGCCCTGAGGAAGCTGTCGGCGTTCATGACCTGGGCCACGCGCCCTATGCGTCGGCGTTGGTCCCGTGGCAGGCTCGATACGCGCGCCTGCCCCGTCGGGAACGGACTCACGGTGATCCTGGCGAAGGACTCGCCGTGGTGAGGGTCTGAGAACTCGCCGCGCGGCTCGAACGAGGCCCCCGCGATTTCCCTGCCGACGACGTTCTCGATTCTCACCGTCGGATCGTGGCTCGGCCTTCCGATCACGCGCACCGAGCTCGGATCGTGCCTCGTGCCGCCGGCCTCCTCGAACTCATTGTCCGCCTCGACGAACGTCGCCCGCACGCGGGTGCCGGGACCGGGTTCGATCTCGAACTCGCCGGGTGGATGCGTGCCCTGGTCCATGAGCCAGGCATGACCGCAAAGCTCGTGGCCGAGGATCCGCTCGGGACTCTGGGCGAGGCGCGTGCCGGCCTGCGCGCCGCCGCCCCAGGCCCCGAACTCCATGATCGAGCATCTGGGCTGCACCACGACGCGGTGGGCGCTCTCTTCGGTGTGGGGCCAGTCGTTCTCGTCTACGGCAACGGACCAGGTCGTGGCGGACGCGTGGAGGTCACAAAGGCACTGATCCCGGGTCTCGGACGGCGCCGTACAGACGGCCGCCCCCGTAGGCTCGATGCGGTCCCCCGATACGCGGAATCGTGGAGATAGGGCGGTGACCTGATGGGCAACCTCGTCGGCCACGGTCGCGCTCGAATCGCACGACAACGGGTCGGTGTGATCCTCGATCTCCATCCGGCGCTGAACGATCCGCTGGCCAGTCACGGACTGCTGAACCACGTGCGCGAGCTCATGGGACAAGAGCTCCTGTCCGCTGACGCTGGCCGGACTAGGGCCTCGGGAGCCGAACACGAGGTCGGGTCCCACGGTAATGGCCCGGGCACCCACGCCTCTCGCGAGGGCAGCGGCTGCGCGACCTGTGTGGACCCGGACCTGGCTGAAGTCGTGACCGAAGAAGGGCTCGACTCGCTCTCGCACCGAGGGTTCCAGCGGACGGCCGGGCCCCAGATGACCGCGGAGACCAGCGTGCGGCGGAGGCACCGGGCGCCCGTGTGGGGCTGAATGGGCTGCCCTCGTCTCATGCGTCCCGGTCACGAACTCCCGCGCCATCCGCTCGGCCGCGCATTCGGAGCTGTCCCGGGGGTGACCCAGGGGAAGGCCGAGCAGAGCTCGGATCGCTGGCGCCGGGGAGGTCACGCGCGCAGGCCGGAGACAGGATGATCGGGGCATGGTCTCGTCCTCAACGGGGCAGGGTCCGGTTTCGGGAGCGGTCATACCCCACCATCAACGGGAGTCTGCTTACGCTCCACGGCCGCCGCAAGCGGACTCACGTGAGCCCTTCGCCGACTCGAGGGGGAGGCCATGGCAAGTGTGACCGAATCGTTGCGGTATCGCCTGCCGCCTGTCCTTGCGCGCCCGAAAGGCGGACCCCATCCTTTCCGACGTCGAGGTCTCCCTGCCCTCCCCCCCGGACGGAAGCCCCCGACGAGTCGAGTGCCCGTTTTGAACCGGACGTCCTTCCACGCCGTCTCCCCCCGACGACGCCACGGACGCACCTGCGGCGCTTGGAGCCGATCCGCCACCGACTCCTTCCGATCTCGCCAAAACGCCGCTCGTCGGCGCGGCTGAGCTACCACGGCCGCGGCGCACCGCGACTCTCTGAATCGCAACGTGGAGCTACCTGTGCTGGCCAACCAGCTGCAGTGACCGCTTCCAGCGGCAGCGAAAGCCGTCTGGAGTCCAAAACCTCCCGGAGGAGATGATCATGCCCACGGCACCGACCTACCCCGGCGTCTACATCGAAGAAGTCCCGAGCGGGGTTCGAACCATCGTCGGGGTGGGCACCTCGACGGCGGCGTTCGTGGGCTTCTTCCACCGTGGGCCCACCGACGTGGCCCTGCGCCTTTTCAGCTTCGCCGACGTCGAACGGGAGTACGGCGGCCTCCACCGCTCCAGCGCGGCCTCGTACGGGCTGCAGCAGTTCTTCCTGAACGGAGGCACCGAGACCTATGTGGTGCGCGTGGCGGACGGTACTGCGGTAACGGCCAACGCGGTCCTTGTCGGGGGTGGGAACGACATCGTCAACGTCCGCGCCGGCCGAGAGGTCCTGGGCGTCTCCCGGGAGGACCCCGGAGAGTGGGGGAACGCCTTGAGGGTCGAGGTCGACCACGTGACCGCGGTGCCCCCCGACGTCCTCGCCGCAGGCATCCCCGAGACCAACGGCGAGCTGTTCAACCTCACCGTCAGCGAGACAGCGGTCGAGCGGGGCCGGCTCGTGGTGCGGCGGACCGAGACGTTCCGGAACCTCACCATGCGCCCCGACACCCCGAACAACGCCATGGACGTGGTGAACTCGGGCTCGAAGCTGGTCCAACTCGATCGCAACACTCTGGCCCCGTTGCCCGGCAACTTCGACGGGTTCCGGCCCGATCCGACCGGCACCGTGGGTGCTGCGCTCGCAGCTCCTGCAGGCGTCCCGGTCGTTGCCGACCTGTCCGCGCTCCAGGTGACGGTGAACCCGGGCGACGGCGCCGCCGATCTGCCGGCCGTTGTCGCAACCGTGAACTACGGGGGTGCGACGCCAGCGACACACGCCGAACTGCGGCCGTTTCTCGAAGCCGCGATCCGCCAGTCGGATCCCAACAACCCCCTGCTGGCGGGCGCAAGCGTGCTGTTGGAAGACAACCGGTTCCGCGTGGTCCTGGGGCGAGGCGGCGCTGATTTCAACGCCGATGCTACCGTCACCTTCGCCGAGTCGGGTGGGACGACAGCCGCGGATCTCGGGCTCGACGCAGGCTCTGCCACTGAGGGTCCGCAGCTCGTGGAGCTCGAAAACGGCGCGGACGGGAACCTGCCAACGGCAGGGCTGCTCCGAGGGCAGCGGGCCGCGAAGACGGGCATCTACGCGCTGGAGGACGCTGACCTGTTCAACATCCTCTGTCTACCCCGCGCCGCGGCTCTTCCCGGGGCGGACATGCGCGCCGTGTACGCCGAGGCCGAAGCCTATTGCGAAGAGCGACGGGCCTTCCTGCTCATCGACGTGCCGGAGGCGACCGCCGATCTCGACGGCGCCCAGACCTGGCTCGCGGCCAATGAGACGCTGCGTCACCGGAACGCCGCGGTCTACTTCCCGAGGCCTCGCATCGGCGATCCCCTCAACCAGAACCGCCTGAGGAGCGTGGGCGCCAGCGGCACGATCGCCGGCCTCTACGCCGCCACCGACTCGGCCCGGGGGGTCTGGAAGGCACCAGCCGGTACCGACGCCCGTTTGCGAAACGTACAGGCGCTGGACTACACGCTGACCGACCGGGAGAACGGCGTGCTCAACCCGCTGGGGGTCAACTGTCTGCGTGGCTTCCCCGTGTTCGGTCTGGTGGCCTGGGGCGCCCGCACGCTGGACGGGGCCGATGCCCTGGCGTCCGAGTGGAAATACGTCCCGGTCCGTCGCCTGGCCCTGTTCCTGGAGGAGAGCCTCTACCGGGGCACCAAGTGGGTCGTCTTCGAGCCGAACGACGAACCACTGTGGTCCCAGATTCGCCTGAACATCGGCGGGTTCATGCAGAACCTGTTCCGGCAGGGCGCCTTCCAGGGCCAGACCCCCAGGGAGGCCTACTTCGTGAAGTGTGACGCGGAGACCACGACGCAGGACGACATAGATCGGGGCATCGTGAACATCCACGTGGGGTTCGCGCCGCTGAAGCCCGCGGAGTTCGTCATCGTCCGCATCCAGCAGATCGCTGGCCAGACCGAGGGCTAAGGGGGAAGTCATGGCACAGTTCAGCGTCAACATGCAGCGGTTCGATCCCTACAAGAACTTCAAGTTCCGGATCAAGTGGGACGGTCGCTACGTGGCGGGTGTCAGCAAGGTGGGCGCGCTCAAGCGCACGACGGAGGTGGTCACCCACCGCGAGGGCGGCGACCCCAGCAGCAGCCGGAAGTCACCCGGCCGCACCGAGTACGATGCCATCACGCTCGAGCGAGGCGTGACCCACGATCCGGAGTTCGAGCGGTGGGCGAACAAGGTCTGGAACTACGGGTCCGCGCTGGGCACCGAGGTGTCGCTCCAGGACTTCCGCAAGGACGTGATCCTCGAGGTCTACAACGAGGCCGGACAGCTCGCGGTGGCCTACAAGATCTTCCGTTGTTGGGTGTCCGAGTACCAGGCGCTCTCGGACCTGGACGCCAACGCCAACGCGGTGGCGATCCAGACCCTGAAGCTGGAGAACGAGGGCTGGGAGCGGGACTACGCGGTGACCGAGCCCAGTGAGCCCACGTTCACGGAGCCGGCGGGCTGATCGTGTTCCAGGGCTTCACTGCGGCGGAGCTCCTGGACGTGTGGGAGCGTGCTCGTCACAGGGCGCGGTCCGACCAGGCGTTGGCGCTCTTGGGAATGGCGGCACCGGAGCTGTCTGCAGCTACCCTCGAGCAGCTACCCCTCGGCGAGCGCGACCGACGCCTTCTGGAGCTTCGCGCCAGGACCTTCGGTTCCGAGTTGACGGCTCTGGTGGAATGCCCGGCCTGCGCCCAGGCATTGGAGCTGTCGCTGGACGCGGCCGACGTCGGCCTGGCGTCGGCCCCTCCGCCCGAAGCGGTCGAGGTCGAGGCCGACGGGGTCCGGGTTCGGGTGCGTTTGGTCAACACGGCAGACCTGGTCGCCGTGCAGTCGGCTCCCGACGTGGACTCGGCTCGTAAGAGCCTGCTGAAGCGCTGCGTGCTGTCCGTCGTGGGGGCCGACGAACCGCTACCCGAGTCGGTGGTGCGGGCCGTGTCGGACGCGATGGCGGCGGCCGATCCTTTGGCCAGGATCGAGTTGGGCGTCGAATGCTTCGCATGTGGGCACGCTTGGACCGCCGAATTCGACGTGGTGCCGTTTTTCTGGAGTGAGATCGACGCCTGGGCCCAACGCACGCTGGCCGAAGTGCACGCGTTGGCGTCGCGCTACGGGTGGCGCGAGGGCGAGATCCTGGCGCTGAGCCCCGCGCGCCGCCAAGCCTACCTCGAGCAGGCGGTACCGTGAGCGACCTGCTTGCGGCCCTCGGGGCACGGGCCATCGGATCTGCACCCCAGTCGGCAGGCGCGGGCGAACCCACCAGCAGGCCCGCCGCCTCCGCCGCGGTGCGGCCACGCGTCCCGTCCCGCTTCGAGCCACCGCGGAGCGACCCCGCGGCTGTGGTGGAGCCGAGTCCGACGGCAGGTGCCGAAGCGGAGTGGCGGTCGCCGCCTGGTTCTCCGGAACCGCGCGTCCACCGGGGACGGCTCACCGCGGAGTCACCTCCTGGCTCGCGTCCCTCGAGACCGTTCTCGCCGTCAGACGATGCCGCTGGTTCCGAGACGCCGTCGGCGCCACGCTCAGATCCCGGTGTCCCCGAGGCGAGGCTCGGTGGTAGGAATGAAGAAGTCCCCGGCCCGCGCGCTGGATTGGAACGCGCGGGGTCCGCGCCGGGGGGGCCGCTCAGACCCGGTGCGGGGCTGGGACGGGTGGTTGCCGAAGTGCAGGTCCCTGGGGGGGACGACGGGGCAAGATACGGAGCAGGCAAGAAGGAGACCGGGTCGCCCGCCGTAGTAGGCCATCCCAGGTCCGAGCGCTCGACGGTATCGGGACCCGGGCAGCGGGCCTCGACGGGCGACCCCTCGGTCCACGGTAAGCGCCAGGTCGCAGGGTCCGAGGCCGCCGCCGCCCGTACGGACGACACCCTCCCGCGACCGGACGCCAAACAGCTCCGCCCTGCCATCGCGCCCGTCCCAACCGACCCTGCCACGACCCGGGAAGCCACCGGGTCCTCACCCAACGGCGGGCACGTCCTGTCGGACTCGCCAGCAGCGGACGCGTCCCCCGTCATCCGCGTATCCATCGGCCGCATCGAGGTGCGAGGCCCGATGCCGAGGCCGCGGCAGCCCGCGTCGGTGGAACGACCAGTCGAGCCACCGCCGAAGCTCACGCTGGACGAGTATCTGCAGCAGCGGACCGGAGGCCGACGATGACGGGTCCGTTGGGCCTCGCCGCGGTCACCGCCGTCCTGAAGGATCTGCTGGACAACGGCATGATCGACCACTCGGTGAGCGACTCGGTGGGCGGCCCGGTGGACGTGACCGCCCTGCCTCCGGACCGGATCAAGACGGGCGAGCAGGAGAAGACCCAGCTCAACCTTTTCCTCTACCAGGTCACGCCCAACGCAGCCCTTCGGAACGCGGATCTCCCATCCAGGGACCGCAACGGGGCGCGCCTCACGAATCCGCCCCTCGCCCTCGACTTGTTCTACCTCCTCACGGCGTACGGATCGGACGACTTCGAGGGCGAGATCCTGCTGGGCTATGCCATGCAGCTCCTCCACGAGACGCCGGTCTTGAGTCGGGATGCCATCCGGCGGAGCCTGGCGGCGCCGACGGACGTGGACGGCGGCATTCTGCCCCCCACCGTCGCCGCCCTGACGGCAGCGGACCTGGCAGATCAGGTCGAGCAGATCAAGCTGGCGCCCCACCCGCTGAACACCGAGGAGATGTCCAAGCTGTGGACGGCCTTCCAGGCGAAGTACAGGCCGTCCGTGGCGTACCAGGCGTCGGTGCTGCTCATCGAGAGCACTCTGCCTACGCGGTCGGCGTTGCCCGTTCTCACACGCGGCGAGCCCGATCCCGCCACGGGTAGGGACAGGGGCGTCATCGTCCACGCCAGCGCGAGGCCGCCGTTCCCGGCACTCGACGCCGCCTCGCCTCCGGACGACCAGACAGCCGTGCGCATGGGCGAGCTGTTGACCCTCACGGGCTTCAGGCTGGAGGGCGACACCGTCGCGGCGCGGTTCACTCGGCTGCGGGAGGGGGACTTCGTGGAGCTGGGCGCGGAAGCGGGCGCCACCGATCACGAGTTCCAGGTGCGTATGCCGCCGGACCCGCCGGCGGCCCCGGTTCCGGACGCGTCGCCGCTCAACCCGGCGAACTGGCGTGCGGGCGTCTACGCGGTGGAGGCCATCGTCCGTGTCGCCGGGGAGGACGACCGGCACACGAACCAGATCCCGGTGTTGCTGGCTCCCCGTCTGGACTCGGTCGCCGCCGCGGCCGCGGGCTCCGACGTCACGGTGACCGTAGACGTGAGCCCCCCCGTGCGCCGCACGCAGCGCGTTCGGCTGATCGTGGGTAATCGCGAGTTGGCACCCGACGCGATGGCGGGAGAGAGCGCCCAGACGCTCACGTTCACGTCGGACGCGTTCGCCTCGGGCAGCCAATGGACACGCCTCCGGGTCGACGGCGTGGACTCGATCCTGGTGGATCGGACAGCGTCACCGCCCGTGTTCGATGCGAGCCAGTCGGTGACGATCCCATGACTGGGCCCCGTGCGGTGGACGATTGGACCGTGGCCAACCAGGCGCAGCTCTCCGCCGCCTTGGACGAGGTGCGGCAGCTGCTGCGTCAACATGCAGCTGCCGGTGGCGGCGAGAACCCGCCGGGACCTTCGCCCGGAGCGACGGTGGACCGTGCGCCCACCGACGAGCAAGCGGTTCGGCCTCCGACCGCGGACGCTGACGAGGCGCCGGGCGCCGGCGCTTCGGCCCTCGACGCTCTCGCCAGAACGTTCGGCCTGTCGCGCTTCGAGCGCCTCGTGCTCCTCCTTTGTGCCGGCATGGAGCTCGACAGCTCCTTCGCCGGGCTGTGCGCGGACGCGAGCGGTGACGCGAGATTGGCCTACCCGACCTTCTCCCTGGCCCTCGCGGCGTTCCCCGAGGCCCATTGGAGCGCCATCACCCCGTCCGCTCCACTGCGAGCGTGGCGAATGGTGGAGCTGGGCCGCGGCGACATCGCCGTCTCGAGCCCGCTGAGGATAGACGAACGGATCCTCCACCACCTCACCGGCATCGTCTACCTGGACGAGCGGCTCCGCGCGTTGGTGCGGCCCGTCCAACCCCCGGCGCTGCTGGTGCCGTCTCACTGGACCGTTGCCCAACGACTGGCGGCCGTGTGGGGCCAGGAGACCGTCACGCCGCGACTCCCGGTGTGCCAACTCGTGGGGCCGGAGGTGGAAGGTGCCCGGGCAGTGGCTGCTGCCGCTGCCTCCACACTTGGCGTGCGGCTCTTTGTGATCGACGCCGGCAACATCCCCACCGGCGCCGACGAGCGTGACGCGCTTGCCCGCCTCTGGGACCGGGAGGCCGCCCTGACCGGGTGCGTCCTCCTGATCGACTGCCGGAATCTCGCGGGCGAGGGCGGCACGGCCGCCGCTTCAGCCCTGCTCCGACGCATCGAAGGAGCTGTCGCGGTCTCGGCCCGCGAGCCCGTTCCCACCCCGGGCCGGGTGACGGTCAGGCTGCAAGTGGACCGCCCCCCACCCGACGAGCAGCGGGCCGTCTGGACGGAGATCCTGGGTGACCGGGCAGCCCAGCTCAACGGCGACGTGGAGAGGGTGGTCGGGCATTTCCGGCTGGGCCTCGAGGGCATCGACTCGGTCCGCACGCACCTGACCGCCGGGCTGTCCGGCGACGAGCACGACGTGGCTCGTGCGCTTTGGGACGCGTGCCGCATCCAGTCACGCCCGCGCCTCGACGACCTGGCGCAGCGAATCGAGGTGATGGCGGACTGGGATCAGCTGGTGCTGCCCGAGCCGCAGCGTCGCATCCTCCGTGAGATCGCGGCGAACGTGGGTCAGCGGGCGAGGGTCTACGAGCACTGGGGCATGGGTCGCGCGGGCAGTCGAGGCCTGGGCATCAGCGCGGTCTTCGCCGGGGCGAGCGGGACGGGCAAGACGATGGCCGCCGAGGTGCTCGGAGGCGAGCTCGAGCTGGACCTCTACCGCATCGACCTGAGCCAGGTCGTGAGCAAGTACATCGGCGAGACGGAGAAGAACCTCGCTCGGGTCTTCGAAGCAGCCGAGGAGGGAGGAGCGATTCTCCTGTTCGACGAGGCAGATGCGCTGTTCGGCAAGCGCAGCGAGGTGAAGGACAGCCACGACCGATACGCCAACCTGGAGATCAGCTACCTGCTCCAGCGCATGGAAGCGTACCGGGGCTTGGCGATTCTGACGACGAACATGAAGAGCGCCCTGGATTCGGCCTTCCTGCGTCGCATCCGCTTCATCGTCCAGTTCCCGTTCCCGGACGCGAGACTGCGCGCCGAGATCTGGCGCAGAACCTTCCCGGCCGACACGCCCACCGAGGCGCTCGACGTCGAGCGCCTCGCGCGCCTCAACGTGGCGGGCGGCAACATCCGCAACATCGCCCTCGGGGCGGCGTTCCTGGCTGCCTCCGAGGACCAGCCGGTAGGCATGAAGCACCTGCTCCGCGCCGCGCGCACCGAGTACGCCAAGCTCGAGAAGCCCCTGACCGAGGTGGAGATCGGAGGCTGGACGTGACTCCTCTCAGGGTAGACGTCCAGATCGGGGAGCTGGTCTTGCGAGGCATCCCCGCAACCGACCGAGGCGAGGTCAGCCTCGGCTTCCGTCAAGAGCTCGAGCGCTTGCTGACCGGGGGCGATATCCCGACGGGGCTCACCTCCCCGGCCGACATCACCGAGATCCGGACCACCTGGACACCACCGGGCGCCGGTGCCGATCCCCGCGAGCTCGGGAGTCTGATCGCGCGCACCGTATACGGCAGCTTCTCGGCAGGTCCGGCCCGGGTCGGAGCTGCAGCCGGCCCTTCGGCCGATCCGGCTCGGGTCCGCGCTACAGCCGCCCGTTCGGCCGATCCGGGCCGGGGCGGCGCTTCATCTACCCGCTCGATTCCCGCCGCCGACCAGGCTCCACCCGCGCCAGGAGAGACGCAATGACATCGTTTCCCAAGTCGCCTCGCCTGGTTCGAGGAGGTCTCGTGCTCATCGACCCGGCGTCCTCGGCCATTCAGCGGGTCATCGCGCTGCAGTACAACCCGGAGAACCTGTCCCGCAGCTTCCAGATCCAGAGCGCCGACGCTGGCCAGGGCGGTCGGTCGGATGCCCTTCGCCTCAAGGGCCCGCCCGTGGAGACCATCAGCCTGGAGGCCGAGCTCGACGCCACCGACCAGCTCGAGGTCGCCGAGGACACGGCCGTGGAGGTGGGCATCCATCCGCAGCTCGCGGCGCTGGAGAGCATCATGTACCCACCCAGCGACCGTCTGGTGGAGAACGACCGACGGCTGGGCCAGGGCGTGCTCGAGGTGGCGCCGGTTCAGGCGCCACTGACCCTCTTCGTGTGGAGTGAGAACCGCATCCTGCCGGTTCGCCTCACCGAGTTCAGCGTCACCGAAGAGGCGTTCGACCCGAACCTGAATCCCATCCGCGCCAAGGTCAGCTTGGGAATGCGGGTCCTGTCCGTGGACGACCTGGGCTTCCGTCACCGCGGCGGCAGCCTCTACCTGTCGTACCAGCAGCACAAGGAGCGATTGGCCGCGCGCCACCGAGATCCCGGTCTGAGCACCCTCGGCATCGAGAACCTGCCGTGAGCAACCCCCTGGAAGCGCTCCTGGATCTCTCGGCGGCCACCAGTCGCTTTCCCCCCAACAGTCGGTATCACGGGGTAGCGACCGCGACGCGCGTGCTGCCCGACGGCCGCACCGTGGCCTACCTCCGGCGTCGTTTCGCTCCGGACCCCGACGCGCTGGCCACGATGGCCGAGCACCCCGTTCAGCAGGGCGATCGGCTGGACAACCTGGCGGCGCTCTACCTGTCGGACCCCGAGCTGTTCTGGCGTATCTGCGACGGCAACGGGGCCATGCGCCCCGCCGACTTGACGGCCACCGTGGGCCGCCGGCTACGCGTCACGCTACCTGAAGGCACGCCGGAGCCGGCACGTGGTTAGCGGGATCAACATGGGCCTGATGATCGGACCGGCCGTCCCGATTCCGGCTCCCCGGGAGGTGATGGAGGCGTTGACCGGCGTCGAGATCACCACCGCCAGCACCGGTGCGAGCGGCTTCCAGCTGACGTTCAACCTGAGCAAGCGGTCCCCGCTCCACACGTTGTTCATGCTCGCCGGAGGAGCCGCGCCGCTCCCTCTGGTCCGGGTGGTCATCTACGTGACCGTGAACGGCATCACCGAGGTCCTGATGGACGGCGTGATGACGAACCACCAGGTCACGGGCGGCGGGAGCAGTGGAGAGCCGCAGCTGTCGGTGACCGGCGAGGACCTGTCTCGGGTCATGGACTACATCGATTTCTCGGGAATCCCCTACCCCGCCATGCCCGACTTTGCCCGCGTCCTGGTGATTCTGGCCAAGTACGCGGTGTTTGGCATCGTACCGCTGGTCATCCCCAGCGTTCTGATCGACGTGCCGGTCCCTCTCGAGCGAATCCCTCTCCACGACGGCAAGGACCTGGGTTACATCCGCCGACTCGCCAACCGCGTGGGCTACGTCTTCTACATCGAGCCCGGTCCGGCTCCGGGCATGAGCAAGGCGTACTGGGGTCCGGAGATCCGCGTGGGTGTGCCGCAGCCCGCTCTCAACGTCGACATGGACGTCCACACGAACGTCGAGTCCCTGAGCTTCGGCTTCGACTCGGAGCGGGCGACGCTGCCCATCGCCATCATCCAGAATCAAGCCACCAAGGTGCCGATTCCGATTCCCATTCCCCCGGTGACGCCCCTCTCGCCGCCCCTGGGCCTGGTGCCCCCGGTGCCGAAGCGGATCGAGTACATGACGGGTCTGGCGCAGTACAACCCGATCCAGGCCGCGATGATCGGGCTCGCCAAGGCGGCCCGCTCCATGGACGTGGTCACCGCCAACGGAACCCTGAACGTCCTGCGGTACGGGCGCGTGCTGAGAGCCCGCAAGCTGGTGGGAGTGCGCGGCGGCGGACACGCCTTCGACGGGCTCTACTACGTCAACCGCGTCACCCACTCCATCAGCCGCGGCGAGTACAAGCAGAGCTTCTCGCTCGTGCGCAACGCGTTGGTCTCCAACCTACCCCGGATACCGGTATGAACGGAAACGGCGGCGGCCACTACGGCAAGTACCGGGGCACGGTGATCAACAACGTCGATCCCATGCAGATCGGCCGGATTCAGGTCATGGTGCCCGACGTGTCGAACGTCATGCTGTCGAGCTGGGCCATGCCGTGCGCACCCGTGGGCGGGATCCAGCACGGCTTCTTCGCGGTGCCTCCCATCGGCTCCGGCGTCTGGGTCGAGTTCGAGCAAGGCGACGCGGACTATCCGATCTGGACGGGGTGCTTCTGGGGAACGGCCGCCGAGGTTCCCGCGCTGGCGCTGACGGCTCCGCCTGCCGTTCCCGCCATCACCATGCAGACGACCTTGCAGAACGGAATCATCGTGAACGACCTCCCGGGACCCACCGGCGGCATCATGCTGAAGAGCGCTACCGGCGCCACGCTGATCGTCAACGACACCGGGATCTACATACAGAACGGAAAGGGCGCGTCCATCGTCATGGTCGGGCCCACGGTGACGGTCAACCAGGGGGCCATGGTCGTGACCTGACCCAACCCCCGAGGCGAGAGCGGCCCTCCCCCCCGGTCGCGCTTGCGTCCCGTTACGAACCGCGAACCCTGCTCGCGGAGTTATTGCGAATGCCTGGATTTGTGATGCACGTGGGAGCCACGGCGACCTGTCCCCACGCGGGACCCATGAACGTCGTGCCCGGCAGCCCCCGGGTGCTCGTGAGCGGCATGCCCGCGGCAACGATGGCGGACCAGTTCCTGATCACGGGCTGTGCCTTCAACGTGACTGGTGCCCCCAGCCCCTGCGTGCGGACGCAGTGGGTCGCGCCCGCGACCCGGGTCCTGATCAACGGCCTCCCGGCCATCCTGAACACGAGCGCCGGCCTGTGCCAGAATCCGGCGATGGCGCCCCAAGGTCCTCCGATCGTCGCGGTCACCCAGACGAGGGTCGTGGCCCAATGATCCACGTCGACTTCCCCTTCAACTTCGACGGGCGCGGACGGACCGCCGCGACACCTCTCGAGGAGCACGTGAGAGACCTCATCGAGCTGGTCCTCTTCACCACGCCCGGCGAGAGGGTGAACCGGCCCGACTTCGGGAGCGGGCTGCTCCAGCAGGTGTTCGAGCCCAACGACCCGACCATGGCCACCACGAGCTCGTTCCTGGTTCAGGGCGAGCTGCAGCGGTGGCTCGGCGACCTCATCGCCGTGGAGGGCGTGGAGGTGAGCGCCGAGGACTCGACGCTCCGCGTCGTGGTCCAGTACCAGATCCGCCGCACCCGGGAGCAGCGGGTGGCTACGCTCACGCGGGAGGTCTAGTGAGCGTCCGGTACGACTGCGGCAGCGAACGTCGACGGGAGGCCGTTCGAAGCACGGTGGGGACCGACGGCCGGCCGGTCCTCAACGGAATCGACTACGTCGAGGTGGCTTCAGCCGACCAGACGACGCTCGAGCTGGTGTTCATCCACAACCTCCCGGGCCAGGCAGACGGCGTGCCGGATCCGGGGACCGCCCTGACCCGAGACAACGTGGTCATTGACGGCGGGGTGCGGGTCCAGGGCATCGAGATCGACGGCGTTTCGGCCGCAGGCAATGTGCTGACGGTCACGGTCGACGAACCCGGTGACTTCTCCACCTACACCCTCCGTTTGATCGCGGCACCCGGCGAATCGGCGCCCCCCGACGGGTTCGACGTCCACCTCGGCGAGGTCCCGTTCTCGTTCAAGGCGGACTGTCGGAGCGACTTCGACTGCGAGCCGGACACGTACTGCCCGCCCGACCTGGTCGAGGACCCGCCCATCGATCTCCTGGCCAAGGACTACGCCAGCTTCCGGCGCCTGATGCTGGACCGGATGGCGGTTAGCGTCCCGGAGTGGACCGACCGCAACGCCGCCGACCCGGGCGTGACCCTGGTGGAGGTCCTCGCCTACGCCGGCGACCACCTGAGCTATCACCAGGATGCGGTGGCCACTGAGGCCTACCTGGGCACGGCCCGAGAGCGGGCCTCCGTCCGGAGACACGCCCGGCTCCTGGACTACACGCTCCACGAGGGCGCGAACGCCCGGGCATGGGTGGCCGTCACCGTGGACCCGGCGGCAGACGGCACGGTCCTGCCGGGGCCGGCGACGCGGGAGTCGGGAGCCGTCGAAGACCGCGGCGGCACCGTGCTCACGTCCCGCATCGCTGCCCTCCCCGCGCGCCTGAGCCCCGAGGATCTGCGGTCGGCGATGGAGGCCGGCGCGCAGGTATTCGAGACCATGCACGACCTCACCGTACGGTCCGCGTACAACGAGATCCGGTTCTATACGTGGGGAGAGAAGGAGTGCTGCCTGCCCGTCGGCGCTACGGGCGCCACACTCCAGGACCCGGGCAACGGGCTCCTGGAGCTCGGTCCGGGGAGTGTGCTGATCTTCGAGGAGACCCGGAGTCCCACGACCGGGCGCCCCGAGGACGCCGACCCCTCGCGCCGGCATGCGGTCCGTCTGACCCACGTGCGGTTCACGGAAGACCCCCTGTTTCCGGAGACTCCGGGCGACCCTCCGGGCACGCAGCGTCTTCGCCTGGCGGAAGTCGAGTGGCACCGTGACGATGCCCTGCCGTTTCCGCTTTGCGTCGAGGAGGTGGACGGTCCGGGTGGCGACCCGGAGGCGGTGAGCGTCGCGCGTGGGAACGTAGTCCTGGTGGACCACGGCTTGACGATGGGGCCGAGGTCGCTGGGAGCGGCTACCGCGTCGCCCTTCAGACCCATCCTTGACGAGGGGCGTCTCGCCTGGAGGCGGACGGTGCGGCTTCAGACGGGTGAGCGCGTGCCGTTCGATCCCGACGCCCCGGCCCGCAAGGCCACCGGCGGTGACGTGCGGGACGCCCTCCCCGCGGTGTTCCTCCGGGAGGCGGGCGCCGAAGAGCGGCTCTGGTCGCCGGGTCGCGACCTGCTGGCCAGCAGCCGGTTCGACCGGGACTTCGTAGTGGAGGCCGACGGAAACGGGGGTGCGCGGCTCCGCTTCGGGGACGACCGCCACGGGCGCTGTCCGGACCCGGGGACCGAGCTCGTGGCACGCTACCGCCTGGGCGGAGGGCGGGTCGGAAACGTCGGGGCGGACGCGATTGCCCACATCGTGAGCAGCGACACGGGGATCCTGTCGGTCCGGAACCCCCTGGCTTCCACCGGTGGCGAGGACCCCGAGCCCGAGCGAGAAGCCCGGCTGTACGCCCCCCAGGCGTTCCGGAGCCAGCAGCGCGCCGTCACCGAGGAGGACTACGAGCGGGCCGCCCAACTGCACCCAGACGTGCAGCGAGCAGCGGCCACGTTCCGCTGGACGGGCAGCTGGCACACCGTGTTCCTGACCGTGGACCGGTTCGGCGGTAGGGTCGTGGACCGCGCCTTCGAGGCCGAGCTGGTGGACTTCATGGAGCGGTTCCCGTTGGCGGGTTACGACCTGGAGGTGGAACCGCCTCGCTTCGTCCCCGTGGAGCTGGTGCTCACGGTGTGCGCTCACCACGACTTCGTAGCCGCAGACGTGAAAGAGGCGCTGCTCCAGACCTTCAGCAGCGAGGTTCTGTCCGACGGCCGAGTCGGCTTCTTCCACCCGGACCGGTTCACCTTCGGTGAGTCCGTGTTCCTGAGCCAGATCGTGAGCGCGGCCATGGCCGTGCCGGGCGTCCTCTGGGTCGACACCGACGCCACACCGCCCAAGAAGAACCGCTTCAAGCGCTGGGACCGGCCGGCCGGGAAGGAGCTGGAGCTCGGCTTCATGGCCATGGGCCGGCTGGAGATCGCGCGCCTCGACAACGACCCGAGCGTGCCCGAGTACGGACGGCTCGAGATCCTGATGGAGGGAGGCCGATGAGCACGCGTCCGCTTCCCGGGCATCCCGAGGGATGCAGCTGCTGCCAGCCGGAGCGGCCGGTGCCTCCTCTCTACAACCGTCCCGGACTGTCCGACATCTCCTACCGACCGGGCACGCACGGGAGCTTCCTCCGGCGCATGTTGTCGTCGCTTTCCCGCGCCGAGATCCCCGACGGCGACGGCGAGGGCACGCGGCCCCTCCAGTCCCTGACCCAACGGTCCACAGACGATATCTCCATCGCTCTGCTGGACGCGTGGGCGTCGGTACTCCACGTGCTCGGCTTCTACCAGGATCGTGTCGCCAACGAGGGCTTCCTCCGGCCGGCCACAGAGAGGCTTTCGGTACGCCAACTGGCCCGGGCCATCGGGTACGAGCTGGGACCGGGCGTGGCGGCATCCACCTACGTGGCGTTCACGGTGGAGAGCTCGGCCCTGTCCGGCACTGCCGACCTGGATCCGGCGCTGCGGCAGCAGCTCGGCACCACCGGCGCCGGATTCGCCGGCCGGGCCGTCGTGCCTACGGGCACACAGATCAAGAGCGTGCCGGGGCCGGACGAGGTTCCCCAGACCTTCGAGACGACGGGCGAGCTCCAGGCGCGCGCCGAGTGGAACGAGCTGCGGCCGATTCGGCACAGGGAGCAGCATCCAGATCCCGGTGCTCGGGTCGTGTGGCTGGACGGCGCCGTGACCGACCTGTCGGCCAGGGATCTGATCCTGGTGGTCCCGAAGGATGGGTCGACGCCGGTGGTGCGGCGCGTGGTGTCCGTGTCGGTCGACGACGAGATGGGCCGCACCGAGGTCGTAACGGACGGGACCACGGCACCTCCCAGGTTCCTGCGCCTGCGCCGCAACCTCCTGACCTACACGGCGCCTCTACTTCAGCCGACCCGTCTCTCGAAAGCGAGCGCGTCGACTCTGCTGGAGGGATCGTCGTGGCGGCAGCGGGACCTCTCGGCAACGCTGGGGATCCAGCGTTGGAACACCCGGGCGCTGGTGCGCTTCCTTCGCTTCCGGCGCTACGTGCGGCCGCCGCCACCTCTGCCGTCGTTCGAGCTGGGCGATCCCGAACCCGGGGTCTACACCTTCGCGGTGAGGAGCGGGGCCTTTGGCCACAACGCGCCCA
>JBDHLD010000138.1:0-7816 GCA_039586035.1 Gemmatimonadota bacterium | reverse complement strand
TTCTTGGCGGGGCTCGCGGTCCTCGCCGTGCCGGTCATCCTCCATCTCACCCGACGGCAGCGCAGCCGCGTCGTCGAGTTTCCGTCGCTCATGTTCCTCGAGCGGATCCCCTACCGCTCCATGCGGCGACGAAAGATCCGGCACTGGCTTCTCTTGCTGGTGCGCGCCAGCGCGTTGGTGCTGCTGGTGGCGGCCTTCGCCCGGCCCCTCTTCACGGATGTGGATCTTGCGGCGGGGACGGTCCTGGGCCCCAGGGAGGTCGTGATCCTGCTTGACCGCTCGTACAGCATGTCCCATGGCGATCGCTGGAACGCGGCCATCGCCGCAGCCACCGAAGTGGCCACCGGCCTGCAGCCCGTCGACCGAGCCAGCTTGATCTTCTTCGACGAGGGTGCCCGGGCAGCCACCCGGTCCGTCTCCGAGCCCGAGCGGCTGGTGAGGGCCCTGGAAGAGGTCCGCGTCGGCTCCATGGGGACCCGGTACGGACCAGCGCTCAAGCTGGTCGAGAGCATCCTCGCGGATTCGGATCTACCGAACCAGGAGCTCTTCATCTTCTCTGATTTCCAGCGTGCAGGATGGAGCGGCGAGACAGACGTCAGGCTTCCGGCACACGTCCGGATCACGCCGGTTCCGGTAGGCGGCGCGGATGGTGACCCGGCGCCCGAGAACGTCACCGTCGCAGATCTGGAGCTGCGCCGTGATCTGTTCAGCGGCCGGGAGCGGGTGACGGCTGCGGCTCGGCTCACGCGGGTGGGCGGTCAGGAGCCGCGAGACATAGAGGTGACGCTGTCGGTGGACGGACGAGCGCTGGAGTCGGCCATGGCCACGCTCGGCGCCGAGGGAGCGGCGGGCGTCACGTTCGAGCCGTTCACCCTCCCCGGACCCTTCACCCGGGGCGAGGTGAGCGTCTCGGCAGATGGGCTCACACCCGACGACGCCAGGAGGTTCGCCATCTCTCCTGGGCGGGCCCGTTCAGTTCTGGTCGTGCGTGGTGCCTCGGCCGGGGGCCGCAGCACACTCTACCTCGAGCGGGCGCTGGGGATCTCACGCGGGGCCGGGTACCGGGTGGACGTGCGGGGCTCGGGCGCCCTGACGGCGGACCTGGCCCAACGAAGCGTCGTGGTGCTGTCGGACGTTCCGCTCAGCGGGCCCGCCGCGGACAACCTGCGTGGCTTCCTGGAGGCCGGGGGCGGCGCGCTCGTGGTACTGGGAGAGTCCAGCCGCGTCGCTCCGGCCGCTGCGGGGCTGCTGCCGGCCACGGTGGGCGCCCCTGTGGATCGGCTCGAGGCCGGCCGGCTCGGGTACGTGGACTACAGCCATCCCGTGCTGGAGACCTTCGCCGGGCCCGATGGCGGCGACTTCTCCCGCGCCCGCTTCTACCGGTACCGAGCCCTGACGCCCGTGGACAGCGCCCGGGTGCTCGCCCGGTACGACGACGGCCAGCCGGCCATGGTCGAAGGAAGGGTCGGCCAGGGGCGCGTCATCGTCTGGGCGTCGTCAACGGACAATTTCTGGAACGACCTGGTCCTCCAGCCCCTCTTCCTGCCGCTGCTCCATCAGACCGTGACCTACCTCACCGGGCACGGCCCTGTCCCCGAGGCCTACGTCGCCGGCGATGTGCTGGATCTCGGGGACCCGGAGGCGCTGGGGTTGCGGCGGACGGACGACCTGCCGACGGGGGCCCGGGTCGAGGACGAGCGGGTGGCGCTGACTCCCAACGGAGAGACGGTGGCGATCGAACCGGGCACCCGGGCGCTCCTGGACCTCCCGGAGCACGGGTTCTACCAGGTTCGTGCCCCTGGCTCCGAGGAGGCCAGGCCCGTTACCGTGGCGGTGAACGTAGACATCGAGGAATCCGACCTTCGCGCCATGGACCCCGAGGAGCTGGTCCTGGCCGTCCAGGCGGCTCCGGTGGCGGACGAGGAGGGGCAGGTAGCGGGTGGAGCGAGTGTCGTGAGGGTCGAGGACCTGGAACGGCGGCAGGGATTCTGGCGCTTCCTCTTGATAGGGGCGTTCGTGTTGCTTGCCGCAGAGACCGTGATGTCGAATCGCCTTTCCCGGGGAAGGGCGTCAGAGACGGGAGGTGTCCGTGCGTAGAACGAACAGGGGCGGCCACGCCCAGGTGCTGCGCGTGATCGGGCAGGTACGCCGGCGCTGGCGTCTGCGGGTCGCGCTGCGGGGCCTGGCCGTCGTGCTGGGGCTGGGATTCGTGGCATTTGCCGCCTCGGCCCTGGGCATGGACTTCTTCCGTTTCACCCCCCGGGCCGTGACGGGCTTCCGGGTCGTCGCCTACGTGGCATTGGTGTCCCTCGCGGTCTGGTTCCTTGTCCGCCCGCTGCTTCGCCGGGTCACCGACCAGCAGGTCGCCCTATACCTCGAAGAGCACGAGCCCACGCTGGAGGCGGCGCTGCTGAGCGCTCTCGAGCTGGGTGACGGACAGGACGTGGGACACCCCTCGCCCGAGCTCTTGGACCGGATGGTCCAGCAAGCGGTGGAGCGCTGTCGCGCGGTGGAGTACGGACGGAGGGTCGAAGCCCACGGGCTTCAGCGGTCTACCGGTGTGCTCGCGGCCCTCGTCGCTTTGGTCGCGCTGGCCGTGGCCTTCGGACCGGCGCCGCTGCGGAACGGCGTCTCCGCGCTGCTGTTCCCGGTGCGTGACGCAGCGGCGGTGAACCCCTACTCCATCATCGTGCTCCCCGGCGACACGACGGTGGCGCGGAACTCGGATCAGGCGGTGCTGGCCGAGCTTCACGGCTTCGCGTCACCGGACGTGGACCTGGTGACGAGGAGCACCGTCGACAACGGCTTCCGGCGGCTTCCCATGCTGCCCGCCGACTCGGGTCGGTTCGAGATCCTCCTCCTCGATGTGGCGGACGAGACCGAGTACTACGTGGAGTCGTCCGGCGTCCGCTCGGAGACCTTCACGATCGAGGTCGCGGATCTGCCCTACGTCGACGAGCTGAAGCTGGTCTACCACTTCCCCGCCTACACCGGTCTGGAACCCCGCACCGTCGAAGACGGCGGCGACATCGCCGTGTTGGCCGGAACGCGGGTCGAGCTGCTGGCGACGCCGACCATCTCCACGCCTGCGGGTTTCCTTTGGGTGGACGAGGCCTCCCAGGAGCTCCAGCGGCAGGAGGACGGAAGCTTCGCCGGTCAGATCGTCGTCAGCCAGGACGGGTTCTACCGCATCGAGCTGGTGGGCCCCAACGGCGAGCCCGTGCCGGCTTCGCCGCAGTACACCATCGACGTGCTGACCGACCAACCGCCCGCCATTTCGTTCAACACGCCGGGTCGGGACATCCAGGCCAGCCCCATCGACGAGGTCCTGGTGGAGGCTCGGGCGGACGACGACTTCGGTGTGGGGTCCCTCGACCTCGTCTATTCGGTGAATGGAGAGCCCGAGGATACGGTGAACCTCTACCGGAGGAGCGGCGCCGGCCTTTCCGAGGTCGTGGCGACTCACACCTTCTTCCTGGAGGAGTGGGAGCTCGAGCCGGGTGACGTGATCTCGTACTACGCCACCGTACGGGACAACAGCGGTGGCTCCGGCGAGGTGATCACCAGCGACATCTACTTCATACAGGCTCGCCCCTTCGGGCGGGACTACCGGCAGGCGGACCAGGCGGGTGGACCGCCACAGGGGGGTGGCGGCGCTCCCCTGGAGGGCGCCCTGTCGGAGCTGCAGCGCCAGGTCATCGCGGCCACCTTCAACCTGATTCGAGACCGGAAGTCCTACGACGACGAATCGTTCCGTGAGAACCTCGTCAGCGTCGGCCTGGCCCAGGGCCGCCTGCGGGAGCAGGTCGAGACCCTGGCCCGGCGCATGGCAAACCGAGGCATCTTCGAAACGGACCCCCGCATGCGGGACATCGGTGAGGCGCTACCGCGGGCCGCCGAAGCCATGAAGGAGGCCGAAGACCGCCTGGAGGAGCAGGCCCCCAAGGAGGCCCTGGGGCCCGAGCAGCGAGCCCTCCAGCTCGTGCTCAAGGCAGAGGAGACGTTCGAGCGAACGGTGGGCGAGGGCCAGCAGGGGGGTGGCGGCGGCGGCGGCGCTCAGGCCGAGGAGCTGGCCGACCTGTTCGAGCTCGAGCTCGACAAGCTGAAGAACCAGTACGAGACCGTCCAGCGCGGACAGCAACAGCAGCAGGACAACCAGCTCGACGAGACGCTGGAGCGGCTGAAGGAGCTGGCTCGCCGCCAGCAGCAGGAGGCCGAGCGGCAGCGACGGCGGGCCGCAGCGGGCCAGCAGGGTGGAGGCGGCGGCGGTGACAGCCAACGGTCCCTGGCGGACGAGACGGAGGAGGCAGCGCGCCAGCTGGAGCGGCTGGCCAGGGAGACGCAGTCCCAGGACCTCATGGAAGCGTCCCGGAGGCTCCAGGAGGCGGCTGACGCCATGCGTCGGTCGGCGGGGTCCCAGGGCAACGCCTCCACCGCCGAGGCCACCTCGGCCCTCGACCGGCTGGAGGACGCGCAGCGAAGGCTGGAGGAGCAGCGGGACGCCCGGCTCCGCAGGGACGTGGCGGACGCTCGGCAACGAGCCGAGGAGCTCGCCCGGGAGCAGGAGCAGATCCGGGAAGACGTGGCGGACCTTCAAAGGGGGGGCTTTGGCGGCGTTCAGCAGCTCGAGCGGCTGATGGAGCGAAAGGACGCCATGTTCGAGGAGGTCGCCGATCTGGAGAGGCAGCTCGACCGAGCCGCCGCCGAGGCGCTCCGGGAGGACCAGCGAGAGGCGGCCGGCAAGATCCAGGAGGCGGCCGGGGGGATTCGGGACGACAAGCTGAAGGAGAAGATCCGGTTCTCCAAGGGCGTGGCCCAAGAGCGGGACGCTGCCTACGCCGACGCTTTCGAGGAGCAGATCGCACGGGACATCGAGCGCCTGGGTCAGCGTCTCGAGGACGCTGAGGGAGCGATCGGCTCGAGACCGCAGGACCGCATGGCCGAGGCCCTGGACCGGACGCGTGAGCTGGTCCGGGGAATGGAGTCCATGGAGGAACGGCTCCGTCAGGGAGCGGGCCAACAGGGCGAGGAGCCCGGGCAGGCTGGACAGGACGGACAGCCGGGGGAAGGGCAGCCGGGCCAAGGCCAGCGTGACGGCCAGCAGCCCGGGGAGGGCCAACGGGCCGAGGGCCAGCAGGGCGGCGAGCAGCCCGGCGAACAGCGGCGCCTGGAAAGCAGCGACCAGGCGGGCGGGCGACAGGGCCAGGGCGGACAGCAGGCCCAGGGACAGGCCACGGGCGACCCCTCGGGCGGTCGGCCCGACCAGAGCGGCGGCCGCCCCGACGGCGGTGGTCCGCCGCCGCCTGGCGGCGGCTTGGGCGGTGACCGGCGCGCGGAGCTCTCGCCCGGACAGATCCGACAGTTCCGGCGGGAGGCCGGCCGACGGGAGCAGGAGGCCCGGGAGCTCCGCAACCTGCTACAGGAGGAGGGCCGGGAGGTCCAGGACCTCGACGACGTGATCGAGTCCCTGGACGCGCTGCAGCGGACGCGCGTGTACGGCGACCCGGTCGAGCTGGCTCGTCTCCAGGACGAGGTCATCGAGGGGCTGCGCCGCTTCGAGTTCGCCCTGCGCCGCGAGTTGAACGCGGACGGCGACCGGGTGTTCCTCGGTGGCTCCGACGAAGTGCCTCCGGCCTATCGCGACCTCGTGGAGGAGTACTACCGGGCGCTGTCTCGGGACCCCGGCCGGTAGCCCCGCGGCCACCGCGCCGCGGGGGCCGGTCCGGCCCAAGGGCTGATCAGGCTTAGCTCTCGGCCTTTTTCGGCCGACCACCAGGAGGAGGGTTTCCCGACCATCACTCCGTCCTGGTCCATTCTCCATGTGGAAGATCCTCGGGGCGCGGGGCCGTGCGCTCCTGTGCGCACCCGCCCTGATCTGCCTCGGCTCGTGTGACACCACCCAACCCGATGTCGGCACCGTGGCGGGATCTGTCACCGTCGAAGGTTCGCCGCTGGTGGGAACGGAACTCCGGCTCCTTGGGGACACCGTGGTCTCCCGGACCACAGACCATACAGGCGGATATCGTTTCGAGGCGGCTGGCGGCACCTATCTGGTGGAAATGACCAGCCACCCGGCGGACGCTGCCTTCACCGAGACCTCCCGCGCGGTCACGGTCGGCCGCGGGCAAGTTGAAACGGTCGCCTTCGCGGGCTCCTGGATTCGTACGTCCGCCATCGGCGGCTACGTCTCCACCGAGTGGGGTCCACTGGAGGGCCTACGGGTCTCTGCCTCCGGGCCGAGCGCCGCCGAGGCCGTGACGGACGCGGATGGGTACTTCTCGCTCACCGGCCTGCGCGCCGGGCCCTACGACGTCACCCTCAGCGGCTACGACCCCGAGCGCTACGCATTCGCTGCGGTAGCCGCTCATGTCTCCCCGGGTGTCGACGAGGCGGTTTCGGTGGACTTTTCCGGAGTCCTCCAGCCTCCTCTGGCACCGGTCGGCGTGACCGCGGCCAACGACGGTGCATACCGGGTCGTAGTTGGCTGGCAGGACCTCAGCTCGTACGAGACCGAATACCGTGTGGAGAGGCGTCAGGGTGAGGCGGCCTGGGAGGTGCACCGGGTGATGGGTGCCGACACGGACGGGATGTCCGACGACGACCTCGTTCCGGGAACCTCGTATGCGTACCGCGTCCAGGCGTGCAACGAGGTGGGGTGCTCGGAGACGACGGAGGAGGCGCAGGCACGCACGGACCAGATACCCCCTGCCCCACCGGGCTCCCTGGAAGCCAACTCGTTGGACGCCAACACGGTGAGGCTCGCGTGGGAAGACCGGAGCTTCAACGAGGAAGGCTTCCACGTGTCCCGCTCAGGTCCGGGCCAGACCACCTGGGTGGAGGTCGCGGTCACCGTGCCGGGTGCGACCGCGTACACCGATGCGGGGCTCGCGCCGGACTCGGAGTATGGCTACCGCGTTCGCTCCTGCAACGAAGCGGGCTGCTCGACGTTCACGGCCGACGCCGTCGCAGCCACGCCTCCGTTGCCACCCGTGCCCCCCGATGGACTGACGGCTGTCGCGGTTGGAGCGACCCGGATCGACCTCGCCTGGCACGACGGGAGCGAGAACGAGGACGGCTTTCGGCTCGAGCGACGTCAGGGTGAGCAGTCCACCTGGGCAGAGGTGGGCCAGGTCGGGACTGACGTCACGAGCTACGTCGACCATGACCTCGTGCCCGGGACGCCATACAGCTACCGGCTGCGAGCGTGCAACGCGGGTGGCTGCTCGGCCTACACCGATGAAGCCGGCGCCGAAACGGACCAGGTGCCTCCCCCCGCGCCGGCCGCTCTGGACGCCACGGCCACGGGGCAGGACCGCATCGCCCTGACGTGGATCTTCGACGGACTCAACGCAAACGACATCCGTGTCGAGAGACGCGTCGAGGCTGCGCCTGACTGGATCGAGGTGGCGACGAAGGCGCCGACGGCTGTGAGCCACGTGGATCAGGGTCTCCAGGTGGGGACCACCTACGGGTACCGCCTGCGCGCTTGCAACGAGGTGGGTTGCTCGGCGTACTCGCCCACCGCCTCCGCCACCACGCTGGCGCCCCCCGGGGACAACCTCGTCATCGCGGCCGTGCACCTGACCCAGGCGGTGCAAACCCTCGACGGGTCCGTCCCCCTGATCGCCGACCGGGACGGCCTCCTGCGCGTGTTCGTGACGGCGAGCGCCGCCAACACCCACCAGCCCGACGTTCGCGTCCGGGTCTATCAGGGCGCCTCCCTGGTCGAGACCCACACCCTGCCGGCGCCATCGACCTCGGTTCCCACGAGCGCCGATGCCGGGTCCCTGGATGCGTCGTGGAATCTGATCGTGCC
>JBDHLD010000137.1:0-8340 GCA_039586035.1 Gemmatimonadota bacterium | reverse complement strand
CCCTGGCTCAGGGCCTCGACCTCCTGCTTGATCGCGTAGCCGTGGCTCGGTCCCTCGTGCAGCGCGAGCAACAGATGGAATGCGCTTCGGGAAAGGGGCAACAGCTTCTCCACGTTGCCTGGAGTCGTATCGCTCATCTTGTCCGTCCTTCGCTGCAAGGCCGCAGTGCCCGCCAAGTCTCTCGAAATCATATCGAGCTTCGACCTATCGAAGTTCGATATGTTGGTTCAATGATATCCCGATCGGCAGGTCGTGTCCAGTGAGACGGCAGAGGGATGGCGACGGTTGGAAAGCGGCGCCACGCAGTCTATCGTAGCTCGGAACGCCTGTGGCCCTCAGCCCCGTGACCCATGAACGACGACGGCCGTGCCCTGCTCCGCCACGCGGTGGCGACCCTCGCATACCGTGCCCGGAAGGTTCTACGCGACGCCCCGGAGGGCTTTGGGGACTTGCGGGCTGCGCCCGCCGCTCGGCGGGCCGTGGGATGACGAGGCCCGCCGCTTCTACGGGGCCATCGAGGCTTTCGACGACCGTCTCGCCCGGGACGAGCCGCTGGTGTCCACCCCGGAGAGGCTGTTTCAGGGACCGGTGGCCGACGCTCTGTGGCACCTGGGGCAGTTGGCCCTGCTCCGCCGCCTCGCCGAAGCGCCCATACGAGGCGAGAACTACTTTCGCGCGGAGATCACGGTCGGGCGGGTAGGGCCGGATCAGGCGGACCCCAGAAGGGAATTCGGATGATGGGACCCGCACCTCGAGGGGTCCTGGACGGGTCCGGCCGTGCGACCCGCCTCGATCGACGGGAGCTCCGGGCGGCGAGGGGAGGACGCTCGAGATGGACCGTTTCGCTCGCGATCTTCGCCTGGGCCCTCGCCCTGGCGCCCGGCGAGGTCGCCTCGCAAGCCCCGGAGCGGGACGACCTCGTGTTGCTCGGGGGCACGCTCTTCCCCGCCACCGATGACCGGGCCACCCCCAATCCGGGGATCCTGATCCGCAACGGCTCGATCCTGCGGGTGGGGGTGAGCAACGCCGAGGCCGCCAACTCGGAGAACGTCGTCCGACTCCAGCCCGGCCACTTCGTGATGCCCGGGATCTTCGATCTCCACGCCCACTACGCCATCGACCTCTTCGGCCAGGGGCGTGTCGACGAGTACCGGGTGAACCCCGTGATCTTCCTGGCCAATGGCGTCACGTCGACCTTCCCCGCCGGCGAGGTCGACCCTGCCGAGGCCCGGGCCGGTCGGGAGCGCATCGTGCGTGGCGAGGTAGCGGGTCCGCGCATCTTCTCGTCGGGTCCCTACTACGGTGCGGCGCGCCCGGGTTGGTCGGCCGAGGTCATGACACCCGACAGCGTGCGGGCGGAGGTGGATCACTGGGCGGCCCGTGGCGCCCGGAGCTTCAAGGCAAAGGGCATCGCGGCGCACCAACTCCGGGCGCTGGTGGAGCGAGCCCACCTCCACGGCCTCACCGTGACGGCCCATCTGGGGTCGGGATACCGGAACACGGTCAATCCCGGGGACGCCATAGAGATGGGAATCGACCGAATCGAGCACTTCCTCGGGGGAGAGGCGCTACCGGCTCACCGACCGGCCTACGCGTCCCTCGAGGGGCTGGATCTGACGGACCCGCTCACGCTGAAGCGGATCGACCGGCAAATCGCCCGCTTTCTCGACCACAGCGTCTACTTCGACGCCACGCTGACGGCGTACGGCTACTTCGCCGACCGGGAACCGGCGGTCTTCACGCGCTGGGAAGACGAAATGAGCTTCCTGACGCCCTTCGCCCGGGAGGCGGTGGAGTCCCGACTCCCACGGACACCTCTGGATCAGTTCCAGCGGATCTACTACGTGAAGCGTCAGACGGTGCGTCGGTTTTCCGGCTCGGGGGGCACCCACCTGATCACCCTCGGCACGGACCACCCGAGCTGGGGAGAATATCTCTCCGGCTTCGGATCCCACCGGGAGCTCCACGCGCTCGTGCTCGCCGGGATTCCGGAGGCGTCGGCGCTCCGCATCGCTACCATCAACGGCGCCCGAGCCCTGGGGGTGGGCGAACGGCTGGGTACGGTCGAGGCCGGCAAATACGCCGACCTGATCGTCATAGAGGGCAATCCGCTCGCGGACATCACCGACAGCCGGAACGTCCGCTGGGTCGTGAAGGCCGGTCGGCTCTACGAAGCGGCCGCGCTGCTGGATTCAGTACGAGGCACCCTGGGTCCTGCCGATCTGTCCGAGGCGGAGTGGTGGAAGGGCAACCTGCGGCTGGGACGGTGACGCGGCAGAGGCGTCGCCCTACCCCCGGGCGCACGAAGCGCAGATGGTCGTCGTAGACAGGATGTCGAGCCGTTCCGGCTCGATGTCTCCGCCGCAGGACGAGCAGGACGCATAGATCCCGTTGTGAATACGGCGCAGGGCAGTGGCTATGCGCTCGATGCGCTCACGGGCCCGTCCTTCCAGAGCCTCCAGAACCTCGTCGTTCTCCAGGAACTGAGCTTTGTCGGACCAGTCGGCCGGCACGTCCCGATCCTCGTTCCGAAGGTGATCGGAGAGTCTGCCGTGCTTTCGGACCTCGGCCTCGAGCTCTGCCTCGAGTCGGGCGCGCAGCTCATTCAGATCGGACATGACTCCTCCACGCAGCGTCGGCAGCGGGCGACGGATCGTTGTATGCAGAAGGGGCTACGGAACCGGGCGAGCAGCCGGACTGCGGAGCCGTTGGTTCCACAACTTGGGCCTGCCGGGCCCCGTCTGTCGAGGGAATCGAGGTCCGGTGGGCCGGCGGCCCCAGTACCGACGCGTCCCGCTGGGTCCTGCGGACGGCGGCGGTGACCTCGCCGGCGCGCCTGCCCTATCCGCCGAGTCGAGCCAGCGCCTCTCGAGCCTCTGAGAGCCGAGGGTTGTCCGGATCGGCCTGCTCGTAGTTCACCAGGAGGGCGGTCCACTCGGCGCGGGCGCGATCCTCGTCACCCAACTCCTCGGCCAGCCCCGCCATCCTGTAGTGGGCGTATGAACGCAGGTCCCCGTCGAGCAGGAGCCCATACCAATGTAAGGCTTCCTGTCGACGGCCCATGGCTTCATATGCCTCGGCCAGCCAGAGTCGCACGGTGACGTCGCGCTCTGGAGATACCTGCCCCTGGACCCGCTCCAGAGTCGTGCGGGCTCCGCTGGCATCACCCTGGCGGAGCTGCCCGTACGCCTCGATCGCTTCGCCGGTCAGGCGGGTCCGGCGCGCCAGGAGGGTGTCCCCGGCCTCGGCCAGCGAGTCCGCCCGGAGCGGCAGGTAGTCCACGAAGCTCCGGTGGCGGTCCCAGTCGCCCTCGTCCGCTGCGAATGCCGCGGCGGTCCACGGGTTACAGCTCCCGGGATCACAGCTCCGGAGCGCCGCCGCGGCCAGCGTCTCGTCCGGTTGGCTCCTGGCGAATCGGTGAAGCAGATAGGCGTGCCCGGGCTCAGGGCCGCCCTGGAGCGAATCCCGCAGCATGGCTTCGGCGGCGGTCCACCTGCCCTGGTTCATCGCGATGCGAAGGAGTCCGTAATTCCAGCCGGGTTGGCCGGTGCGCTCCCGGAACGTCTCGGCGATCAGGCGCGTGGCGACGACGTTGTCGGACCGGTGGGCGTATTGCCCCCACAGGATGCTGAGGTCCCGCTCGCTGAGCTCCATGGCGGCGGCCGCTCCGGCTGCCCGCTCGTTCGCATCGCCCAGGAACAGGTCGAAGGCCACGTATTGCTCGGGGTTGGCCTGTTTGCTGCCCGAGAGCTGCTCGTAGGCGTCCATGGCAGCCCGCGCCGCTTCCCGGTCGCCCCGCAGGATGGCCAGGTCCGCGGCATGAACGTGGTACGGGGCAAAGGACGGGTCGAGCTCGACGGCACGCGTGATGGCCTCTTCGGCGTCCGCGTAGGTGCCCTGCGTCACCTCGCCCAGATGGAAATACGTCTCGCCCAAGAGAAACCAGATCTCCGGATCGTCGGGGTACTTGCGAACGGCACTCTCCAGGTCCTCCAGGTACGACAGGTCCCCCGAGTAGAGTGCGTTGCCGGCGCCGACCAGGATGGCGTTCCGGGGCGTCAGGCGGTCGATCACGGCGATCGATCTCTCGCCCAGCTCCACCGCGCGCTCGCTGCTGATGTTCTCGAGCCAGCCGTACGTGTCGGACAGGCGGAACAGGGCCAGGGCGAAGTCGGGATCGGCTTCCAGCGCCCGCTCGTAAGCGTCCACCGCCTGAGGAAACTCGGCGTGGCGGTAGTGGCGCTCGCCCTCCAGGTAGGCCCGCAGAGCCGGGAGCGATGACGTCGTGAGATCGGCGAGGTTCCTGCTGGTCGCCAGCTCCTCGCCCCCTCCGGCCATCAGGGCCCGCACGGTTTCCACCGAAAGACGGTCGACGAGCTCCATGACGTCGTCGGGGGAGCCCTCGGCCTGGGCGCTGCCGATCTCTCGCCCGTCCGAGAGATCGTACACCTCGGTGACCAGTCGCAGGTTGTCGCCCACGCCGACGGCGCTGCCCACCACGGCGTAGCGCGCGCCGGTCTGGCCGGCCACCCTGAGCGAGGTCTCCAGGTCGGGCGCCTCTTCGTCTCCGACGACCTCGCGCCACCGTGCGATGACGGTGCGGCTGTCGATCGCCCGGAAGCCGCCCATGCCGTCCAGGTTGGTGGACAGCAGGTCGACCATCCCTTCGCGCCACACCTCGAGATCGGCGCCGCTCACCTTGAAGGGAACGATGGCGATGCCCTCGTCGGCGTCGGTCGCGCCTACCTCCGCGGGTCCCAGCTGCACCACGGGACGACCGCTGAAGCCCACGTAGAGCCCCGCACCCCCGAACAACAGGGCCAGGGCTACCACGCCCCCCATGATCGCGCGACCCCAGGTGAGGTGAGGCAACCTTCCTGCCTTTAGGCTGGCCAGGGCATCGGAAGGCGCGATCTCCCAGTCCGTGGGGAGCTCGCCGGCTTCTTCGCCCGCGGTGGTGGCGGGTAGCGATTGGATCCACGTGGTGGCCAGGATCACCACCAGCCCCACGAGGAGGAGGATCACCGCGACGGGGGGCACCCACTCCGGAAGGGACAGCGCTTCCGTGAGGGTCTCTGCAATCTGGAGGACTACCCAGGACGCACCCAGGTAGACCAGGAGCACCTGGACGACGCGTGCACGCCGAAAGCGCTCCCACAATGGGGGGTTTGTCATGGCGGCCAAGATACAGTCGGATCCGAATCGATGGAAAGTCTCATGGCTTCGAGCCTCCGCTCGCGTCGGCCCGGGCGCCAGACTCGTCTCCCAACAGCTCCTGCTCGAACCAGCGGGTCATGCGCCGGTAGCTGTCGCGCCGGCTGGACTCCTGTCGCCAGCCGTGGGGCTCGACCGGGTAGACGACCAGATCGAAGTCCTTGTCCTTCTCCATCATGAGCTGAGCGAGCCGGAACGAATCCTGGATCTGCACGTTGTTGTCCACGAGGCCGTGTTGGATCTGAAGCCCTCGCTGGTAGTTGTCGGCGTAGTAGACCGGGCTGGAGACCCTGTACGCCTCCTCGTCCTCGGTAGGTGACCCGTTCAGAATGCGACTCGTGTACCCGTGGTTGTAGTGGGCCCAATCGGTGACGGGGTAGCGGGCCACGCCGGCGCGCCACCGATCCGGATGCCGGAACAGCGCCATGACGGTGAAGAAGCCTCCGTACGACCCGCCGTAGACCCCGATACGGTCCCGAGCCACGCCATGATCTCTCTCGAGGATGTCCAGCAGAGCCAACCCGCTGTCGATGTCGCTGACGCCCATCTGGCGGTAGGCGTAGGTCCGGTTGGCGTGGCCGTACCCCGAGCTGCCCCGGTAGTCCAGGTTGGCGGTAACGAAGCCCCGGTCGTGCATGTACTTGGCGTAGAGCTTGGCGCCCGTGCGACGCCAGCCCTTCGTTACGCCCTGGGCGCATTCGCCGCAGCCGTGCACGTAGACCACGGCCGCGCTGTTTGGATCGGGGGGGGACTCCCAGATCTCGGCCCACGTCTCGCCCCCGTCGTAGTCCTGGAAGCTGATGATCTCGCTGTCCAGGAGGGGGAGCCGGTAGAAGTCGTCGGTGCCGGACTTGGTGATCCGCGTGGCTTCAGCACCGGGCCGAGAGTCAAGCAGGTAGAGATCCCGCATCAGGCGCGGCGTTTCGAAGAGCGTCGCGACGCGCTCGCCATCCGGCGACACGGCGGCCAGATGCATGCCTTCGCCCCAGGTGATGCGCTCGAGCTCGCCTCCTCGGGCCGGCAGCCGGTACAGATGCTCCTCGCCTGGATGCTCTCTGCTCGTGGTCAGATGCCACCAACGCCCGTCCGGTGAGAGCTGCGCGCCTCGAACCTCCCAGGCGCCGTCGGTGAGCTGCGTCACGGTGCCCTCCGTGTCGGCCAGATACAGCATGGACCATCCGCTGGCCGTCGAGGCGAAGGCGAATCCACTCCCGTCGTGGAGCCACTGCATCCATCCCGACGACCAGCGACCCTCGACCAGGGGCCCGCCGATCCACGCGTCCTCGTGCTGGTGGTTCACGACCGTCAGCCCGCCGGTCTCCACGTCGATGAAAGCGATCCAGCGGTCCTTGTGGTCCATGGACAGGATCTGCACCACGCCGTGCTCACCGGTGGGGCTCCAGAAGGGACCGTGCGTGACCACGGCCTGGTCGGAGGGGGCTTCAGCCCAGGTCACCTCGATGGAATCGGGCAGAACCGTTGGATCCACCGGCAGGATGCCGAAGCGGAACTCGGGCAGGGGCTCGCCCACTTTGGGACGTGCCGACCGCGGCTCCGCGTAGCCGCTCTCGTTCACGTATTCCAGGAAATGTGTCTGCTGCTCCGCCTTGGGCGTCTTGACCTCCAAGAAGGTCATGTAGCGGCCATCCGGAGTCAGGCGGACATTCGTGGGCACGGCACCGTCGGCCGTGGGGATGGCCTGGACCGGATCGACCGACAGCGACCGCTGGACGCTGTCGGCCACCTCCTGATCCCGCTTCCGCTTGCGCACGAACTCGACCAGGTCGAGCTGCTGGTCCGCGAGCCACTTCGCCGCATCCGTGGAGTCGTCGGCCGCGAGCTCGTGTGGCGCAGCCAGTTGGCGCACGCGCCCGTCCCCGAGCTCCGCGACCCACAGGTCCCCCGCATCCTGAACGAAGCGCATGGGCTCGGAGCGGCCTGGCCCACCACCCCCCGGCGCGTGGGCGAAGAACGCCCGCATCCCGTCGGGAGAGAGCGCCAGGTTGCGGAGCTCCCGCTCGCTCCGGTAGACGGGGCGGGTGCCGTCCTCGTCGTCCCAAACGAAGAGCACGCCGTCCCGAGTCCACGCTGCTCGACTCCTGTCGACGGACCAGACCACCTCGGAGGGAACGAGCGCGGCTTCGCCGGCGTCCAGACGCCGAGTTTCGTTCCCATCGGCGTCCACGGCGTACCACGGATCCGTGGCCGGCACCTGGTCGGGAGCCGGGTCTTCGCGCCACTGGAAGTAGAGCCACGCGCCGTCCGGGGACCACCTCACGTTCCGGGGCGCGAGCCCCATCCAGCGGGCGTCGAGGGACAGGTGCTCGAGGGTGAGCTCGAAGGCGGGATCCACGTCTTCCAGGGTCAGGTCCGATTGCCGTAGGAGCTGCGCGTCAGCGGGGAGGGCTTGGGTCGCCAGGACCAACGCCAGCGTGCCGGCGAGGGTGCGGGTCATGGTGTGCTCCGGTCTGTGGGATGGGGCGGCGCCGACAAGGTGGGCGGGAAGGGGCGGAGTGTCGAGGGGTCCGGCGTGCTACGGGGCCGTGTGGCCCCGCTCCGTGACTTACTGGATCAAGCGGTGGCGCGCGTTCCGCGGGGCGGGGGCCGAGAGGCGCCGCCCTCCCGCTGGCGGTCCAACCGGCGTGCCCTGCGGCGCATCAGCCGGAGCACGCTCGAACGGGCCCAGTAGAGGGGTCGGACGAGCCGATGGCGAGCGACCTGCCGCCACGTCCGGGCCCCGGTAGACGCACGGATATAGTCCGCGCTGGGAAAGAGCCACCACCAGGCCTGCATTGTCCGGACAGCCATCGGTTCTCGCCGGACCCCCCGAGCGGATCGCCCTGACCTTCGCGCCGCCCGTAGGGCCACATCCCGCTGGTACGGCGTGACGGTGGCGGCGAGTCGTTCGACCTCGCCGATGGCCCATTCGGGCACCCGGGCGTCGAGCTCACGCGTCAGATACGCCAAGGCGATGGCCAGGGGCACGGCCGACCCTGCGCCGCGAGCCACGTCCACGAGCGACCGCCAGTCCTCCGAACCCATGCGCCCGATCAGCTGCCAGGCGTCCACGGCCCACACCAGCGAGCTGGACGTCGGCGTGGAGGCGGCGTGCGCGCACACGTGGTG
>JBDHLD010000046.1:0-31696 GCA_039586035.1 Gemmatimonadota bacterium | reverse complement strand
GCCACCAAGCTGGTGGGAAGCCTGTTGTGGGGCGTGGCACCGGTGGACCCGGTGGCGTTCGCCGTTGGGGTCGGTGTGCTCCTGCTGGCGATCGCCCTGGCCGTTCGGACCCCGTTGCAGCGGGCCATGGCGATCGATCCCATCGGGTCGCTCCGGGCGGATTGAGGCGTCGCTCATACCGGCTTCAAGGCCGCTCTCGGGTAGCTGAACGGTCAGGGGACGGACTACGGGACGTCCTGGGTTGAGTGCCGGGCACCGGGCTAGGACATCTTGGCCTCGACGATCGTCTCGATGTCCGAGCAATCCGAGATCGACGTCACCGGGATTCGAAAACCGGTGCCCTCTCCGTATCGCGGTGCTTCGTCGATGAGCACGAGGACATCACCATCCAGATCGTCGCGCCGCAGGAGGGCCAGAGCGCGATCACCGAGAACAAGGCCGACGAGGAATGACCGCTCCTGAGGGATCATGTAGAGGATTGTCCGCTTCTTCCGTCGGAGCCGAAAGCTCCAACCGTATTTCGCACCGGAGAAGCTCCACTCCGCCGACAGGGGTCCGTACGTGGCCTCGATCCTGGAGACGAGATGATGCAGTGCGCTCAACGCCATCGGGCCTCCAATACGCCTGCTAGCTCGCGACCACGACGACGGCACTGATTCGGCCCTCGATCGGTCCGGACCCGAAGCGCGCGAGAATGCCTTTCGTAGCGGCCTGGGTGGCTCGATCAAGACCTTCAGGGTCCCTGGCCAAGATCTCGTTCCGGAGCGGCGTCCCCTGACAATAGGCGACCGCTGGAATAGCGGCGCTAGCCGCGGGGCTCACGTCATCGCGCTCATCGAACACGAATTCCGAAAAGCCGGCAGCGCTCAGGTCGGCGCTGATTTCGGCTCGGGATCCGTGCCCGTGTGGCGTTCGGACCAGGAAGCGAGGTGGGTCCTCTGGGTAGAGCTCACCGACAGCCTGCGTCACGACATCGGCAAACTCATTCTGCTCAATGCTGTTCCAGACATTGAACAGAAAGGAGCCACTCGGCCTCAACACCCGACGGACCTCGCGATAGGCCGCGACCCGATCGGGGAAGAACATCGTCGAGAACTGGCATACGACCAGGTCGAAGGCACCCGTGTCAAACGGGAGTGCCATGACGTCGGCTTGGCGCCAGGTAACCGGTCGCGTGGTCCCCACGGACCGCGCGTAGGCAACCATGGCCTCGTTCAGGTCCGTAGCTACGAGCGAGCAGTGTTCCGGTAGGACCTCAGACAGCGCGCGTGTGGCGACTCCGGTCCCGCAGGCTACCTCTAGAACGGTCTTCGGCTCAAGGGACCCTGCTCGCTCCGCCAAGTCGCGGGCATAGGGTCGGAAGATCAGAGGTACCAAGGTCGACTCATAGAACCGAGCCACGTCCGAGGTAAACGAAGTGTCCACGAGGGGCTTGGTCACGATCGCGCTCTGCCTGTTTGGGACGCGTCTTGTCTCGGTTGGTCGCGAGCTGACGGCGTCGCGATTCCGGCGATGGTCCGCACAGCGACCTGAACGGCGGAGGTCCGTTTCATCTTGCTCTCCTTGCCCCGTCCGCCGAGCCAATGAGCCCGTGATGGCGCAGGCGCTCCCGAAGTTCATCCGGGCCCCGTACGCGCTCTCCGACCATTCCCGCGGATGTGGCTGCCGACACGTTCGCCGCCGAGTCGTCGAAGAAGAGGACGTCCGACCCCGCGACGTCCAGTTCTTTGATGACGACCTCGAACACAGCCGGCTCCGGCTTGGCCAGACCCATGTCGCAGGAGATGAACTGCCGCTCGAACTGGCCGTCCATCGAATCCCGAAGAGCGCCCATGTGGACCGCGTTGGAGTTGCTGAGGCAGGCCAGCCTGTACTGCGCCCGCAGCTCCTCGAGCAGGGGTAGGATGCCTGGATAGAAGCCGGGGGCCCAAGTCTCGAACTCCGCGAGAAAGCCCGTCGGCGACTGGTCCAGTGACCATTCCGCGACGAAGCGTTCGGCGAACGCGATGGGACTGAGTCTCCCCAGTTCAAAGTCCCGGACGGAGCTCGAGCCCAACCACCGACCCTGCACCTCGTCATACGAGACGGGGCCGGGCAGGACGGCCTGGAGTCGCCTCAACCCGGCAAAGTCCATGAGCACCCCACCGAGGTCGAACAGAATCACCTTGGGCAAGCAGGCCATAGCCTCGCGTTCTAGCGGATTGCTTCTACTGCGCGACCCAAGTGTGTTGGGCTCGCGATTCGGGTCATGCGACTCCGGCAACCTCCCGTCGTCCCAGTCCGAAAACCGTTTCAGTTCTTCCCTTCCCAGTCGCCGCTTCGGCATTGCAGTGCGTCTGACGCCAACCGTCACGCGAGGAGTCTGGCGAGCAACGCCTCCACGTCAGGGACGCTGATCTCTGCCTTGATTACATAGGTCATGCGAACGCTTGTTGGAATGCGGCGGTATCGATTCGCCTACCGCAGCAGGCTACCTTGGCCACCCACCGGCTGGGTGTCCAGCTGGCCCAACGCTGAGGTGAGCAGCAATGAGTGCTTCAAGAGTCCGAGTATACATCGCGAGCTCCATCGATGGGTTCATTGCGGGACCTGGCGACGACCTCTCTTGGCTCCCCGACGACGAACAGATCACCGGCGCAACCGACACGGACCCCAACGCGCTGCAATACGAGGACTTCATCGCCGAAGTGGGCGCGCTCTTGATGGGCCGCAGGACGTATGACGTCGTCCGAGGCTTCGGGCCACCATGGCCATACGGCGACCGGCCAGTACTTGTGGCGACGAACCGTGCGCTGGACCAGGATCCACCTGTAACGGTTCGGGCCGTGCGTGGCCCCATCGCTGAGCTGGTCGAGGAAGCCAAGGCCGCGGCCGGCGGGCTGGACGTTTACCTCGACGGCGGGACCTTGGTGCGACAAGCCGCCCAGGCAGACCTCATAGACGACCTCACCATCACGATCGCGCCTATCGCGCTGGGTTCCGGGCACCCGCTATTCGCGGGAATGTCTGGGAGGTATCCTGTCGACATCGTCTCTCATCACAGATCCGGCGGTGGCATGCTGCAGATTCGAATCCGTCCGAGGGCATGACTCAATCCTCTCCCGCTGCACAGCCACCAGCTGGAATCGCTCCGATCTGCTGCATTAGACTGAGCAGATCAGCATAGTGCCACGTTTCGGCGAGCCTCTCGGGCTGGCGGAGAGCGTCCTGAGCCGATCCCGTCCACCGCTTCTGCATCGATCACTCGTTGGCATCTCCGACCAAGGTGTTTGCCAAAACACAGAGTACTTTGTACGATAAAGTTCAAGGTGCTCATTGGCCGAAATCACGATCTGCCCGCGCCAGCGGCGTCGAAGGGTCGACTCTCGCGACGTCGACCTGATCGACAGAATCGGCTTTGGTAGGTCTGAGCATACAGGAAGGTGGCAATGAAGAAGTGGCTGAGACGCGTCCGCGGCGCCATCGGGATGGGCCTGACCTGGGCAGCAGCATGGTTCGGCGCGGGTATGATCATGTTGCTGGGGCTCCTGCTGCTAACCGGCAGCACCGGCGCCGACGTCCCCTACCCCCTCGGGTTTGGTGCCTTCGGCTTTGTTGCCGGCGTCACCTTCTCAGGGGTCCTCGGTCTTGTTGAGGGCAGTCGCCGGTTTGATCAGATGTCCCTTCCACGCTTTGCAGGGTGGGGGGCCGCTGGGGGCTTCTTGCTATCCGCGATCTTCGTCTCAGCAGTGGCCTTTGCGGAGGATCCCGCCTTCCTGTCGAACCTACTGGTCTTGGGCCCCATCTTCGCGGTGGCCGGCGCGGGCTCCGCTGCTGGCTCGCTGGCCCTGGCGCGAAGGGCGGCGGACCGAGAATTACTCGAGGCCAGTGAGGACGTGGCCGAGGTGGGGCTTTCCGAAGGTGAGGCTCGAGAGCTCCTTGAAGGCGGAGGCTGACCTCGCCACGTCGATCCGGCGATCAAGGCCCATCGCTCCGAGTAGCACCGCGACGAGGAGCCTCCTGAGCCGATTCCCGTCCACAGCGGCTGCAGCGATCGCTTGCTAGCCAGTGCCTCGGTCGAAATGCAGCTTCAGCCCGTGATGCGACGCCTGGAACCCGAAGCTCGATGTAGAACTTCAGCGCGTCGGGACGTCGGCGATCCGTCGTGAGTTGAACAAGATGACACCCGCGCTCCTCAGCCCTACGGATGGCGGCCTCGAGCAGGGCCTTCCCAACGCCGCGCGACCGATACTTCTTCGCAACGCGGACACCCTCGATCTGGGCGCGCCAGCCCCCTTCGTACGTCAGGTGAGGGAGGAAGGACAGCTGGAGGAGCCCGAGCACCTCGCCATCTGACTCCGCAACCAGTTCGCGGAACTCGCAATCGTCTCGATCCACGACGTAGACCACCGTGCGGAGGTTAATGCTCGTCCATCTGCGTCAAAGTCTCGAGAAGGATGAGCGCTGCTCTCACTACGGGACCCGCCATGGGATCGGAGGCCAGCACGTTGAACGGACCCTCACCGAAACGCAGTCCCTGAGGCGTCAGGAAGTTCAACCGGAGCCTTCCTGGCTGCGGCGCCTCGGGTCGCTCGCCAGACCACGGACCGATGTGGTCGACGACAGTCTGACTTGCCGCGAGCAAGGCTCCTACAGGCTCGTCGACTCGCGAGTCAGGCCGATCCCATACGACTGCGGACCCGGCGTGGTTGAAGTATCGTGCGGTCTTGTCGGCGTAGACCGCCAGTAGGTCAAGCCCGCTGCCCATGGGCACCTCGACCACCACGCCAAGGAGCTGCCTGGCCACGTCTTCCTCTGGCTCGACGCCTACTTCACGTAGGAAGTGCCAGGCCTGGAGGTAGTGGCGGGACTCGAGACTCGGACGGGAGATTATCGCTTGCCACAGATGACGGGCCGCGGTGGCATCTCCCGCCGCGAGGGCATCTCGGGCCCTGACGAAAGAGGTCCACGGTTCATCCTCGACATGGTCGCCCGGCCACTGGTTCAGCGACATGTCACCGAAGAGGGTCTGGCGGATTTCGTTCGACACAGTCGAAGCCCTTTTCTGAATCCCAACGGTGGCGCAGTCTAACGGACTTACGGTTCCGCCGCGGGACCTGGCCGTCCACCCGCGCAGCGACGTGAACACCGTAGGCGAGAACGGAGGCGCCATCAAGGCTCATCGCCCCGGATCGCAGCCTCCATGCAATACGGGACCCCCTCGGCCGCGAAGTGTTGGCTGGCCGTCGAGCGGTGTGCGAAGCTCATCAGCCACGGCCTGTCTCCTCACGGACCTCGCGCGCCCGGGCCTGACCCGGCGACCCTTCGTACTCACAGCCACCGCCTGGAAGGAATCGGCCGCTCGGGCCCCGCTCTCGGCTCACTCGCTGGAGCGAGAATCGGCGAGCAGGCATAGCAGCTCGTACATGATCGTAGCCGCCAAAAGCGATGTGCTTCCCGTGGGGTCGAACGGAGGAGCCACTTCGACGACATCTGCTCCGACCAGGCGGACACCGCGAAGGGATCGAAGAAGCGTCAGACTCTCGACGGACGAGAGTCCACCCACTTCGGGTGTACCCGTCCCAGGAGCAAACGCCGGATCGATGCTGTCGATGTCGAACGACAGGTATGTCGGCGTGTCCCCGACCAATTGTTTGGTCTCCTCCGCAAGCGCTTCAACACCCACGCGGGAGACCTCATCCATGAAGACAACACGCATGCCGCTCGCGGCCGAGTAGTCCCAACCTTCCGTGGAATTCTGGGCTCCACGAATTCCGATCTGGATGGTCCGCGACGGGTCAATCAGGCCTTCCTCAACGGCTCGACGGAACGGGGTGCCGTGGTTGTATCGCGACCCCTTGAACTCGTCCCACGTGTCCGTGTGCGCATCGACGTGGATCAGGCCAATCGGCACGCCGACGCCCAACCCTCTGAGGATTGGAAGCGTCACGGAATGGTCACCGCCCATGGCCACCGTCGCGACACCAGCGGCCCTGAAGCTGGAAATGAACCTTTCGATATCGTCGTGAGCCGACTCCGGGTCGTACAGGCGTGTGAACGGAACGTCGCCACCGTCGCCCACTCGGCACACGTCGTAGGGACTCTGCCGCGTTACTGGATGAATTGCACGCATCATGCTCGAGGCGTTGCGTACCTCCCTCGGACCGTGTCGAGCTCCCGCACGATTCGTCACCGCTCCGTCGTATGGAATCCCGACGAGGGCGATGTCGAAATCGGACGGATCCCCGATCAACGGCGTCCGCATGAACGTGGCAATGTCCATGTACCGGGGCGCAGACATGGGGTCATGATCACCGCGGCCCTGGGTCACCAGATCACCTCACACTCGGTCTCAGGCTCAGGCTTCACTACGACTTTACGATGCTGCCGCGGGACCTACTCGTGCACCGCGCAGCGACGTGGACACCGTAGGCGCGAACGGAGCGAGCGATCAAGGCTCATCGCTCGGGAGCGCAGCGCGGGAGCCTCCTGAGCCCTTCCCCGTCCACCGCGTCTTCAACGATCGCTTCTCAGAGCGCGGCCTCAGCCACTCAAGTCGCCCCGACACGCGCTTCGACCTCGTTCGCGATGACGTGTGGCTCGAGATCGCTCGTGTCGATCACCGGGAGACCGAGGGCGTGGGCCTGACCCACAAGGTACGCGGCCCAGTTGTCCATCTGTGGGTTCGCAAGACCTGGCCGCTCACGGAACTCCGTTAGTCGACTCCGCCGCACGTCCGATCTGCAGTCAAGCAGGATGATATGAAGCTCTAATTCGGGATGACGCTCCGCGGCCTGTGTGATGAACGAGGGACGGGTCTGGCCTTCGATGAGTTCTAGCTCGGAGTCCCGTGACGCGAGGCGGTCGATCCACTGCTGGGTCGCCCAACGCTGCCACCCCTCGCCGCCGCCGAACTCAGCGTCCATGACTTCAACTGTGGGCACTCCAATGGCGTCGAAGTAGTGAGTGTTTCCCCTCCACAGGGTGCGACGCTCGAGGACCTGAGCGACGGTAGTCTTGCCGGCGCCCGACGCCCCGACGAGGAACACGACACGCTTCTTGACCACCTCGCCTCCGCTGCGTTCTAGCGAATTTGCGATTCTGCTCAGCAACGTACCTGCTGACGCCCGCAGCGCCGTGAACACCGTAGGTGTTAGCGGCGGATCGCGGGCCCCAAGGCGAGGGCTCCAGACCCAAACCCATCGCTCGGAGAAGCGCTCAGCGACGACGCGCTACTTGAACCCGCTCCCGCCGACCGCGACAGCGGCAACTGCTTGTCAGGCCTCGGACACGGGAGCAAGCAGCCCGAAGTGTTTGAACACGAGCAGCGCCCGGTAGGTGATCCACGGACTCGGCGTGCCCTTGGCGTCGAGGAGGGCATGCATCTTCCCATTCAGCCCCCCCACCATCTTCCACATTCCATCTCGCCCCTGCTTCGATCGCACGATCTCGAGGCCGGCATCGACAGCTTCATCACGGGGAGCGCCCGCCTCACCGAGGAGCAGCAGAACCTCGAGCAGATCGGAGTTGTAACTGTGGGGGAAACTGAACCTGGTCCACCCTTCCTTCGGGCGTCGCGGCTCGAGGCGGCCGCGGGCGATCCACTCCCGCTTCGCCTCGCGTCGCTTCGCTACCGGCTTGCCCTTGGACCACTCATTCCACTCTGGCGTGGCCGCGGGAACGTACTCGTGCAGCCTGAAGTGCGTCAGGACCTCGACCATGCTCTCGATCATGGCCTGGTCCTCATGAGTCCGGCTCTCCGGTGGCAGCGCCAAGAACGCCTTGAGGACCTTCGGGACGGTCATGACGCAAGCCGGTAGCAGTGAGTCGTTCACCACGAAGCAGCCGAAGCCCTTCCCCGACTTGAAGCGGTGTCGACATGCATTCAACGCAGATCTGGTCACAGGGTGCGAAGCCCGGCCCGCCCGGATCAGCACCAAGGCCATGTGAGCGGTAAGACAGGCAATCGGGTACTTCCAATACGCACCATCGAGGAGGGCCCGGAACGGGACCCCACGCTCTCCCCTGATGGCTTGGACCGGAAGCGATGTCTCGACCAGGCGCTCAACGCCACGTTGGACGGGCTGGAGATCCATCGGTACTCCCACTTCACTAAGGTGAAGAAGCACCCAGCTCGTGCCGTTATACTTGTGGTAGAACCCGCGGCCCCACGTGCCGTCTCCGTGGTGCGCGGCCAACGTGGCCTTCACCCAAGGCTGCGCCGGGATGCGGCTCCGCGCCGAAACCACCTCGGGGTCGTCGGGTGAGCGTTCGAGCAAATCAACGAGCACTTTCGCTCGGAGCGCCGGGTCGGAAGCGTCCAGGAGGCGATCCAGAACGTCACTCGTCACAGTGACCGGAAGCATCGGTACTTACCCCTGACAGTCGGTCAGTAGTGCTATCATGAGGCACGCGATATCACCCGCCGTCTATCGACTTGCTGTTCTGCTGCACACACCACGTGCGCCGGAGCGCGAGGTGCAAGGCGAGCGCTCCGGACCTATTCTAGGCGGTTCGCGTTTGTTCCTCGAGTCGCCAACAACCCGGACTCAATCGCGCGACCTGCGGAGGCGATACTGATGGCGCTGCGGTGATTCTCCCGTCGCCTCATAGGTCACGGTCGAAGTGATGGTAAGCCGAGGACGGCTGCAAGCCGGTAGCCACGCTGCTCGGCGTCACCCGGTTGTTCGAGCCGGAGATCATGATTGAGCTGGAGGCCACTGCGGTGGCGTAGGGCGTCGGACCACCTCCAGGTCGCCGCGGGTAGCGCTCGGTAGCGCTCGTCAGGGTACATGACACGGCGCTGCGGGCTCCGGTTGGACTCGTCACGTGGTGTACTCAGCTCCGGCGGTAGGTGGCCTCGAAGAGGACGCGCCACTCGGTGCCATCCTGCGACATCTCCATCTTGGCCTTCATCAGTCGGTCTTCTGAGAGATCGCTGGTCATTCGCGCATGCATCCCCGGACCGCCATGCGCGAGCGTCAACACATCACCGTCGAAGCCACCGATGAAGACCTCGGGGGGAGAGCCTAGACAGTCGAACCAATGCAGCGTGTACTGGCCCGACTCCGGAGAATACGTGTACACACCGTGGCCGGTGAATGTGATGGCGCCATCACGTTCCTGTTCATAGTCGGAGAGCACGGCGAAGCCACCGAGACCCAGCCGGTTGGAGTTGCGACCATTCGCGACGCCGCCTGTGGGGTCCCACTGGGACGGATGCATCGTCTCTTCCCCTGCCCATTCACCAACGAGTCGTGACAGCTGGCGATGACCGTCTGAGGGCGTCGGCATGCTCATGGCTTGGCTCCCTTCTCTGGATGGCCCGAAGTCCTGTCCGCAGTCCGCAAAGGTCCGGTCGGATGCTAGTCTGGGTCGCGCCACCGCGGGACCGGCTTGCTCTCGCCAGGCTCGAGACCTCCCAGATGGTCCAGGACCCGCGCGTACTCTTCATGGTCCGGTGGATATCGAACAAAGCCGTCTCCAATGACGCCGGCGTCACTCTCCGCGCGCAGCCTCAAGACGATGGTTCCGTCTTCTTCCATGCTCGCTTCACCAATGCTCTTGGGGCTTGCTTCCATGCTGTCGGCCGTCTGTTGGTCTCGGGTAGCGGAGGTTGTCGGGGAGCAAGCGGCAACGCTGAGCGCGGCCACGATGACCTCGAGCTGCCTGAGCGGCCTGTGCGTCATGTCTCCCCTGGGCGCAGCCACCGTGCCCCCACAGCAGAGCGGCACGGACCCGACGGGCGTGTCAGGCGGGTCCTTCGTCCGCTATCGGTCATGCGGATCCACCACGCCCACCCGGAGCGCGGGCTGCAAGGCGGCTCTCCGGACCAGCAGCTCACACGGCCACCAGTGATTCCTTGTTGGGCCGCATGCGTCGCCCCATCGACACGGTCGACCCACCTTTTCACATACGGACGCGGGGTCCTACCATGCGCGCGCTGGGCACTAGTTTCCCCGTCTCCCTTGGGGTATCCGTTCCACCTTGCGTGTTCGAAGTCAACCCTGACATCGTTGAACCAGCCGCTTGCCTTCCGCACAAGCGGGCGGCTAGCTCGGCAGAAGCTGCTCTCGGAAGCGATACGGAGGTGGGTACCCATGCCGCCGCACGAGCCACCCGAAAGACGAGGTGGGCGGGGTCGTCCGCCCGTATCGACGTGATTGGCTCCACCACGGAGGCTGAATGACGGGCGAAGCCAAGGCCGACTGGGGACGCAGCTTCTGGAGGGCCGTAAGCCATGGTGACGTCGACCAAGTGCGCGAGTGCCTCGCCGTCGGTGTTGATCCGGACCTCGCGGCCAGCGGACACTATCGTCCGCTCATGGCGGCCGCTGCACGAGCCGACCTGGAGGTGGTGCGGCTGTTGCTTGGCGCCGGCGCCGACGTGCACGGTCACGCGAGATGTGCCACGCCGCTCTTGAGCGCCGCCCAAGCGGGCTCTGAGGAGATCTACCGGCTGCTGCTTGCACACGGTGCGAAAGAGACTGGCTGGACCGCCGCAGCGCTCGGCCGCGACATCGGCGATGAGCGCGTCGATGGACTCGACGAGTCCGGCGCGACCTTGCTACACGTGGCCGCGAGAGCGCTCCAGGTGCGCGTTTGCCGCACTCTACTCGACAGAGGCGCTGCGCCCGATGCCCGTGATCGTCGGGGCAACACACCGCTCCACGCGGCGTGTGACAACCGGTCACCAGACCCGAAGGCTCAGATCGCGACGCTGCGTCTACTGCATGAGAGGGGTGCGGACGCAGACGCCCCCAACAAGCGGGGCGTCCGCCCGCTGCACATCGCCGTACGCGCGCGCAGCCTGCCGGCGGTTGGCTTCCTGCTAGAACATGAGGTGAATGTGGACGCGCGCGACGCCGTGCGCGGATCGCCGCCGCTTCGGCGCGCCGTGACGAACACCGGAGCAGGCGGAACGTCCGGCCGGGGCGACACGGCGCTTGAAATCGCCCGACTGCTGCTCGATGCTGGAGCCGACCCGCGTGCCCAGGACTCAAGGGGCCGTACGATTCTGGACGCGATCCGCACGCCTGCCATGCGAATGCTCGTCGAAAGCTATCTCTGACCGCCCCATCGTCGAATCTGCACCGAGCGCGCGCCGACAGGTCACTCGGAGCCCGGCGCGCCAGCTCTGCCTGAACGAGTGAGAGAACGCCCTCCGCTGTTGGAAAGCTCACCGGCCGCAGGGCAACGTCGCTCCTAACCTCCCCGGGGACCGCTGGTTCTCATCCGGTCCTGGAACGAGGCATCAGCTGACGACGACTTCGCGGGCGTGCTCGTACATCTGGCGCTATCCGGGGCCACCGTCGCCCTTCGTGTGCCGCCCGTTCTCGACGAGAACCGTCGCCTCAGGGACCTGATCAGCGCCTACCTCGAATGATGTCGCGGACACCAACCACCCGAGGACCGTGGCCCACCACGAGCCTTTTGACGACTTCGCGATTCTGCTGCGGTCTGTACCGCCTGGCCGAGCCTCAGAGAGTGTCCCGGGTCCGGCCCCGAGAGAGCAGGTACCAAGAAACCGAAGCCAGGAGTGGATCGAGAACAGCGAACGTGATCAGGAGGTGAGGGAAAACGCCCGCGAAAGCGAGCGGTAGCAGGACAACTGGCACGAGAATCAGTCGGTCGAGAATCGTGGCCGCGACGAATTGCCGGCCCCCCGTCCTGCCTCCGAAGACGTAGAACCAACCGACAATTGCAACGAGCATCCCGATGAGACGCACCAAAGCTGCCTCTTGGCCCGCAAAGGGAGGGTCTAGAAACAGTGTCTGGACCGCGCCAGGCCAGGCCAGCAGTAGCAGACCAACAATCAGGTAGAGAAAGCCACACGCAACCGTGTACCTCGAAGCTGCAGGCAGAGCCGCCGGAGCTTCGGCGAGGTCGGAGAGCAGTGGCATTGATGACCCCTGATCATCAAGTGGCGGAGCGAATTCCGGCCGATAACACCGGCGCTGTCTAGCGACTTTGCGACTCTGCTACGCGGCTAGAATGGTGATTCGTGAGCAGGAGCCGCAAGGCGAGGCCTCCTAGCCGACCACGCGGACCCGTGCCAGCAGCAGCCGCTTCTAGACGGGCGGACCGAGCGGCCGCTGCGCGACCGGCGCGTGAGTCATCCCCGCCCCCTATCTGAGGGGAGCAACGCTGAACAAGACGTGGAATGGCCGGCAGTAGATGACCACGCTTCCCTGCTCTGCGATCTCCACCTCAGACGGGATCGGGTAGTTCTGGTTTCCTACGTTGCCTTTCAACGGTGCCAACTCGACGTAGCCGCTGCCATCGAGTTCAGAGCGACTCATGGGATCCGCGTGAGCCGCGAGAAGCACGCGTAGATCCGGACCGTTGGTAACCTCGAAGTCCTCCAGCCGCAGGACGTGCTCACCGCCTGGAAGACGATAGATCGTGGCCGACCCTGACCCGCGATGGAGTCGATCGACATCGCGGAACTCACCCTCCCGCAGCCGTTCGAGCTCTCCGCTCTCCGGCATCGGTTCGGTCGCTCGGGTGGCAGATCTTGCGGAGGTCATCATGAGAGCCTCGACTTCCGACCGCGTCATGCTGTCGGGAATCTCCGCCGAGACAGTCATCGGGAAGTCCTCGTCCACCGTCTCGTCGAGGAACAGCGGGGAACCCAGCCACCAGACGAGTCCTGCAATCAGGATCGCGAGGGCGACAAGGAGGAGCCGCCTTGAAGTCACGGTTGCGACCTCCCTTTTGGCGTCCTTCGATGAACGTTTGGGGTGATGGGCGAAAAAGCGTCCTGGTTTGATGACGATGCCCGGCGGGAGCGCGAGGTGCAAGCCAACCACTCTGGAACACCGCTGCCGACGCGGACAACAGCAGAGGCTTGTCAGACAGCTCCGGACCATCGAGAGCTACCGGCCAACCGCTGGGGGATCCACCCAGTGTCTTGCAGGTGGTATCAGTCAGTGCCTAGAACACGGGCACCGGCAACCCGTGATATCGCTCTTCCGTTGGAGGGCGCAACACGCGCTCCACGGTGCCGGAGGTCCGGTCGAGCCAAACCTCGATCACCGGCGACTTGTTGATCGCGTGCCGGAGGATGGCTCGCCCCGCCGCCGGCCCGGACGCCCCGAAACGGGCGCGGGTGAATACGATCTTGTAGCGCAGCGAATCGTGCGCGCTCGGTGCCTCGTGCCCCACTCGCGAACCTGGAGGGATCACCATGGGCACCTCCGAGACGAACAGCGACGTGGGCATCACGTAGTTGATGAACCGCGCGTCCGGGGCATCGTGATCGGCCAACGCCATTCGGACCTCGGGGTCCCCCAGGGCGGTCCCAGCCAAGGAAGCGATGGTCTTCGAATCGAGCCGGCCGAGGGAAACGTAGGCCTCGGTCTCCGTTGCGAAGAGGTCCACGCGCATCACCGCGTACCCGTGCACGGCGCGGGCGCCCAGCAGCCCCAACGCCATCAGGCCGGCGTACAACGCCAGCCCCGCCCCGATGCGTGGGAGCCGCCTGCTCGGCCAGGGTACGCGCCCCAGAAGCCGCTCCATGCCCCTCGGGAGAAACATCCCGGTTCGCTCCGCATACGCCGCGTAGTCCGGGAAGTCTCGCGTGCAAGCCCGCTCCTCCACGCGTGCCAGGAGAACGTAGGTGAAGCAGACCGTGATGAACCCCACGACCACGAGGTAGCGAGGCCAGAGCAGGAGCATGCCCAGGCTCGCGACCATGAGCGCGAGGTATTGGGGGTGGCGGATCCAGCGATACACGCCTCCGACGATGGCGCGACGCTGTGTCAGCTTGCTCCAGTAGATCGGAACCGCGCCGAGAGTGAACCCAGCTAGGCCCACCACGAATACGACGCCCCCGATGAGCTCGTGTAGATCCAGGACTGGAGAGCCCGTCTCGCGCACGATGTGGGGCAGGAAGAACGCGACCAGCCAGGTGGTGGCCTCATTCAGCCGCAACCAGGATAGGGCGGGACCGTACGCGCCATAGATGTAGGCCGCAAACGGACTCGCCATGTAGAAGAACTCGAGCGCGACCAACCCGTACAGCGCAACGCTCGTCCAGAACACGCCCTTCGCGAGCGGATCTCGCCTATTCGCCATCATCGAACCCCTCCTCCGCGCCTCACAATTGTTTAGGTACTAAACACTCCCTCCGAAAAAAATCAGGGCTGTACCCTCCGCGCATATGCCTCAACCAGCGCGAGCAGCTCCTGCACCGCTTGGGTCAATCTCTCCACCGGCTCCTCCGCGTCCGGACCGAGGTACGCCTCCACCGCCTCGATCATGCGGTCGTGCAGGCGCTCGTGTGCCTCGAAAGCCGTCCATCCCAACTCGGTCAGGTCCAGCGCGAGCTCCCGCGGCGCAGCCCCTTGGACCTTCAACACCAACCCCTTGGCCACAAGCTTCGATACCATCTGTGACGTGGCACCCTTCGTCACCCCGGAAGTCTCGGCCAACCGCGTCAGGTTGATGCCCCGCTTCCGTCCGATGGCCTGGATCGTGTGGATCTCCGCGCGATGAATGACCATCCCCGTCCCGTAGTCCATCGGCTCGTGTTCGACCTCATCCAGGCGGTCCTTCAGGTCGCCGACGAGCACCACGAGCCGCTCAGCGGCGCCGCGAGCGGACTTCGCATCCATCTAGAACCTCCCTACGAGTGAATCCGGCCGTCAGTTTCGCTGCTAAACTATACACCTACCACAGGTCCCGAAGACAAGTCTGGTGAACGAGCGTGTTCGATGCGCGGAACGCCCCGTCGACCAAGCTGGGATGGCCTCCCAACGACCTTGCGATTCTGCTGCTCGACTCGGAGGTCCACCGCGCAATGACGCGAACAGCGTAGGTGTGAACGGAGCAAGCAATCGAGGCTCATCACTACGGAGCGCAGCGCAGGAGCCTCATGCGCCGTCCCCGTTGACAGCGTCTGCAGCGATCGCTTGATAGGCGCAGCCTGTTCCGCGAGCCTCAGAAGCTGATCCACACGCCACCATTGAAGGACCTTCCCTCGAGCGGCGCCCATACGTCGGTGGTCCACCGACCGTCCGGGGTCTGCGCGGGCCGGACCAGCGGGTCCCACCGGGTCTGCCGGGTGTCGAGGATGTTCTCGGCGTTCAGGAACAGTCGGAAGTGGCCAAAGCGTCGATCGACCAGGAAGCCGAGAATGACGTGGGGCGCCGACGTGGATCGGTAGGGATCGTCATCCAGCGACTGCAGGCCCGTGTAGTAGAGCTCCACTCCGACCCGTCCCGTGGGCTGCTCATAGGCCCCGACGATCCCGACCGCGTGGCGGGGCGTCAACGGGACCTCGCGGCGGCCGCCGCCCGTGGGGATGGGTTCGGTGGAGCGCAGGTAGGCGTACGATCCGACGAGGTGAACCGAGCCCTGGTGGAGCGCCGCGAACACCTCCGTGCCCCAGGTGCTGACCTGCTCCGCCGCGTTCCGGATCGTGAGTGTGCCGTCGCCCGGGCGCACGGTCTGCACCGGATCGTAGATCCTCGAGCCGAAGGCGCTGAGGTTCACTTCCACCGGTCCCAGCGTACGTCCCACGTCGAGCATCGCGCTCCAAGCCCGCTCCTTGATCCACGGCTCACCCGGCACGAGGCGCGTGAGCCCAACGGCCTCGGTTTCTTCGGTGAAGGGCGTGGGCCCGAAGTAACCGGCCCCGGCAGAGGCCCGAGCAACCCATCCCGACCGGCGCCCGAGCAGCGACACCCGGGGACTCAGCGCACCGCCGTAGCGACTGTGGTGATCGAAGCGCAGGCTCGCCGCGATGGTAACGAACTCGGACACCTCGACCTCGTCCTGAACGAACAGCGCCGGCACGGAGTAGTCGAACGACCAGACAGGCACGTCCTGCGCGTCGTACTTGTCCTTCTGGAATGCCGCGCCGACGAGCCACAGATGCCGGCCATCTTGGCCCGAGAGGACGAGCTCCGCGAAGGCGGTGATGTGGTCGTCTCGCTCGCGGATCTCACCGAACTGGTGCTCGTGGTCCTGGAGGGAGGCGGAGGCCCGCGCCGAAAGGCTGAGACGATCCGAGATCAGCTTCCGGCCGATGAAGCCCGCGTCGAGACGTCGGGTCTCGAGCGCCTCGCGGTAGGGGGTTCCCGCCGGCGTGACGCGGTCCGGCAGGGTGCCGCCCTCGCGGTCCTCGAGCATGCCCCCGACGGTCAGGTTCGCGTATCCTCCGTGTTGGTCGTCCCAGAAAAGTCGAGGGCGCACCGCCAGTCGGCGGAAGTTGGGCACGTCGGCCCATCCATCGTCGTCCACGTCGGCGTAGTCCTGCCGATGGCCGCTGGCCAGCAGCGTGTACCCCCACCGGCCCGGGAGATCGTCGGCCAGCCAGCCGACGGCGTCCACGCCGCCCAGCGTGCTCACGTTGAGAAGCAGTTCCCGCGCCCGCTCCGACCGACGCGAGATGAGGTTGACGACCCCTCCGAGCGCGGTCGGCCCGTAGAGCGCCGACGCGGCTCCCTTGATCACCTCTACCTGGGCAAGGTCCATGGGCGGGACCTGCAGTGGGCCGAGCGCACCAGCTTGGCCGCCGTAGAGGGGCAAGCCGTCGGAGAGGATCTGAGTGTAGCGACCGCGGAGACCCTGGATCCTGACACTCGCGCCGCCGAGTGCGGGCGCGGTCGGCTGGACCCTGAGTCCCGCGGTCTCGTTGAGGAGCATGGCGATGTCGCCCGGCGTCATGAGGAGCTTCTCTTCAACCTCCTCTCGGGACACGACCTCGACGCGGATCGCCTGATCCTCGATCCGCCGCACCGTACGCGCTGACGTCACCATGATCCCCTCGGCTTCTATCGCCCGCGCCTCGAGCCGGACGACGACCGTCGTGTCCGCCACACCGCTCAGCAGCAGGGTGAGGCGCGCGGACGCGTACCCGATCCGCTCCGCCTGAATCACATGCTCGCCGAGCGTGAGTCTGAACCGGGCCGTACCATCGGCGTCCGTCAGGCTGTTGGTCCCTGCGGTTGTGATCGTGACGCCCTCCACGGGACCGGCCGCGTCCTCCGCCCGAACGTTGACTGCGACGGTTTGGGCTTGGGAGACGATCGGGATGAGGTTGAGAATCAGGCAGGCGAGGGCGACCGGGAACGCGCGTGAGCTGGTCAAAGAGCGGTACCGCAATGGGGACATTCCTGGTGTCGTGGGCAGTCTGTGAGACGACGTAGAGGTGGTAGAGAGAACGTCTTCCAGCGAGCAGTCGTCCGGAAGCCGGTCGAGTAGCTCCAGGGCAAGTTCTTGCACGGCCCCCCGCGGACGGCCGTCGCGAATGCCTTCTAGATACAGCCCCGGGCACTCTCGAGCTTCGACGTCACGCTCCCGGCCACGCTCCACTGAGATAGAAGGTCGCCATCACGGCCAGAGCTAACGCAAGCATGAGGATCGCGAAGATCGCATCACTCGCTCGGCCGTACCGAACATGAGAGGCCACCGCACCGACCGTCACCACGGCATGCACTCCCGCACCCGCGATGCCCGGCGCCCAGGCCGAGACTAGGAATGCCAGGAGTAGTCCGGCGCCCGTCCATTCCGCGAGTCCAATGACTCTCATGCCCATGCGGTTGATACCGAACTTGTCGAAGAAGTTCTCCTTCTGGTACTCGAACATGGCCCTGGGCACACCCAACACCTTGACCGCCCCAATGAACGAAAAGGCCGCCACGGAGACACCTGCCAATAGCTCGGTTGCCAACATCACAACAGTCTCCCCACCTCTCTCTAACGAACTCGCGGTTCTGCTGCGCGACCTAGCCGCCCACCGCGCAGCAACGTGCACACCGTAGGTGTGAACGGAGCAAGCGGGCCCGTTTCGCGTAGTATTCGGCCAACGTCCGCCCTCGAAAGCCGTCATCGATCAGGGTCAGAAGTCCGGTGCTAGTTCAGGTTCGCCGCGTAGAGCCTCATGAGGTTGCCCCCCAGGAAGCCGCGGACCTCGTCATCGCTCCACCCGAAGTTCACTTGGAGGCCGAGTCGGTGGGTCGGGGTCGCATCTCGAACTCTGTCGAGGCAACGGATGAGGGCAACTCCGAGTAGTCCGGGGGAGACGCATCCTCGGATCCGCCCTGGCCCTGAGGGGCGGAACACCCGACCAGGGATCCTGATACGCAGACGGCGAGAAGAGGTGGCCGAAGTGACATGGTATCGGTCTCCCTTTCAGTTCTCGAGCGTGTTCTTGTAGAGCTTGCCGTCCTTCATGATCACCCGGATGGTCTCTACGGGCTGTTCCCTGGCCGGGGCCCCGAACCAATCGCTGCTTCCCCCGATCACCGTGATGTCTTCCAGCGGGTTCCCGTCCACGATCAGGATGTCCGCGTAGGCGCCTTCAGCGATCACGCCGAGTTGGCCGTCCGGATACGGGTTCCGCGGACCCGTCAACAGCGCGAGTTCCCCCCCGGTCGAGGTCATGGCCCTCAGCGCCTCGAAATTCCCGATCTCTTTCGCGAGCTGCCACTTGGCGAAGTCCAGGGCCTGTCGGAACGGGACCCCGGAAAGGAGCACGAAGTCCGAGTTGAAGACGACTTTGGGTTGCACCTCCCGCATGATGTCGAACACGCCCTGACTCGGGTCCCACAACGAGCGCATCTTCTTGTAAGGCAGGCTCGTCGTGTCCTGGTAGAAGGGATGAGTCCATACCATCTCGTCCATCGCCGCCGTGTTGGGCGACCAGAACGCCCCCAGGTCCTTGATGCGTTGCGCGGTCTCCCTGGTGATCGTCGTCCCGTGATCGACGACCTTCACTCCCAGATCGAGTCCGCGGTTCACGTCGGCGTCGTTGTGGACGTGCATGGCTACGTAGGTGTTGTAGCTCTCGGCCACCTCGACCGCGGCCGTGATCTCCTCGTCGGTCATCTGACGGGTGTCGATAGGATCCTTCTCGGAGGTGACGCCACCGCTCACCATGATCTTCACGTAGTGGGCACCCAGGGCGAAGTTGCGCCGCACGCCTGCCATCACCTCCGCTCTGCCGTCCACCATCCGCGTGAACTCCAACTGCTCGAGGTAGCTGGTTCCTTTCGGCTGATTGAGGTTGCCCCAATCACCGTGCCCGCCGGTCTGCCCTATGCACGCCCCCGCCAGGTAGATTCGGGGCCCCACCAGGTAGCCCGCGTCGATCGTCTTCTTCAAACCGTCGTGCATCGCGCACATGTCGCGGACGGTGGTGAAGCCGCTAGCGAAGTGTTCCCGCGCGGCGTAGGCCGCCCGGGCGCCGATCTCCTCCCACGTCTTCTGCTGAAGCTCGGGGATCGTCAGGCCGGCGTTCATGTTGAAGTGCACGTGGGAATCGATGAGGCCGGGCATGAGTGTCCGGCCGCCGCCATCGATGATCCGCGCGTTTGCTGCCGCGTCGATCTGGCCCACCTCCACGATCATGTTGTCCTCGACCAGAACGTCCGCGTCGAGCAGACGGTCGTCGAGCCCATTGAAGACCTGGACGTTGGTGAAAAGGACCCGCGAGGTCGCGTCCTGTGCGGCCGCAGGGGCAGCAACGAAGGCCGCGCCGATCACGAACCCGAGTTTGGCTATCAACGCCCTAGACATTGTCTCTCCTGTCGTTCCGAATCGGGCACGTGGTTGTTGGTACGGATACCGCGTGGGATCGAAGGCGCGGGCACGAAGATCGGGTACGGTACCCGACGCACCGTTGAGCTGCCGGGCTCTTCGGATTCCGCTACGACTTGCTCATGGAGGGGAGCTTTCGGGGTGCGCCGCGGCCGAATCTACAGGTGCCCCAACCACTTCGACAGTCCGGCGCTCCGCGACACTGGAGGCTGCGAGGATTCTCGAGCCGGATCGGGTAGCAATGCCGGAACTGGGGCCGATCGCGCGACCCAAGAATCTCCGCGAGGAGAGACCGTGACGGCCAGGACGGGGATCGCGCAAGAGCCTCCCGAGCCGTTCCCGCCCACCGCGTCTGTGACAATCGCTTGTTAGGAAGCCTGCGCGGCCGCGCCACCCTATGCCCGTGTGGTTGCAGGCTACGTTGACCCGAAACGCTCGAACGGAGCACGCATCGCCTTGACGAAAGCCGGCATCGCCGTGGCGTTGCCAGCCACGTGACTGAATCCGTCGGCGTCGAACGGGCGCCCCAGCAAGACGTCGGACATGGTCTCCCGAGAGACGCGTATCCGGGCATCCGCCTCGGTGCTGATTCTTGCCACGGCGCTGGGCTCCGGACCTAGCATGACCTCCACGGGTTCACCGTCCACCTCGAGCTCGATGCGATATCGGTCCGTAGGCAGGTCCTCCCCGGCCCGGGCGAGGATCGCATGCACGGCCATAGCGATCGCGCGGATGCTCCGCCCGTGTGCGGCTGGAGCGATACGAGGAAGCCGTAGGCCCCAGAACCCGAGTTCCTCGAGGGCCGGGCGAACCCCCGTTCCAAGGTCTGTCAGCGCGTAGAGCGAACCTCCCGGCGTCGCGACTCGGCGGACCACGCCGTCGCCCTCCAGCCGCCGTAATCGGCTGCTGAGAAGGTTGCGCGCGATACCGGGCATTCCGTCCACCAGCTCCTCGAAGCGGGCCGGACCGCCTAGAAGCTCTCGTAGAATCAGCAGCGTCCAGCGATCACCGGCTACATCAAGGGCTGTGGTCACGGTACAGACCTGCCCATAACACTTCCGTTCAGATTCTGCCTGCGCTGCCATGCGGTAATCTAGAGTAAATTATCTGTATTGTCTAGTTGACTTTTTGTACTTATCGCTGTAAGGTGATCCACCTGCTCACGACCCACCCCAACCCACAGGAGGAGATCCGAGCCATGAGCGCCCAAGAGATTACGGTCGTTTACCGTTGGACCGCGAAGCCCGGGAAGCTGGACGAGCTCAAGGCCATCTACGGACAGGTTCGGGACGAGATGGAAGCTAACGAGCCCGGCACGCTAAGGATGGAGTGCTACTTCGCCGACGACGCAGGAGAGATCATCGTCCACGATGTGTTCGCCGACGGCGAGGCGCTGGGGTTCCACCTGGGCGTCACCGCAGCCCGACACTTCCCGAAGCTGGCCGAGATTGCGGTTCCAGGGCCCTTCTTCTTCTGTGGCGACGTACCTGCCGAACTGAGGGAGGCAGCGGAGGGAATGAACATGGGGGCGGTCTTCGGAAGTCACGCGTTCGGCTTCGCGAGGTCCTGAGACTCAGTTGCACCCCTGAGGATCGACGGCGCCCTGTTCCCTGCATCAGTGCCGCCGAATCCGACTCGGTATCAGCCCTTGCCCGGCGGTCGACTCGCGGGTGGTACGAGGCCGTTCATGCGCAGATAGACTACGAGTTGGCCGTAGTGGTCCGAGGCATGCCAGATCGCCAACGTCGTCATCTTGAGCCGCGTGGATTGGCCGCCGTAGGGACCATTCGTCGGTTCGAGGACGTTAGCAGACGTCGTTGCCCCGACTACATCCTGCGCGTAGTCAAACGACTCACGCAAATACGCCATGAGCTCGGCCTTGGTATCCGCAGGATGCGGCCCGCCCTTGTCGCACCCTGCAGGAGGTTCGTTCCCCTCCACCTCGTTGAAGAACGCGAAGTTAGAGCATGCGACGTGTTTGACTTGTTCGGCGAATGTCCGCGTCCCGTCGAATTGGCCGTCGACCGGTCTGAAGCCGTAGCGCTCGGCCGGCATGGCATCGGCAAGGGAGACGAAGGAACGCTGAATGAACGCCATGGCCGGAACGAGGTTGGCCGCCATCGGATCGAGGTCCACCTGCGCCGATAGCCCTCCTGTCGTCGCGACGCAGGTGAGGCCGGCGACCAACAGAGCTGCCCTCAGGCGGCTCATCCGTCCCGTAGGGCAACCGCCCTCTCCCATGTGCACGCCCCTTCCCGGCAATCAGCGCCCAGCAGGCGGGGGGGCGCCTTCTAACGACTTCGGGTTTCCGCTGCGCGACTTACATGCTGTCCCCGCAGCGCCGTGAGCACCGTAGGGGTGAACGGACCATGCGATCAAGGCTCATCGCTCCGGAGCGATAGCGCAAGAGCCTCCTTCGCCATTCCCGCCCACCGCGTCTGCAGCAATCGTTTGGTAGGTAGCCGCCGTGAAGAACAGGGCTCGATTCGTATGCCGAAGCACGAGTCCGACGAAGACGGTTCCAGCGATCACACAAAGATCCGCGAGGAGTGTAGGCCACCAATTCAGCGACTCAGTACGCGGTCACAGACACCTTGCGTCGAGATCTGGAGCGTCCCAGCGAACGCGAGGTTCGGGATCGAACTCGGGAGAATGGACTTCCCCAAGGCTTTGGGCGATGCTTACGATGTCACCCCTGTTTCCTAGGGGCTGCAGATGATTTCGAGAGAGCGTTGGAGACTAGCATGGCGAACGTGAGCCCTATCGACCCCAAACTCGCTCCAGAACTCGAACCAGTGTTCGACCGAATGAGAACCGTCTTGGGGTTCGTTCCGAATTCGGTCCTGACAATGGCCCGAGTTCCAGGCCTTGGCGCGGCCTTCACAGCGCTGGCTGGCCCAATTCTGCGCAACGACCTGCTCGAGCCTGAATTGGTGCAGATGGTCGCCATGGCCGCGAGCAACGCCGCTGGGTCGCGCTACTGTCAAGCCCACACCAGCCACACCGGTCATCGGGTAGGGGTGGATGAAGTGAAGCTCGCCGACGTGTACCAATTTGAGTCCAGCGAGCGATTCGATGACCCGGAGCGTGCAGCTTTGCGACTCGCCTTCGCGGCCGGCTCAGTCCCGAATACATCTTCGCCGGAGCACTTCGATGCGTTGCGACGGCATTTCGACGAGACGCAAATCGCCGCCATCGTTGCTGTGATCTCCCTATTTGGGTTCCTGAACCGCTGGAACGACACGATAGGCACGGAACTCGAACCCGCGCCGCGGCAGTTCGGGGAGCGTGTCTTGTCAGGGGCGGGCTGGGTCGTTGGAAAGCACGTCTGAGCACTTCTTCTCGCCTCAGCTCTACCAGGCCTCGGGCGACGCTGGTAGCGCGGCAGCGTCCGGCTGCGGAACTCGGCCTTCGAACCGTCGTCTTGTCCTTCTAGTGCTTGAGGGCGCCCACCCCGGGCCCTGGACGAGGTAGGTCTACTACCTGGGCAGTGAGAGCCTTAGAGCGTCCTTGATCTTGATAGCGCGGCTCTCGTCAACCTGCGCTCGCTCTGCGAAATCAAGCCATCGAAAGACGGCTGCCTGGACCTCCTCGAGTATCGTTGTAGCGCGTCCACGCTTCATGGACGCGGCCCGCGCCACCGCTTCCAGATCAGCCAACGTGAACCCATCCTGCTTCGCGTTTACGGTCATCTGGTGGCGGGCGGTCCACGGTCCTGTGGGGTTGTACGCGTATGTTACGTCGAAGGCCGGAGAAAGCGACCACTGCCCACGCTTGTCCATGAGGAACGCGATGTTCTTCACGTGATCATCCTGATTGCGCGCCAAGATGTTGAAGACCATGCGCCGGAACTGTTGCTCAACAGCGTCCATCGATAGGCCGAGACTACGTATTGCAAGCAGAGCCTGCTCGTATCCATGGGCTCCGGCGGCATTGAAATCGAGATGTGCGATTGCACCTAGCGTGAGCATGTGCAGCTTCTTGCCTTCATTTGTACGGTCGAAGCGACGCGTCATGAAGTGACGGCGACCGTTCTCCTCGAGCAGCCTGCACTCAGTCATCCCGATACCGGCCTCACGGGCCATTAGGTAGTAGGCGAACTCGATCGCGCCGTAGCCCAACGCGTCGCCCAGGTTCTCGTCCCGATGGCTTGAGACCCCATCAAACTTCAGGATCCAGTACTCGAATCCCGTTCCAGCATCAACCTGACCGGACCGGATTTCGTGTGTCTCGGGGTGCCAGGCGATAAGGGCCTTCGCCCGCGCACCGCCTGCCGATGTTCCTACTCGGAGTAGCTGGGAAAGGGTGTCTTGCTCCTTGCCAGGTGTGACCGGGAGGCTCAAGTCAGCCCGGTGGCTGAGAATCTGCGACGCCAGGTCCGCCAAGGCTTGCACCTCCAGAGTCTGCGCACTGCTTGGTGAAGGCCCCGTGGAGGGCTCGAATTCAAGCGCTCCCATGCCTCGAGTACCTACGTAGCACAGGCGCTCGATCGCACTGAAGTCGGCGGGCCGACGTCCCTCTCTTGCGAGCCACGCATCGATGAGTGCGTTGCCGAAATAGTCGGGAAGTGAGTCAGCGAGCAGACCGGGGAGGCCATTGAAGGTGCGGCGAGGGAGTTGCGGGAACGCATAAGGGTGTCGCGCCAATGGCATGGTCAGAGGCGCGACTTCGATGCGGCTAGGCACGAACTCCGGATCGTATTGAAACGTGGCGTAGCTGAGTTCGCTCGGCTGAGCTACGGCGCCGATTGTTCGGCCCCAGAGTCGTACTTCGGCGAGGTCCATCAGGCCTCGTCAGCCCAAGTCCACGGCTCTTCACGATGGGCTCTGGCCCCGGTGGCTCGCTTGGGCGTCTTGCCGGCTCGTCGCAGCAGATCCATCGGCCCGGGCTGGGGCGGAGGAAGGAACTGCTCGAGGCGGTCAAGCAGGTTCAAGCCTCTGAGGATCCTTATGAAGCTCGTCAGCTGGGTAGACTGACCTGCTTCAATGCGTTCGACGGTCCGCTTCGAAACTCCAGCGTTGTGCGCGAGCTGTGCCTGAGTGAGGTCATACGATAGGCGCACTGTGCTCAACCGAGCGCCCAGGTCCGCCAGGATGGTCTCGTCCGTGCGATGATCTGTCGAGTTCATGAATCGTCTGATGTGGCGACTTGGATTGGGAAACGAGCTATTTCTCGCCTAATCTGACGATTCTGCTAACCCAGGACAAGCTTTTCAACTCGCCACTTCTGACGCACTAGGAGTGATTTTCGACCTTATTCGCCACTATTCACGACTTGTGCACGAGACTACGTCGACCCAAACACGCACGATGAGCCAGCGCAGAAGCCTCCGTCGCGCCGACTTGAAAGCAGGATCCGGCCACCGTCTGGAGACCAGGCGGGGAGGTGATCGCGTCCGGGATGCCGGGTGAGATTCCGCTGCCCGCCACCCGGCGGCCCGACGAAGATCTCCCTCTGACCGTCCTGCTCCCGCTCGAATAGGAGTTCCACGCCGCCCGGGTTCACCGGGGCACGCCTTCCACGAAGACTCGGAGCCACGGGACGGGGGATCTTCAATTCGGGACGAGGCGCTGGAGCTCCTCGAAGAAGTTGAGCACCACCGTTGCGTCGCGAGGAGCGACCGCACTCCCGCGAATCATGTAGAAGTGCTCACCGTCCTGGCTCACGCTGTAGGCGGGCACTGAGCTACCCCCGGCTGCATAGTATTCGGTCGCCGAGAAGAGCACGCGACTGCTGATGACTCGGAACGCTGGAGTCGTAGCTACCTGGGCCGCGATCATTTCTCCACGCGCTCGGTAGAAGAGCTCGCCTCCGTTGTGCGACCAGACGGGCTCCCCCCCGCCTCCCTGAGACACCTGCCACCTGCCTGCCTCTACGTTCGGAAAAGGCCGAACGAAGACGTTGGATCCGCCGGATTCGTTAGACACGTATGCGAGCCATCGGCCGTCCGGGGATAGGGCCGCCGCCCGGTCGTCGAACCCCTCGGCCATGAGGGGCGCGGGCTCGCGGTCTCGGCCTGGCCGCATGGCCAAGATATCTCTCGCGCCCGGAGCACCCACCTGCGTGAAGAGCCACTCGCCGTCCGCCGACCAGCTCGCTCCGAATAGCGATCCCTCGACGTCTGCCAGAAGCTCTGCGGAGCCTGCTCCATCGGCCCGGGTCGTCCAGACGTCGAAGCCACCCCCACGATTCGAGATGAAGGCTACGCGTTGACCATCGGGAGCCCACGCCGGACGAAGGTTGACGGAACCTTCGGATGTCAGCTTGGTCAGCTGGCCACTATCTAGATGCTTGATCCAGATGTCCTGCTCGGCGCTCGCTCCCACGCGGTTCCGTTCCGCGCCGATGCTCACGGCGATACGAGTTTCATCAGGGGATAGGTGGAGGGACAAGAACGGGGTTCCCCTGTCGGGATGGATCACCTCGACCGCACCGGTCCTCGCCACCTTGACGAGCTCCCATGCCCCTCCCTGATCCGGCATGTACGCGAGCGTGCCCGAGGCGGAGACCGTGAACTGGGCCGTCCGGCCCACGTTCACATACACACGCTCGACGAAGGTCGCGGCGGGTCCCGTCACCCGATGGCTGCGCGCGTCGAACGGGACAGCGAGCAGCGCCTGCTCCTCCGTTACATAAACCAAGTGTCCCGAGCTCGCATAGCGAGCCATCAGGCCTGGAAAGAGAGGTGTCACGAACTCACCGTCTGTCGATGACACCGTGATCTGTCCGCCCCGTGTGAAGATCAGCCCTTGCCCGTCGGGAAGCGCGTGTACGTTTTCCCCGGTGATCGGGAGCAGCTCAGCCGCGCCTCCCGATGCCGGCACACGACGTATCTCGAGTTCCGCGTCGTTGAAGTAGATCAGCCCGTCGTCACCCCAGTCGATCGAGATGTAGCTGTTCGCCGGAAAGTAATCCACGACGGTGTTCGATACGCCACCACTCAACGGCACGGTCTTGATGCCCTGGTCGGCCATGAACGCCAGAGACGAGCCATCCGGAGAAAAGACCGGATTGTGCCCCCCGAGAGACCCCTCGATCGGCTCAGGCTCCAACCGATCCATGAATCGCTGCCAAAGCTGTCGACGGCCGTTTGGGGCCCACCCGACGTACACCAGTCGAGAGCCGTCGGGAGACAATGCCAGCGTCGAGGTGCCACGCACCGCCTCCTCTATGGTCAGCTCGAAGCGAGTGACTGGCTGCGGTCCATCGGACGACGCCAGGAGTGAATAGACCGCGACGGTGGCGAGGGCGGCAGACAGAACAGCGAATCCGGTCGTGGCTCGGCTCCATGACCCGACTCCGCCCACGACGACCGCCTCGACACCGCCGTGTCTGAACGCCGGGTCGGCCAGCGCCCCTGCGAAGCTCAGCGCCCCCGCAAATCGGTCCGCGGGGAGCTTCTCCAGCGCCTTTCGGGTGGCCGCGTCAACATTCAGCGGAATCGCCCGGCGAGACTCAGCCGGTGCTCTGGCATCTTCTGTCAGGATCTTGGCTAGAACTGCCTGGGCACTGCTTGCCGTGTGCGGCGGATCGCCGACCAGCATTTCGTAGAGCACACACCCGAGCGAATACACATCACTCGTCGGTGTCGGCTCCCGGTCGGCCGATGCCTGCTCGGGACTCATGTAGTACGGTGTCCCCATCGACAGACCCGTCTCCGTCAGCCTTTCCCCTCCCGCGGCGCTGACAGCAAGAGCGATCCCGAAATCCGAGACAACCGGTTTGCCATCCTGAAGCAGAATGTTGGCGGGCTTGATATCGCGATGGATCACACCCTGGCGATGCGCGTAGTCGAGCGCCTCCGCCACGTTGGTGGCGATGCGGACCGCGTCATCGACCGGAAGCTGATGCTCTCTGTCCAGTCGATCTCTGAGCGACTCCCCTTCCACGTATGGCATCACGTAGAAGAGCAGCCCATCGGCCTCACCTGAGTCGTATAGCCCCAGGATGTGCGGGTGCTGGAGGTTCGCCGTCGTCTTGATCTCGGCGAGGAACCGCTCGGCACCGACCACCGCAGCCAGTTCCGGCTTCAGCACCTTCAGCGCGACCTTCCGCTCGTGCTTCAGGTCATCTGCCAGGTAGACCGTCGCCATTCCACCCTCGCCCAGCTGTCGCTCGACGCGGTAGCGGCCTTCTAGGGCCGCATTGAGGCGGGTGACGGGATCCGGCATGGGCTGTCCTATGAGCGTTTGAAGTACGCTACGCGCTCGTACTCTCTCGGGCCGTCCAACGGACTCGGAATTCCCTGCGCGACCTAGCTGCTGACCGCGTACCGACGTGAACACCGTAGGTGTGAACGGAGCAAGCGATCAAGGCTCATCGCACCGAGGAGCGCGAGCGACGAGAGCCTCCTGAGCCGTTCCGGTCCACCGCGTCTGAGCCAATCGCTTGTTAGAACGCGAGTCCGCCCCGAGCGCTGGACTCACTACTCGGGGACTTCAGGGGCGGAGGTTCTGCCCCCCTGAACGACCTCGAGCTCAATCTGTTCGGCGACTTCCGCCTGGAGCTGAAGTCGAGACCTCAGATTCGTCAGCACCATCCGGTCCTTGGCCGTGAGCACACCGTCCATCCACATGAGCTCGAGCTGGTCCCGGTAGAACGCGATCTGCCCAGCCTGATCGAGCTCCGTCAACGGTTTGGTTTGCGGCATGGCCTCATCCGCCACGGCGGAAGCCAAACGCTCCAAAGGATGCAGAACGAAGAGGAGCAGCGCCGCGGCTCCGATACCCAAATAGGCGGAGCCGGAGAAGTCCGCGAACAGTTCGGCTGCTGATTCCGTCACAACGAAATACACGACCACAAACACCGCTGCGATCGTGCCCCGTTCCAGCGTGCGCTTCACGCGTAGATCAATGTCGAACAGCGAATGGCGAACGACGCCATATGTGACGATGACAGCACCCAGCAACGACCAGATCGCCAACATTGCGAAGATCGATGCACCAGCATCTACGGGATCCCGGAACATAGAGGTCGAAGCGCCGATCGCGGCAGAGGCGATCACAAGGACCGCAAACATCCCCGCAGCGCGCCGGTTGGCCGGGTCCGGGTCTCGCCACGCCCTGCTACCGAGGTAACCCAGGAGGGCGATCAACACCGTGAACCACACGGCAAAGATCCCCATCTCCACGTAATTGAAGACCGAGGGATTCGTGGGCCGCGGCATGCCCTCCCGCAACTGCAAGAACAGGCCCGCCATCAGGCAACTGCAAGCGGCCGGCACGAAGAAACCGAAGCTCACGAGCAGAAGAGTCGAGCGCGCGCGCCCCCCACTTGCGTTCAGATAGTCGCGAACGAGGATAAGCCCGGGAACTATCAGGGTCAGATCAAGAAGGGTCGGCGCGACCCCGATCGGCCCCCTCGTGCTACGCATGTACCAATCGAGCAAAGCCTCGGGTCCCGGCTCGGTAGGAGGAGGCGAAGGCGTCACGAGACTCGGCTCCAGAGCCGCCGACACCATGACCACGGCGAGGGGGCCGAACATCAGCGCCGGGCCGAGCACTCCCTCCGGAAGCCAAGACCGCGGAGCAGGATAAACAGCCACGAAGTAGAGTACCGCCACAGCCGTGGCCAGGCATAAGACGGGATAGAGGGTCACTGCAAGGGCCAACAATTCGGGTGTCGCCGTCGTGGGCCCCACGGTGAGTGAGACGAGGGAAAGTCCCCGAAAGACCAGCAACAGCGAGAAGGCTCTGGCCTGGCGACGTTCCGCACTCAACCAGAGGAGCCAGCCCGCCAGCGAGAGCATGACCAGGCCGGCCGCGGCCGGAGCATAGAACGGCAGCACGGTGGTCACGCGTCTTCTGCGCGGGCGCGCTGGGCGCCGAGCCCTCCAGACCCGATCCCGACGCTGAATGTAATCAGCCACATCAGCGTGCCAGCCACGAAGAGGCGTTGGAGCAGGCCGGCGGGAAAGGTGGCCGGTCGGGTCATCAACATGGCAATGTACGCGAGGGGCGACACGACGCTGAGTGGCCCGAGAATCCAGTACCTCGACGCAACTCTCCCGACCCGATGAAGGCGAAACGTTAGGGCTCCCATCACACCGAGCACCGTCACAGCCCCCACGATTCCTGAGAGCGCGTGGATCCATCCGGATGTAGTGAACCGAGGCGGCCCGCCCCCCTCGAACGCACCTGCAATGGGATCCACCGGAAAGGCGGCACCGAGTATCGTCGCGAGGAGGGTCAAGACCAACGCCCCGTTCACCCAGGAGCCTATCGGGGCGACCCTACTCACGTGGAGCGCGCTGCAGATGGCAATGAGGCCCACGATGTGTGCGAACCGAGAGACTCCGGCCCAGCGTGGGATCATATCCCGTCGGAAGGACGTGAAGCAGAACGAGTACACCGGCCTGTATGCCAAACGCGGTTGCGGCGAGTATCGCCAGGCGCCTAGCCAGTCTGGACACGGGCATTACTCTTACTCACAACCGCTCTCGGCAGGAGTGCGGGCGCACGCGGCACGTCGTCACGGCCTTTCCACGGATTCATCTGACTCGCGGTCTAACGATGCGGTAGTTCTGCTGCGCACCACCATGCCTACGCGGAGCGCGAGCTGCAAGGCGAGCGCTCCAGGCCTAGGCCCATCCGCTCGGAGCGTAGCGTAGGAGCCTCCTGAGCCGATTCCCGTCCACCGCGTCTGCGGCAATCGCTTGTCACCCCCAGACGCTACGCCCGCAGTCCGAGATATTCGCGCCTGAACTGGTGATGCCTTCTTGCCTCATTTGGAGACCCGATGGCATGTGTCGTACCTGCCGCAACCCAGACAATCTCGTCTGAGACGCTGAAGACGTCCTCCACGTCATGCCCTGAGACGACCACTGCGCACCCTTGATGCTTCAGCGCACTCAACCCGTCCACAATAAAGGACCGATCTCGGGGAGCCACACCTACGAAAGGCTCGTCCATTAGTAGGCAGGTCGGACCGCGCACAATGGCCATGGCTAACGAGGCGCGTTGGCGTTCTCCCCCCGATACGGACCTAGGCCTTCGATCGAGGAATGCCCCTAAGTCCAGTCGCTCGATCACGCGGCTCACCTCGGCCTTGCGATGGTAGACCTGGGCTACGGCGCTTAGGTGCTGCTCAACCGTGAACAGGTCTGTCAGCGCGGAGTCCTGCGCGGAGAAGAAGAGGCCGGCCGTGGCCATCGAGGCCAGCCTCGGTGGGTCGAGGAAATCGCCGTTGAACAGGACCCGGCCGAAGTCGGCCCGGACTCTGCCAATAGCAATCCGAAGCATCGTGGACTTGCCTGCTCCGTTCCTCCCCATTAGCGCGGTGATCGTGCCACGCTTCGCGGCAAACCCAGCACCCTTCAGGACTACGTTCCCGCCAAAGGACTTTCCCAGGCCGTCGGCTTCGAGGACGACCCTGGTCATGGAACGAGGCACTCAAGCACGACTGCCGCCGGAAGAGCCATCACTGCGATCGCCCAAGTTGGAACGCCGAGATTGCCCAGAAAGAGATCCTCGGAGCGCCTACGGGCATCGAGGACAACCGCGATCGCGACCAAGCCCAGGGTCGTTAGCTCCGCGGCAACGCCGGGGTCGGAAGCCCCACTAAGTGCCAAAGCCATACGGACGCCAACCCACAAGACAATGCCGCGAAGAAGGTAGGCGTTACGGAACGGCGCCAAGCGAAGAAGTGTGAGCATCGGCTGAACTGGCTCAGCAGTCTAGCGATCTTGCGATTCTGCTGCGCGACCTGGGCGCTGACCGCGCAGCGACTTGAACACCGTAGGGGTGAACGGAGCAAGCGATCAAGGCTCATCGCTCCGGAGCGCTTCGCTAGCGAAGCGCAGGAGCCTCTTGAGCCGATTCCCGTTCACCGTGCTGCGGCAATCGCTTGTTAGGCCGCCTCACTTCCCGCTATCCGGCACCAACGCCAGGCACGCCCCGACCGGATCTTGAACCACCCCGTACGCATGCTCCCCATCGGACCCATGCGTCGCTTTGAGGACCTTGCCCCCCTCGTCTCGCACGCGACGAAGACTCTCACCCAGGTCGCCAACCGGAAGGTAGATCAGCCAGACTGGTGGCAGACCCAGGTTGGCGCCCCGCGCATGACAGACTCCGGCCGCTGGGTTTCCGTCACCGCCGAGCATGTTGTAGTCGGCGTAACACTCGCCTCCGTCCTCCATCTCAACATCCTGCACCGACCAACCCACCACC
>JBDHLD010000136.1:0-7910 GCA_039586035.1 Gemmatimonadota bacterium | reverse complement strand
ACGATACGGCGCGCCCCAGCGCCCAGGGCCGCCCGGACCGCCAGCTCGTGGCGCCTGCCCACCGCCCGAACCAGCACCAGGTTCACCACGTTCGTGCAGGCGATCAGCAGGACGAAGCCCACCGCCCCGAAAAGCATCCAGAGCGTGGCGCGGGTGGACGCCACGGTCCGTTCGTGGAGGGGAACCAGGTTGTAGCCCGTCTCGCCGTTCGACTCGGGGTCGATCTCCCGGATGCGGGCGGCGATGGCGTCCATTTCGGCCTGGGCGGCCGGGAGGCTCTGACCGTCGGCCAGCCGCCCGATCACCGAGAAGTACCAGGCCGACCGCTCCACCGTGTGGTCCCCGTCGAAGTCGGTGTTGAACTCCGGTACGTCTCGGAGCGCCTTCATCCAGAGCGCGGCGCCGGTGGGGAACTCGAATCCCGGTGGCATGACGCCGATCACCTCGGCGGTCTCGTGGTCCAGTCGTATGGTGCCTCCGACCACGCCTGGGTCAGCGCCGAACCGACGCGACCAGAGACCGTGCGACAACACCACGACGCGCACATCGCCGGGCATGGCCACCCTGTCGTCGAACGTGCGACCCAGCGCCGCCGGTACGCCCAGCGCGTCGAAGAAGTTGGAGGACACGTTGCCCACCGAGAGGCGCTCGGGCTCGCCCGAGCCGATCAGGTTCCACTGAACCGTGCGGTACGCCGCCAGGTGTCGAAACGTGGCGGAGGCGGCGCGGGCGTCCACGTAGTTGGCCGGACTCGAGCTCCGGGTCTGGCGGCTGGGCGTCGTCTCGAACACCTGGACGAGACGATCGGGCTCCGGGTAGGGGAGGGGACGCAGCAGCACGCCGTGGATCACGGTGAACATGGCCGCGGTACCGCCGATTCCCAGTGCCAGGGTGCCGACGGACGTGGCCGTGAAGCCGGGGCGGCGACGCAGCGAGCGTGTGGCAAAGCGGAGATCCTGCATCACGCCCTGAACGCCACTCGCCCAACGGCGCCGGCGTCCGCCCCTTCGCGCGAAACGGACGGCCCGGGACTCGTGACGGCGTCGGTCACCGAACGCTCGCTCGGCCTGTGCGCGGGCTTCGTCGGGCGGCAGCCCCTTCGCCATGAGCTCCTCGGTGCGCAGCTCGAGGTAGAGCTCCACCTCGTCCCGGATGTCCTCCGCCGGATCGGCGGGAGCCGACCCGAGACCGCCGGCAGAACGGAATCGATCGAACAGAGACATGGCCTCGCCTCCCCCTCACGCCCGCCGGGCGCGGAGCACCCGGTCCACGGCGTTGACGTGGCGGGTCCACCTGTCGGACTCCGCCTCCAGAGCGCGCCGTCCAGCGGCGGTCAGCTGGTAGAACTTGGCCCTGCGGTTGGTCTCCGTGCGCCCCCAGCTCGCTGCGAGCCAGGACTTGGCCTCGAGTCGATGGAGGGCTGGATACAACACACCCTCCTCGACTTGCAGCACGTCCTCGGAGGTCTCACGGATCCATCGCCCGATGGCGTAGCCGTGCTGCGGTTCGTCCTCGACGCTCTGGAGGATCAGGAGATCCAGGGTACCGGTGAACAGGTTGCTTCCAGCCATGATCTCGCTCCGCTGCTCGGCGCCACGGCGCCTTTGACGTTCCGGGTGTGTGGGATGGCGGCCACGTCCAGACCGTTCCTCTGGCCGTCGGGCCGTCCGACCCTGGCTCCGCCCCGCCGCTTCCCTTGGTGAACTAGGTATGCGCTACGTATAGGTGAGACACCCCTAGGTGGTCAAGGGTTGCAATGCCGCCCGCCCGCAGCAGACGCGGACCTCAGGTGATGTTTCGAGGAAAGCCAGGTGACGGACGCTGATCATCTTCCGCGAAGACGGCTCCCCGGACGGCCCGGATCGGAGGTCACGGCGCGATGATACGCCGATGGCGCGCCGTGGCTCGGCACGCGTTCGACGCTGGCGGAAGGGCGCGATGTCCCTCAGCATCGGCGAGGAGGGTCGAACCATGAAGAAGCTCGTCGCATTCTCCACCTTCGCTCTGTTGCTGGCGTGCGGCGACGGTCTCGTCACGCCCGACCAGGGCCCGGCGGCCGAGCTCGGCCTCCCGGATGCCGCAGCCGTCCAGTCCCTCCTGGGCCTGGAGCCCGGGGAGAAGTGGTCCTTCGCTTCCCAGCTGACGTTCGTGGGGACGGTCGATCCCGGCGACCAGCAGGTCAACGCAGGCGGCGTCCTCCATATCAGAGGCCTGGTCAACGAGTTCGCCATGACCGGCGACCTCGTAGGATCCTGGTTCTTCCAGGGAGATGCCCACATCAACCTCAGCGACGGCCGGGGCCGATCGATCGCCTCTCCTGCGCTCCTCGAGATCACCAGTCCGGGAGTGGGCACCTTCGAGTGCCCGGCCACAGGCAAGCTCGAGTTCTTCCCAACGGACGACTTCATTCAGTACGGCAACCACTCGGGATGCCACGGCACCGGGGACTTCGAGGGATTGAGGATGAGAGCCTGGATCAGCAACGAGGCTAACCCCGGAACCGGTGGTGATACCGTCTACGATCTGTGGGGCGAGATCTGGTAGGACCGTGGAGCGAGGCCGGGGATCGTCTCGCCATCTCTGACGTCAGTCGCCGCGCCGTGGGAATCCATGGCGCGGCGGCGCGCAATCCCTTAGCCTGACCGCATCTTCGAATCCGAACCGCCCACGAGCGCCCGCCAGGCACGAGCGTCCGCTCGGACACACGAATCCATGGCCAAGACACAGTCCTTCGACATCTCCACCGGCGTGGAGCTCCAGGAAGTCGACAACGCGGTGAATCAGGCGATCAAGGAGATCCGCACCCGCTACGACTTCAAGGGCACGAACTGCAGCCTCGAGCTCGACCGCGCCGCGGGCGTCGTGAAGCTCGAAGCGGACGACGAGTACCGACTGACGGCGTTGCTGGGCGTGCTGCGCGAGAAGCTGAGCCGCCGTGGGGTGCCGCTCAAGAACCTCGACGAAGGCACGATCGACGCCGGTGGCCTGGGGCGTGCTCGCCAGACGATAGGCCTCAAGCAGGGCATCGATCAGGAGACCGGAAGGAAGATCTCGAAAGACATCAAAGGCGCCGGCTTCAAGAAGGTCCAGGTGCAGATCCAGGGAGAAGAGCTCCGGGTGTCGGCCCCCTCCCGGGACACGCTCCAGGAGGTAATCGCCTTCGTGAAGGGGAACGACTACGGCGTCGAGCTCATGTTCGGGAACTACCGCTGACCCCGGAACTGGCTTCGACCGACACGAACCTGGTGCGTTTCGTCGCCCCGCGGTCTACTGTGTCCGTCGGAAAGCTCAACCTCGCCCGTAAGGCCACCCGCCCAAGGAGATCACTACGATGCGCATGATGCTCAGATGGACCGTTCCAGCCGCAAAGGGCAACGAAGGCATCCAAACCGGAGCGATCCAGGAAACGATCGAGATGCTCATGGCTGGGCTGCAGCCGGAAGCGGCGTACTTCCACACCCAACACGGCGAGCGCGCGGGCATGATGGTCTTCGACATGACGGATCCGGCGCAGATCCCCCAGATTGCCGAGCCGCTGTTCCAGGCCCTCGAAGCCGACGTCGAGTTCCTGCCCGTGATGAATGCCGACGACCTGAAGCGGGCGCTCGATCAGGTGGGCTCCTGACGGGTGCGGGGCACGGAGGCGCAACGGGCGCTCGAACGGGTGGTCTCCTGACCAGCGAGAGGCCCGGACGCGCAGCGGATGCTTCGCAGCCGCGGGTGCCGGGACTCAGGCGTCGCCGACGCACGATTGACCTCCGACGGCCACGTTCATGAAACGACGATCATCCTGGTCCGCCCTCACCCTCGGGCTCCTCGGGGCGGGAGCGTGCGCCCCGGCCGAGGCGCCAGAAGAGGCGCCAATCGAGGCCGTCGAGGGGATGGCGGCGGGCTCCGCGGCGCGGCACATCTACGTCTGGGCCCGGGACGAGGACGGCACGGACAGCGACTTCCTCGCAGTCTTCGATGCCGATCCCACGTCGCCCGATTACGGTCGTTTGGTTTCCACGGCCGCTGTTGGGGCTGTGGTCCAGGCGCACCACAGCGAGCACGTCATGCCCGAGGGAGATCGGCTGTTCGTCAACGGGTTCCGGTCCGGGCAGAGCTTCGTGATCAACCTGGCCGACCCTGCGGCGCCCTTCGTCGAGGCCTCGTTCACGAACGCGGGGCCGTACACGTACCCGCACAGCTTCGAGCGGACCCCGGACGGCAACGTGCTGGCCACCTTCCAGAACCGAGGCGATTCCGACTCGGGCGCCGGTGGGCTCGTGGAGCTCGACCCTCTGGGCAACTACGTGCGCGGGACCGCCGCCGCCGATCCGGTGGATCCCGAGCTGCGGCCGTACAGCTTGGCGCCGATCCCGGGCCTTGATCGGATCGTCACGACCACGGGCGACATGTGGATGAAGCTCGAAGGGCGGTCGTTCCAGATCTGGCGGATGTCGGACCTGTCGCTGGTCCAGACCGTTCTTTTGCCTCCGGGTCCTCGCGGCGACGAGAACCTCGACGTGGCGGAAGCGCGGGTGCTGGACGACGGGAAGACGGTCATCGTCACAACGTTCCGGTGCGGGATGTACACGGTCACGGGGGTCGACACCGACGAGCCGGTGGTTGAGCTGGTGTGGACCTTCCCCTTCGAGTCGTACGACGTGGGGGACGAGTGCGGGCTGCCGGCGCTGCGTGGCCGTTTCTGGGTTCAGACGGTGCAGAAGAGCAACTCCCTGGTGGTCCTGGACCTGTCGGATCCCCATCGACCCCGGCAGGTGAGCGAGCTGGTGCTGGGCGAGGGCATCCTGCCGCACTGGATCTCGGGCGAGGTGGGCGGCGACCGGATCGTCCTGACCGGAGACGGGGACTGGCTCGCGGGCCGAGCCGTGCTGCTCCATCTGGATCCCGAGACCGGCGGGCTCAGCGTGATCGAGGACTTCCGGACGCCGGGGACGGCGGTGCCAGGGGCGGACATGAGCCGGGCGAGCTGGCCGCATGGAGACACGGGTCCGGCGGTCCCGCATGGGGCGGTGTTCTCGCGGGACTGAGCGGAGGGATCTTCAGCGAAGCCCCGCGGCTCGCTCCTCCTGCTCCACGCGGCCGCGCTGCTCGGCGATGTCGTCTCGCATCGCCGCCATCAGCGCGACGAAGCGCGGCTCGTCCCGGAGCGGATCCAGGATCGGATCGATGAGGGGCCAACGATCGTCCAGCCACCCCGAGGCCACGGCCTCCTCGAGATGCCCCACAGCGGCGTCAACGTCGCCCAGCGCCGCTTCGGCCGAACCCAGCTCCCAGGGGAAGATCGGTAGGTCTGCCCCGCCAGCCAGCTCCCCTTCCATTCGGCGCACGCTGCTCGCCAGGAGCACCTGTCCCTCCTCTACCTCGCCCATCCCGACGAGCGCGGCCCCCAGCACCGTCGTCCCCAGATGTTGGTCTTCCTCGAAGAAGTTCGCGTCGGGCGACAGCTCGTAGGCCATGCGCATGTGCTGCTCCGCTTCGGCCAGGCGTCTCGCGTCGAGGAAAGCCGTGGCCAGGGCGTAGTGGGCAGTGGGATCGTCGGGGCTGAGCTCAACCCACCGCGTGCCCGCTTCCACCAGGCCGTCCAGATCGTGGCGCGCCCGGCGCAGCGACATGTACTGGCTCTCCGACACGTCGAAGCTTGGATCGAGGCGGACCACCTCCGCCAGGATGCTGTCGGCCAGCTCGATCTCACCGAGGTGGATGTAGATCCCCGCGATGTTGGTCCGGAGGAACAGGGACGTCGGTTGCAGGGTGGCCGCCCGCCGAATCCACCGCATGGCCTCGTCGTACCGACCCAGCGAATGGTAAAGGACACCCACGTTGTTGACGGCCCCGCTCTCGTTGGGATCCAACCGGACCGCCGTGAGGCTGGCCTCCAAACCGTCGCGCAGGTGTCCCCGCGCGATCTGGATCAGGCCCCGGGCCCGGTAGGCGTACGCCTGCTCCGGATCCAGGGCCAGGGCAGCTGCGGCTGCGGCTTCGGCCGAATCCAGATACTCGCCCGAAAAGCCGAAGCGGAGGTTCCGGTACGCATACGCATTGGCCAGGCCCGCCCACGCGTTGGCGTAGGTCGAATCGATGGTGACGGCCTCCGTGAAAAGGCGGATGGCCTCGGCGTTGCCCTCGACGGTTCGCTCTTCGAGAACCTGTCGTCCCCGCAGGTAGAAGTCGTAGGCGGGAACCAGATCGGTCGTCGACCTGACCACGCGCGCCTCTTCCTCCGGAGAGAGGGCGGCCTGTAGCGCGTCGGTCACGAGCCGGGCGATTTCTCCCTGAATGGTGAGCACGTTGGCCACGGTCAGCTCGCGATCGTACGTCTCCGCCCAGAGATGCTCCTCGGAGCGGGCGTCGCTGAGCTGCACGTTCAGGCGCACCCTGTCACCGGCCCGCTGGACGCCGCCCTCCAGGATGGCGTCCACGCCAAGGTCCTGGCCGATCTCCCGCAGGGACATGTCCGATTCGGCGTACTGCATGACCGACGTTCTGGAGATCACCCTGATTCCGCTCACCTTGGACAGCTGGGTCAGGAGATCGTCGTGCATACCCGCGGCGAAGAACGCGGACTCGTCTTCGCTGGCGCCGCGGTCGTCGAGAGGAAGGACGGCCAGGGACGGGACGGACCCCTGGGGGCCGGACAGAGCGTCGCGCCCGAGCGGATCGGCCGGAGCCCAGAGCGCGAGCGCCACGCCGGCGAGCAGAAGGACGCTCGCGATGGCCAGCAGCTCCAGCCCGGACACTCGCTGGCGACCCCGTTCCCCGTGGTGCCAAGCGAGGATCAGGACCACGGGCAAACCGAAGACGAGGACGATGTAGACGCCTCGTTGGACGACCAGCGGCCATTGGAACGGTTCGGCCACGACGTCGACGACCTGGGCCACGACCCAGGCCGCCGCCACATAGGCGAGGGCCCACTGGCCGAGCTTCCGTTCCTTCAACCTGCGGAAGATGGTCACTGCAGCCACCGGTCCGTCCGCGGAATCCGCACTCGGGTCACCCAGGCCAAGATGTCCGGGTGCTCCGGCGGGCAGCAAGGAAGACGGGGTGTGGGTCCCGAGTTTGGGCGGGGGCCCGACCGCACCGAGAGCGGGCGGGACCTACTCCGCTTCGCCCCCCATCAAGGCAACCAGATCCTCCACCCGCGTGACCGGACGCTCGCACCGGAAGTCGTGGCAAAGGTAGGCCGTGGTCTTTCCGTCCCGGACGGTGAAGTCCGCGAGAAAGGGCGCGAGCTCGGCGAGGGAGTCTCCTGCCGGACCCGGGGAGCGGACGAGGATCACCCGACCCGGGTGAAAGCCCCGGCGGGCCGCGTCCAGCATCTGCCGCGTCGCGTCGTCCTCGGGGTCTCCTACCAGCACCAGCTCCTCGGACCCGTCCAGCGAGAGCGCCAAGCCCGAGAGCAAGAAAGTGAAGGCCGAGGGGTGGTGGGCAACCTGGCGAGAGAACGCCTGGGCGATCTCGTGGGCGATCTGGTCGTATCGTGGCTCGGCCGTCAGGCGGGCCAGCCGGATCAGGTTGTACATGGCCACCGAGTTTCCGGACGGAGCCGCCCCGTCGTACACCTCCCTCTGGCGCACGATGAGGTCGTCGCGATCGGCCGGCGAGAAGAACAAACCACCCCGCTCGGAGTCGTGGAAACGGGCCAGCATGGTCTCCGTCAGCTCGACTGCGCGCCTCAGGTGACGGGGATCCTGGGTCGCCTGGTGCAGCTCGATGGCGCCCCAGGCCAGGAACGCGTAGTCGTCTACGTTGCCGTCGATGGCGGCGGAACCGTCTCGGTAGCGGTGGAGCAGACGTCCGTCCCGCCAGAGCGTCTCGTGGACGAAGTCTGCGGCCCGCTCCGCGGCGCGGACGTAGGTTTCGTCCCCGAGCGCCACGCCCGCCTTGGCCAACGCCGCGATCAT
>JBDHLD010000299.1:0-4170 GCA_039586035.1 Gemmatimonadota bacterium | reverse complement strand
CTTGAGGGGCCTCGCGCAGATCAACATGCGCCAGGGCGATTGGGACGCCGCTCGCGCCGACGTCCGGCGCGGGTCGGACCTCGATCCTCGCGAGCCGATGATCCAGGTTCTCGCTGCGGATCTCGCGTTCTATACGCGCAGGTTCGAGGAGGCGGAGCTGCTCCATCGCCGGCTGTTGGGTCTCACGAAGCTTTCGTACGACGGGGAGTTCGGGCCGAGCTTGGTGAAGTTGGCTACCCAACACCTCCTCTCCGTGTACCTGGCCGCTGATGGCGACACCGAGCGGGCGGCCGGATTTCTGAACGAGATCGTCGCGTATGCCGAGCTGACGCCGCGGCAGCTCACCGTGTTCCTCAACGACTTCTTTCCGAGGCATCCGGCGCCCTTCGGCGCCGCGCTCCTGCGGGTGGACGAGGTCCGGGACGTGGTGGAGAACCATCCGGGATTCGAGGAACGGCACTGGATGAACATCGTGGCCAAGGCGTGGCTGCTGCGCTGGTCGGGCGAGGACCCGGACGAGGAGCGCCGGATCTGGGGCGTGTGGGGAGATATGATGCTGAACCGGCCCATGCCCGAGCCGGCCACCCAGGTAGACGTCCGCACGTACGTAGCCCTTCACCTCGCACGAGCCGGTCGGAGCGAGGACGCGCGGGCCCAGATGGCCCAGGCGAGAGAGATCGCGGAGACCGTCGCAACGCCGGAGCACCGGTTGAACGCAGAGTCCCGCTGGGCCGCGCTGGACCTGATCGAGGACATGCTCTCCCGCCCCTCCGTCCTCTCGGTCAACCTCCTGAAGGTCCAGCCGGAGTGGGACCCGATCCGGGAGGATCCGCGCTTCCAGGCGCTGCTGGAGCAGTACGCGACGTAGGGCGGTCCCCTCCGGGCCGAAGGGTGTCCCGGTGCCAGACGCCTCGATACACTCACCCTCGGCTAGCGCTCACAGTCAGTTCTTCCGGGACGAGCGGTGAGGATGCAACGAGGCAAGACGGAGGCGAACACCGGGGGCGACACCGGACCCCGCCGGGGCTCCCGTGCCGGCCAGATCGCCTTTGCCTGCGCCCTCCTCCTCATCGGGCTCTTCTCGGTCTATTACCCCACGCTCCTCTCCGGCTTCCGCCAGCTCCAGCAGAACCTCGGCGATCCTCGCCTGGTGAACTACGTGCTGGAGCACGGGTTTCGGTGGGTATCGCGTGGGCCACTCCACGAGTCCCTTTGGGCGCCTCCGTTCTACCACCCCGCCCCCAACGTAGGCGCACTTCACGACACCCTCCTGGGGCTGGGCCCGCTGTATTGGCCCCTGCGGTGGCTCGGCTTACCCCCCGACACCGCCTATCAGGGATTCATGCTCGTGGTGTCGGTCCTGAACTACGCGGCAGCCTATGCGTTCATGCGTCTGGGCCTCAAGGTGTCCACGACGGCCGCCGCCGGTGGCGCGTTCCTGTTCGCCTTCGCCAACCCGCGCACTGGTCGTGTGCTCCATCAGCAGCTGGTGGCCGGGTACCTGCCCGTGCTGGCCGTTCTCTGCCTCGTGTTCCTCTTCCGCGCCGACTCGGTGACCGCCAGGAGGCGGTGGGCGGCCGCGGTATTCGTGTGTTGGGTGGCCCAGATGTGGTCGGGCTTCTACTGGGCGTGGTATCTGGTCTTCGCGTTGTGCATCGCGGCGGTGTGGAGTCTGGCCCGTCCCGGGCCTCGGCGCGCCGTTGCCGGTGCGCTGCGGGATACCTGGGCGGTCGTGTTCCTTTCGGCGGCGGCGGCCCTCGCGCTCACCGTGCCCATGGTGCTCCAGCACCTCGCCGCGGCCGCCGAGGTGGGCTTCCACGACTTCGAGGCCGACGTGCTGCCGCGGACGGCGCGGCTCGCCTCGTGGCTGTACATGGGCACCCCCAACCTCTCGTACGGCCTGCTCCAGGAGGGCGCGCTCTTTCAGTCCATCCCCATTCCCGTGGAGCAGCAGCTGGGCGTCGGGCTGATCACGCTCCTCGCGGTGATCTGGGGCCTCTGGACGCATCGCGAACGAAGGCTGGTGGTGGTGTTCGTCCAGGTTGCGCTCACTCTCGCCCTGCTCTCACTCTCGCCCTGCTCTCCACGGTGCTTCCGGGAGGGTTCACGCTCTGGCGTTGGGTCTACGATCTCGTGCCGGGAGCCGGCGCCATTCGGGCCCCCGCACGGTCGGGGGTGTTCATCCTGTTGCCGTTGGCGGTGGGCTTCGCTCTGGCGGTACCAGCCGTCCTTCGACAAGCTGACGAGCCGCGCCGAGGTGGCCTCGATCCGAAACGCGGTGCCACCCGATTGTGCGGTCTTCTACGCGGTGAATCGGGTCGCGGAGGACACGGACGTCGCCTTCAACCCGTGGAAATACCACCTGGACGCCATGTGGGCTCAGCTCGACGTGGGGATCCCCGCAGTGAACGGATACTCCGGCTTCCAGCCTGCTGGATGGAGGCCGCTCTACCCGAACGTCGTGCGGACGGTAGAGGAGCGAGATCAGCTCGAGTCAGTCCTGAGCGAATGGCTGGGAGAGGAGATGGGTGGAGCGTGCATGGTGGAAGTCACGCTTCCGTAGGCGGGTCGGTAGCGCCGCGCCGCCCGAGCCGCTCGAGCGCCCCGGGACACCTTGCCCCCATGGGGCGCACCGCCCATCGTGATGCCCTGCCCTGACGACGCTCGATCCGTCCCCACCGCACACGTACTGGAGTAGGTCCCATGCGCCGACCAATTTCACGAGCCATACCGCTCGCCCTGGCGTTGGCCACAGCCGCGCCCCTCGCCCTCCCCGCCCAGGATCTCGACGACCTCAAGGAAGAGGCGGTCGAGATGGTCGAGGCCAACTCAAAGCTCGTCCAGGAGATCATCGATCACCTCTTCTCCTTCGGGGAGCTGGGGATGCAGGAGTTCGAGACCCAGCGCTACCTGACAGGCCTGCTCGAAGAGAACGGCTTCGAGATCGAGCTGGGCGTCGCGGGCATGCCCAGCGCCTGGACGGCCCGCTGGTCCAACGGAACGGGGGAGCCGGTCATCGCCCTCGGGTCGGACGTGGACGGCATTCCCCAGTCGAACCAGAAGCCCGGCGTGGGATACCGGGATCCCATCATCTCGATGGCTCCAGGGCACGGCGAGGGCCACAACTCGGGCCAGGCCGTGAACATCGTCGCGGCCCTGGCGGTCAAGGAGCTTATGGAGCGCGAGGACATCTCGGGCACGCTGCTGCTCTGGCCCGGCGTGGCCGAAGAGCAGGTGGCCTCAAAGGCGTTCTTCGTGCGCGAGGGCGTCTTCGACGACGTGGACGTCAACCTGTTCACCCACGTGAGCAACAACTTCAACGTCCAGTGGGGACAGGGCGGCGGGAACGCCCTCTGGTCCGTCCAGTTCCGCTTCACTGGTGAGACCGCCCACTCAGCAGGCTCTCCCTGGCGGGGACGATCCGCCCTGGACGCCGTCATGCTCATGGCCCAGGCGTGGGAGTACAAGCGCGAGCACCTCCAGCCGGCTGCGCGTTCCCACTACATCATCGTGGAAGGTGGCGACCAGCCCAACGTGGTGCCCCAGACCGCGACGATCTGGTTCTACTTCCGGGAGCGGGACTACGAGAAGACCAAGGCTATGTATGACGCGGCCGTGAAGATGGCCGAGGGCGCCGCTCTGATGTCCAACACCGAGATCGACACGATCATGACGGTGGGGTCGGCGTGGGGCCGCCACTTCAGCAAGCCCGTCGCAGAGGCCACCTACGCCAACATCGAGGCGGTCGGTCTGCCGGAGTGGGACGACGACGACATCGCCTTGGCCGAGGGTATGCAGCGGGAGCTGGGCGTTGAGATCGAGGGACTCGCCGACTCGATCCCGGAGCTCGAGGGACCGGTCGATCTGGAGAAGTCGCTGGGTGGAGGCTCGGACGACATCGGCGATGTGTCCTGGAACATGCCCACGGTGACGATGCGCTTTCCGTCCAACATCCCGGGTGGGCCGGGGCACAACTGGGCCAACGGGATCGCCATGGCCACGCCCATCGCACACAAGGGTGGCGTGGCCGGCGCGAAGGTGCAGGCCCTGACCCTCCTGGACCTGTTCCTGGACGAGGACATCGTCGAGGAAGCGTGGACCTACTTCAACGAGGTCCAGACCGCCGAGACGACGTACACGCCGTTCATCGCGCCGACGGACGAGCCCGCC
>JBDHLD010000298.1:0-2880 GCA_039586035.1 Gemmatimonadota bacterium | reverse complement strand
GGGAGGGGATCATGAGGTGGACAGTGTTGTTCGGTGCCGCACTACTAGTCGTAGGCTGCGCCGATACGGAAGTCCCCACCGCGCCCGACTCGGAGGCGCTGGCGCCCCAGTTCGCCGCTGGGGGAGGAGGAGCCACGACGGCGAACGGCTGGTACGAGGAGGAGGAGATCTACTACGTGTTGCTCGGCGTGGAGGAGGGCGTCACGCAACGTGGTCAAAACGAGCTGTACTTGATCGGCGGCGACCGGGTCTTTCAAGCCAACGTGGCCGAGTTCATCCCGGGCGAGGCGGGCTACACGCCCCATTGGAACGTGAGGGTGGTCCATACGGCCGCCGGCAAGACCCTGGCCGACATCCTGGCGAGTCCTTACGTGTCGGCCCACTACCCCGAGGCCCTCTTCGACGACGTGGAGGACATCCTGGATGCTCAGGCTGCAGGCCTGGTGACCATCGCCACGCCCGGCGTGGTGGTCTTGTGCCCGATCATCCCTGAGGAAGGCGCGGAAGCGCCGGGCAACACCGAGCTTCCAGAAGACTTCCTGCCATTCCCCGACACGTTCTAGCACGCGTGAACAAGGCCTTCCTCTCCTGCGGGAGGGGAAGGCCCCGACGGCCACCAGGGCGTCCCGTGTCGGCAGAACGCCCTGTCCCCTCCAGACAGTCCTGAAGACGACGGGCCTAGGATGCCTCCGCGGCGGTCCACTCCGACGCTTGCTGCTCCACGGCTCGGGGGCGCCCGTGACGCTTCACGCGGACGATGGGAGCCGCGACGACGACGCTGAGTTCAAGAAGCCCGGAGGCTGAAGGTCGTCGCGTCCCCTCGTTCAACCGGGTAGCTTGCCGATATGTCGGATTACGACTCGGGGCTCAAGGCCCTTCTTGCCGAGCTGAAGCGACGACGCGTCGTTCGCGTGGCCCTCATCTACGGGGCCGTGGCATTCGCAGGTCTTCAGGCGTTGGATCTGGTACTGCCCGCCCTGGGCATGAGCGAGCGGGTCTTCTCGGCGATGGTGGCCGCCGTGTTGGTGGGCTTTCCGGTCACGCTGGCGCTGTCGTGGATCTACGATCTCACGCCCCGGGGGTGGGTCCGCACCGGGGCCGGTGCAGCCCCCGCGAGCTGGCGCGGCGGTGGAGCCCTGGCGGTGCTGGTCGGTATCGCCGTGTCCGTGGTGTCGGGATGGTGGCTCTCGGGCCTTACGGTTCAGGACACCGGAGCGGATCCCACCACCGCGGTAGACGACCACGCGCCCATCGAACGCATCGCCGTGATGCCGTTCGTCGACCTGAGCAGCGAGCCCGACAACGCCTACTTCGCCGACGGGCTCACCGAGGAGCTCAGGGGCGCGGTGGGGCGCATCGACGGGACCCGCGTGGCCGGTCGCGCGTCCACCTTCGCGCTGCGTGACGTGACCGACGATCCCCAGGACATCGGCCGCCAGCTGGGCGTGCAGGCTGTGCTGGCGGGCAGCGTGCGCAAGGCCGGCGACGAGGTGCGCATCAACGCCGAGCTGCTCAGCGCCGCTGACGGCCTGGACCTCTGGACCGAGCAGTACGAGGCCACCGTCGACGACGTCTTCGACGTCCAGGCCCAGATCGCCCGGGCCATCGCAGACGCCTTGAGCATGACGCTGTCCGACGATTCCGAGGCGGCCATCCGGATCCCGCCCTCCGAGAACGTCATGGCCGTGGACAAGGTCCGGTGGGGCCGGTTCAACTGGAACCGGCGCACGGCGGCCGGGCTCGAGGCCGCCATTTCGAACTTCGAGGACGCCATTGCCTTCGACTCTACCTACGCCGAGGCGTGGGCTGGGCTGGCCGACTCGTATATCCTGCTCCCCGAATACGCGGCCACCGATCCGGTCCAGGCCATACGGGCCGGTCGGGACGCCGCCGAGCAGGCATTGGCCCTGGAGCCCGACCTGGCGCAGGCCCACGCATCGCTCGGGCGCTGACGCTGGATGCCACGTACGCCACCGCGCACCAGTGGTATGCCAACATGCTCATGGGCCAGCGGCGTTGGGACGAGGCGTTGGAGCGCATTGCCCATGCTGAAGACCTGGACCGGCTCTCCACGGTGATCAAACAAGATGCGGCCAGGATTCTCCTGAACGCGGGGCGGACCGACGAGGCCATCACGAAGGCGCAGGACACGTTGGATCGAAACCCCACCTACGCAGCGCTCTGGTTCGACCTCGGCTACATGTTCCTGGAAGCGGGTCGGTTCAGTGACGCTCGGGACGCGTTCGGCGGTGCCGGGGACTTCTTTGGCACCGGTGCGGACGCACAGGACGCCTTCGTGGACGCTGTCGAGGCCTACGCGACGACCGGTGAACCCCAGGCCCTTCCCGGCCGGCACGGCTACCCTGACCCGTCCGGCTGGCTCGCCGCCCAGCTCATGCTGGTGGGCCAGACCGACGAGGCGCTCGACGTGATCGAGCGAGGCGTGCGGGACCGGGTTTGGGACATGATGACCATCGGGGGCAGCGTCGCGTTCCGCTCCCTGGACGGGAACCCACGCTACGAGGCGGCGTTGGAGGCGGTGGGCCTCAACTGAAGCGCGCTCCATCCATCTTAGGAGCGCCCGGGCGCCTCCGGGGGCACCTCTTCATCTATCCTCTGGGTAGAGTGAGGGCTGGACCAGCTCCAGTCCACCCCGGCGCCCTGCCCCCCTGGCCGAAACCACGTCGCGAAGGACGCCGTAGCAAGGGGGCCTCGCTCCCCCCCAGTCGAGGGCAGGCCCCTAGCGTGCGCGCGCACCACGATGCTCCCTAGGTTGGGCCCATGCGACCACACACCGTCGTGTTCCTCAGAGAAAGCGCACTGGCCGCCGCCGCGTTCGTGGCGGGGAATTACGTCTGGTACTGGACTTCGTTTCTGGGA
>JBDHLD010000045.1:0-29793 GCA_039586035.1 Gemmatimonadota bacterium | reverse complement strand
GCCGATGATCGAAGCCACCCTGCCGTGCATCTCGTCGTCCACGGCGGGCTCGGCGTACTCGCGCAGCGGGCCATAGTGGGTGCGGAGCCACCGTTTCACCTGCGGCTTCATGTCTGTGTAGGATTGGCCTTCGGCAACCCAGAACGAAATGAGTCGTACCATCTCCTCGGCAGCCTCGTCGTGGTGCGTCTCGTCGTCCACGGCGGTCGGCTTGGGGCGGTGGCTCGCCATGATCTCCGCGATGCGCTCCCACGTCAGCCCCTCGGCAGGAGGCTCGCCGCAGTTGCCGCCGGGCCAGAAGGCATCCCACACGGCTTGCGCCGCAGCCCGATCCTCTGCGGTCGGCGTCGGGTCAGTCATCCTGCTCCTCCTCTTCCTCGTGCCATGTGTCCAGCCCGGTGCCGATCTTCACGGCGGGGGCGCAGGCGAGAGCGAGTCCCCAGATGACTGCCGTTGTTGCTGTCAAGAACCCGACCCAGTAGCCCTTTGCAAACTGAGACATCACTCCTCCTCCGACTCGGCGGGCTCCACCACGACGAGTAGTCGCTTCTCCTCGGGAACAAGTTCGATGATCTCCCGAAGCGTTGGGGCAGGCTGCTCGCCGAGCAGCTCCCTCTTGAGCCCTTCGAGATTCAATCCGAACTCATGCGTGTAGACAGGACGCCCCAACGTCTTCTCGACCGCCTCATGGAACACACCGAAGGGCATGCACAGGAGCGGCTCGAATAGCTGAAACTTTGCGCGATCTTTGTAGGTCATCTCTTTCCAGAACCCGCTTTCTCCCAAGGCCCTAGCTTCTTCGGGTTGCATCACTCCTCCCCCTCCGGCTCCGGCTCCGGCAGCCGCTTGATGATCTCGTCGAAGCGGGCGCAGAGTTCGGCGCACATGAGCCATAGTTCTGCTTGGTTCGCATCTTCGTGATCCAGGGCAGTGTCACGCATCTCTTCAGGCGTCACGCTCCACCTCCCTCCGCTCCATCGTCCACCACGCCAGCAGCGTCAAGATGATCGCGAGTATCGCCAGAGACAGCGCACCCGATGACGGCACCGCGGGCGGGAGCGACTCCACCACGCGGTAACGGATCTGGTTCATCTCGCCTTCCGTGAAGTCCCAGTCCATGATGCAGTTGGTACAGCCATCCCGCACGAACGGGCTGACGATGCAGCCCTCCGCCGGGGGTGTCTTCGTCCAGCCATCCGTGGCCACGATCTGGTACTCGCCCACCGGGGCAGAAGGATGGATGCGGTAATCAGCGCAGATCAGCGGGGTGTCGGGGTCTTGGATGTCATGGGGGATCTCACTCGGGAGCGGGTTGCCCTCTGACCCCCCCGAGAAGATCCTGATCCACTGTTGCGTGGTGCAGTCAGGGCACCCGGGCACGTTCGGAGGGGCGGCGTCTCCGTAGACGTAGAGGTTGGTCTTCGGGTACTGGGTGCGCTCGATGGACTCGATCAGCTCCGCTTGCTGCGGGTGGATACGGGGATCGCCCTCCATTGTCACCCACCACCCGTGGCTCTCGGCGAACTGGATCTCGCAGTATTCCTTCGTCGGCGGGCGCTCGCTGTTGAACTGGCTCGCGGTGTTTTTCAGGTAGAAGCAGACCTCCAGAAGATCCCCGGCGAGGTGGTCGCCCATGTCGAGCCAGTTGTCTTGAGGTGCGGGGTGCGGGCCGCTCGGGTTGCCGACGAACCCGCCCGGTGCCATGTCTCCGGGATGTCCGTGGCCGTATGCGGTTCCGCTGAGGATTAGAACCATCAAGATGAGGATTCGCATGTCTGTTCCCTGACTTTCGTGTTTGGCTATCGAGTTTCCCGGCCATCACTCCTCCGGCCTGAGAAGCTCGGCGAGCTCCTGGACCGCCGTGCAGACCTTCTCCTCCCAGGTGGGCTCGGTCGGCGCCTCGTCCTTCTCGGGCTTCGGGATCTTGAACGCCTGCTGGCAGGTGCGGCACACATCGATCTCCGACTTCGGCCAGACGCCCGAGAAGTGGTAGGGGTTCGGCATCCTTCCGATGAAGAGCCCCACTCGGTCGAGCTCGTGTTGTTCGACTTCCTTCTTGCAGCGGTCACAGATGTACGTGGTCTGAATCATCGCTCGGTCTCCTCCGCATCAGTTGTGACTGTGGGGAAACCCCCCACGTTGACGCCAGCCTGGAGCCGGTGTAGAAGGACCGGCATGGGGGCACTCAGAGCCACCGCGGGAGAGACGGACAACGCCGCTTCCCGTGGTCCGACGAGAACCCGGATCTCGCCGGCAGGCGCCTCCAGATCGCACGCGGGGGGCTTCCCCAGAATCCGGGGCACCAGTCCAGACACGTCGATGGTGAGGGGAGTCGGCTTCCGGCCGGCGAAGGTGACGTGCGTCTCGCGACTCCGGAAGGGTCTCGAGATGCCCCAAGGCGCGACGGGTGACGAGAGCGTGAAAGCCTCGCCGTCAGTGTCCCCGGGCCGTTCCGTTGCAGGACCGGATGCCGGGAGGCGGAAGGGGTGTCCCCCCGGCCGCTGGGCAGGGAAGAGCTCCGCGTAGGTTCGCCGACTCGCTTCGAGGCGCGTCCCAACGCGCCGCACGACGAGCGCCGATCCAAACACGCGGGGGCTCTCTTCCTCTGCCCCGAGTGCGCTCTGGGATGACTCAAGCGTGTTGGCGGTCGCTCCGCTCCCTCGACGACGACGACGACGACGACGTTCCACGGGGAACATCAGGGCCCCTCCTCTTCCGGCTCCATCGCAGGGTCCAGCGGTGTCGCCCCACCCGCCGGGATGCCCTGGGCCTCGAGAGCCTGGCGGTGGTAGAGAGCGTCGATTCGCCACTGGACCTCGGGGTCGTACCGGGTCGGCATCCACTCGTTGAGGCTCCATAAGAAGAGCCAGTCGCGACTCGAGAGATGTTCCGACCCGGCGATCAGCACACGACTACAGGTAGCCCAAAGCCGAAAGTGGTACCAGGGGGAGAATCAGGCGTCAGCGTGTAGAGGATGGTCCCGTCAACCGTGGAGGCTCCGCCGCGATGGGGCCCCTATGGGGGTACCCGGGGTCGCGAGGGGGGCCGGGGAGGCTCCTGAAGCGCTGAGCTCCACCCTCCAGGCCCGGGGCAGTCTCGACTTCCCCGCAACCCGACACTCTGCCCCGCCACGCCCCACCACCTGGCGCCACGAGCCCCCGTATCCCTGTGGGGGTTGCACCCTCCCCCCACCCCTCACGCCCTCCCCCTCCTGGCTGACCCGTGGCCCGCTGCTACCCTGCTCCCGTGCCGCGTGACCCGGCTGAGCTCCTGGCCCCGACTCAACGTGACCCGGCGCCCCCCGACTCCGGGCGCTGCAAGGACGGCCGTGTCTGGATGCTCCTGGCGCCGGCTGAGCTCGCCGTCCTCGATGAGATTGCCCAGCAGTGGCGCTGCCCCCGGGCGACGCTGGCATCGGCTGTCGTGACCGACTGGCTTCGGCGCGCCCAGCGCCGGCAGCGCCGAGCTCGCCCGGCCGAAGCGTTGCTCGTCGCCCTGGCTGAGCTCGGGGAGCTCCGCCCCCGGAAGCTCCGGGAGATTGCGGACGAGCTCATCCAGGCGGGCGCCGGGCGTGGCCGGGAGTAGCGCCAGGCTCACCCCGCTGCTCCGACTGCGCCAGGCGCACCGGTGGTCGCAGGTGGAGGTCGCCGCGGCAGCCGGCGTGAGCCCCCACACGGTGGGGCGCATCGAGCATCTCGACGTCGCATCCTTGGAGCTCCAAGGGCTGGTACGGGTGGCGCACGCCGTGGGATGCTCGGCGGTCGATCTAGTACCCGGGTTGGCCCGCCGTCCTGGAGGCATAGCGCCCACCCTCACCCGGTCCGGGCGCCCCGCCAGGCGGGTCACTCAAGCCCCGCCAGGGGCCGGCCGATAGGGTCTACTTGTGGACGCTGCCAAGCTGAGGTAAGCATCCCATCTGGCCCCTCGAATCAACGGGGGGCAGCCGGCGCCAGCGAGCGCCAGGAGGTGACAACGTGAGACGATCCAACCCGACCCGCCAGGCCGTGGCCCTGGCCCGCAACTTTCGGAGCGCTATCGAGTGGGAGCGCCAGGCGCGCGAGATTGCCACTCTATGCGCCAGGCGCCACCTGGCCCCGATGGCGGCCTACTGGGCCGACTCCGCCGACAAGTGGCGGCGGAGCGCCGAGCATCACCTGGACGCCATCAGGTGTCACCTCGGGTGTCACGTGACCCGAAGCCAGGTGCTCCGCTTGGCCCGCACCCGCTCCCGTTTCGTCCAGCGCGTGACCGTGCGTCGCCTCAAGGCGTCCACCCCCTACTCCAAGCATCTCCACCGGCCGGTGGAGCGCGAGGTTCCCGTGATCTCGCCCGTGCCGCGGTCGCGGGCGCTGGTGGTGGTGAAGCGGGGTGGCAGCCGATGAGCGCCCCCAACCGACGACGGGAAGCGGTCGACGCGATCGCGCGCGAGCTCGTGGACACTGCCGAGAACCTGGCGGCGCTGGTGGGCAAGCCGAGCGCCGCCACCTACTCCGAGCTCCACGCCCTCTTTCAGGAGTACAGCGCCCGATTCCAGGAGGCGCTCCACGCGCCCCCCCAGGAGGTGACCCGATGAGCGACTCCACACCGAAGAGCGTTGCGGACCTCCTGGCCCGCATGAACGCCCCCGAGGACGTGACGAGCTCGCCCCTGGCGCCGCACGGGGGAACGGACCGGGAGGCGGCGCGCGGCGTCGGCGAGCTCCAACCGGAACCGGAACCGCCGCCGCCCTTGCCGGAAGCTCCGGTGGAGGCGCCCCGCTTTGTCCAGCGCCTCTCGGACCTCCCGGACGGGACGCCCGTGGCCGACGACGACGGCAAAGTAGTGGCGTGGGCTGCACTCCATCAGGCGGAGCGGCTCATCGCCCTGGCCCGGGAGCGCGTGGCCGAAGCGCTTGACATTGTGCAGCGGGCCGACCCGGGCGGCGTCCTGGCGCGCGTTCTCATCGCGCACCTGTCGGCGCTTGAGATGATCCAGGGGGACGTTGAGCGGCGTCGGCTGTAGCGGTCGAGGTGTCCCCGTCCCGTGTCATGCGGGGCGGGGCATCCTCGCCCGGTAGGGCGACGCCAGGCGGTTGACGCCAGGCGAACCGGCGCCACGACGAGCGCCAGGAGAAAAGAGATGCCGGCAGCGGTAGAGACGATGGCTTATGTGGGCGAGGTTCCGTGGCATGGACTCGGGGTGGACGTGCCCCCGGGTCTCACGGGGGACGCCTTCCTTCAGGCGGCGGGCCTCGACTGGACCGTGGAGCTCCGACCGATCTACCTGGAGGATGGCCGGGAGGTCGAGGGCTTCAAGGCGTCCACCCGGAGCACGGACGGGACGGTTTTCGGGGTGGTGGGATCGCGTTTCGTGCCGATCCAGAACGCGGACCTTTTCGGTCTCCCCGATGAGGTTGTGCGGCGCGGGCTCATGACCTACCAGACGGCGGGCTCCCTCCAGGACGGTCGCACCGTGTGGGCGCTGGCTTCCTTCCCCGGAGCCGAGGTTCGCACGCGCGGCGGGCGCACCGATGAGTTGGAGCGACACGTCCTGTGGGCAGCGGGTCACGACGGGGGACGTTCCCTCGTCGGCGGGTTGACGACGGTCCGCGTCGTATGTCAGAACACGCTCGATGCCGCGGCGGGGTCGGGGAGCTCGTGGGGTCAGAACCTCCAGAACCGGTTTCGGGTCAAGCATACGAAGAGCGCCGGCGACCGGCTGAAGGAAGCCAACCGGGTGCTCGTCGCCCTGGCGGAGCAGGCGGAGCGGGAGACCGCCATGTACCAGGCCCTCGCCGACGCCCCGATGACCCGGGCCGAGATGGATGCGTTCTCGGCGGAGCTCCTGGATTCCCTCTATGGGCCCATCGAGCTCGTGGGCGATCGGGCCAGGATGGACGGGAAAGCCGACACCCCGGAGGTGACCCGGCTCATCGAGCGGGCCAGGGCGCGCCGGGAGCGCCAGCGCGTGGAGCTCGGCAACGCCTTCGAGGACTCCCCGGGAGCCGAGGGCGCCAGCCGGTGGGATGCGTACAACGCAGTCACCTACCGGGAGGACCACGGGAAGCGGTCGAAGTCTGCGGAGACCCGCTTCGAGTCTGCGCTCCTGTCGGGTGGGATCTACACCCACAAGGGGATCGCGCTGGACCTCCTGACCCGGGAGCTCGATGCCCCCAGTCGGGAGCTCGTCGCGGTCCGTTAGCGGCTCGTGAGGGGTGGCCCTCCAGGATCGCCCTGGAGGGTCACTAAACGGGTGGCCGGGTCCCAACCCCCGGCCCCGCTGAAAATCTGGCGCCACGAGCGCCGGGGAGGTGCAGAGGATGAGCGTTCTCGGGGTGGCGCTGCTCCTGATCGGTGCAGCGGTGGTCGCGGTGGAGCTCTTCGTCCGGCGAGCTCAGCGGCGGAGCGTTGCCGCGTATCGGGCCCGCGTCCTGGCGGCCACGGCGGAGCGACTGGCCGACGAGCGGCGCCAGGAGGTGCGGCGATGAGCTCAACGGACGAGCGCGTGCGCCAGGTGGTGGAGGACCGGGACGGGTGGCCCGTCCGGGAGGGCGCCAGGGTCTACGCCAAGCCGCGGCCGACCCGGCTGGCTCCTGGCTTCGAGGTGAGCGGTTGCGGCGGGGTGGTCCTCTACTCGTGGACCTCTCCCCGGTATCCGCGCGGGGTGGTGGAGCTCATCGACCCGAACGGGGGCCGGCGCACGTTGCGCGCGGAGCTCGTGAGGGTGCAGCGTCCCAAGGTGGACAAGCGGGCGCGCCGATAGGGGCGGCCCGGGAGCCCGCCCGGTCACGGACACGGGTGGGAGGGAGAATCGAACATGTACAAAGGAAGCTATGACGTGCCGCGATCCTACCGGGAGGCGGCGGAGCGATTCGAGGGCGCCAGGTGGTGCTCTTCGATCGGAGACCACGGCGTCAAGCTGGCGAACAATACCTATCTGATCCGGACCAATGAGGTGGTGAAAAATCACCAGGCGGAGAGCTCCGACTTCGGGATGCTCCTCCACTCGACGGTGGTCTTCGTGTGGGGCAAGGACGGGACGTTCGAGCTCAACTCCGGGGGGTGGCATACCCAGCTCACGAAGGAGCGCATCGGGTGGGCGCTCGACGGGTCGATGTGGCGGCTGCACTCCGAGGTCGGAGTGTGGACGGTGGTCTATGTGGGATGCGAGCCGGTGGTCCGCGACTCCACCCGGTGCCGGGTCGAAGGCTACCGGCGCCACCTTTGCCGCGAGTGCAACGGGGCGGGGACCTCCGCGCGGTGGCTTCGGGGCGGATACCGCGACGGGCCGTGCGGCCCGTGCGGCGGCACCGGGCGGCTGCACCGGTGCGAGTGCCACGAGCAGGAGCATACGGGCGGGCCTCACGGGTGCTGGACGTGCGGCTGCCGGTGGGTACGGCCGGACCGGCGCTCCTACGGCTTCGAGGACGGCATGATCCTCGACGGGGACCGGGTGTCGGTTCCGGGCTGCCTCCCGTGGCCCGCCAACGGGGATGAGCTCATCGCCGAAGCCAGGCGCGAGCGGGCCCGGGACTACCGGGAGCGTCGCCGCCAGGCGGGCGGGGCGCCCCTCTCCTACCACGGGCGACGCCAGGCGCGCCAGGTGCGGGAGCGCCAGGTGCGGGAGCTCGGCGGGCTCGTCACCGATCGGGTGCAGCGGTACCAGGCGGTCCCGGTGGTGGAGGACGGCGTGGACTACCAGCGGAGCGGCCACGGCTACTCCGAAGCGGTGGACCTCATCGTCCAGCACGGCGAGAAGCGGTCCACCCTCCAGGTGGTGAGCTCAACCGCGGCCCGCGCTTTCGAGTGCGAGCTCGGGAAGGTGCTCCGGGTTTCGAGGGAGGTCGCGGTCAAAGCGGCCATGGTCGCCGCCACCCGGGATGGGCTGGCGGTGGAGGTGAGATGATGCCGAAGCCCCCCGTGGCTGAGCTCAAGACGCTGACGTGCCCCGAGTGCGGGAACCAGTGGCCGCGCGGGAACCGCTTGGCCGAGATCAGGCTGACGGAAACGGTTGACCAGAGCTATCCGATCCAGGTGCCGGACGATGACGAGCTCACGTTCGCGCCCGTCTGCCTCTACGTGGACGGGGAGGGAGGGCGCGGCGACTACGAGCTCGTGTGCTTCTGGTGCAATCACACCTGGCGGCTGCCGCCTGAATTCGACGGGGGCGAGGGCTGGGAATGGGGGACATGATGGGTGAGCGCAGGCGACCCAGGCTCACGGGCAGGGGCAAGTACGACCGGCTCATCCTGGCGGCGCAGTCGGTCGTGAGCGAGTGCGCGATCCAGCCGAACGTCGGCGCAGAGGATGGAGACGACCTCTACTTCGAGCTCGGGCAGGAGACGTACCAGGAGATCCGCGACGCCCTGGTGGAGATCGGCCGATGGGGCAAGTGAGGACGCCGCTATCGAGGGAGGAGGTGGCCCGCCTCCTCCCCTTCGTCTCGAAGGGCGCAGCGGGCACCCGGAACCTGGCGCACTTCGTGGTCTTGTGGCGCGCCGGGCTCCGGGTGTCGGAGTCCTGCTCGCTCGCCTTCTCTGACTGGTGGAGGGAGGGAGAGGCTTCGGTGGTTCGGGTCACGCACCCGAAGGGCGAGGGGAGCTACGGGCTCCACCGGACCATCGGCTTGGATGGGAGGGCCACCTCCGCGATCCAGGCGTGGGTGGGAGAGCGAGGCATCGCCCCTGGCCCCCTTTTCATCACGTCGAAGGGTGGGAGGGTTCACCCCACGTACATCCGGCGGAAGCTGGCGGAGTGGGCGATCTACGCCCACATCGATCGGCGGGTCCACCCGCACGTGCTCCGCCACACCTTCGCCCACGAGCTCTACCACGAGGGATTCAACCTGCTCGAGATACAGAAGCTCCTTGGGCACGTGTCCCTCGAGACGACCCAGGTGTATCTCGGCTCGATCGGCGCCACCAAGGCGGTGGCTGCCAGCCAGAGCCGGGAGTGGAGGACGGGATGAGTAGAAAGACGACAAGATCGAGTGCGAGTCTGCACCTCAACGGCAGGATGGCGCTCAACACGAGCGGCGTGGCGATCGAGGCTTTCCGTGACAACGGGGGCGGCAAGAAGAGCAAGCTCGGGACACTGGTGGTGAGCGCAGGCTCCGTGCGCTGGACCCCGGCTGGCAGCCGCAAGGCTTATCGCCTTACCTGGCCAGAGATGAAAGAGATGGCAGAGGCTTTCGGAAAGAGGTGAACACAGAGTGCGTATCAATATCCAAAAGGGGAAGGACCCCAAGCGAGACGTGGTGATCCGGATGCACGCCAGAGGGTGGCCATGGGCCTACGCTGCGGCTGACGCGGCCAGGGGCAACCCACCCGTGGGCTACCGACTGCTCGCCATGACGGTGAGCAGGCGGGGCTCCGGCGTCTCTGTCAACCTCGTGCTCGTGTTCCAGAAGATCAGTCGATCCATCGACCCGCTCCCGTGGCCCCGATGGACCGAGCTCATGGAGCCTGTCTACTGGCAGGGTCAGGGGGAGGAAGATGCGCCGCGACGAGGTGATCGCGCTCTTGAAGGAGCACTCTGACGCCTACCTGTCGGAGCTCCAGCGGGGCGAGGTCCCTGCTGAAGCTGTCTGGGGGGTGCTGATGAATTCCCTCCAGGCAGGATTCTCCCGGCTCATGGAGGGCCAGGAGATGATCCAGCAGCTCGGGCCGAACGTCGACCCGGAGTCGATGCTCTCATCGGAGCATTGGGTCGAGTTCTGGACGTCGGTGCTTCAGGTGGCGACGGTCGGAGAGCTCATGCTGGAGTGCTTGCCCAGCCCCCCCCACGGGGCCTCGACGTTCGTGGCTCTCGGGGGTGGGAGAGGCGGCACCCCGAAATCGGAGGTGAACTGATGCGCCTGTGGATTCCTCTCTGCGTGCTGGCGACGTTTCTCATGGCAGCTTTCCTGCTGGCCAAGGCGGCGCCGTGCTCGGATTGCATCCCGACGTTCTGCGGGCACTCGACGGAGTGTCCACAGAATTGCGTGTGTGTGATCCCGACTGGAGAGGCGACCGGCTTCTGCGCCGGTCTCCGCTAGAAGCTGAGGGGGCGGGAGTCGACGGTCTGCACGTCGAACCCGCCCCCGTCCTTCTTCCGCTTCTTACGAATCACCTTGAACCGGAACCAGGGGTAGGCCGAAGCCGCGGTCTTGATCCTGACGAGCGCTGCCTCACGCCAGAACCCTTTCACCTCGTGGAGCTCCATGTAGGTGTGCCCCCCGATGACGGCAACCACCAGGAAGTCCGGGGTGTAGAAGGCGGTCCCGCCCAGGCGCAGGCGAACCGCCTCGAAACGCCACCCCAGGTTCACCCCGGCCACGCGCATCGACTCGAGCTCGTTCGCCCAGGCGAGCTCGGTGCGGTTCATCTTCTCCCGAAGGGAGGGAGGGAGCGTGATGCTCACGGCTTGCTGTGCAGCGCCAGCCTGTAGTCGCATTCGAGCTCTCCGATGTGCTTGATGGACTTGGTGAGGTCGTGGTCGCACCACACCTTGTGGCCCGCCTTCTTCGCCTTCTCCATGAAGTAGTAGTCCTCGCCGAGCCAGGAGCCGTCCTTCGCCCGGTACGTGAAGTCGAACCACGGCTTCTTCATCCCGCCCAGCACCGTGGTCTTGATGAGCAGCACCCCGAACCCGATCCCGTCCACCTGCTCCAGGCCCTCGCTCTCTGGCGAGGTGTAGACGCGCGTGCCGTCGAGCGCCTTGACGGTCGGGAGGTACGGAGGTCTGCGCCTGGTGGGGTTGACGCCGACGATCGTGAGGTCGTGCGCCATGAGCCGGTGCAGCGTGTCCCAGGGGAACACCATGTCGCTGTCGAGCCAGAGGATGTGGGTGGCCCGCTCCAGCATCGCGGTCTCAGCGAGGGCCTGGCGCACGTTCGGCAGGATGGAGCCCTGCTCGTACTGGAGCCGGATGAATCCGGTGTCGGGGGGCGCGTCCATGCCGATCTTCAGCATCAGCGACGCCAGGCTCATCGTGAAGCCCATCGCGGTGAAGTTGTGGCACGGTACACAGATGAAAACTCGCTTGTCGCTCATCGTCGGCCTTTCTTCTTGGTCCCAAAAGAAGAGGGGCGGAGCCGAAGCCCCGCCCCTGTGCTGTCCAACCAACTCTGCGGGCTAGACCGCGGCGAGGGGAGGCTGCTCCGTAGACGGATCATCCTCCCCCTCTGCGTATTCGCCCCCTCCCCCGTTCGCACCAGGATCTCCGCCCTCTTCCGCGGCAGCGCGCAGGGTCGCGAGCTCCGGGTTCTGGTCGTAGAGGGCGAGCTGTCCGTTCACCTCCAGGAGGTTGATCTCCACCGCCTCCTCCGGAGTGCGGACCCGAGGCTTCATCGTCACCTTGTACTCGGGCCCGCCCTTCGTCTTCGACGGGCTGAATTGCGCCGTGACGGTCAGCGAGGCATCTCGCTCCTGGTCGATCACCGACGCGACGATTTCGGCCAGGCGCGGCATCAGCATCTTGGCGTACCGGCTCGCCATGTGGAGCGCGAGCTCCGCGTGAAAATCCTTCTGTTTCGCCATCAGATCACCTCTTGTTCGGGCTCGACAAGGGCCAGCATTCGCTGGAGCTCGTCGGGCCTGTAGAAACGCGAGTCGGCGACGTGCCGGATGTACTTCCCCATCGGACCCTCGCCCTTCGTCCTGCGGCTCTTGTCGCAGATCATCTCGACGTGCCCGTCCTCCGCCTTCCCCTTGATCGTGAGCATGACGTCTGACCAGTGCTCCAGCTTCTCCCCCTTGGTGCGCCCGCTCTTGTTGAGCTCGGAGAGCACCAGGAACGAGGCGGCGCCCCGGGAGATGCGGCGCGCCAGCATCGCCCAGAGCTGCCACTCCTTGAGCACGTGGAGGTAGCTGTCGCTGTGGAGCTCGGCGATCGTGTTCACCGAGTCCATCACCGTCAGAACCGGCAGCGTCGGGTCCATCTCGAGCTCAACGAGCTGGCAGTAGTCCATCGGGTCGAAGCCGCGCGGGACGTGGATGATGTGGAGGAAGGGGATGCCGTCGACACAATGGTCGTGCCGCGTGTAGTACCGGTCGCAGCGCATCTCCATCTCGTCGTCGTCGAGCTCGGCGGAGAGGTAGAACACCTGCCAGTTCATCGTCGCCGCGGCCTCGATCGCGCAAGCCATGGCGAGCATCGTCTTCCCCAGCCCCTTGCGGCCCGCGATGGTCGTGAGCCCGTAGAAGCCGTTGAGGTTGGTCTCGATGTAGTTGAGCGTGGACGGGAAGCGGGGGAGCTTGTCCGTCGGGTCGGAGAAGGCGGCCGAGAAGTCCTGCGTGTACGCCTCACCGCGCCGCTTCGTCGCGATGCACATGGCGGCCCAGGCTCGGATGCCGGGGGAGAATTCGGAGTGCTCGCTCCAGTCGAGCGGGAGGGTGTCGCCGGCCAGGAGCTCGCTCGCTGAGTGGAAGCGCTCCGGCTTCATCGGCGCACCTGGCTGTAGAACGAGCGCGTTGGCTCGACGGGGCGCACCGCGTTGGCCGCGGCCTGGAGCTTGGCCATCTCGAGCCGCTCTGCCTCATCGGCCTGGCGTAGCCTCCTGGCGCGTGCGCGCTCGAGCTCTTCCTCGGTGGCCCGTCGCCACCAGGAGCGGATTGCCTTCTTCCGGTTCGTGTAGCGGGAGCGGACTTCTGGCCAGACAGTCTCGGCCCACGATTGGACGTCCTCGGGTTCTACGTCGAGCCTGCCCCAGGGGTTGAGCTCAGCGAGCTCACAGAGAAACCGACGGTCGAAGACCGGCTTCGCGCTCTCGTTCATGACGACCTCTCACCCGTTGCGATCCCATGCGGACCATCCTACGGGCGGTGGGAGAGATCGTCAACCGGGAGTCGAGTAGCCCTTCAGCCGGCGGGCGGCCTGGGGGTCCTTGGGGATGACCCTGAAGAGACACCCCTCCCCGATGAAGTCGTCCAGGTTGAGGTCGGGCCAGAAGGCGGCCAGGAGCTCGTGCAACGTGTGGACCTTCACGTCGTGGGGCTTCGTATCGCGCGTAGCCTGCTCTCCGGTGAGGTTCATCACCTGCTGGCGACTGACGCCCTCCATGCGCTGGGTGGCGGCGTAGACTGTCCAGCCTCGGTTGTCGAGGGCTTGGCGCAGCTTTTTCCGAAACGTCAACGTGTGTTCCATCATGAGGGGAGAGTACCCCGGGGGTTGACGTCCGCGCAACCCGTAGACTAACCTGCTCACGTGGCCCCGGGGGCAGGAGAAACCACCTTCCAGGTGGGCACCCCAACCTCTCACCCCCCATTGAAAGGTGCTCCTGGGGCCACGCCCCTGTGAGAGGAGATCGCGTGCAAGAAGGCATCTTCCCTGGCGTGCAGCGCGCCGTCTACGAGTCCTGGGACGCTGCGAACCAGAGCACCCTGAAGCGGTTCAAGAAGAGCGCGGCGCACGCCAAGGCGGAGATCGACCACCCGCGGGCCCAGACGCCGGGGATGCTCGAGGGCGAGCTCTGCCACCTGGCGGCGCTCGAGCCCGACAAGCTGGAGCTCCTCTACCAGCCCGCCCCGACCAACCCGGACACCGGCCTCCAATGGGACCGGCGCACCAAGCAGGGCAAGGTCGAGTGGGCGCACGCCGAGGAGAAGGGCCAGACGGTCGTGCCCCTCAAGGCGTGGAACCTCGCGCGGGCCGTCCGAGATGCCCTGTGGGCGCATCCCCTCGCCAAGGAGATCCTGAGCGGGAAGGGGGTCAACGAGGTCGGGATGGTGTGGGAGTGCCCTGAGAATCGGGTCTTCTGCAAGTCCCTGGTGGACCGCTACACCGCCTTCGATGGCGGGCCCTGCCTGGTGGACCTCAAGACCACGGTCGACGCCTCCCCGGAGGGGTTCCCCCGGGAGATCGCGAAGTACGACTACCACGTCCAGGCGGCGTTCTATCTGTGGGGAGCGCGCCTGCTGTCGCCGGCGGAGCGGCGCTTCCTCTTCATCGCCGTCGAGAAGGAACCGCCCTACGGGATCACCGTCCACGAGCTCGAGGAGAGCGCGTTGATCCAGGGCGAGGAGGAGTTTCGCGTGTGGCTCAAGCGTTGGGCCCAAGCGAGGGAGACCGGCGTGTGGGAGGGATACCCCCATGGGGTGTTCCGATCGGTTCTGCCGGCCTGGCGTTACCGAGAGATCGAGGAGGACGAGTAGATGGCTGACGACGTGATCGTGAGAGAGGAGGGTGGTGCCCTCGTCACCGAGGAGGACGGCTACCGCATCCGGAACCTCGACCAGGCGTTCCGGCTGGCCAAGAGCGTAGTGGATGGCGGCATGGCCCCGAAGGGAATCACCGAGCCTGGCGCGGTGGTGGCGATCTGGAAGGCGGGTAGCGAGCTCGGCATCCCCGAGATGCACGCACTCTCTGCGCTCACCTTCATCAACGGGCGCATCGGGATCATGGTGGAGGCGGCGATGGCGCTGGTCCGCACCATGGGCGGGCTCGAGCCCGGCACGGACTTCCGCACCGACTTCAGCGGCGAGGGCGACGAGCAGGGCTACACGGCGACCGCCATCAAGCGCGGCATCCACGAGCCCTGCCAGCGTCGGTTCACCGTCCGGATGGCCAAGCGCGCCAGGCTGTGGGGCAAGACGGGCCCGTGGCAGGAGTACCCCGACCGGATGCTCCAGGCGCGGGCGCTCGGCTTCCTGCTCCGCGACTTCTTCGGCGAGTACCTGAAGGGCCTGGTGATCGCCGAGGAGTGGAGGGATGTCACCCCGGCCAAGAAGGCGAAGCCGGTGGAGGCGGCGGTCCGGGTGGAGCCGGCCGCACCGGACCCTCTGCTCGAGAAGGCGCTTTCCGTGGGGGATTCTCCACCCGCAGGTGAGATGGAGCCGGACGTTCCGGAGACTTCCACGGCGGGGGAGGTGGGGAATCCCCCCACGGAAGAGGACGCGCCGGAGAAGCCCAAGAAGAAGCGCAAGTCCCGCGCCAAGCCGAAGGCGGAAAAGGCCCTGGGCCCCCAGGACGCCAACGTCCACCCTGGGCCTGGCGGCGAGGTGACCACGGAACCGCCCTCCGTGCTCGACCTAGAGCCCCCTGAGCCGGGCGAGGAGCCCGTCTGGGACGTCCCGGAGGACCTGACGGTCCCCGCAGACCTGGAGCCTGCCGAGAGCCCCTACGACGGCCTGTGCGGCGCCGTGGTGGACGAGTCTGGCTCGGCCTGCGGGCTCCCCCAGGGACACTCGGGCGATCACGAGCCGCTGTGACGATGTGGCGAGGGGGAGGTTGCGGGGAAAGTCCCCCGCCTGCACGTTGCCTTGGTCGTGGTCCCTTTCTCATGTCTGGCGGGGCCCGGCTTTGGCTGCGCGGCCGTACCTTGCGTGTGTGGGCGCTCCCCCTCGCCCTGATCGCCTGTCCAGGGGGTCAGCCACCCCCCGACCCCCCTCCTCCCACGAAGGACGGGGTGTGCGCCGTGGAGTGCCCCTGCGCCCCGATCCCGCCGGACTGCGCCTACCGAGACGAGGACGGGACGTTCTACATCCACACCTGGCCATGCGAGGGCTCAGGTGAGGAGCCCGCGGAGCAGGGCGACCCCGCCGCCCCCGAGGCCAGAGCCGGCGACGTGCCCGGCGACGTCACGCCACCGCCTGGGCCCGCTGTGGACGATCTCCTCCCACCCCTCCCCTGACGCCTGGGCCTGGGTGATCTCGTGGTAGATCCCGTCCTTCAGGCCCACCACGGCGCCCACCAGGACGATCGACCACCAGGGCCCGAAGACCACCGCGGCGCCGAAGCCCAGGACCCACGGCAGCGTGATGAGGACGTGGAGCGCGTCGGACACGAAGTCCTTGTCGGTGAAGAGCGGGCCGCCAGGGGCCCGGCTCATCGCGGGTCACCACGGAGGTCGTGGATCGTGTTGAGGTAGTCCTCGATCTGGAAGAGCCACACCTCGAGCTCGTCACCCGGGACGATCCAGCCGGCCTCGTACATCGCCGTGACGTGCGCCTCGTACCCCATCGGCGTGTCCGGCGGTGGGGCCGGCTTGCCGATGCGGACGTATCTAGTCGCGCAGCCGCTTCCGGCGCTTGCGGCGAGCAGCAAGGCGATCGAGATACGCAGCCAGGCCCCTCTGCCTCTGATGGGTGAGGTTCGCATGAGCTTCCTCCTGGTCGGCGGTGGCGGCCTCGGCCTGGACGCGACGCTGCTCGTCCTGGCCGCTCTGGCGCTGCGAGCCTGCGTACTGCTTCCAGCCCCAGACGGCAAGGCCGCCCAGGACCAAGAGCGCCGCGACCAGGCCGGCGATCACCTGCCAGGCCAGGGCCACGACCGGCGCGGCGATCATCCGGTGGCCGCCTTCTTCTCCGGAGCCACGACGCTCCAGACGAAGCCGACGATGGTCACGATGGCGGCGACCAGCGTCCCGACGTCGCTCTCTGCGACCAAGCCCTTGCCCACGGCGAAGCCGCCGGCCGCGGTGAGGAGGTGACGGATCACCCCGAGTGCCTTGAACTTCATGACGGTCCCCTTCTACCCCCGCATCCTCGAAAGGATGCCGGTCTTCTTGTCGGCCGCGTGGTACTCACGGGCCACCCGTTTCGGGGGGCACTTCCCCCGCGCCTTCTTCCGACCGCGCGAGCTCGAGCACATGGCCATGAATCCAGCCTGGGCTTGACTGACGCTCGGCATCTTCACCCTCCAAGCACGCGAGAAGCCTACCGTTGCAGGACTCGGCTTCCAAGTGGTTGGTCTCAATGGCGGCCGTGAGGTGCTCCAGGGTCGCGTGGCACGTGGAGCTCCAGGTTTCCACCTCCCGATCGCGATGGCTCTTGTAGACGTCGGCCGCTGCAAGAGCGAGAATGGTGGCGAGAGCCTTGGCCCAGGTGGGCATCACGACTCCGATCGCAAGTCCACCCCGGCCCACGCTACGACGGATCGCAAAGGCGAACGGCAAGATTCCGGAACATCCGGGCTTGCCTCATCGTGGACCGGGGTGGACGAGATCACTTTAGAAATTCCCGCTCGCGCCTCTCCCTCATGATCTTGGCAGCGTCGGGCACGTTCAGGTTGAGCTCGCGGTTGCTGTCCCGGAGGTCTTGGCTCCAGATGATCTGGTCCTGGCCCTTCCACCTGTCGGTGTTGAGCTGATGGAGTGCCTGGAGCTCGAGCTCGATCCTCTTGAGCACGTTCACCTGCCAGACCAGCCCGCCCAGGAGGAGAGACAGGAGCATGGCGAGCTCGACGAAGAATCTGAGATTCGTGCGGTCGCTTTCACCAGCCATCAGCTTGCGACCTCCACGATGCCCTTCACTTCCTTGTAGAGCATGAGCCCAGCGCCGCCGTCCGCTGTGATCTTGAACACCAGCGGCTCGCGGTCGGTGAACGTGGCGAAGTCGTCGGCGATGGGGCCGCTCCAGAATCCGTCCGGGCTCCCCTGGTGGGTGAGCGTCACGGTCCCTCCGATCTGTGCGCCGTCCGATTCCTTGTGGATCGTAGCCGTCACCGTGCCGGAGGTGATCGCCGCTCCGGTGAGCTTGTTGGTGAGGGGACGCTCCGCCCCGAGCTCGAGCAGGGTGTCGGACCCCTTGTAGACCCGCAGCTTTCCGTCCGTCACGTTACCCGCCTCCCTTCCGGCAAGTGCTCACGTCCCCGTCGATCGCGAGTCTCGAGCGCGCATCCCCGTCCACCGCCAGCCGAGAGCGCTGGTCCGCCTCTACCGCGAGCCGGCTCCGCACGTCACCGTCCACCGCCAGGCGCGAGCGCACGTCCCCGTCCACCGCCAGCCTGGTCCGAACGTCGGCGTCCAGGCAGCCAAAGATGCCCACCTGGGTAACATTCGGCCTCATCCCCGCCGGCCGCTCCCAGCCCTGCGGGTCCCACGTCCAGAGCGCGATCTCCTCCGTCGTGAACGTGTCCGAGGCGGCAAAGAAGTTGGAGAGGTACCCCCTCCCCGCGTACTGCCGCTGGCCGTTGCCGCCGTCGGTCATCACGTAGATGTGGTACGCCCAGAGTGGGTGAGCCCAGCTTGCAGCGATGCTCGACGCTGCGAGCACGCCGTTGATGTAGATGTAGAGCTTGTTGGATTCGTAGTCGTTGACGATGAGGTAGCGGTCCCAGCCTCCGCTGACGCGGTAGGTGGCCCATGTCGCGTTCGTGATGATGATGCGCGTCGCTCCGTTGTACCAGAACCACAGGTTCCCGCTGCCATCCGTCCCCATGGTGAAGACTTGCCCGGCCGTTCTCGTCTGGAAGATCACCCCGTTCTTCGAGCCATAGCCGTTGTAGCGCCAGGAGAACCCCCAGGTGCAGTCGCGGGAATAGGTGCCGCCCGGGTTTTCCGTGCCCATGCCCTTGCTGGTGTAGTCTCCGTAGACGTGACCGAAGGCGTTGTCGGTCGCGCCGCCTGACCAGTTGGTGTACTCCTTGCCCCAGCCGTAAGGGCCAAGCACCGAGGGCGGGATCGCGTCGGCGTAGCGGTGGACCGGCCAGATGTACTTGTCCTCGCTGTCGTGGCTTCCCCAGTTGTCGGGGGGCGTCTTGGCGACGGGATCTCCCCAGTTGAGGCTCGGCCACGCGAGGATCGCCTTCCGGCGGAACCATCCCCAGTCCGGGTCGAGAAGCCCGGATTGCCACTCGGGCACGTATCCTTCAACGCGGAACACTAGGTGGCGATCCCCAGGTTGCTGTCGCTCTCGCTCACGTACACCTCGGCGCTCACCACGTCGGCCGCTCCAGCCTCCACGGCCTTGACACGGACGACGTAGAAGCCGCTGGGCACCTGGAAGACGGCGTTGACGCCTGCGGACGTGAGCCGAACGATGTCGATGGGATGGTCAGCCCGGTCGGTGGCCGAACGAGCGCGGTACAGGTACGCAGCCCAGTCCTCGTCGGGAGCGACGTCCACTCGTTCGAGACGGATGAGCTTCTCCTGCCCGGGAGCAACGGAGATCAGGGACGACCAAGCGTCTCCAGCGCCCGCAGCGGACTCCGTGATCGTCTCCAGGAGAGACTCGGCTCCCCATGTTGCAACGGCCATGCCGTGGGCCTCCTAGATCGGGTCAGTGTCCCGGTGCCCGTAGTGTGCGTAGCGCCGCTGGAAGGCTCGCGTCTCCCGAGCCTCAGCCTTCGCCCACTCCGTGTCGATCTTCGCCTTCATCGCGGCGGTGCCCTCGTCCTTGTCGCGCTCCACGATCCTGTGCCGCCACACCGCCTGGCCGTTGTCGAACGCCGCGAGCTCCCCGGCCGTCAGCAGGTTGTTGTCGAGGACGGGCTTCGGCAGCTCCGTCGATGGCGTCTCCGCGTGTGCGTTGCCGCCAATCGTGATCGGCGGGCTGATGACGTGGAAGAACAGGCACTCGACGTGCTCCTGGCGATCCGGGCCGAGCTCGCGATTCAGGATCATCCACTTCACCGGCATGACGTCCACCTGTACCAATCCTGACGGTGCGTCAGGCGTTGCATGTTCCGCTGGGCGACGGAGACGGAGTGCTTCTCCGAGCCCATGACGAAGTCCCAGAAGTCGGGGTCGCCGCTGGCCAGCATCGCGAGCTGGGCGTGGACGAGCATCTCCATGGGGAGGCCCGACCGCTTCCAGAACGTCTCCAGAGCGCGGACCATGCGATGCACGCGACGCGCCTCCGGCGGAGACAGGAAGGTGTCGCGAAGCCAGAGCATGAGGTCGAGATCCTTGAAGTACCTCGACCACCCAGACTGCATCCCCTCGCGCCCAGCCTGCTCAAACTGCTCGACGAGCCCGGGGTAGTCGCACGCGCCGAGGTCGCCAGAGAGCACGTCGAGCCACGTTCGGCCGGTACCGTCCATCGTCGCCATCAGAAGATCCTCGCATTGGCCACGGCGCAGACAAACACCTGATACCGGTCCTCGTTCGTGTCGCTGATCCGCACCTGGACGCCACGGTCCCCGATCTCCGAGGCGGAGACGGGGCAGTCGCCGGGCCGGTTGCTCCTCACGTAGTTGGTCCCAGGAGAAGCGTTGGACGGGTTGTAGTAGGTGATCGCCGGCACCTTCGCCATCCGGGTCGGGAAGGTCCAGGAGATCACCCCGTGGCCCAGCGTGGTCGCGAGCACCGACCCCACCGAGTGGGCGAGCCCCTGATTGTGAGCGGGCGTCGTCGCCTCGTTGAAGGTCTTGCAGAAGAAGCGGGCCGTCCGGCCCAGCATGTCGTGTGCCGACTCGTTGCTGTAGTACGCCGCCACCGATCCCTGGTTGAGCTTGACGTTCCCGATGTGGAGCTTGTCGCCGATGGTGATGGTGTCCTCGTCGGCCCAGATCAGGACGCCCACGTTCTTGGCGCCCACCGCGTCCACCGCGATGTCCGGTAGCGTCACCCGCTGCCAGCTTGTGGTGAGGGCGACGGTCCCGCTCCCCTCGTTCGTGAAGCTCCCGTTGACGGTCGGGTCTCCGCCCTCGGCTGCCCAGGGTGCGGTCACCAGGGCGGTGCCGGTCGCGTCGTCCTCGCTGCCTGCCCACGAGACGATCATGTAGCGGCAGTTGACGATGCTCGTGCCGGTGCGCTTGACCCAGAACGAAAGGCTCGCCTTCGGGTTGGTGCCGATCACCAGGGCGGAGTCGCGCGCCTCCACGAGTTGGAAGATCCCAGCCTTCGGGTTGGCCTGGAAGGTGAGGACGGCGGCGGCGTAGGCACCGTCGGGCTTGTCGGACGTGTCCCTGGCGACGTCCACGTTCGCCGCGGAGTCCTTCAGGATCTTCCACTGGTCCGAGACGTAGGAGTCGTTAGCCGGGTTGGTGAAGCTCGTCCCCTCCTGCCAGCGCCGGAAGCATCCGTTGACGAGCAGGTTGCGCCTGCCGGACGGGAGATCCTGGTAGATGTCGACGTAGTGCTTCCCATCCACCGTGTCGGCGTCGCCTGCACCGTCGTTTTGGAAGGCGTGGTCCCCGAAGTCGTCGTACCGGACGAGCTTCTCCGCGGCCATCCCCACGTCACGGAAGGCCGCCTCCCCCAGGCTCTCGCCGATGTAGCAGAGGACCGAGGAGATCGTGGCGGGGACGTCCGCTTCGCCGGGAGCGAGGACGATCGTAACGGTCGTGTTCCCGCCCCCCTCCACGGCTGTCGACACGAAGCCGTAGGTGGTCACCGTCCCGATCACCTTCACGTACCGACCGGGCGGGAAGTAGCTGGCGACCAGGAGCCCGGTGACCTCGAATTCCGTGGCCGAATTCTTGACGAAGCCGCTCGCCGCAGCGCAGAAGTTGAGCCACTCCGGGTCGTCGTACCACCGGCGCACCGACGCCATGATCTCCCGCATGACGTCATTCACCTTCGAGCGGAACATGTTCTCCGGCGCACCGTCGGGCGGGGGATCGTCGTTGTTGGACGCCGTGGTGCTCCAGAGGTGAAGGTCGCTCATGTGAGGATCTCCTGGATCTCGACGAAGGTCGGCTTGGTCGTCAAAATTCCTTTGATGATCTTTGCCGTGCTTCCGTTGGTGTCTACGCTGATGGTCAGCTTGTCAGTTGCCCCTGGCTGCAAGACCCGGATCAGGTAGATCGGCTTCTGATCGCTGGCGCCGATGCCATCTTCATCGTTCGGCTGCTGTACGACGTTATCAGTGTGGTCCCCCAGGGTCCCCATGTGCATTTGCGGGAGCTCGGTCCGATTCCACGCTGATGCGCTTGTGTTGTCGCAGTAGATTCCGGCGATGACCCGGTACCGCTTCGAGCCGTTTGGGGTGCCAGGGAAGGTGAGCCCGATGAGACCGGTGATCCCGTTCCTGGCGCCACTGGTCGTGGTGTAGTCAGCGGAAAGCTCGGTGTAGCTGTACGCGGGCGGGGAGGGGTGTGGGTGAGTGGTGGGGAGGTCGGCGTTCGTGGGAACGTCGCCTGCTCCGGTACCGTGGTCCTTCGATGCCGCCGTCCCAAGCTGATCGTAGAGTGGCATCTTGTCGGCTTCGCCGAACGATGCTGCGTAGTCCTTGAGTGCCCCGCTGGCCGCAGAGATGTTCGCGGAGATGGAGCCGGAGAGGTTGGTGCCGTCGATCACCTGGGTCGTGGCGGTTCCCACGTTGCGATAGGCCGCTCGTCCCAGAGGGATGGCGTGCATCTCCACCCGGTCGGTGCCCACCTCCAGGTTGACCCCACCGTCCGTGTCGACGGTTACGTCGGTGTTTCCGCCGGTGTAGCTCGAGGTGTTGACGAAGCCCTCCACCGAGGCGGTGCCCACGTCGGACACCTTCACCCTGCGGTCGACGGGGAAGAGCGCCGCCATGTCGACGCCTGCGATCCGGAACTGGTTCGTCGCGATGCGGGAGACGGTGTACCCCTCGGCGGGGTTCACCCACTGAGGGTCCTCGTACCAGCGCCGGACGACCGCCATCACTTCGCGGATCACGTCGTTGACCAGGCTCCGGAACATGTTCTCCGGGGCGCCGTCGGGCGGGGCCGAGTTGTTGCCGCCAGCCGTCTTGCTCCAGTCGTAGAGCTCCACTACCTGGCCCTCCCCTTTTCCCGATCGAGCTCTCTCTTCATCTTCTTCTTCATCTTCTGCTCCAGGGCGAAGATCCTGGCGCGTCTCTTCTCGCGCGTCCAGCTCTTGCCCTTCTTCCCAGCGTAGATGTCACGGAGCTCTTGGTTGGCCTCGCGGACTTCACGTGACGCGAATTCCATCCTCTCCGCGCCGCGGAGCTCTTCCTTGTGGCGCTTGCGGTAGGCGCTTCGCTCCGGCCCGTAGCTCATGGAGTTGATCGACTTCTGGGCGGAGTTGAAGGTGGAGAGGAGGTCCCAATATTCGCCGGGGACCCGACTGTACTTTCCCTTGCGCTCGAGCAGCCTACGGATCACCGGGAGATCGTCGATGTGCTTCTTCGGGCTCTCGCCGGCGTGGACGTAGCGGTCCGAGAGCGCCAGGGCGTAGGTCGCGTAGACGTTGAAGAAGTGCCGGAGGGTGTGCTCCGCCTTGGCCGGGCTGACCTGTGCCCATCGCGGGATGCCGAGCTCCTCCTGGATCTGGCCAAACTTTCGCATCGTCGGCCCCTGCCGGCCGCTGACCCTCAGATACGGGTCCATGCCCTCGGTGTAGCGGGGCGCGATGGGAGCCTTCGTGAACCAGTTGCGGTTGAGCATGAGCTCGCCTGCGAGCTCGGCCCCAACCGGCATCGACATGCCGAAGCTGTCTCGGAGCAGGACGGCGATCTCGAGCGCGTGGTTCCGGTCCTGCCACGTCGGGCTTCCGAGGAGCGTCTCGTAGACCTCGCGCAGGATGTTCGCGCCCAGGCCGATCTCGAAGACGGTAGGCATCTTGAAGTGGTAGTCGCCGCTGTCGGTCACCATGAAGTCGTCGAATTCGTCTCCGAAGATGGCCCGGCCCCAGCGCTTGGAGTCGTCGCCGGCCGGCACGAAGAAGTCGAGGTTCGTGTTGAGGTGCCAGTCCGGGAGATCCTGGTACTCGGGGATGTCCTTGTTATGGATGTGGAGGAGCAGCCCGCCCAGCGCCATGCCCCAGAACTTCATCAGGTGGGCGGCGTGCTTCCTGGCGACGTTGGTCTCGGCGTTGACGCCAGACTCTCGGTGGACGAGCGCCCGGTACACGTTGTCCGATCCGGCCAGGGCGGCGTTGAAGAAGGGCGAGGTGTTCGTGAGCAGCCGCATGAGCTCCACGGTCCTGCCGGCCTTCCCCCACTCCTCGATCGGGATACTGGTTCCCCGCATCCGGAAGTCGGTGGTGACCTCGGCCTTGAGGAACGAAGCCTGGGTAGAGCTCGCCTGCATCGCCCTGGCGCGCTTGAATTCGGCCATCCTGGGGGCCTCCTCCCCGAGGCGTCCCACGTACTGGACGAAGCGCCACCAGTCGACGGGGTTCACCAGGACGGAGGGCCGCACCCACCCGTACTTCTTCGAGCGGTTGATGATGACCTTCTCCCAATTCTGGTGCCCGCGGACACGCAGCACGTCTCCCGACCCGCCGTTCGCGATGGCGTCGATGTAGTCCGGGTCCTTCGAGAGGGCCGACCACCAGCCCTTCACGAGCTCGTTGGGAGGCAGCCACATCCCCGTCTGCGTCCGGAAGGTGGCCATGATCGGGTCGCGGAGCATGTTGGCCACGATGAAGTCAGGGGTGCCGGTGATCGTGCCCTGTCGGAAGCGCCGGTAGAGGTTGAGCGTCCAGTTGAGACCATCGAGCGGCTTGCGCCGCAGGCTCATCACGCCGCGCGCCACCTGCTTGTCGAAGAGCTTGGTGTAGACCGGCTTCCCACCGACCATCGTCGTCATCAGCATGTTCTCGACGGAGCGCGGGGCCTTGTACCCCATGTGGAGCCAGACCGTCTCCGGCATGACTTCGGTGGCGGAGAGGAAGTCGTCCGGCACGTCGACGCCTGCCTTGTTGAAGACCTCGCGCACCTTCTCGAGGATCGACTGGAGGGGGTACTCCTTCCAGACGGTTTCCTTCGGGACGCGCGCACCGAAGAGTCCTCCTCCCGGCCCGTCGATCGCCGCCAGGAGCTTCTTCTTCACCATGTTCTCGCGGGCGGCTTCGGCGATGCGCCCGGCGCCGGTGAGCAGGCGGTCGATGCTCTTCTCGAAGGGGCGGCTCGAGCCGACGGCACGGAACATCGTCCTGGGGACACTCATCGGGGTGCCGCTCAGGCCGACCCCCTCCATGCCCTGGATATCCCGGAAGAGCCCGATCGGGTACCAACGATACCTGAGGGCATCGTAGGTCTCGCTGGTGTAGAGCCCGGCCTCGTAGCCGTACTTCAGGATCGCCTTGTTGAACGTGTCGAGATCCTGCGCCGCCTGGTCGTAGAGCTTCTTCCGGCTGGTGGAGCCGAGCTTCGTCTTGATCCGCCCCTCCGCCTTCTTGCCCATCGCCTCGAAGCGCTGCCTCGCGCTCGGGTCCCCCGGCTCGAAGCCGCTCTTCTGGAGAAACTTCGGACCCAGGCTCTTCATGCGGGTGTAGTCGAGGTAGACGAAGAAGTCCTCGAGCTCCTTCGCACCGAACCTGGCGATCGGGCGGAGCGTCTCCTGAATGCTCTTGCCCACGTAGTCGGTCTCGCCGGTCATCCGTCCAGAGGCGTCCCTGCGCCACATCACCGGGCCGTACTCGGCCATGCCGTTGATCGTCTCGGCGTTGCCGCGGAGGTTGCGGGCCAGGACGTAGGCGTTGTCTGGGGTGGCCTCGAGACCGAGCTCCCGCATCATCTTCAGGATGCCGTGGAGGTCGTCCACGAGGTACTCGCGCACGAGGTCGCCGGTCTTGGTGAACGGAGCTCCGGGGTCGGGCCGCCTGGAGCCGTACATGTTCTCGAGGCTCTTCTCGGCGCCTCCGCCGAAGTAGTCGTGCATCGCCTGGCGGGAGCGCAGCATCGCCTTCTGCTGCTTCGGCGTCATGTGGTTCGGCATGAATTCCGTCTCCCACCACTTGGTGAGGGCGGCGACCTCCGGGTCCTTCTTGCCGATGTCGGCCAGCACTTCCCTGTTGGTCATCCACAGGCGTCCGAATTCAGCGAACCCCTCCGAAGGCATGTCCTTCCGATAGGAGATCCGGCGGAGCGCCTGGACGCGCTCCCAGGCGGGGCCGCTCTTGTCCTTCATGGACTTGCGGCCCTCGGCGTCCATCTTCGTCACGTCCCACATCGACTCGATCTGCTTCGACCACATCTCGGCGATGCCGTGGAAGATTTCGTGGCTGGCGGTCTGGACGTCGCCCCAATTCCGGACGAAGAGCGCGCCGGTCTTCTTCCACCTGGCCCCGAGCCACTTCACCCTCGGAGCCGGCGGGATGCCACCCTGCTGGACCGGCTGGCGGAGTGCCTTGGCCAGGCGGAAGAGCGTGTCCTGGTAGTGCTCCGAGCCGACCGGGAGCGGCGCGTCAGGCTCCTCGGCGAAGCCACGGAAGCCGACGTAATGCTCGCCCGGGGGCGGCATCTTCTCGATCGTCATGGAGCCGGCCTCGGGGCCCACCGTCCCGGGCTTCTCCGCCGGTCTGGTCTCAACGTGAGGGGACGCGGCTGCGGCTTCAGCGATCCCCTTCGCCTTGCGCCCGGTGGGCGTCTCGAGCCCCTCCACCCTGGGCTCGTCCTTCTCCTTGAGCTTCCGGAGCCGCGCGGAGGCGCCAGGCTTCGAGAGGATCGTGTCCTGGAGCTTGGGCCGCTGCTCTCGGTACGCGCGGAGCTCTCGGGCGGCGATCTTGGCGCGGTCCCAGGACCGGCCAGGCTCCGACGCCGCCGGGTGGTTGATGTCGATGAGCCACTGGTCGATCTCTTTCCCGCCGAGCCTGTGCGCTGCGTCCTCCAGGAAGCGGGGCTCCTGGTCGAGCTCACGGACCATCTCCTCGAGCTTCGCGGGAGGCTTGACCTTGGGGGCTGCGGCGGCGTACTGCCCCTCCCCCTCGCGCGCCTCGAAGGGAGCCTTCTTGGCCTTGGCCGCGTCCATCTCCGCGATGTCCCGCGTCGTGCGCGCCTCGATCCCCGCCTTGCTTAGCTTGTCGACCAGGCGGCCGGCGACCGCTTGCTGGGTCTTCGGCAGGGCGCCCGGCAGCCTCATCCTGTCCAGGGCTGCGGTGAGGCGACCGAGGGTCTCTTCCTTGCCGCCCAGGATCGCGGTCTTGGTGAGCGTTAGGTCGTCGAGGGACCGGCCCTCGTCCTTCAGGATGCGCTCCGCCATCAGACGCTCGGCCTTGGTGATCTTGACGGGGGCGTCGTAGTTGAGGACGGGACCCTTGGTGGGCGCGGGAGCCTCCACCGGCTTCGGGGCCTCGGGCGGCTTCTCTCCGATCGGACGGAACCTCGAAGCGTCGAGCGCACCGGGGGGCTCGCTGCCGGAGCCGCCGTCCTCGAAGACGAGCCGGTTGATGCCACTTTCGTCCTTGGTCACCATCACCCGCTTGCCGGTCGGGAGGTAGGTGTGCGTCGGCTTGAAGTCGACGGTCTCTGAGTCCCGGTGCAGCGGAGATGCGGATACCCGGTCGTATAGTGCGTAGAATTCCTTGGCGTCCATCTCCGGCTTCAGCCCGCGGTCTTTGATGAACTCGTTCCATGCCATGGTTCTCTCGATCCCACGGCTCTTGTAATCCGCCGCCAGATCACGGGCAGACGCACCGTGCCTCCGCGGCTGAGCGGTGATGGTGACGGTCTCGGTGGGCGCGGGAGCCTCCTCGCCTCGGATCTCCCGCTCGAGCTCGGCGATCCTCTTCTCTCGGTGGGAGATCATCTGCTCGTAGCGCTCGCGGCCCTCCTTCGTCTTGCCCCACTTGCTCTCCGCGGCCTGCCTGATCTGCGCCAGGTCGGCGCGCTCGTACTCGAGGATCTTCTCGGGGCGCTCCTCGATGCCACGCTCGTAGTCCCTGAGCACGCCCTCCCGCTCGGCCTCGGCGCGGCTCATGGTGGAGTGCTGGTGCCACGGCCCCCTGGCGATGACCTCCCAGCCGCCCTCGGTCTCGCGGACCTCGGCGGTGTTGCCCTCCTCGGCCCACCCCTTTCGCTTTCGCTCCTGGTTCGCCCTGCGCTCCGCGGCAGCCTTGGTCTTGAAGGGCTTCTTCCCCTGGTAGGTCCGGATTCGATCGAAGCCAACGATCGCGAGCTCGGAGGTGTCCTCGGCGGGCTCTGCGGCGCGGGCCTCCGCCTCCGCCTTCTCCCTGGCGGCGGTCTCTTCGCGGACACGCTGCGCCTCGTCCACCCCGCGCATCCTCTCCGCGGCGCGGTCCCTCGCCGGGGCCTCCTCGAGCCGCACGTCGGTACGACCCATGGGGCGTTCCGCGACTTCCTGGAAGGTCCCGGTGGGGAGCTCGCGCGTCGCGCCCTCGGTCGGGATGAAGCGCTCGCGGGCTGCCTCGGTGCCCGGCGGCCGGAGCAGGTAGCGCGCGAAGAGATCCATCTGCTTCTTGTTGGGGCGGAGCTTCTCGATGCCCTTGGCCAAGCGCTGGAGCCCGAGATCGCTGAGCTCTTGCTCCTTCGGGTTGACGCCACCCTTCCAGCCGAAGTAGCCGCCGATCAGGAGCTCGGCGAACGCCTCTTCAGCGCTCATCTGGCCCTGCTTGTAGGCGGCCAGGGGCTCAGCGCCGAACATGCCGGCCCCGAGGTACGCGCGGATCACCGGGTCGGCCACCTTCGAGATCGCCTTCAGGCCTCCGATGATCCCGATGGAGTGGAGCATCGCGCTCTGCTGCTCGCGCGGGCTGGCGTCCATGGAGGCGGCGTTGAGGGCGGAGAAGATCGGCAGGGCCCCGTGGTGGAGTCCACCCACCCCGGCGGCACGCCCCAGCATCCCCAGGCCCTTGCCCATGCCGCTGAGGGTGCCGACCACCATGGCGGCCTGCGGGGCAGCACGGGCCAGCGGGTCCAATTTCCCACGCGCCACGCCGCGGGCCGCCATGGCCGCTTCGTAGAGCTCGGCGCCCTCCCGATAACCCTGCTCCATCAGGCCCGTAGCGACCTCGCCCGTGGGGTCCATGTGGGCCGGAAGGGTGCCCGTCGCCAGGAACGATTCCGTGATCTTCCCCGTGGGGTCCATCTCCTCCGGGAGCCGGTACTGCCCGACCACCTGGCGGGGGTCCGTCCGGACCGACCGCGCCTCTCCCTCGGCGATCACGCGCTCCAGGCTGGCCTCCAGGGAGCTTCGGGTGTCATCGGGCGCCAGGAGCCCGCGACGGCCCTCTGCGAGCCTCTGGGCGCGAGCCCAGACCTCCGAGCCCGTCATGGGCCCGTAGCCGCGCTCCATGTCCGCCTTGGCGCGGGCCTCGAGCACCTCCGGCCTCGGGCCCACGACCGTCTCCTCCTGGCGGCGCCGGATCGCCTCGACGATCGGATCGGCGATGGCGCCTCCGAGGGCCTGGAGGGCCTGGCCCGCGACGTAGGGAACCCGGGTGGGGTCCATCTCCCCCGCGGGGCCGGGCGGCATGTCGAATTCGGTGTCGCTGAGGGAGCGGAGCGCGCCGAGCCCCAGGCGCCCAGCCATCGCCTGGCCGGCGCCGGCGATCTCCGAGCCGCGCGCCCTGGCCCTAGCCGCCATGCCCCCGGCCATCCGGGACGCCAGGCCGGGGCCCTCGGGAGCCGCGGGCTGCTCACCCAGGACGGTCTCGAGCTCCTCCATGCGCCGGCCTGGGACCCGCGTCGGCTCCTGGCCGGCACGCTTCCACCGGTCGAAACCGACGCGGGCCCGTGTGAGAAACCCCGCAGGCTCCCCGCCGGTGGGCATCCCCCCCTCGTGGAAGCCGCCCTTCTCGAGCGGCACGAGGGCCTTGGCGGGATGGAAGCGGCTCCGAAGGAAGTTGCGTCTCAGGTGCTCCGGCTGGTCAGCCCATCCCTGCGGGTAGAAGCCCGAGAGCACCTCGTCCTGGAGCTCCTCCGGCGCCTCCCGGAAGGCGGGGTTCGCCAGGATCTCGTCGATCGTCCACTGGTCGTCCGCCACACTACCGACCCGGCCCCATCGACTGGGGCCCGCCGCGGCCCTGCGCCCGCATCCCTTCGAGGAGCCGTTGCGCGCCAGTCGACCACTCGGGGCTCGAGACTAGCTTCTGCATCTCCCCGAGGATGCCGAGCTCGCGCCAGAGGGCGATGAGATCGTGGTCGACCTCTTCGCCAGGCAGCGGCATCAGCGCCTCGATCTCCTGGCGGTGCAGGCCGCGCAGACCGTTGTCCTTCACGCGATCCACGAGGTTGTCCTTCGCATCCTGGCTCATCTCCCGGATCGCCAGCCTGGAGGTGCGTCGCTCCGCCGCCTTCAACTTCTGCGCCTCGGTGAGCTCCCTCGGCCCCTCGATCCGCTCGATGACCGGAGCGCCGCGGACGCCGCCGGGCTGCGGCTCGCGGTAGACCGGCGACACCTGGCCGGCGCGACGGGTGAACATCTGCTTGAAGCCTTCCTTGATGCCCTCGGCGCCACCAGTCCCGCCCTCGAGCCAGAACTGCGAGCCCTGCTTCTG
>JBDHLD010000297.1:0-2747 GCA_039586035.1 Gemmatimonadota bacterium | reverse complement strand
GGTGAAGGTGGCGGCGGCCACCTCCGGGGCGGCCCCCGTCGCCAGCTCGCGGCCTTCCTCCTCCCAAGACTGGAGTCCCCCGTCCAACAGGGCTGCCCGGTGGCCGTGACCCAGATAGTCCAGGGTCATCCAGAGCCGCCCCGTAGTCGTGGTGCGAGTCCCCGTGATGACCACGTACGTGTCGTTCGACACGCCCACGTTGGCCAGCGCCTCCTCCAGCTCGGGCACGGACCGCAGCTCGACGCGCCAGGCCGGGTCGCCGTCCCAGGCGATGGCGCTCAACGGCAGGTAGCGGGCGCCGGGAATGTGGCCATCCGCGTAGCGATCGTCCCGGCCCTCGATCTGCAGGACCTTGGCGGCCAGCCATTCGGTGGAGACCAGCGGACTCGTGAACTCACCGGCCTCCTGTGTCGACGGCACGGCCTCGCCCGATGCCTCGCCCGACGCTCGCTCGAGGGCCGGCTCGCCGCGGGCGCACCCCGGCATGGCCAGCATCACGACAGCTATGAGCGCGACGCCCAGCCGCGGACCCTTCGCGAATGGCTGCACCACATCCAGGCGCGGACCTTTCGCGAACGGCCGTCCGCCACGGCGGGCGGCAACGGCCGTCCTGTGCTGCACCGTCGCGGCCCCCACCGATTCGGGCGTCACGTGTGCCTTCATGGTCTCCCCTCCTCAGTGTATTCGAGCGCGGACAGCGACCCCGGGCCCTCGTAGCCCAGCGGCTCCGTGCCTTCCCTCCCGCGCTCATGTATCACCGCCATCTCCAGGTCCTGTTCCATGAGCGCCCCGGATGCGTGCCGGGCCGCTGGCTCCGCCCCCATCAGCGGCAGACAAAGGAGCGCTCCCGCGAGGACGAACACCGCCGGGTCCAGCCGTCGCCAGGCCACTTCCGGGTCCGAGGCCACACGATCCGTCAATCGCCGCGCCCTGCGGACGAGGTCACCGTCGGTCAGCGCCAGCGCCTGTCCCATCGGGGCCGCCGGACGGAGTCCTTCCAGAGCCAGTAGCGACCGGAGATAAGCGGCGGCGCCGCCCGGTACGGAGACGGTTGCCACTTCGTCGCAGCAGAACTCCCGCTCCTCCCGGATGCGGCCGGCGATCCACCAGTACGCAGGATGATAGTAGAGCACGATCTCGCTGATCGATTGAATCGCGTTCACCAGGAAGTCGTGACGACGCACGTGAGCCAGCTCATGCGCCAGTATGGCCTCGATCTCCGCCAGCGGTCGTTCCTCGTCGAGCCACGACGGCAGCAGCACCAGAGGCCGGCGCCAGCCGATGAGGCTCGGGACCTGTACCAGGCGGGACCGCGCCAGCCGCACCGGAACGGCGATCGTCATTTCGCTGGCCAGACGGGAGAGCGACCGCGTCCACTCCCGCGGAGCGGGCTCCGCAGTCGCCCGCAGCCGCCGAACCGTGCCCCAGGCCCGTGCGGCGCTGACCGCCCGGACGCCCGCGCCGATGAGCCACGCGATCGCCAGCAGGGACAGGAGCATGCCCACCCGCACCGCCTGCTGGCCGGAGATCCAGGGCGGCATGGAGGCTTCGTGGCGCGCCTGGATCGCCGCCGCCGTGGGTACGACGGTGGCACTCGGGTCCGGGACGTGTCCGACGCCCGGCTCGTGGCGAACGCCGTTCTCGATCATCCAGACGTAGTGGTTGTGCCCCTCCCAGTGACCCCGCAGCTCCACGGCGAGCTGCGCCGGCACCGCCACCAGCACGACGAGCGCTCCACACGCCATTCCGTAGCGAACCGCCGAGGCCCGTCGGCGCAGTACCCCGAACGCAACGGAGAGCGCGCCGGCCACGAGAACACCGATCCACAGGGAGTGGACCAGCACCCACCCCATCAAGTGCAGGGTCGGGGACCCCAGCACTCCTCCACCACCCAAGCCACCCATTACCCCTCTCCTTCCAACCGATCCAACAACCGCCTGATCTCCTGGATCTCCGTCGCCGTGGCCGGCCGAGTCGACAACGCTCGGAGGACCAGGCGCCCCGCGGATCCGGAGAAGCCCCGATCGATCAGCTCGGAGACCAGGCGGGTCTCCGTGCCCCTCTCGGCGACCGCCGCTTCGTACACGTGGCTTCTGGCCGACTCGTCACGTACCACGAGGCCCTTCTCGTGCATGATCTGCAGGAGCTTGAGGACCGTCGTATACCCCACCTTGCGGTCCTCCGGAAGGTGATCCAGCACCTCCCGGACAGTCTGTGGGCCTTCCCTCCAGAGCACCTGGAGGATGGCGAGCTCGGCGTCCCCAGAGCACCTGGAGGATGGCGAGCTCGGCGTCCGTGGGGAGCGGCAGACCCGTGCGTTTCTCGGCGCTCAAGGCGTCTCCTCACGATCCCGTTTCATCCGTCCCCTGTCGCCAGAGCCAGTGCCCGCCGTTATACGAAGTGTCTCGTACTTTATCAGCACGGCACCGCCCGGGCAATGGTTTCGGGTCGTGCGGCTGGACGGCCTGGGAGGGGCTCGGGGAGGCGGCGGCCCCCGCAGCGTTCCGGGGGAGCTGGGGCGCCCGCAGCGTAGCGGCCGGCCCCTGCCGGAGATCAGGGAGGCGGGCCGCCCCAGTAGTCGATGCCTCCGGACTGGAAGCCCAGATCGACGGTGGCGACCCGCTCCAAAGCCACCAGGTCGAAGACGTCCAGGGTACCCGGCACCGCCCCCACCGCCTCGTTGGTCACGAAGGCGTAGCGCCCGTCCGGGCTGGCCACCACGCCGTGGGTGACCGGCTGACTGGTGG
>JBDHLD010000296.1:0-2017 GCA_039586035.1 Gemmatimonadota bacterium | reverse complement strand
CCGGCCACCGCGCCCATCGTATTCCACGCGTAGACCCGCCCGATGCTCCGCTCGCCGCCCCCGCCGTCCCGCATCAGAATCAGCGTGACCAGCGGAAGCGTCATGCCCGCGCAAAAGGTCGCCGGAAGCATGACGCTCAGCGCCATGCCATGGCTGACGAGGCTGAAGATCGCGTACCCGACCTCGGTGGGGGGCAAGTTGAGGAGCAGCCCCTCCATGAACGAGAAGAGCCCCCGGTAGACCGGCAGCGTGGCAACCGCCAATACACCCATGGCGATCTGCACGTGAGCGAGAAACCGGACCGGCGAATCCAACCGGTCGATCCTGCGACGGATCCAGAGCCCCCCCAGCGCGATGCCCAGGATGAAGGCGCTCAGCATCAGCTCGAACGCATGCGTCGAGCTGCTCAGCACGAGGCTCAGCATGCGGATCCAGGCGATCTCGTAGACGAACGAGGCGAGGCCGGTCAGCGCTGCGACGGCCACAAGGACTTCGGCATGTCCGCGCCCCATCGCGGCCATCGAGTCCGACCGCCTCGTCTCAGGCACCGGATCCGGGCCTCCCCCGACCGATCGCCATACGTAAGCCGCCAGGGTCAGGTTGAGGAGCCCGGCCGCGACCATCGCGCCGGGAAGCCCCCACCACCGCACGAAGAAGAATCCGCTGGCCAGCACGCCGACCGCACCGCCGAGCGCGTTGGCGAAGTAGAGCAGCGCCAGGCTCCCACCCGGTTCCTCAGGATATCTTCTGATCAGCCCTGCGCTCATGAGCGGGAAGGTCATCCCGAGCAACACCGAAGGCGGCAGAATCAGAAGGACCGCCCCCGTCCAGGCGGCAAACCGCAGCGTGTCCGACGACAACCCCGAGAGCAGCCCGGACTCGAAGAGCGCCGACTGGAGCGTGACGAAGGCCGGATGGAAGCCGAGCGCCAGCAGCCCGAGGATTCCTTCGACAAGCGCATAGCTGCGGATCAGCCGAGCCCAGCGGTCCGTGCTTCTGCTGACCCACCACGCACCCAGCGCCGTACCTCCCATGAAGACCGCGAGCACCAGGCTCTGCGCGTACGCCGCCGCCCCGAGCAGAACCCGGAGGTAGTGCGACCAGACCGATTCGTAGATCAGCCCGGCGAAGCCAGAAGCCCCGAACACGAGGATCAGCGCGGTCCTCATGTTCTCACCGCCTTAAGGTGAGACGTGCGCCGGCGCGGGCACAAGTACGCCCTGAGGGCGTCCGAAGCGGCTCTCTCCGCTCTCTGGCCGAACCGTTGTGGGGTGATCCCCCACGAACGGAGCGGGTCATTTCCCCCCGACGGAGGGAGTCCTTCTGTATCGCACGGAACTCCGTTGTAGAGGCATATTTGGATAACATGCGGAGCGATTCGGGCAGACAATGAGTCGAGAACCGGCATGCACAAAAAGAAAGGCCTCAGGACGCCTCTGATCATGACCGTGGCGTTGGCCGGAAGCGCGCTTCCGGCCATTTCGCACGCCCAGTCGGTCCGTTCGGACCCCGGCCCGGTCGTCGATCGGGTCCTCGAAGCGTACGGTGGCGGAGACGTGGTTCGCTCCGTCGACTCGTACCGCCAGGAGGGCATGCTCGTGACGTCGCGCGGCGCGGCGCACGGGCAAGTGTATCGGATCTCCGAGGGTCCCAGCAAACTCAGCATCCTCGTCGATTACCCGGGGCGGTCGGAGGTACGCCTCCTGGAGAACGGTGTGGCTTGGCGTGGAACGAGCCCCTCGTCGCTCACCCTAGTCGACGGCCCCCTGCAGGGAGCCATGGCGCTCCAGGCAGCGCGCATCGCACTGCCGCGGCTGCTCGATGAGCTACGGGCCGAGACGACGCTCGCGGAACCCTCCGAGGAGGGCACGGCCGTTCTGGACATCCGCGTGGGTGAGGACCTCATCCTGCGCGTGTACGTCGAAGAGGCGACGAGCCTGATCGTGCGCACCGAATCGCTCATCGAGTCGGCTCCGGCGATGGTGGGGTTCGCCACGGACTACTCCGACCACCGATC
>JBDHLD010000295.1:0-2017 GCA_039586035.1 Gemmatimonadota bacterium | reverse complement strand
TTCCGGGATCGTAGTCGTTCCCGAAGGAGAGGCCGGGCGTCCGCCATGCAGGGCGCCCGATGACGATGGGGTACCACGGGTCTCCGTCCGTGTCGGCCGTACTCCCCCACGTTTCGGCCGTGACCCGTTGTGTATCCAGGTGGGTGGACGTCTTCCCGGCCCACGGGGCGCCCTCGAGCGTGAACGCCACCGGCTGGTTCTTCGTCCCGTATTCCGGTTCCGTCGGAGCGCCCTGTACCAGAACCGTCCGGTCTTCGTAGGCCGTCCCCGGCGTCCACAATGCCACCTCTCCCACCGCGTCCGTGAACCGAAAGCCGGCCGCGATGAGATCGGAGACCGGATCGTAGGGCGGCCACTCCACCTCCATGGACGCGGACTGGACCTTCGGCTCTTGCTGGAAGGGGTCGTAATCGGACCGAATGCGGAGCTCCGGGAGTCCGCCCAGGTGAGGCCATGCCCGGCCGTCCGCGTCCACCGGTGTCACGGGCGTATCGCTCCACAGATAGGAGCGGCCGCCCAGGTCGATACGGACAAGCCAGTGGGACATCAGACCACCTCTTCGATGGTGAGCTGGGCCACGCGGATGAATTCGTTTTCATTCTCCGAGCCCTGGACGGTATCCAGTCGGATGTCCCCATCGATGACCCCTACCAGAAAGTCCCGGCGCCGGTTCAGGACGGTAGCGTCCGGGGGGCCCTTCTCGAGCCGGGGAAGGTAGACCACCGGGAGAGCCGGGCCGTTCACTTGCTCGGCCAGTCCTCGGAGCGTCATCGGCAGATCGAAGGAGCTGGCCACCGGCCGCGCCCCTGAGCTCGAGGAGAGCTTCACATAGTCCGGGTCTGGCGACTCTCCGGACGCGTTGCAAGTGGGGACACCATCGCTCCACCCGATGGTGACGGACCGGCGAGACGGGGCCAGCGTCCGCGTCCGATATGTCCGGTCTTCCGCTTCCACCACCTGGACGCCATGCTCCTGTCCCAGCGCCCGCCCGAAGGAGTAGGGCGTCCCGAACGCGTGCACGTTGCACCACACAAGGGAGCCCACACGAAGGTCTCCGTCCACCGTGTCCTGAGCCGGGATGCGAAGGCGCCAGCCCTGAGCGGCCACGCCCAGATTGTTCCACCAGACCACCGCGTTGGGCATCCAGAACCGGACGGTGGATGTGGCTTCCGTGTTGTCCGCGCCCTCGAAGGTGATCACGGTCTTTCGACCATCCAGCGTCCCACGCGTGGAGCCCTCCGTGTTCCGGGCGATTCGGCGGAGCTTGCTCGAAGCGAATTCCAACGTGGCCCCGGCCAGCTCGTTGGGCTCGAGGTAGGTCTGGGTGGCGGTGGCATCCGTGCCGGCCGCGCGGATGGTGGCGCCCGTCCGGATCCAGTTATTCGCGCCCCAGTCCAGTCCTTCGGCCATGTCGATCGTTACGACCGTGGACCACGTATTGGTGGACGCGTTGTACCGCTCCACGTACCCGGTCCGCCAGTTAGCCCCGAGGATGGCCAGGGCCATCGCATCGGAGAGCGGCTGGCTATTCCAGCCGGTTAGGACGCTCTTCGAATCATAGGCCACCGCGATGTGGGCCGAGCTGGAATCGTCCACCGTCCGAGTCCCTCTCCGTGGCGAGGGGAAGACCGCGGGGAAGACACGGGAGACCGGAAAGTCCGAGTCCACTCCGATCTCGTGTTCATCTCCTTCGAAGGCCGGGCCACCGGTCGCCCGCACATAAACCCCGTCCGTGACATAGACGCCCGTTGGGGAGTGTACGATGGCCAGAAGATCGTCCGGGTTCGCCATATCCGGGAGCGTCTCGAAGGAGCTTCCCGCGTAGTCGGTCACGGCCGTACCACCGCCCCGCGTCATGTGGAATTCGTACCAGGATACCGTGGACTCATCGGGGGCGATGGTCCCCCACTGGACGGAATCCGGCCCGCTCCCGGCGTCGTTCGCGCTCCCCGATGGCCCGGCCAGATATTCCGAGTCGTCCGAGAGAGAGCGGGCCCGGTACCACATGGCCGCCTCT
>JBDHLD010000294.1:0-2342 GCA_039586035.1 Gemmatimonadota bacterium | reverse complement strand
GCCTCCGATGTCGCCGTGGCCGCCGTACACCGCCTGGTGGCCGCCATCGTGCCGCCGCGCCTGCTCTCCAAGCTCGTCTTTCCCCACGGCGTTCCCGCCGAGCTCCGCACCATGGTCGTGGTGCCCTGGCTGCTGAGCAGCCACGAGGGCGTCGAGACGTCCGTCGAGCGGCTCGAGGTGCACTACCTGGCCAATCCCGAGGGCCACATCCACTTCGCCCTGCTGACCGACTGGAGCGACGCGGACCAGGAGCACATGCCCGGCGACGAAGAGCTCCTGGCCGAGCTGGCCGAGGGCATCGCTCGCCTCAACGAGCGATACGGAAGCCCGCCCGGCGGAGGGGACCGCTTCATTGTGCTTCATCGCCGACGGCTCTGGAACGAGTCGGAGGGCAAGTGGATGGGCTGGGAGCGAAAGCGGGGAAAGCTGCACGAACTGAACCGGCTGCTCCGGGGTGCGACCGACACCACCTTCATCCCGGTGAACGGCTCGCCGCCATCCGTACCGGACGGCGTCCGTTTCGTGATCACCCTCGACGCCGATACTCGACTGCCGGCGCGGACCGCCTACCGCCTCGCGGGAACGATGGCGCATCCGCTGAACCGGCCCCGCGTGGATCCCGCGTCGCGGCGCGTCACGCGCGGATACGGGATCCTGCAGCCACGGATCACGGCTTCCCTACCGACGGGACCCGAGAGCACGACCTACCAGCGCATGGTGTCGGGTCCCGGGGGCGTGGACCCCTACGCGGGCGCCGTTTCCGACGTGTACCAGGACCTCTTCGGTGAAGGGTCGTACACGGGGAAGGGCATCTACGACGTCGACGCGTTCGAGGCGGTTCTGGCGGACCGCGTACCGGAGAACGCGTTGCTGAGTCACGACCTGTTCGAAGGGATCTTCGCCCGTGCCGGCCTCGTGACCGACATCGACATGTTCGAGGAGTTCCCCACCAACTACGAGGAAGACGTTCGTCGCAACCACCGGTGGGTGCGGGGCGATTGGCAGCTGCTTCCCTGGATTCTCGGCCACGCGCGCTCCGAGCCGTCCAACGGCGAGCGGACCCGGATTCCCGTGCACAGCCGCTGGAAGATGCTGGACAATCTCCGCCGCAGCCTGACGGCGCCGATGTCGTTCCTGCTGCTCCTGGCCGCTTGGACTCTGCCCGGAGTCTCGCCGGCCCTGTGGACGGGTCTGATTCTCGTGGCCATCGCGTTGCCTGCGTCCATCCCGGTCATCGAGGGGACAATCCCGCGACGGAGGGGGATCTCGAAGCGGAGCTACGTGCGCGGTATCTGGCGCGACGTCCGGATGTGGTCCTTGCGCGTGATCTTCGACGCCTCGGTCCTGGCGCACCGGGCGGCCTACGTCACCGAAGCGGTGTTCCGCACGATCGGGCGGCTCTACATCACCAAACGCCACCTGCTCGAGTGGGTGCCTGCGGCACAGGCCCGGTTCGGGGTCGACACAACGCTTCGGGCCTCCTACCAACATCTCCGCTGGAGCCTCGTGCTGGCCGGCGGCGCGGCGGGCCTGGTGGCGGTCTACCGCCCGGACGCGTGGTCGGTGGCCGGACCCCTGATCTTGCTCTGGGCAGCTGCGCCGCTGCTCGCCTGGAGGCTCAGCACGCCCTGGAAGTCGGCCGAGCGGCGACCGCTGGGCGCAGAGGAAACCGAGACGCTCCGGCTGGTGGCCCGGCGCACCTGGCGCTTCTTCGAGACCTTCGTGAACGAAGAGGAGCACACCCTACCCCCGGACAACTTCCAGGAAGATCCCGAGCCGGTGGTCGCCCACCGCACGTCACCGACGAACATGGGGGGCACCATGCGTCGGTACCACGGTCACTTCTTCAACTGGTACGACACGACCGACCTCCGGCCGCTCGATCCCCTCTACGTCTCCACGGTCGACAGCGGGAACCTGGCGGGACACCTGCTGACGCTGGCGCAGGGATGCCGCGAGCTGATGGGTCAACCGGTGCTGGGCGCGCGCATGCTGGACGGGATGCGAGACACGCTCGAGCTCGTGAGCCGGGAAGTCCAGGTCGCCGGGGCCCGGCTACGCCCCGGGACCGTCCCCGCCGTCCGGCTGGACGAAGCCTTGCGTGCCGTATCGGCCCTTCTGGAAGACGCGCCCGAGTCGCCGGACGACTCGGGCCCTTGGCTGGAGGCGCTGGAGGCCCGTGCGGACACCTTGCTCGACATTGCGCGAGGTCTCGAGGCCACCCAGGGCGCGGACGGCTGGGAAGCCGTGACCTGGGCCGCGGCCCTCTGCGAAACCGTTCGCAGTCACGCGCGGGATCTGGTGCTCATCCAGAACGAGCCCGCGGACGCAGCGGCGACGGT
>JBDHLD010000135.1:0-12854 GCA_039586035.1 Gemmatimonadota bacterium | reverse complement strand
CGCTCACGCCCAGGTCCACGTCCAGGAACGACCGCTGGGCCAAGGTGTTGGGTACCGGCGCCGCGTCGGCGGCCACGGCGGAGCCGGAGTAGAACCCGAAGGCGTCCCAGGCGAACTCGGGGGTGCCGGAGCGCGTAACGACGTTTACGATCCCGCCCATGGCCTGCCCGAATTCTGCTTCGTAGCCGGCCTGCTTGACCTCGACCGCCTCGACGAAGTTGTACGGCAGCGCGGTGCCGGTCCGGCCGCGGTACACGTCGGTGACGTTGACGCCTTCGACGAAGTACATGTTCTCGAGGCCGGTGGCGCCGGCCACGTTGACGGGATCGCCCAGGTAGCTCCGGTTCACCTGGGGCAGGATCTCGACGATGGTCCGATAGTCCCGGCCAATGGGCAGGTCCTGGAACTCGGTCGAGCGGATGTCCGAGCTCAAATCGGTGCTCCGCGGATCCAGCAGCCGGGGCGTCCGTCGGACGACGACGGGCGACAGATCGACGGCGTCGAGCGAGACCGTTACGACGCCCAGCGGGGTGGACCGCCCGAGACGGATCTGGACGCCGGTCACGGTCATCGAGCGGACCCCGATCCGGTCGAAGGAGACGTCGTACCTTCCGACGGGAAGATCGGGGACACGGAAGCGTCCGGCGCCGTCCGTGGTCGTGGTGCGAGGGCCCGGGAGGGTGGACCCACGGATCGAGACGACGGCGCCCTCCACCGGGCGGCCCGTGTCGTCCTCCAGTCGTCCGCCCAGGCTTCCGGACACCTCCTGGGTGGCCAGGGGCGCGGCAAGAGCGAGGCACAGCGACGTCGCCCAGACCACGCAGGCGCCGGCGGAAGGGTGGGTCCGCCGCTGTCGGAACCGGGCCGGTGGGGAGGTGAGAGGGGATTCCGCGCGGCGCTCGCTCACGGTCGCCCGTGGGCCCCACGAGAACGGCGGCAGCCCAGGTCCGGGCGGGTCGAGATCGGAATGCCTTGCGAAACGGACGGCGGCATTGCTCATTGGGTGCGCGGCTTCGCTCGCAAATTGAAGACATACCGACGGTCCTGCTCCCCCCGATCCCGCCCGAGGACCCCAATTATGGCCCAAGACCCGTCACAGCGCGATTCCTCCACGCTCCATCGCAGGGACTTTCTGAAGCTCGGCGCCACTGGCGTCGCCGTGTCCATGGCCGGCGCCGCCCCCCTCGACGCTCGTCCTCCGACTCATCGCGGGCCCCCGCAGCAGGCGTCGCAGGCGCCGTCGGCCGACGACGTCATGGACCCCAAGCAGGTGCCCGTCGAGACGTGGCAGGAGCCCTGGATCTGGCGACCCGGCGATTGGCCGGGCGACCACCTCGAGCTCAACGTGATCCGGAACCAGAATCCGGGGCCGTCCACGTCGCCCGGAGTGGAGATTCCCACGTTGTACAGCTACGGCGGAATGAGTCCGGCTCCTACGATCCGGGCCCGAGGCGACGAGGCCGTGGCGGTGCGTTTGCGCAACCACATGGGGTTGGACCGGCAGATGACCCCGGTAGGCCCGTGTCCCGATCTGGTGGACATCCTGCCCCATGACCGGCGCGAGGTGTGCAAGCTCGTCTGGGCGGCCGACGGCACCGAGGTGGAAGACCCCGAGACCGCCCGATGTCCAGGCTTCATCGGCTTCTTTCGACCCGAGGAGACCTTCCAGCATCTTCCCGTGCGCCGGGTCCCCGGCTACGCCAACCTGAGCCACACCAACGGCCAGCGCACCGCACACGTCACCAACATCCACACCCACGGGCTCCACGTCCCGCCCAACCACAACCCCGACGGGTCCCTCTCCGACCACGTGCTGCTGCGCGTGATTCCTCGGGCCGACTGGCAGGCCCGACAGGACTCGGGGGACGCGGACCTGATGCGGCTCCGGGAATACGAGCGGGTGAGCGCCGCAGACTACCGCTTCCTGCTGGGTGAGGCTCGCCACGGAGCCCCCGACGGGGCACCGGCCCAGCCTCACCCGCCGGGCACCCACTGGTACCATCCCCACTCCCACGGCTCGACCCACGATCAGGTGGCCAGCGGAATGGCCGGCTTCTTCATCGTGGAAGGCGACGTGGACGACGCGGTCAACCTCCACATGACGGGGACGGAACACCCCGACCCCACCGAGCGCACGGGGCCGTACGACTACCGGGAACGGGTGATGCTCGTGCAGCGGGTGTTCGTCAACTCGCTGGACCTGGACGCGGGACCGAGGCGGAACGACCTGCGCTTCCCGCCGCTGACGGCCGTGAACGGGACCCTCGATCCGAGCGTGATCCTCATGCGACCCGGTGCGGTGGAGCGGTGGCGCACGCTCAACGGCAGCGTCGACGGAAGCGGGTTCAAGCGGTTGATGGTCCTGGACGGCCAGTTCGTGAGCGAGCGCAACCGGCTGTGGCGCGTCGTGGAAGAAGAGGTTCCGCCGGAGTCCGACGAAGAGGGCCAGGAGCCTGAGATCCGCAGGCGGCTGGTGGCCGTGACCGAGCAGGAGGTCGAAGACGCCAAGCTGCCGCTGCACCTGTTGGCGTTCGACGGCATTACCCTGGTCGCCGAGGAGAACGGCCAGGTCCGACACGTGGTCAGGGACCTGTCGGAGGTGGGCAAGGGGACGCCGAACCCCATGGCCCAGCCGGCCCGGAGCGACGAGGACCGGGCCCGCACCATGCTCCGGAACATCGAGGACTGCTACCGGGACGGGGATTCGCTTCGCAGGGCGTACAATCGGCCCAACGAGGTCTACATGGGTCCCGCGAACCGGGCCGACCTGTTCTTCAAGGCCCCCCTGGACGCCGACGGTCGGGTGTTCACGGTCATCGCCCGGGAAGACCACCTCAACAGCGAGAAGACCCAGTCCCAGCTCCAGGGCACGTTGCTCCGGGGCCGGCCGTTCATTCCGCGGACCATCCTGGACGTGGTCGTGGCCTACGTGCACGTACGGGGCGAGCCCGTCGAGGGCGGCGATTTCGATGTGGCGTCGGTCGGCGACGTCCTGCCCGACGTCCCCCCGTTCCTCATGCCCGTACGGGAGGACGAGCTCCAGGTGGGTCCCGAGGAGGCCCGGGCCCGCAACGTGCCCGCAGGTAGCCACAGAACCCGGGTGGTAAGCTATTCCGGCACGGGAGGCGCCGACTGGCCCTTGATAGAGGTGCCCCAGGCCTTCGCCGACGCCCATCCGGAGCTTGAGAGCATCGTCTGGGGCCGGCATGACGACACCCTGGTGCTGCTGCCCAACTACACGCGCACCATGGCCATCAATCCGGACTTCGACCTGGCGGCCAACCCCGAGCCGCCGCTTCCCCGGAAGTTCATGATGGACGACCCGGAACGGGTGCGGACGCTGGTGAACACGGCCGAGGAGTGGGCGCTCTACAACTGTTCCATGGCACTCTGGAGCCAGACCGATACCGACAAGCTGCCCCAGCCGGGGCAGTGGGGTCTCCACTGGAAGGCGTTCCCACTGTCCCGGGCCGAGGGCCAGCCCAAGTTCTGGCAGGACCACGGCTTCCGGATCACCACCAAGGGGGTCGACCACCCGTTCCACATCCACATCAACCCCATGTGGGTGCTGCGCATCGACGTGCCGGACGAAAACGGGACGCTGCACAACGTCCTGCCCGAGCCTCGGTGGATGGACACGGTACCCATTCCCAGGAACGGCGGCCGTGTGGTCTACCGCACCCGCTTCCTGGACTTCACGGGACTGTGGGTGAACCACTGCCACCTGCTGCTCCACGAAGACAACGGCATGATGGCCGTGATGGAGTGCACCGACGCGGTCGAGGAGGCCAACTACCATCCGCGGTCCCAGGTGGCCACCGAGCACATGTCCGCCGACGAGGTGGACCGGATCTACCCGCGTCCGTCGACGGAGCTCATGTATCGGCAGAACTTGAGCTTTGTCGACCCCAGTCCGGAGACGGGCCAGGTGTATCCGGGCTTCGAATTGAGCGTGCCGCAGCTTCCCGCGGTGAACGAGGACTGAGGGCGCACACTCCCCTCGGACCCGTCGTCATCCTCGGGCCGGGCTCGCGTGAAAGGTGGGCGACGTCCTTCCGCAAGAAGGAGCCACCCGTTCGTTGCTAGCGGCTCAAGGGCTGGTAGGTCGTTGGGCCGCTTCTTCTGTTGGGGCCACCGTTGCGTTCGCCGCCCCCACGGGTCCCCGATCAGCTCTCGTCGAGCACCACGGGCAGCCCGTGCTTCTCCACCAGCTGCCGGTACTCGGGAGTGGCCAGTACCGCCTGCAGGTGGGGGTCGAACCGTATGAACAATGCACCTGAAGAACGGGCCACCATGCCGCGCTCCAGCCACTCCAGGGCCTTCTCATGGTCTCCCAGAGCCGCGTACGTGCTGGCGATCCATTCGGGGATGAGGTAGGTGCCGGCGGCGTACCGTGCCTCCAAGGCCCGAACACGCTCGAGCGCTTCCTCCCGGCGACCCTGCGAAGCCAGGTAGGACGCGTAGAACGCGGAAGGCCCGCCGGTCAGTCGTTCCGTCGCCTCGAAGCTCTCGACGGCCTCCTCGTCTCGCCCCAAGGCCGCAAGCGCGTATCCAACCGGTCGATCCAACGCAACGAAGTCGGGGTCGATCTCGAGAACACGCCGATGAATAGTCGCCGGCCCCCAGGGCACACCATCCCCGGATCAAGTGGGTCAGAGGGTTCAGCGGGTCCACCGCGACGGCCCGGTCGACGGCGGCGCGCGCGGATTCAACGTCACCGAGAGCCGCCCAATAGTTGAAGTAGCCGGCGTGAGTGAGCGCGTATTGGGGAGCGGCGGCTCGATCGAGATCCGATTTCCCACCCTCGAGGTCCCACTCGTACGAAATCCGTACCAATCCTCTCAATACGAGGGCTTCTGGCAGGTCGGGGCGAAGAGCCAGGGCCCTTTCCGCCGCCTCCAAAGCGAGCGGGAAGGCCTCATGCGGGGGGAAGAGGATGTCGGCGAACAGCCAGCGCGCGTGGCCAATTCCGACGACCGCGAGCGCGTAGTCCGGATCGACCTCGAGGGCCGCTTCGAAGTGCTTCACGGCTGCTTCGAAGTGAGCCTCCGTGCTCCCACGCAGCGCAACGAGGCCCCTGAGGTAGTGGTCGAAGGCTTCCAGGTCCCGGGTCGGCGGCTCGGCGATGCTGCGCGCTTCCTGGGGCTGGATCATCGCTGACAAGGAAGCCGCCACCCGGTCGGCCAGGTCGTCCTGGATATCGAACAGGTCGGCCACAGAGAGGTTTCGGTCGTAGTTCTCCGCCCACAGATGCTCGTCGGTGCGGCCATCGATGAGCTGGGTCGTGAGTCGGATCCGGTCCCGATCCCGGCGCGCGCTCCCCTCCAGGATGAAGTCGACGCCGAGCTCGGCAGCGATCTCGATCACGCTCTTGGGATGCTGAGCGTACCCCATGACCGAGGTCCTCGAAATCACGAGAAGGGCGGAGATCTTCGACAGCTGGCTGATGATCTGCTCGTGCATGCCGTCGGCGAAGTAGGCGTCGCCCGGGTCGGGGCTGATGTTGTCGAAGGGCAGCACCGCGATGGAGGGGCGCTCCCGTTGCATCGGCGAAGTCGGCGCGGCAGATCTCCCCGACTGGCCACGGCGCGCCGCCGCCTGGGGGATCGCGCTTCGCTCGGGGATCTTGATCCCCTCGGCGGCCACTGCGTGCAGGACGACGGGACGCTGGACGTTCTTGAGCCGGACCTCGCCCAGCGGCACGGTCGCGAAGCGGGTGTGGTTCTCGAGCTCCTCGGCGACCTTGCCGGATACCATCACGCTTCCGGCCGTCCCGATCGACTCGAGGCGGGAGGCCACGTTGACGGCGTCCCCGTAGACGCCCTTGTCGTCGTAGGTGATGTCGCCGAGATGGATGCCGATTCGGACGGGGATCTTCGGGTACGTCTGGAGATCTCGCTGGATCTCGACGGCGCAAGCGACCGCCTCCACCGCGCTCGGGAACACGCTGAGGGTGCCGTCGCCGAAGGACTGGAGAAGTCGGCCCCCGTGGCCGGCGATCGACGACTCGAGGACGCCGCCGTGCCGAGCGCGGACCGCCTTCGCCTCCGCCTCGTCGCGCTGCATGAGGGCGGTGTATCCAACGATGTCCGTGAACATGACCGCCGCGAGATGACGCACGCCTTCGCGAATCATGGCTCGTCTCGCTGCCGCTTCACGTTCGCCCGCACCGCTTCACGTCCGCTCGTGCCGCTTCGACTCTGCTCTCGACAGGACCCCCCTGAGCGCTGATCTAGACCCGGGTCCTCAACATCGCCGAGAACGACCTCCGGGGGAAGCAATCCAGCCAGGTCGTCGAAGCGTGCCTGATCGGCCCTGGTACGCGGCTCGCCAGGCTCGCCACCCAAGCGTTTCACCAGGCGATGAAGACCCTGATGCGGAGGAGGAACGGGGCCCACCCGGCTGAAGGACCGATCCTGGTCGGTCAGAAGCACTAGCGCAGTGTCGTCGTCTCGCGGGCGATTCCGGCTCGCGGCGTCCCGGCCGAGATCGTGACCTCGACGCCTGCCGTCGCCCGAATCAGCCAGCTGACCGTTACCTCCCGGGGCCATCGGCGACTCACCTCGCTCCGGAGCCGATCGCCCGTGTTGCGCCCCTTGAGGTGTCCGATCACGAGCTTCGCGTCGCTCACGACCTCACCACCATCGACGGTGGCCAGCGCTTCAACCGGGGGGACCCGCGGCACGTTGGTCATGTTGTCGGTTTCGACGTTTCGACGGGCCACGAGCGTCGCGGCGCGCTCGGTCACGGACGTGTCGAGCCAGCCATCGTTCCGAACCGTGGCCGAGACGCGGTAGACGCCGTCTGCGACCGGCTCGGACCTGACTCCGTCGAGAACCACCAAGGGGAGAGACTCCAAGACCCACATGAACCATGGTAGGATCTGCTTCGAGCGGTATTCGAACGCCTCGGGGGGCGTCAGCCCGTGGGCGTCGAAGTCGTTCCGCCACCCGCCGATCTCCACGGAGCCGAGCTGGGGGTGATCGAAAGGCTGCCAGTCCACGAACAGCCGCCCACCGAACTCCTCTTCGTTCCAGCGCATGCTCTCGAGGGGACTGATCTGTTCGTCACCGTCGTAGTCGAAAACGCCTCGCGCCCAGATCTCCGGGGTCCAAGCCAGCATACCGTGGTTGATGAAGCCCCAATCAATGAGTGTCGCCGGGATCTCCCCCCGTGGCTCCCGCTCCCGGACGTTTGCAGCGGTGGCTCGAGAGTACGGGTACCCCTCCCGACGCATCACGTCCTCATACCGGGCTCCAAACGAGGGGTAGAGGTACGCGACATCGTATCGCAGGAACTCGGCGGGGAACTGGGAGGCGGGCGCTTGCCAGAGCGTCCCGCCCGGGAATACGCCGGAGGTGTGGAGTGACAGGAGCGCGCCCACATTGGGCCTGGCCAATACAGCCTCCACGGTCGCTCGGGGTTCTGGCGTGAACAGCGGATAGGGCGGGGCCCCGTCCTGGGCCCAGTCCTCGCGCCAGTTCACCGGATACATGCGGTTGGAGTCGAAGCCGCCGAGCCAATCCTCGTTGATTCTCCCGTCGCCGTCGTTGTCGATGCCTTCAGTTTCGTAGAAGTCGTAATAGGGGCCTCCGTCCGGGCCATCCTCCGCGTCGCGTCGGACGACCAGCCTCGGATCCGTCGGATGGAGCTTCCAATCGCCGGCCGGGTTCGAAACGCGCATGGAGAGGGTGAGGCCGTCTCCGTCCAGGTCTTCGGGGGGATCCTCGTCTGCCACCCCGTCGCCATCTCCGTCCCAAGGGTAGAGGTATCCGGTCCTGGATACGCCCTGGAACACCCCAGACCGGGGCGGCTGGACCACCTGCTCGCCAGGGTCGGGGTTGGCGTTGGGCTCGACGTATATCGTGCGTTCTTCGAGCAGGCGGGCAACGTCCGGATTCTCCGAGCTCTCGAGGAGGTGGGCGATGAAGTAGAGAGCCACCTCCTTCGAGAGGACTTCACCCCCGTCCGAGTGTCCGTCCATCCACAGGGCGGGCTTGTCGGCAGCGGGACCGGTGCGGCTGTCGGTGATCGTGAGCAGCCACAGCTCCCGGCCCTGTACGCTGGAGCCCAATGACTCCACCGAGACCAGGCCTGGATAGGCCTCGGCCCAGCGGTGCACCAGATCCGTGACGGCATCGTGGTCGTGGTGACGAGCCCAATCCACGTCGACCTGGGCAGAGCCCGGGCTGGGTGATAGCAGGAGGGCTGCGATGGGAAGCGTCGGGATCCAGCGGGGAAGGAGGCGGATGCACCGGAGACTACATGTCATGACGTCGCTCCCTTCCTACCGTGGGACCAGAGCAAGCCACTGAACCTGAGGTACGGTCGATCACCTAGCAACGACTCGTGAGCACCGGCTCGGGGGCCAAACACTCCTGGGTCAGAATCCGGGCGGTCGTTCGGTAGTGGGCGGGCATGCCCAAGAAAAGGTCGACCACAAGGCGCTTGGGACCGATGGCGGCAAACCCAGGCGCAAACGCGTCACCACATGCTTGGTCCTCATGTGCCTCGCTGCCCTTCGAGCTCGTGCACGTAGGCATCGATGACGTCGGTCAATGCCTTTTGGCCCTTGAAGAGCTCCGCCCCGCAACTCGTGAGAAGAACTGCCGGCAGCGGAGACTCGATAGACGCCTGTGTCTTCTCGACCGTCGCGTGGTACTCCTGCAGCCAAGAAACGAAGGCTCCCCTGGCGCGGCGCAGGGCGGCGATCAACGTCGGCCTTTCGTCATCGCCGACCTCCGAAGCGCGTGCGGAGACATACACGTCCCGTTCGATTTCGCAGAATCTGGCGAAGGCCAGATCGAACGAGGCCAGGAGGGCTTGGATATCCCCCACCTCGTGGCCCAATGCCGCCACACCCGGCAGCTCCGCCTGGATGTACCCCACGTTCATCCGAATCCACACCACGTACCGCTGCCACTCGGCTGCGACGTCCCAGGTGCGGTTGACGATCTGGCCCATGATCGCATTCTCCTTGTCGCGGTCGGGTCGGTGCCCCCGGGAAGGTACAGGAACCAACTCACCGATGGCATGGTGGATTACGGATTTCGCTCGTCCAGTCACCGCTGCGGCCACCGGAGTAGTGATGACCGGGTGAGCGGGGAGGACGTCGATCACCGGCCAGGCGGCTGCGTCTGCGCGTAGGGTTCGCCGCCCTCGCCGGCAGGGTCCGCCATTGCTCCACCTGGTCGCCTGCGGCTTCGATGTAGGCAGCTGCCAGTGCGGCTCGGCACGGAACCCGGTTCCCCCCTTTACGGATTCGTATCGTAGCTCGATATTCTAATTTCGAGAAGCGATATTGTTGCACCCCGAGGAGCGCTCCGTGGGCCATTCCGCGACACTGCCCCCTGCCGAGTTCCAGATCCTGCTGGCCCTGGCCGACGGCCCCAAGCACGGGCACGGCATCAAGCTGGACGTCCGTGACCGGACCGAGGGGCGGATCGACATGGGTCCGGGAACGCTGTACGGGGCGATCAAGCGCCTGCTGCGCCGTGATTGGATCGAGGAAGTGACCGACGCCTTCGAGGACGTGGAAGACGATCGCCTTCGCTACTACGCCGCGACACACGATGGTCTGCGAGCGGCGCGCGAGGAGGCCGGGAGAATGGCGGCGCTCCTGGGCATCGCCGAGGCGAAGCAGCTCCTCGAATGAGCCGAATGCCCACCCGCGCGCCGTGGCCGTTCCGACTTCTGATACGCCTCTACCCGGAGGATTTCCGGCGGGACTTCGGTCGGGACGTGGAACGGGAGTTCGCGGTCTCGCTGATCGAGGCGCAGGGGAGGAGAGAACGGCTGGTGGCTTGGCGGAAGGCCTTGGCCGACGCGCTGATATCGATTCCGCGGGAACATTGGGATACCTGGGTTGGATGGGACGGGAGGAGTTGGGACATGGGCGGAGTGTGGAACGACGTGACGAGAGCGATCCGGAGCCTGGGCAGGTCGCCGGGCTTTGCGGCGGTAGTAGTTCTCACGGTGGGTCTGGGGGTCGGCGCCACCGCAACGATCTTTTCCGTGGTGCACGGGGTGCTGCTTGCGCCGCTGCCGTATCCGGATTCAGACCGGATCGTCCTCGTGAACGAGCAGATGGTGGCCACGGAGCAGAACGTGACGCTGTCCTACGTGAACGCGCAGGACTGGAAGAAGGCCCAGACCTCCCTGGAGGCGCTGGCGCTGCTCCGCGGCGGCGCCCTGACCCTGACCCGGAGCGACGGGGCCGAGCAGCTCTCGGCCCTCTTCGTGGATGGGGAGTATTTCGACGTCTTGGGCGCTCGTCCGGCGATGGGGCGCGTCTTCGGTGTCGACGAGAACACCGCACCCGGCGGCCACCCGATCGCGATCCTGACCCACGGGGCGTGGCAGCGGGTGTTCGGCGGAGACCCGGGGGTGGTGGGCGCTTCCGTCGACCTCGGCGGTCTTCCGTTTACGGTCATCGGGGTCCTGGAAGAGGACTACCGGGACCCGTTCCCGGGGGCCAACGGCACGGGCAACGACGTGATTCTCCCCGCCATGATGGCCGGACAGATCGACCCGCGGGGCGACGAGGTCGTGCGCGTCCGACGGTGGCGTACGTTCAGCGCCATCGGAAAGCTGCGGCCGGGAGTCACGGCCGAAGAGGCCGAAGCGGACCTCCGGCAAATCGCGGCACGGCTCGAGGAAGTGGACCCGGTGAATCGGGGGATGAGCGCCACGGTGCAGCCCTTCGTCCAGGCTACGACACAGGGACTGCGGGGACCCGTGCTCACGCTGATGGGCGGCGCCCTGGTGCTCTTGCTCATTGCCTGCTTCAACGTGGCCAACCTGCTCATGGTGCGGGGGGCCGCTCGCAGGCAGGAGTTGGCCGTGCAACTGGCACTCGGTGCGGGGCGGAGCCGGCTCTTCCGGTTCCTGACACTCGAGAGTCTGGTCCTGGCCGCGGCGGGTGGTGCGCTGGGTATCCTGGCGACCTCGTTCGCGCTGCCGTCGCTGCTGGGGCTCGTGCCCAACCAGCTGCCGACCACGGCAGACGTGGAGCTGAGCCTGCCCGTGCTGCTGGCGGCCATGGGCGTGACGCTGCTGGCAGGCGTGGCCTTCGGCCTGCTCCCGGCCGCGAGGGTAAGCGGCGGGGATCTCCGCGGCGCGCTCTCGGGCTCACGCTCGGTGGGCGATCCCCGCGGCGAACGCGTCCGGAACGGACTGGTCCTGTTCGAGGTCGCGACCGCCACGATCCTGCTGGCGTCGTCGGCACTGTTGATTCGGAGTTTCCAGGAGCTCAGCTCCGCCGACTCGGGCTTCACGACCGAGAACGTGATGACGTTCCGCGTGAACCTCCCGCCGGCGCGCTACGCCGATGACGCGTCCATGGCCTCCGCCGCAGAGCAGCTGGCTGAGCGGCTCGAGGGGCTGCCCGGCGTGACGTTCGCTCAGCCGTGGGGGCCGGGCCGCCCCGGACTCGTGTTCAACTTCCAGACCAGCATTCCCGACGAGATGGTGGTCGACCAGATGGGTGACGCACCCCTGGCTCGGCGCCATCACGTGCTACCCGGCGGGGTCGAGGACATGGGGCTCACGCTGCTGCGTGGACGGATGATCCAGGACACCGACGTGGCGGAGGCGCCCCAGGTGGTCGTGATCAGCGAGTCCATGGCCAACGAGCTATGGCCGGGCCAGGACGCAATCGGAAGGCAGTACCACAGCTTTCAGCCGCCCGGCGCCCCGCTTCCGCGGAACCGTCACTGGACCGTGGTCGGTGTGGTCAGCGACGCCAATCATGGAGGTCGGGTCCCGATCCCCGGGGCGATCACGACGAGCAACGACTCATACTTCCCACTGGCCCAACGCCCCGAGCGTGCGTTCACCATGCTGGTGCAGACCACCCAGGATCCCGACATGGCTCCCATTCGGGAGGCTGTGCGCAGGTTCGACCCGAGCATCCCGGTGTTCCAGGTCGCCACCATCCAGGACAACTTCCGGCAGGAAGAGGGGACGTCGCGGTTCGCGGCCCAGCTCATGGGGGCATTCGGCCTGGCCGCGCTGCTCCTCTCGGCCCTGGGTGTCTACGGTGTAATCTCGTTCACGGTGTCCCAGCGCACCCGCGAGATCGGGCTGCGTGCGGCGTTGGGTGCAGAGCCGGGTGACACGCTCGGGCACTTCGTCCGGTACGGTCTCAAGCTGGCCGGCGCGGGCGTGGTGCTGGGTGCGCTGACGGCGTTCGGGGCCGCCCAGGGACTCCAGGCCGTCGTGCCCAACGTGCCCGACATGGATGCGGTGGCGGTGGGCATCGCGGGGGGCCTGCTGGTGGCGGTTGCCCTCCTGGCGTGCCTCCTTCCGGCCGTGCGGGCGACCCGGATCGCGCCGGTCATCGCGTTGAAGGAGGAGTGACGCTCACACTGCTCGGACGGTGCAGGACACCCCAGGAGGACCACGCCCACACGAGTCCTGGGAAGCGTGACGCTTCCCGGGCGCGGGTCAGGCCGACGATTCAGCCTCCCCGACGCCCCGTGAGCCAATCGTAGCGGACGTCGTCGTCGATCACGGAGCCCTCGAACCGCGCTCCGACTCCGGCCGCGCCGTCCACGGAGATGACGGCGCCGCTCATGTAGCTCGACCGATCCGATGCGAGGAAGAGCACGACGTCTGCGACCTCGTCCGGCGTCCCCGGCCGTGCCAGCGGGAGCGACGGGATGCGCGAGCCCAGGGCCTGGGCCATGCGGGGCGGGAGCGGCTTCGGCTGGGTGTCGATCAAGCCCGGGCTGACCGTGTTGACCAGGATGCCGTGGGGCGCGAGCTCGATCGCGGCGACCCGGGAGAAGCTCTAGGTAGCCGCGCGGCTGGAGGCGTATGCGGCGGCGCCGGGCGAGCCACGCCGGCTGGCC
>JBDHLD010000134.1:0-8741 GCA_039586035.1 Gemmatimonadota bacterium | reverse complement strand
CTCAACAATGACAACGATTTTGGGCGATTGGCCGGGTCACGTCAGCGTACGGTCGTACTCACGGAGTCGACCGAGATCCTGATGCCTCGCGTATCGTGGATTTCGAGGAGCAGGGTCACGCCTATGGCTTCTCGGAACTGGTCGGGCAGCCCCCGCACGAATATGGCGGTCGCGGGGTGCTCGTCGATGGTGAATTCATCCTTGAAGAACGGTTGCGTCGACGGGAACTGCTCGAAGTCCAGGTACGCCAGCAGGCGCAGCTCGTGCCCGGCGGGAAACTCGCCCGCGTACGTCACCTGGACGCCGGAGCCCGAGGTCCATACGTCCTTGAAGAAGACCTGGCCCTCTTGTGGGTGTGTGATGGACACCAGTGGTGGGCCGTCGGGGTCGAACGGCCCGTCGTCGACCCCGGTGAGAGGCCGGGTGCGGGCTTCGACGCAGGCACCCGCCGCCACGGTGATCGTGAGGAGCACACCCGCACCAATCCAATAGGGGCGACTCAGCGTCCCTTGAACTCCGGCTTACGCTTCTCCGAGAAGGCTCCCATGCCTTCCTTCATGTCCTCGGTCGACGCGAGGACGCCGAACAGCGTCGATTCGAAGTTGAGCGCGTCGGCCATCGAGGTGTCGAGGGCGTGATAGATGGATTCGAGGGCCATGTGTACCGCGATCGGGCCGTTCTTGGTCACGCGACGCATGCGCGTCTTGGCCTCCTCGAGCAGCGACTCCCGCGACACCACCGCCGTCACCAACCCCAACCCCAGCGCCTCCTCCGCGTCGATCATGTCACCCGAGAGCGTGAGCTCCACCGCTCGGCCCAGCCCGATCACCCGTGCCAACCGGATGGTACCCCCGTACCCCGGGATGATCCCCAGGCCGACCTCCGGCAGGCCCAGCTTGGCGTTTTCCGACGCGATGCGGAGGTGGCACGCCAACGCCAGCTCCAGTCCGCCACCGAGGGCGAAGCCTCCGATGGCGGCCATGACGGGCACGGCGAACCGCTCGATCATGAGGAAGATCTGCTGGCCTTCTCGGCTGACCCTCACGGCGCCCAGGCTGTCCATCTGAGCCAGGACTCCGATGTCGGCACCCGCCACGAAGGCCTTCTCGCCCGCTCCCGTGATGATCACCCCCCGGAGGTCTGCGTCCCGAGCCAGGTCGTCGAGGGCTCGTCCCAGCTGCGTGAAGACGTCCGAGTTCAGCGCGTTCAGCTTGTCCTGTCGATCGATCAGGACGATGGCCAGCTCTTCGTCTCTTTCGACCCGGACGTAGGTGGTGTCGCTCAAGGTCTGGAGCTCCGTGGGATTGGGGTTGTCGGGAGTCGCCCTGACCGGGCACGAGGGCAACGTACTCAGGGCGAAGCGTCGGCGCGACGGGCCCTGGCCGCCATGGCGTGCGAACTGCGCCCGCGGTACGTTCCGCCGGGTTCGGAAAGAGCAACCGGCCCTTCGAGATCCCACGCGGAGCAGGAAGAACCATGAGCCGTTCCCTCAACAAAGTCATGCTCATCGGCAACGTCGGCAGCGAACCGGAAGTCCGGGCCACAGCGTCGGGCGCCCGGGTCGCCAAGGTGTCACTGGCCACCAACCGGAGCTTCCAGGATCGGTCCGGGCAGACCCAGGAGCGGACCGAGTGGCATCGCCTGACGTTCTTCGGTCGTCTCGCCGACATCGTCGAACAATACGTGCGGAAGGGAGACCGACTCTACGCCGAGGGACGTATCGAGTATTCCCAGACGCAGGACGAACAGGGCGGCACCCGCTATTGGACGGATATCGTGGTGAACGAGATGGTCATGCTGGGCTCTTCGGGGGCCGAGGGCGGTGGGGGCAGCGCTCGCCGCCCGGTCGCGGAGCCCCAGAGCGCTGCGACGCCCCTGAGCCAGCCCGACGACGACCTGCCCTTCTAGACCTGGATTCCCTAGGGTCCACCCTCTGGGGTCGCCGTTCGTACGGGCGGCACGGAGCGTAGGTACGCCCAGATCGCCGAAAGCTCCAGGTCCGTCATCTCCGCCGTGTTTCTCAACGGCATCACCGAATCGATGGCACTACCATCGGGCCGCGTGCCCTCTCGGAGCGCCCGGAAGAAGTCGTCCTGGCTCCAGGGGCCGAGTCCGGTCTCCGGGTCCGGGGTGAGGTTCGCCGCGGGGGGCCAATCCAGAGGCGCGCCACCGACGAGCCCGCCGCCCAGGTCCGGGCCGTGGCACCCCTTGCACCCGCTGGCCAGGTACGCTCCGTACTCGACGGTCGGCCCGGGCGTCGGCGCCCTCGGCCTGGGAGCCTCGTGGTCGATGAGCTCGGCGGGCACCAGATCCAGCCTGCCCGTGGCGAAGAGGAACCGCCCCAGACCGCGGATCAGCGGCAGCGGCTGTACGGCGTCGACGGCGGGGACGGATTGCACGTAGCCTAGCAGGGCAGACAGGTCGGCGTCCGACAATACCCAATACTCGTGGGAGGGCATGTACAGCAGAGGGAGCAGATCCTGACCGACGCCATGGCGGATCGCCCTCACCCAGTCCTGCGAACCGTAGCGAGCGGCGATTCCCCCAGTGCCCGCCGTCAGATTCGGGGCTACGAGGCGCATGGGCGGCGCGTCTACGACGACGCCACCCGCCAGATCCTCGCCGTGGCAGTCGAAGCAGCCCCAGATTCGAGCCACGTGGGCACCGCGTACCCTGGCGTCGGGATCGGCCGTCACGTTCAGCTGCCGTGCCGGCACGTCGTAGGGTCGTGCGAAGCGGCGCTCAGTGGTCAGATACACCCAGGAGACCATGATGAGCACGGCGACGGCCGCCAACAACACAAACGAGATCAGCCCGCTGAATAGTCGCCCCAATCAGCCCTCCCGACATGGAACCAGCGCTCGAGGCCGCTCCCGAGTCGGAGCGGTCAGTGGTGGAATTGATGACGTTCCCCGCCCCGGGCCACAAGGGCGGATGTAGCCAGGGCGGTTCGGTCAGCGCAGCGAGGCCTGCGTGTCGTGGGGTGAGCTCACCAGTCCGGGCGGCCGGACCGCAGGCGTGCCCAGGCACGGCTCCCCGGAGCCGCAACCGTAAAGGCTCGTGTAGATCAGGGCGTTCTTCTGCACGACCTTCACGTATTCTCGTGTCTCCCGGAACGGAATCCGTTCCATGAAGAAATCCCGATCGCCGTACTCGGGCATGTTGCGCCACCGGCGGATCCGGGTGGGGCCGGCGTTGTAGGCGACCAGCACATCCACCAGCTCACCGTCGTACCGCTGGAGCATGTTCTCCAGGAAGGTCATGCCCAGCCTCACGTTCACCTCGGCCTCGGTGAGCCGCCGCGCGCTGAAGGGGGTGATGCCGAGTCGTGATGCCAGCTCTCGGCCGGTGGCCGGCATCACCTGCATCATGCCGATCGCGCCTGCGCGGCTCTCGATGTCCTCGTCGAACATGGACTCCTGCCGAATCAGTCCCGCGGCGAGGAACGGATTCACCTCCAACCGGGCCGCCTCCCGCACGATGAGGTCCCGGTGGGGAAAGGGATAGACGATCCGCATCAGCCGGACGTCCCATTGTTGCCGTTCGCGCTGCAGCTCCCTGCCCAGAAGGATTCCCTGAATGGGTAGACCGCCGTCGATCAGCGCCTCGGCCAGGGCGTATCCGCCCCCTCTTCCGTCCTTGAAGTACGCCTTCAGCCTGCTCAGCTCGTAGGCGAACGAGCCGGGCGTAGGCACCTTCATGTGCACCTGCAGTCGCACGACGGCGTTCGCGAGCTCCGCGTCGAGGGCCCGTCCGTTCCCGATCGGACCAGCTGCGAGCTCCTCGGCGAGGAGGGGCGCGCCCAGCCGCTGCGCGGCCTCGCTGCCGTAGTACGAGAGCGGATCGGCGTTGTAGACCTCCCCGAACCGGGCTCGGGCGCTGTCGGGCTGGTCCAACGCCTCGTAGACGAGACCGCTCCAGTAGGCCGCCTGCTGTCGCGACCCCACGCGGCCCGCCTCCAGCCGGCGCCGGTCGTAGACGCGGACGGCCTCGGCCAGATCGCCGGCGGCATAGGCCATACCGCCGAGCTGCATGCCCGCCAGGTCCGCCGTGGTCGTGCGGGGCGCCACGTCCAGGATTCTCCGGTAGTAGTCCTGCGCGCTGCCGACGCGGCCTGCGTCGTCATCCAGATCGGCCAGGAGATACAGGGCGTCCCGAGCGGCTCTCTGGTCGGGGAAGCGATCCGCTACGCTCTCGAGCTTGGCGCGGCCTTGATCCCGCTGCCCTTGCCGGTAACGAGCGCGGCCCTCGAAGTACAGTGCGCGAGCGCGGACGGCCGCGCCTGCGGTGCTGTCGGCCAGAAGCTCTTCGGCGCCCCGCTGCGCGTCGCTGTAACGGCGCATGGAGAAGTACGCGCGCACGAGGTCCAACCGGGCCTGGGCCCGCTCCTCGGGAGCCAGCGAGTCCAGCGTGACGCCAGCCTTCAGGCCATCCACGGACTCCCGCCACTCTCCCTGCGAGACCCTGGTGCGGGCGACGGCGTATCTCGCCCAGGCGTCCAGGTCGGGCAGCCGCGCCAAGACGTCGGCCGCGTCAGTCGCCCAACGGCCGCCAGGGTCCGCCGTGATCGCCTCCGTCAGGGCCTTGCGGGCACGCGCCGAATCCCCAGCGGCCCATGAGAGCTCTCCCAGGCGCAGCAGCGCGAGTGAGCGGCTCCTGTCGTCACCGGCGGCTAGCACCGCGTCCTCTACGATGGGCACGGCCACTTCGGGCGATTCGGCCACTTCCAGCGCCCGAGCGCGGGGGAGCCATGCCCACCGCGCGCGAGCCGCGGACAGGGCCGGCAGAAGCTCCAGATGCTCCCGCACCCCCAACGTGTCACCGAGCTCCGCGAGCTCCTCCGCGACGAAGAGCGGGATCCAGTCGGCCAGGGTCGGCATGTGCTCCGAGAGCCGGCCCAGTAGCGCTGCGGCCTCCTGATGCTCGCCGTCCCGCGAGTGGGCTGCCGCCTGCTCCACTACCTGGAGGCCCGTTCGTACGTCGGCCGAGTCGGGTACAGGGGCTGAGAGGAAGAGGGCCAGCGGATCCGGCGCCGGCACCGTCTCGGAGGCACCAGGTGGGCCCGGTGTCTGGGCCGCAGCCGGCAGGAAGCCGCCGCACGCGAGAAGCATGAGCGCGGAGATCAGTCGAGAGAGCATGGGCGCTTCGGGCAACAGACTGGGTTCCTCTCCGTTCTACAACCCACAGAAGCGGCCGACGGATTCCGCTACGGACAGGGAAACGGCGAGCTTCGGGTCAAACTACGAAGCGCGGGGGGCAGATGCAAACAAATGTTTGTGCCTGCGGCGCTGCCCGTCTTCCTCATTTGTCGACATCAGGCCCTGGCAGCGTCGAGTGGGCCCCTCGCTCTTCGGTCTCGGATCCTTCGTCCCCGAGCAGATCCTGGACCCTACGCGAGAGGGCTTCGGCCGGGAACGGCTTGTCGAGGATGGGATCTCGTCCGGCTGCGGCGCCTGGCCGCGGTCCTGACTCAGCTGCATCACCGGTGTAACCCGAAACGAAGAGCACCGGCAGGTCAGGCCGGGTGGCGCGGAGCCGGTCGACCAGAGCTCGCCCGCTCATCCAGGGCATCACCACGTCCGTCACGACGAGGTCGACTTCGTCATGCCGTCGATCCCACAGCCGTAGCGCCTCGATACCGTTTTCGGCCACGATCACGTCATGGCCATCGGCCGTCAGGACACGGCGAGCGAAGTCGCGGATCGCGCCATCGTCTTCGACCACCAGCACCGTGCGGGATGACCCTCGGGGGCTCTCCTCGAGCGCGGAGCGGTCACCGGTGCTTTCCTCCGCGCTCGTCAACGGAAGGACGACCCGGACCGTCGTTCCCTTGCCAGGCGCGGACGAGAGCCACACGTACCCCCCACTCTGCTTCACGATGCCGTATACCGTGGAGAGGCCCAGGCCCGAGGCCGGACGGTCCTCCTTGGTCGTGAAGAAGGGCTCGAAGGCATGCTCGCGGGTGTCCGGATCCATGCCGGATCCATTGTCCTTCACTACGAGGGAAACGTATGGACCCGCCTCGACGGGATACTTGAATTCGCGTGTCTCCGCCTCGGTCAACTCGACGGTGTCCGTGTGTATGGAGACGCGGCCGTCGGGGGGCACGGCCTCGACTGCGTTCGTCACGAGCTGGATCACGGCCTGCTCGATCTGTGCGGGGTCGACGCTGATCAGGTCGGGGTCTGCGCCCAGCTCGAGAACCAGATCCGGGCCTTCGCCCGTGATCGATCGGAGGGTGGGCTCCATAGCCGAGATGATCTGATTGAGCCCGGTCACGCGCGGGCGGAGCACCTGACGCCGGGTGTAGGCCAAGAGCTGCTGTACCAGCCTGGCCGCGCGGTCGGCCGCTTCTTCGATGGCGGTCAGGTCTTCGGCGAGAGGATCTTCACCCTCCAGCTCCCGCCGCATCAGCTCCGTGTAGCCGGAGATCGTGGTGAGGCAGTTGTTGAACTCATGGGCCACACCGCCCGCCACTCGGCCAACGGCTTGTGCGCGTTCGGTCTGGAGGGTTCGCTCCTCAGACGGTCGGGACCCCCTGAGCTCCGTGGCGACGCTCACGATTCCCATGGGCTCGCCATCCGCGTCGAAGAGAGGGCCTCCCGAGAGAGAGACCGGAACGGTGCTCCCGTCTTTCCTGCGGATGCGCATCTCCCCCGACCAGCCCCCACCCGACATCATGCGCTCAATGGCTTCCGTCGCCTGCTCCGGAGATGCCACTGCGTGGGCCGTCTCCGCCAGGTCTCGGCCCAGAGCCTCGTCCTTCGACCAGCCGTACAGCCCTTCCGCCGCACGATTCCAGTAGACGACCCGCCCTTCCAGGTCCACCGCGACGACCGCCTCGCCCACGGCATCCAGGAGCCGGGCCTCCAGGCCCTCCTGGCCAACGATGCGCGTTCGTTCCAAGGCCTCGCCCAGGGCGGCCTCGGCCGCGGCCCTCGCGGCCTCGGCCTCCACCACGGCGCTGATGGCTCGCTCCTGAGCCTCGTCACTCGCGACTCGCCGCCGTCGCGCCTGATCGAGCGCCTGCTTCAGGGAGTCCACCTCGTTCTCGAGGGAGTGACGGACCGACGCCACCTCTTCCTCGAGGGACCCGCGGGCCGCCGCGACCTCGGCCGCCATCGCCTCTCGCATGGTCTCCAGCTCGGCTTCATGCCCCTCCTGGACCGAGGCGACCTCGGCCTCCAGGGCCTCTCGAACGGCTGCGATCTCCGCCTCCAGCGCCTGCCCCCGGGCGCGCTCCCGGGCCCGGACGGATTCCCCGGCGAGGAGCAGGCCGAGCTCCCCCGCCACCGCGCCGCCAAGGGGCACGTCTCGGCGGTTGTACGGCGTCTCGGTCTCGAAGCGGGCCAGGGTCAGCACGCCCAGCACCGTGCCGTCGTGTCCCACGGGCAACGCCAGGTAGCTGCGCGGTCCCAGGAGCGCTGCAGGGAGTCGGTCGTCTCCGGCTCCGTGGGCGCCGGGCGCCGGCCCCACTTCCGATACGATCGGTACGCCACCCTCGAGTGCCCTGGCGATCACGCTCCCCGGGGCAGTCATCCGCTCCAGCCCGTCGCTGAGGAATCGCTCGAGCACCGACTCCAATCCCTTGTCCCGGTGGCGGAGCGCGCCTACGGAGAAGCCGTTGTCGACCGAGACCACGTGTAGGAACGCATAATCGGCCGCCCGCGGGACGAGTAGACCCAGGGCACGGCGGATCGCGTCGGCGGCACTGGGCGTCAGCACGCCGTGGCGGCCCACGGGCTGCGGCCCGCCGGAGCCGTCGAGTGCCTGGGTGGTGTTGGGGGAGTCTCGTTGTACGGTCATGCCGGCTCAGTAGCTCGGGCGTGCGGGAGGACTCGCGAGGAAAGGTCGAGGTCCCTTCCATCCCGAGAATCCCCTATATAACAGTGGTCTCCCATGAGTCATGCAAGAGCCGCGCCGGCACCGCGGAGAGGAGATCGATCAGCCGGGGGGGGAGCCTACTCTCGAGATGCGTCGGTGACGTCGGACTCCCACAGGCCCATCAGGTACCTTTCATAGCGGTCGGGATCGGCCCGGTAGTCTTCTAGCCAACGCTCGAAAGAGGGGAGGGCGAGCTTTCGGGACACCGTCTCCGTGGCGAGTTGGACGGCACGACCATAGGACAACTGCTGCTCCTCCCCCGACTCTCGAGCCGCGGTCTGCGCCAGCACGAAGATCTCATCGGGGGTGAGGAGCAGGAGCGTGTCCGCTACCTGGGCCGAGCAGTAGTCGTGGTATTTCGCCCGTAGCTGCGCTTCGGGCTCACTTCGACCACCGTCGTCGCTGTTCCTCGTCCGCTCACTCACGCTCAGCCCCCCAGGACCGCTGCGTGGATCGGATAGCCCGCCCCCTGACGAGCCCCGACACCAGGAGGGTTGATCGCCTACGATTAACCCTGAACGGACGAAAGCGTCAAGGATTCTATGTGGTCAGGAAACCGATGGATGGGAGCCCACGTCCACCTCGGACACGCCCTGCTGCTCCCTGAGGTGACGGTAGATCGAGCGACGGGTGAGCCCGTACAGCACGACCCGGCTGAGGAACTCAGGGTCGGTCCGCTGGACCTCTTCGGCCTGAGCCGCCACATCCCGGGGTAGGCGGACTTTCAGCTGTACGGAACACGTTTCCCACATGGACGTCCCTCGCCTGATCGACGGTCAAAAAGTAAAGGAAATGTAAAGTCGACACCTGGTCGACGGCCGCCCGCCCGAGCCGGACGATTGTGGGATCCCCGTTGT
>JBDHLD010000133.1:0-23275 GCA_039586035.1 Gemmatimonadota bacterium | reverse complement strand
GCAGCTTGCGGCTCGGTACGCCCGAATCTAGTCTGTCCGCCTGGGTCACCACTGGACGCTCTGGACTCGTTCAGGCAACCGGATGCAGAGCGATGCCAGCCACACTCGACGGAGTCCGTCGCCTGTCACTGGGCATGGCGACCATCGCTGCCGCGTCGGCCGTGCTCCTGGTTTCCGACCTGGATTCCCGTCGATCCGCCGAGCGCGCGTCCGCTGCGCCCACTGCAGTCCCTCGGGTCGCCGTGGTGCAACATGCATCCCTCGAGGCGTTGGACGATGGTGTCCGCGGTGCCCTCGATGCGTTGGCGGCACGGGGATTCGAGGACGGTGACGGGCTCGAGATTCTGAAGTACAACGCGCAGGGAGACATCACGACCTCCAACACGATCGCCAAGGAGGTCACTGGCGCGGACCTCGACATGATCGTCACGGTCTCGACCCTGTCCCTGCAGACGGTCGCGAATGCAAACCGTTTTCAGGAGTCACCGCGACGCCATGTCTTCGGAATCACATCCAATCCGTTCACGGCAGGGGTCGAGATCAGCGGCGAGGACCCGCTCGACCATCCGCCGTACATGGCAGGGCTCGGAAGCCTCCCACCTGTCCGTGAGCTGTTCGCCCTACTGAAAGAGATCCAGCCCGAAGCCCGGCGGGTGGGCCTCGTGTGGAACCCCGCCGAAGCCAATTCCGAGGCCGCGACCCGCATGGCGCGCGCCGTGACCGAGGAGTTGGGTCTGACCTTGGTGGAGGGCAACGCCGAGACGTCGACCGCCGCGGGCGAGGTAGCCCTGTCGGTGATGGCACGCGGCGTCGACGTGCTATGGGTCAGCCCGGACATCACGGTCAGCACCGCTCTCGAAGTCATGGTCGACGCGGCCCGGCGTTCAGGAGTCCCGGTAATCACCTCCCTGCCCGGGTCGACCTCGCGTGGCTCCATGCTCGACCTCGGCGCGGACTACTACGACGTCGGCTTCGTGCAAGGCACGCTGGCCGCAGACATCCTCGAGGGACGTGATCCGGCGACGATTCCCGTCGAGAACTGGATGCCTGTCGAGCTTCACGTGAACCTCACGGCGCTCGATGGACTCCGCATGCCCTGGGTGATCCCGGACTCGATCGTGCAGCGGGCGAGCCAGGTGATCGACGCTTCGGGACTCAGAGAGCAAGACGTACCCACACAAAGCCCACCTGCATCCCTGGTCTGGAATAGGCAGGCTCGTGCAGTCGATGCCCCCTGGATCGACATCGTGCAGTACATCGAAACCCCGAACGCTGAAATCTCACAAGACGGTGTTCGGCAGGGACTGGCGCAGGCCGGCATGGTGAGTGACCAGGACTTCAATATTCGAGTACATTCCGCCCAGGGAGACATCCCGACCCTGATCAGCATCATAGACGCTCTGCAATCGCGAGAATCCGATCTCATCCTGACGCTCAGCACGCCGGCGCTTCAGACAGCCCTGCGCCGAGACCGGGGTATTCCGATCGTCTTCGGGATGGTGTCCAACCCGTTCATCGTGGGCGCGGGAACGTCCGACGACGACCACCTTCCGACCGTAACGGGCTCGTATCTGAACCAGCCCGTCGAGGAGATGCTGGACGTCGTTCGCCGACTGTTTCCCGAGGCGAAGAAACTCGGCACCCTCTACACGCCGGCCGAGATCAATTCCGAGTTCAACAAGGACCAGCTGGCCGAAGCCGCCGAGAGGCGGGGTTACGAGCTCGAGACCATCGGGATCGCCACGGCATCCGACGTAGTGGATGCTTCCATCGCGCTCGCCAGCACCCGACCCGACGTCTGGGTGCAAGTCACCGACAACCTGATCGCCTCGAGTTTTCCGGCCGTGATGGAAGCAGCCAACCGACAGCACATCCCGGTGGTCACATTCTCGCCGACCGCGGCTGAGTACGGCCCCATGGTGGTCGTGGCACGGGACTACTTCGACGCTGGTCTCGAGGCGGGCCTGCTCGCGGCGCGCGCCTTGCGGGGTGAGTCAGTCGCCGACATCCCGTTTCAGCCCACCACCGGCGTGCGCTACATCCTCAACCACGACGTTGCTCGCCGGTTCGGGATCACCTTCTCCCCGGAGCTGATCGCCCTCTCCACGGACAACGGACTCTGAGGTCGGCCCTCCATGGATATCGCGAGCGCAATGCGAGCCGGCCAGCTCCACCTGGCACTCGAAACGGCCCGCGTAACGAACGTCGGCTCGCTCGACCCTCGAATCCTGCCAAGACGGGCCCGCACCGTATTCACCTAGGTCGACCTCCCACCTCACCAGACGGGGCTGAGTCGTGAATCTCCTCATCGGGGCCCTTACCCTCGGTCTGATCCTCGCTATTCTGGCGCTCGGGGTGTATGTGAGCTTCCGGATCTTCAACATCCCGGACATCACCGCGGAGGGATCCATCACGCTCGGCGGAGCGGTAGCCGCCGCCCTCATCATCAAGGGTGTGGGGCCCGTGCCGGCCACCTTGGTAGCTGCGCTTGCCGGCGTCGTCGCGGGCGCGGGAACCGGGGTCATGGCCACCAAGTTCAGGATTCAGCCTCTTCTCGCTGGCATCCTGTCCATGACCGCGCTGTATTCGATCAACCTTCGGGTGATGGGACGTAGCAATCTGCCGCTCATCAACGAGAACACCCTCGCGACCTACGCCGAGCAGCTGGGCAGCGTGGTGTTCGGTGGTCGCACCAGCCTGGAGATCGCCGGATGGACAGTCGGAATGCGCGACATGTCGATGCTACTCGCGTCATTCGTGCTGGTAGTCCTCGTTGGCCTGCTCCTCTACTGGTTCTTTCGCACCCAGCTGGGCACCGCCATGCGCGCGTCCGGGGACAACGCACAGATGATGGGCGCACTCGGGGTCAGCGTAGAGACGTTGACGATCGTCGGGCTCGCCATGTCCAACGGGTTCATCGCGCTGAGCGGTGCGCTGGTCGCACAGTATCAGGGCTTCGCAGACGTCCAGATGGGCATCGGGATCATCGTGCTCGGGCTGGCCAGCGTCATCATCGGAGAGGCGCTCGTCGGCAGCCGCTCACTCGGCTTGCTGATCACCGGTGCGATCATGGGCTCGGTTCTCTTCCGCCTGCTTGTCGCGGTCGCCCTCCGTTGGGGACTGAACCCCAACGACCTCAAGCTGATCACCGCGGCGTTCGTGTTCCTCGCCCTCATAGCGCCGATGCTGATCCGTCAGCTGAACCCTCCCGTCGCGCGCGATTCTGCAGAGGCCTGACACCATGCTGCGCATCTCTGGAATCTCCAAGACGTTCAACACGGGCACGAATAACGAGGTTCGTGCGCTGACCGACGTGTCCCTCGACCTCGCGGACGGGTCGTTCCTGATCATCATCGGCATGAACGGATCGGGAAAGTCGACCCTTCTCAATGCCGTCGCCGGATCGTTCGGCGTGGATGCCGGCTCGGTGCATGTGGCCGGGCACGACGTCACGAAGTGGCCTCAACATCGCCGAGCCAAACTCATCGGGAGAGTGTTCCAGAATCCATTCAGTGGCACTGCTCCGAGCATGTCGATCGCGGAGAACCTCGCGTTGGCAGCCCGCAGAGGACGGAGTCGAGGCCTCGGACCGGCCCTCAACCCGAGTGTTCGGCAGGAGCTCCAGGATCGGGTTCGCACGCTGAAGATGGGGCTCGAGGACCGTCTCGATAATCCGATCGGCGGCCTGTCAGGTGGCCAGCGTCAGGCCCTGACGCTGCTGATGGCTTCGTGGTTGAAGCCGGATCTGCTTCTTCTCGATGAGCACACCGCAGCGCTGGATCCCAAGAGTGCCGATCAGGTGATCGCGTTGACTCACGAAATCATCACGCGGGACAAACTCACGACCCTGATGGTCACGCATTCGATGCAGCAGGCCGTCAACCTCGGAGACCGCATCGTAATGATGCACAAGGGTCGGGTCATGCACGACATCTCCGGTAGTGCCCGGGAGAGGGTCAAGGCAGAGGACCTCCTGCGGCGATTCGAGGATTTGCGGCGCCGCGAGCAGCTCCGCAGCTCGGTGAGCGATCTTCTGGGCGGTGCGGAGGGAGCCACGGAGCTCATGGCCATCTTCCAGGCGATCGCCGCCGTGGACCAGCACATCGACGCCCGCGAAATCGCGCTTATCGAGGAGTTCGCGAGCCGGTGGAACCTCACGCCCACGGATCTCACGGAAGGAGCGACCGAAGCGTCTAGCGACGTCCTCGCGCTTCGCAGGAGTGTGGCCGACTACCTCGAGGTCTCTCCCCCGGCGGATCAAGCCACCGAGCTCCTGGATGTCCTCCATCACTTCGTAGACGCCGACGAAACGGTCTCGGACGAGGAAGAGATCGTCATGGATGAGATCACCGCGATGATCATGGGATACGTGACCCAATCGGGAGACCACGGAGGGCACGAAGTGGTCATCGTTCCCCAGAACGACAAGCAGATGGCTGCCGTGGCGTCGCTCCTCCCCGGCATCGAGGCCACCACCATGCGCGGGGGCACCGTCTACTCGGTGGGTCGCTTCTTCTCTTCCAAGTACGCCGATGTGGTCTGCGACAAGTATGTCGCCCGCGGTCTCTTCACGACCCGCATGGAGGTGTGACGTTGAGTCCGGTGGGGCACCGTCCTGGCTGAGAGTACCGAGCTCAGCCACGCCATTCGGGGCTGATCAATACGACAGGCCTGGAGTTCTGCGAAGGTAGGTGTCGTCTTCCAACTGCCCGAGGATGAAGTGGGCGACGTCCGCGCGAGAGATCTTCAGCGTAAGCCCTTCGTCGGTCGACGCGAACCCGTGCTTGTACTCGCCCGTGACGGGTCCATCCGTAAACGCCGCCGGCCGTACGATTACCCAGTCGAGATCGCTTTCTCGCACGTACGCCTCCTGCTCGACGTGGTCCGCGAAGGCTTTCTTGAGAAGCCAGCCGAACATCACGTGCTTCCAGAAGAAGTTGAGGTTTCCCGCGCTGTCGCCGACGCCCAGGGTGGACTGACAGATCAGGCGCTTCACTCCCGTGTTCTCCATGGCGCGGACGATATTGCGCGTGCCGACCGAGCGAACCCCGCCCTTTCTTCCCGCGCCGAGCGCACAGATCACCGCGTCGTGCCCGGCTACGGCCCCTTCGACTGACCCGGCGTCGAGCACGTCTCCCTTTACGACCGTGGGAGCAGAGTCGGCACCGTCGATCTCCAACGCCCCGGGAGTCCGTGCAAACGCCGTCACTTCGTGGCCCTGAGAGAGGGCCTGGGAGACCAGGTGACGACCCACGCTTCCGGTCGCGCCAAAGATGATGAGCTTCATGGCTCCCTCAGCCTTTCGTATTCGGGCGGCGTCATGCGCGGGTCTTGCTGAAGTTCCCAGAGTGCCCCTCTATCGAACATTCGTGCAACCGGCTACGAGGGTGAGCCGTAGCCAACGGACGGACGGCGGCGTGAGCTCTGAGAACGGCATCAGGGTACTGTGGATCTCCCGAACAGTCCGTCGTGGTCCCCTGGCGAAGGGCGAGTCTCGCGATTCGAGGATCCCATGGTTGGCGTGACGGTCGAGGTCGTGGCGGATCTGCCTGAAGAATACCGCGTCCGGATCGAGGTCCAGCAGTGACGATGTGACCCCCTGGGACCGGTGTCCGGGCGGGTTGCCGACGCGGGTGGACGGAGGCACAGCTCTGGGCGAACCAGCCTCTCGTGGAGGCCGTGAGGCTCTCGGCTGATCCGGTGATCGGGGGCAGGGTCATCGGGTCGCTTGCGAACGTTTTGTCAACGCTCTTCGCTAACAGATGCAACGCCCCGACCGCCTCCAACCCCCGAAACACCAACTCGCGCGGCCAGATACAACCACGCGCAGCCGAACGCAGAAAACCTGCCGGAACTTGAACACCGGCGGGCTAGCGTCCACGTGGGTTCGAGCCGAGCGGACGCAGAGTGGGCCGCGGAGCGGACTTGAGAGATAGTCTCGCGAGACGAGCGAGGATCGCCCAAAGCGACCGCAGCTCAATCCCACCCCCTCCGTTGAGCGAGCACCAGCGGCCCCAAGCCTGCTGAGAGGCGTTTGATTGAGGACACTTCAGGATGGATCCAAAACCCGCGCCGGCGTTCGGGACGACGCCTTGGTCCCGTTCCCGAGCTGACCGCTGGTGTTCAGGCCCCAGCAATAGGCTGCCCCGTCGCGAGTGATTCCACACGCGAACTCCATCCCTGACTCGAGCGTGGCGAAAGAGTGCCCGCCCGAAACCGGAACCGGCGTGCTGGTGCACGGGACCATCTCGCCGCCCGCCCTGCACGACTCCCGACTGGGGCCGCCGACCTGGCCCTCCGCGTCGATGCCCCAGCACCACGCAGTGCCCGCCTGGTTCAGCGCACATGTGTTGGCGGCGAAGATGCTGTTCTCCTTGGTGGCCTCGACGTGGGCGACGCCGGTCAGGCCTACGACCGGGGTCGGTTCCAGGGACCCCTGGAAGGATCCCCCACCCAGCTCGCCGTAGTTGGGCTTGGTGAAGGTCGCGCCCCAACAGAGGACCGTCCGGGCCGCGCTAACGCCGCACGAGTGGAGCGTACCCGCCGTGACGCTGTGAAACGTGTGGCCTCCGACGACGGCAACCGGCGAGTCGAACCCGGGTGGGACCTCTTCCGGCGTCTGGCCATGGTCCTCGCCGTTGCCCAACATGCCCCGGTTCCAGCCCCAGCAATACGCGATTCCCGGCGCGGTCAGGCCGCACGTATGGAACGCACCTGCGCTGACTTCTACGAAGGTCAGCCCTCCGTTGACATGGCGCGGTGTTCGGGTGCACCTCCCGGAGAAGTAGGCGCCGCGGGCGCATGAGTCGGTCGGCTGGTGCCCCACGGCCAAATCCCTCCCGTCGCTTTCGATGCTTCCGCCGCCCCAGCAATAGGCTGCACCCTCGGCCGTGAGCCCACAGGTATGGTAGTCGCCTAGGCTCATGGCCTCGAACGTGAGGTCTCCGGCAACTTCGGTGGGCCGTTCGGCTTCCAGGACCTCCCCGATACCCAGCTGTCCGAGCCTGTTCTGTCCCCAACAGTACATCCTGCCGGCCTCAGTGAGTCCGCAGGTGTGCCGTTCCCCGGCATCCAACTCCACGAACGTCAACTCGGTGTCGACCGCGGTCGGGGTCGGTACGCCATCGGTCTCTCCCCGCGCCGGTGGCTCTCCGAAGGTGGGGGTTCCCCAGCAGTACACCTTCCGGCCCCACAGGCCGCAGGCATGCAGCGATCCGGGAGCGATGGCTGACCAAACGAACTCCACCGTGACCGATGCCGAGCCGGACACGTCGTCTACCAATGCGGTGACCTCGGCCGAGCCCTCGCCCACCACCGTGACCACCCCGGTGGCGGACACCGAGGCCACGCGTGGGTTCTGGCTAGACCACACGGCTGACACGCCGGGAACCACCTCACCGACGGCGTTATGGGCCACGAGGTCGAGTTGGGCCGTCTCACCCACGCCCGACAAGGTCAGACGGTTTGGACTCAGGGTGACGGCGACGACGTCCCGATCCGGCAGGGAGACCGACGGTCGGGTTGGCTCGTCGCCGCTGCAGGCCGTCAGGGCGGCGAAGGAAGCGGCAACGACGACACGCACGAGAGCGGGGCACATGGCCGGGGTGGGTTTCGACGTCAGTGGCACGTCAAAGTCCTCTCTTGTGGTGCCCGTGGGGGGAGAGAGCCGTTGAGGGCACCGGGGTATATGCGAATGTAGGACCGGAGGTCGCCGGGTTCGAGCTGAGCGGTCCTGTAACGCTGATCCGCAATCCGGCCCAACCATGTCTCGCGAGTCTGCCGTCGCGCTGACTGGTCAGGGCGTTGTAGGCCAGCGTTCCCGTTCTGGGAATACAGTAGGGGCGGCCCCTGTGGAGCCGCCCCTGGCCACCCACTGCCGGGCGCTGGCGCACCCGTCTACGCAGGGTCTTTGATGTAACCGACCGTGACGGTGTAGTACGACTTGCCCTTGCCGTCTCTGCCCACGAAGCACTTTTGCCTGCCCGGGATGTCGTTGTAGAGGAGGGACGGCTTGGAGCTCCCACAGCTCCCGAAGGACCAACTCTTGTCGGCCTGATAGAAGATGTCTACGTCGCCGGGGTTAAAGCCAAAAGTACTTGAGTCGATGGTATTGCCCGGACAGGACATGTAGAACGGGTAGTCACCGCCTGGAGCTTGTACGTAGACGGTGACAGAACCAGTCACCGCTCGTGCGCAGCGCTCGTGCGCAGCGCAATTTGACCTGCACGGTATGACTGGCAGCGGCCTCCGCCGTGACGTCGAAGTGGGCGTCGGTGGTTGCGGCGTCCGGTCCAGAGATGCCATCGCAGGCGACAGCGACGAACGGGGCCAGAGTGAGGGCTAATAGCTTGCGCATATCCATATCCCTCCAAGCCGATCCTGGTACCTGCGCCTGCCACGGTGGTCCGCCTGGGGCTAGGGATGGCAGACGCGGAGTCGTGGCGTGCGATCGGCTTAACACGTCCCGGCTTTCACAGCATAACTGCGATGGGGCTACTTGTCCGTCGGGGACTTCGTCCATCTTCGTGTGGGGAAACATCTAAGCGTGCGAGAAGCCACGCGGAAAGCCGACGAAGAGCGCCGGATCCACGCTCACCCTCCGGGCCGATACTTCCGGATCACCCTCTCCTCGATGTCTTCACGAGTCCATGAGATCGGCTTCATCTCACCCCGAGCGAACATGGCTGCCTGGTCCGCGTGATGGGGGGAGTCCTCCTTCGGGCTCTGACCGTAGGAGAGCACGGTGAACGCCCGGGGAACCGCTCCGAATTCGACCGCGAATACCCAGGCGTCTCCGCGGTTGGCGGCGAAGCGGCCGTCACCGGTGTCTTCAAAGGACAGGGTTCGGAAACACCCGAGCGTGGCTGGACAGCCCGAGACCGGCTCGTCGACTTCGCCCCGGATGACTCGGTGCACGTCGCCCCAGCGGGCGTCGAGAGGTATGCCGAGCGAGGCCAAGCGCTCCGCCCCGCTGATCAGCGCCTCAAACGCGGCTGCCGGGTCACCAATGCCCCGCGGCGTGTCCATGGGACGCTCTGGCGTCCAGGGTTCCCGATAGAAGCTCGTCGTGTCCGTCGCCTGGGCGTACGCGTCGAACCAGGCCTCGAACAGGACACCGCCGCGAGACGCCGCGGCCGCGGTTCGGTCCCATGAAGACAGGACCTGGATCGCTTCGGCGAGATCCGACCGGCCGGAAGCTTCGGCCACCTCCAGCAAGTCGTCCAGGACCCGTTCCGCCACCATCATCCGTGGCGTGTGCTTCAGCTCCACGACGTCTTCCAGGGACAGAGAACCGGTGCCATGGACCAGATCCAACGAGAGTTGACTGCGGGGCCGGAGGCGGGGGGTGGGTAGGTTGGCCGGCATGGTGTCCCGGTCCATGGGGACGTTGAGGTTCGTGTAGTCGGGCGTGTCATTGGCTTGCTGTACGTATCCCCCCGGAGGATTCACGTAGAGGGGCATGTCGTCCACCGGCACCAGCTCGGACCAGATGTCCGCCGCCGAGCGGGCGATGGCGGCCGTGTCTCCCGTGGGCTCATGGGGCAGGAGAGGGAGCCGGGCGTTGTACAGGTGGGCGATGTTCCCCGCAGCGTCTGCGTACGTGAAGTTGGACGATGGATGGGCGCGCATCCGCATGACGTCGAGCCAGTCGTCGAGCGAAACGGACCTCATCATCCTCAGGAATTGCTCACCCCTGCGGAACTCTCCATCTCGCGGGTCTTTCAGGATATACAGGGTCCCGGATGACTGGTGGATCACGGGGCCAAAAGGAGTCCATGGTGTGACCCGGGTCTCGGAGGCCAGCGTCCCGTCGTCCTCGAGGTAGTCCACCGTCACCGAACGACGGAGAAGCGGATGGGAGCGGCCGTCCAACAGGTAGTGGTCTTCTCTCTCGGGATCCGCGGAAAGCGCGTAGACCTGCGAGTAGCGGGGATAGTTGTTGGTAGTCGCCCATCCCAGGTGCCGGTTGAAGCCACCGACGATTCCGAAGGCCCCCCCAATGCGAAAGTCCCCATAGAAGTCGACTACGCCGGGCACGCGAACATGCGCCTCGTAGTATCCCGCACCCCAGGTCAGATGGGGATTCCGCAACAGGATCGCGTGGCCGCTGATGGTCCGACTCGGGTGGAACGCCCATGCGTTGGAGCCATCAAGCACGAAGTCAGCCGCGGATGCCGATGAACGCCCGGGCGTTGCCGGTTCCGGGTCGAGCGATCGGAGGAAGCGGGCGGCGTCGGCCCGGCTCCACGTCTGGACTTCCCGGGCATGGGCGTCGATGCCGGTGAAATCCGGCTTCATCCACTCCGGGAACTCGTCGGGATGGAGCCGGACGTAGTGACGGATTCCCGCCGCAAATCCCTCGTAGACCGCTCGCGTCTCAGGCTCCAGGAGCGGATAGGTCTGCACGGCCGTCGCATACCTCTCCTTGGCCGCGAAGTCTCCCTCGATCGAGTCGCGTCCCACGAATCGGGCGTAGTCGCCCCGGGCCTTGACCAGGTTCAGCGCCGTGACGTCCCCGTGGTCCTCGGACTGCAGCCATCCGAGCGCGAAGCCCATGGCCTCGAGGTCTTCGGCCAGCACGTGTGGAACGCCGTATTCGGTGCGGACGATCTCGACCCGTTCGGCCATCGAGGCTTCCGAAGTCGAGTCGCCAGGGGTGGAGAGGGCAACGAGCAGGAGGGGGACCATGGCCATGTTCAGATAGCGCCTGTCGGACGTCACTTCGGGGAATCTCGTGAGCCGCTTCGAGCCGTGAATCAACCCGGCCCAAAGGTGATTCGCAAGCACGTCCACCCGTTTCCAGGTGGTCTGAACGGGCACCGGGTGGATCTGCCGGAGCAGGAGGTCTGAACGGGCACGCCGTGGATTCGCCGGAGCCGGGCCGGGAGCCCGTTCCCGGCGCGCGTTTCAGCACACGGACTCGACCCTCAGGGTCGCCAGCCCAACTCGATCACTTCGAAGTCGGCCGCGTTGAGGGCATGGAAGGCGGGGTTGAGGAGGTCGTTGTCCCAGCGAGCGTCCATGGTGCCCTGGACGAACATGTCGCTCCCGTTGTCGGCGACGATGAGGCCGTATCGCCGCATCGCGCGAAAGATGCGCTGGAGCTGGGGTGGATGGGCCGAGATGTCTACGTCGGCCTTCAGGCGCAACCGGGTGCCGAGCGGAGGAGCATCGAGATCGGAGCCCGCACGATGGGACGCGGGCCACACGTAGCCGTTGGTCGACCGCACGGTGACGCGGAACGCGTGGGAGATCTCCTCCTCTCCGGTCGCCTCGTGGTATTTCACGATCCCGGGCAGCACGGCCAGGCCGGCGGCGTCCGCGGACGTCCATCCCTCGGGTCGGCGCGCGTTCGTGGTCAGGTCGAAGACCGCCCCGGAGCCGGCCTCCCACCGCTCCGCGGACGGATTCCACCGGGTGGCCCAGGTCTCGAAGAGAAGTCGACGGTCCCGGTCCACGATCAACAGGTGTCGGTCGCCGGACCCTCCCCCTCCCGCCTCGCCGCCTTCGATGAGCCCCGGTTCGGTGGAGGCTTCGGCGGGGATCGGGTATCCCGGTTCCCCCGGGGCCCCCGGATCACTCTCATCGCCATAGAGGACGAAGTGCACGGGCACTCTGGGCTGTGAGCTCGGCACCACCACGTACGGGATGCCATACGGAGGGGGGCCGAAGTCCGGGTGCAGGCGGGCGCTACAGTCCCCGGTCGGCTGGGCCCGCCGGCAGATCCAGTCGATGATCCTGTCGGACTGATCGGAGACCGGAGCGTTGGAGATGTCCCGGTTCCACCAGTTGTCCGGCGGGAACAGCGGACCCGTGACCCCGTTCAGCGCGATGCCGTCAGCGGGCGGCGGGACCGCGGCCGTGTCCGGGATCTCGCCGGGGCCGCTTGGATCCCCTGTGGCCAGTGGGTCGTCGCCGGAAGTGCAGGCCGCCACGACGAGGAGCAGCGCCGCGAGCATCGTCTTCGGATCTCGCGACCGGGGGTGCGTCGCCATGCCTCGGGTATCGGACCGTCTGCCGTGCAGCGGAAGCTGCAGCTCGATTCCGCGGGGAGCGGTCGCCCACAGGTGGCGTAGAGTCAGGTCGACCTGCGGCAATGTTGCGAGGTGGCGGTCTCGCTCCCGAGTTTGACTCTCGTGTCGGAGTTTCCCGAACCCTCCCCACCAGGAGCGACCGATGGTTGAAGCCGCAGCCGCGCCCGTACCCAGGCCCAAACACCTGCTGGTGATCGGAATCCTCGCCGTGCTCTGGGACAGCATGGGGGCCTTCGACTACGTCATGACCCAGACGCAGAACGAAGCGTACATGAGCAACTTCACGGCTGAGCAGCTCGAGTTCTTCTACAACTTCCCGAGCTGGGTCGTGTTCTTCTGGGCCATCGCCGTCTGGGGCGGCCTGGCCGGGGCGGTGCTTCTGCTCATGAGAAAGCGGCTGGCCGTGCCAGTGCTGCTCACGTCGTTCGTGTCCATGGTCATTACCGCCATCCACAACTTCTTCATCGCCAACGGGCTGGAGATCATGGGCACCGGCGGCGCGCTCTTCTCGGCAGCTATCTTCGTGATCGCGCTGGGGTTGTGGTTGTACGCGCGGGCCATGGCGGAGAAGGGGGTGCTGGTCTAGGCGACAGCGGGATGGCGCCTGGTCGCCCGACCACCACCGGCGACGGATCGTTGCCGACACCGGTGACGGTGGCGGCCACGCTGCGTGACCGAAGGTCGATCACGTACAGGTAGCCGACCTCGTGGGAGAGGGGCTCGACACGCGGCCCCCCGCTGATCACCGCGTACCGCCCGTCGGGCGTGACCGCCGAGCCCTTCGGGCGCGCGTTCCGTCCATCCGCTCGGGCCAGCGGAATGCGCGCGACCTCCGCGTCGGGTTGACCCGTAAGCGCCGACTCCAGGTTCACGATCGAGACGTTGTTCGCGCGAACGTTCGGGACGACTACGTGCCGTCCGTCGGGGGTGACCGTGGCGATCAACGGATGGGTCTCTTCGGACGGATCGTCAGTGCCGACGAGAACGCGGGCGACCTCGGCATCGCCGGCACCGGCGGCTGCCCGGTCGACATCGAGGATCGAGAGCGTATTCCCGGCCGACCCGTCCCGCTGGCTCCCACCGTTGCTCACGATGATGTGGCGCCCGTCGGGCGAGGCCGTGATTCCCCACGGGCCGAGCTGGGTCGGAACGCGAGCGATCTCCGCACCCGGGTCGCCTCGCAGCACCCGGGTGAGGTCGAGGACCGACACGTCGTTCGTGCCGCCGTTGGCCGAGAAGAGGTAGGCGTTACCGCTCCCGTCACGACCCAGCGCCAGCCCGTTCGGGTCCGGGAAACAGCCAAAGCCTGGGTCCGGGGAGAGCACGGCCAAGTCTCGTGGCGGCCCGTACGGCGGGACGTACGGTACCGGGTAGTCGGGACAGTCGGAGCCGGGGGAGCCGAGGGCCAGCTCCACGGTGCCGCGCAGGCTGCCGGTCCGTCGGTCGACCAAAGTGATGCGATTGCCGCCGTCTTCAGTCAGGTGGCTCTCGGCGTTGGCGATGGCGAGCAGCTCGGGGAGGAGCACGATGCCGAGGGCTCCGAAGCCCCCCGAGTCCATATGTCGCCGGAGCGCGTTCGCGGTCCGGTCGTTCCGCGGATCGAGCACGGCATCGACGTCGAGCACCGCGATCGCGCCGCGGCCGCCGTGCTGACGGAACTCCGCGTTGTCGATGGCGCCGTGGTGATTCACCACGTAGACCGTGCCGCCGTCCCCGCTCACGACCAGGTTGGCCGGGTCGCCCAGGAGCTGCCCATCCAGCCGGTCCAGCGCCACCTTGCTGCGGCTGACGATCGCGTTCGGAGTGTGGTCGTTGGCCGGATCGAGCGCGGCCTCGAAGGAGATGGCGTAGAGGTAGGGGAGTCGCCGCCCCGCCACCAGGATGTGGCGATCCTGGCCCACCGCCTCTGCCGCGGTGAAGGCCATCGTCAAGAAAGCCGCCTTGGCGAGCGTCAAGCGTCCGAGCCACGACTGTGGGCGAGGCATGGCCTTACTCCTCCGAGGGGATGAGCAGGGGGGAAGTCAGAACATCGCAAGCGCCTCTGCCCGCGACCAGACGCGAACACAGAGCGGACCTTACCCAGGACGACGACACCCTCGAAGTCCTTGCTGAACTTTGCATTCGAGCGACATGTTCGACCCTACGGTCCGTCCCACAGGGAGCTGTTGATGACCGAGGCGCCAAACCGCCATCTGGCCGCAGTGATGTTCGCAGACGTGGCCGGATACACCGCGTTGATGCAGCACGACGAGAAGGCTGCCCTGGCCGCCCGTCTCCGTCATCGCGAGGCAGTCTCTGCAGCGGCAATGGCTCACGGCGGCAAAGTCATCCAGTATTACGGGGACGGAAGCCTCACACTCTACGCGAGTCCCCTCGAGGCGGTGCTCGCCGCCATCGACATCCAGCGTGGCCTTGCTGCCGAAGACTTCTCGCTGCGCATTGGAATCCACCTGGGCGAGGTATCGTACGATGACCAGGGCGCCTACGGGGACAGCGTCAACGTGGCCTCACGCATCCAGGGCCTCGCGAGCCCTAGCAGCGTGCTCATCTCGAAGAAGGTCAACGACGAGCTGAAGAACCAGCCGTCGATCTCCGCCCGCCCACTTGGGTCGTTTCGGGTGAAGAACGTCGGTTCTCCGATCCACGTCTATGCCGTCGTCGCCGAGGGGCTGGAGGTACCGACCCGATTCGACGTGATGGAGAAGCGGCGTGGCGACGGCAGGGGAGACCCGACGTTCCGCCGAAGGGTCGCAGAGGCCCTGGCGGATCGGTACGTAGTCGATCGCGAGCTGGGTCGGGGCGGCATGTCGATCGTCTATGCTGCTCAGGACGTTCGTCACGACCGATGGGTGGCGGTGAAGGTTCTGCAACCGGAATTAGCGACGGCGTTGGGAGCCGCCCGCTTCGTTCGCGAGATCCAGGTGGCATCCAGGCTACAACACCCGCACATCCTGCCAATCCACGACTCCGGGGACCGCGAGGGGCTTCTCTACTACGTGATGCCGTACGTGGAAGGAGAATCGCTCAGGCAACACCTGAAGCGGTCGGGTCCTCTGTCTCTCGCAGACGCCGTGCGGTACACCAGAGAGGTTACCGAGGCCCTCGACTACGCTCACGACCGTGGTGTGATCCATCGGGACGTCAAGCCTGGGAATATCCTCCTCTCTGCGAGTCACGCGATCGTCGCCGATTTCGGGATCGCGAAGGCAGTCTCCGCTGCCGGCGGTGACAAGCTGACCCAGACCGGTCTGATCATGGGAACGCCCGAGTACATGAGTCCGGAGCAGGCCGGCGACGCCCATGTGGACGGCCGGAGCGACGTCTATTCCCTGGCCTGCGTCACGTTCGAGATGCTCGTAGGTCACCCACCGTATGAGGGTTCGACCGCGACCGGGGTTCTGGTCAGTCACCGGATGGATCCGGTGCCCTCGGCACGGGCGGCCAGCCCAGACGTGCCGGAAGCGGTGGATGCCGCGATTCGTCGTGCGATGGCCAAGGCACCGGACGATCGCTGGCAGAGCGCCTCGGAGTTCGGGCGAGCCATAACGTCCGCGGCGACGCTCGGCGGACAGCCCCGAGCGGTGGCTGGACGCACACGCCGTAAGCCCCGTGTTCCTTCGCTCGCGGCAGGCATCGCCTTGCTTGCCTCCGTCGCACTGGCCGCGGTGGTGGGGCTTCGGACCTGGGACGGGAGCCAGCGCCCTGTGTCGCCGGTCACCGTGCTGGTGGCGCCCATTACAGATCTCACTCCGGACGGATCCCTCGCACACATCGCTGATGGCCTCACCGACGCGGTGACTACTGTCGTGGGCACTTCCAGGGCCATTCGACCGGTGGGTCGGTTTACGGCTGCGGCTCTGAGAGGGCAGGACCTGGGCGTGGCGACGCTCCGCGACGAGTTCGACGTGGCATACGTGGTGGAGGGGGCGGTTCGGGGCACCCCTCAAGACCTCCGGTTCTCCGTGATCCTGACGGAGGCCGCGGATGGGTTGGAGCGATGGTCCGACAGCTTCGGCTTCACCGGCGAGGAGGTCCTGGAGCGCCAGGACGACGTCGGCTGGTCGGTGCTGCGCGCGCTAGAGCAGGAGTTAGGGGGCTCACACACGCCCCGGGTGTCTCGTAGTACCACCAGGAACATGGCGGCATTCGACGCCTATCGCAGAGCCCGAAGGGCTTGGACTTCACGTCATCCCGTGGAGCTGCTCGAGGTCGCGATTCCCGAGTTCCAGCGAGCGGTCGAGCTGGATCCTGAGTGGGCGCTGCCGTGGGCGGGCCTTGCCGACGTCTACAACGTCGTGGGCGCGTACGAGTACGGTCTCGTACCACCGTCCGTGGCGTTCAGCCTGGCCCGACAGGCCGCCGAGACCGCGTTGGAGCTGGCGCCGGGGCTCCCCGAGGCCCTGACGGCGCAGGCCAGCGTGTTCTGGAACGCGGATCACGATGTCGCAGGCGCCGAGCGCCTGTTCCTTCAGGCCATTGCCGCGAACCCCAGCTACGCACCGGCACTTCAGTGGTATTCCAATCTCCTGGCAGTTCTCCGACGGCATGACGACGCGATCGCCAGGGCGGTCGAAGCGTACCAGGCCGATGTCCTTTCGCCGGTGATCTCCACGCAGCTGGCGCGCCACTACTACTACGCCGAACTCTACCCCGAGGCAGTCGAGCATTACGGGCAGGCGCTCGAGATGGATCCCGGGTTCCTAACGGCAAGGCTGGGCCTCGGCATGTCACTGCTCCAACAGGAGGAGCTCGGGCAGGCGCTGGCCCAGTTCGACACTGCCCGGGAGGCGACTCAGGGGCGCCACGCCGCGCCGCTCGCCTTGATCGGGTACGTCTGGGGACGGACTAATCGCGAGGACGACGCTCGGGCCATTCTGGCCGGGTTCCACGCGACCAGAGCGGACGGCAACTACATCGCCTTCGAATACGACGCGGCCGTCCATCTGGGGTTGGGAGAGCTAAGCGAGGCCGTGGCGGCGCTGAACCAGGCGCTGACCAGTGGCTCGAACGGACCGATGATCTTCCACATCGACCCCTTCCTCAACGCGCTCCATGGCCACCCTGGATTCGAGGCATTGCTCGACCAGATCGGCGTGCGGGACGCTGCGGCGGCCGAAGCGAACTCGTTCGAGTGAGAGCCCGCCGGCGACCCCGTCCCACTTGACGACTGCTTGATCCCTGCTGTCGACCGTTGAAACGAGGCACACAGACGTCGTTTCTGCCAAGGGCTGTCATGAACCTCGACCACGCCACGATCTGGGATCCGATCCGGGCAAACGCCCTGACTCACCCTGACAAGCTCCTCTACGCCTTCCTCGACGTGGATGGGCGGATCAGGGAGTCGCACCGCTACGAATCGTTCGTCGAGAGAACGACCGATATCGCGTGGCATATCCGTCGCAATCACTCCTTGAAGCCGGGCGAGCGGGTCCTCCTGGTCTATCCTCCGGGTCTGGAGATGATCTGCGCGTTCTTCGCGTGCGTGCGGCTCGGCCTGATCCCGGTGCCGGTGTACCCGCCCTCGAGCCACGGCTTCGCGGCAGCGCTGTACCGCATGAACTTCATTGCCCAGGACTGCCGAGCGACGGCCGTAATGACCGACCGCCCGTACTACTGGTCGATGAAGCTCCACCGGACCCGGACCAGCATCGCCCCCCGGCTGTCGTTCAAGCGGGACTACACTTCGCGGCTCGAGTGGATCGTGACCAGCGACGCCCAAGCCAACGCGCCAGACCATCTCCCCGAGGCGCGTTCGGACGTCCTGTTCTTGCAATACACATCGGGCTCCACCAGCGAGCCCAAGGGGGTGATCGTCACGCACGACAACGTCCTGAGCAGTTGTCGCATGATCCTCGATCACCGCCCAAACGCGGTTTCGTGGCTTCCCCAGTACCACGATCTAGGCCTGATCGCCTTCTACCTGTTCGTCGCGATCAGGGGCGGCACCAACTACGGATTCGCACCGATCGACTTCATCCGGCGACCTTTCCTCTGGCTGGAGACCATGAGTCGATATGGCGCCACCGCTTCGGCTGCCCCGAACTTCGCGTTCGAGTACTGCCTACGCCCCGGCAAGCTCGATGACCGGTGGCTGGAGGGCTCCGATTTCAGCACGCTGCAGCTTCTCTGGAGCGGGGCGGAGCCCGTCCGGGCCAACGTCTTCCAGGACTTCTTCGACAAGCTGGCGCCCTACGGTCTGCCGGCCCGCGCCTATAGCGGATCCTACGGGTTGGCCGAATACACCTTGGCCGTGTCCGGCCGTGGCAGCACGGTAGCCGACTTCGACGGCACGCGGATCCAGGAAAACGCGGTGGCAAGTCCCGACTCGGGCGCACCGCCGGACGAGGTCGTGACGCTGGTCAGCTGCGGCAAGCCGCTGGGGGAGACGGAGGTAAGGATCGCAGACCTCTCCGGCACGCCTCGTGAGGCGCCGGCGGGCCGTATCGGCGAGATCTGGCTCGACGGCCCCAGCAAGTGCCCGGGGTATTGGGGACGACCGGAGCTGAGCCGACAGACGTTCGAGGCGCAGCTGGAGGGCGACGCCGAGGGACGCTGGCTGCGAACCGGCGATCTCGGGTTCTTACAGGACGGTGAGCTGTTCGTCTGCGGGCGCACAAAGGACCTGATCATCGTCCGTGGCCTCAACTACTATCCCCAGGACATCGAGGCCATCGTCGAAGAGGACCCGGCCGTGCGGAAGGGGTGCGTAGCGGCCTTTGCGGTCGAGCAGGACGGAGGCGAAGCCGTCTTCGTGGTCGCAGAGGTGAAGAACGCGAAGCGGCTTCCCGATTCGGCCGACATCAGCAGGAGCGTTCGCCAAAAACTGGGCCTGGCCGTCGACTCGTTCGTCTACATTTCGGCGCGGACGATTCCAAAGACCAGCTCTGGCAAGATCGCCCGCCATCGAGCACGGGAGGCATGGCGCGAGGGTTGCCTCGAGGTCCTCGGCCGCGTCGAGCCGGCGAATCTTTCCGTGGGCACATTCGAGGCCGTTGGAACCGGAGTAGAGGTGGTCGGTGACGCCGCGCGGCAATGGGTTGATGATCCGTCGTTCGGCGCGGTGCTCAGGAAGTACGGCCTGACCGGCACTGAACACATGACAGTCGACGAGGCTGGCCTCGACTCGCTGGCCTTGGCGGAGCTCGCGGTGGGTCTCGAGAGCCACCTCGAGGCGTGCGGAGCGAGCGATCTGGTTGCGGCGGTCGACATCCGCTGGCTGCAGAACATGGCGATCTCCGAGCTCTTCGAGCTCCTGCACCAGGTGAGCACTGCGGCTCCCTATGCCAAGCTGCACTTCCGGCAAGCGTTCCATTCGCTCCGCCGCGAGAAGCTCGATACCGAACGCCAGTTGATGGACGAGGACGCGCGATCCGGTGTCGACTTTGCGTGGGCGCCTCGCGTCAACCCGGGCGTCGACTCGCGTCCAGGTGGCATCCTGCTCACGGGTGGCACGGGCTTCCTGGGGCCCTTCCTGATCCGGAGCCTTCTCCAACAATGCGACGACGACGTCTACGTACTCGTTCGCGCCACCTCACCCGACCACGGCATGGCTCGGCTCCGCGAGGGGATCGATCTCCTCGGAGCGCCGTTGATTGCCACCCTCCCCGGTGGATGGGAGAGGCGCGTGATCCCGATCTGTGGCGACTTGTCGCAAGCGCGTCTCGGGGTATCCGCGTCTCACTGGAGCTTCCTGTCCGAGACCGTCCACACCATCTACCACAACGGCGCGCTGGTGAACTACCTGCTCGACTACGCGAGCATGCGCGCCACCAACGTAGGGGGCACCAATGAGGTGATCCGCCTCGCGGTCAGTCGCCGTCCCAAGGTCCTGAACCACGTCTCGACGACCTTCGTGTTCGGTTGGTCCACACAGGACACGCTGCCCGAAACCGAGAGCAATAGAGACATGCGACTGCTCGACTTCGGATACAGCCAGAGCAAATGGGTGTCCGAGCAGATCGTATTGAGCGCCAAGCACGAGGGGCTCAGGACTCGGGTGTTCCGTCCGGCGCTGATCGCCCCGTCCACGGGCGGCGGGGGCTACAACTTCGACATCACGATTCGGCTCCTGGCGTTCATGCTGAAGCACGGCATTAGCACAACGGCCGGGAATCAGGTGAGCTTCTCTCCCGCCGACGTCGTGGCGAACAACATCGTGGCGATCTCGAATCTGCCCGATAGCGCGGGTCAGACGTTCCACGTGACCCGGGACGCATACTCGAGCATGGTCGAGATCACTGACATTCTCGGGGCCCGAACCGGACGGCGCTTCGACAACCTGGCGCTCGCCGACTTCGTGCCGACCGTCATCGAGCGCTGTCAGCCCGATGACCTGCTCTTTCCGCTGTTGAACTTCCTGGTGCGATCCGTGGACAACATCACGGCCATGGAGTTCAAGCGTTACGACAATCGCAGCTACCGAGAGGCTCGGGAAAGGTCGCCCTGGGGCAGGGAAGACCCGCCCCTGGAAGACGTCGTCGGTGGAATCGTGCGTTTCATGCGGCGGTGGGACCTCATCGAATCTCCCCGCGCGGAGCGCGTTCTCGAACGCGCCTGACCGGAGGCGGGTCCATGCTCTACAGCAAGATCACCAACGCGCCTCACTTGCCGCGGGCCAGGGCGATCCTGGACTCCCCGGGCATGATCAGAAACCCCGTCCGAATGTGCGAGAAGTACCGGAAGGAGTTGGGTCCGACCTTCACGATGCACCTGGGAGGTACGCGGCCGGTCATCGTCTCCACGAGCCCCAGCTTCGTGCACCACACGCTGCTGAGCAACAAAGCCAACTACCGCATGTCCGAGATTCGGGTCAAGCGCATGGAGGAGTTCCAGGGCCACGGTCTTCCGAACAGCCAGGGAGACGAGTGGCTGGAAAAACGCCGGCACATGGGCCAGGGATTTCGCCGGGATCGCCTGAGCGCCTTGCTGCCCCCTCAGACGGATCTCGTCGAGGAGCTCCTGGCCCGAGCCGACGCAGAGGCCGAGCGCGGACCCGTGGACATGATGAAGCTCATGACTCGTCTCATCCACCACGTGGTCGCCAGGTCGGTATTCGGCAGTCGTATGACGGAAGCCGAGATCGCGACGATCGGCGCCGGTATCAAGGCGATTCAGAGCTTCATCGTCCGGCAGATCGTGCAGCCGTACCTGATTCCGTGGTTCCGGCTCAGCGGGCAGACGCGACGGTATCAACGGATTCGCGCACGCGGAGACCAGATCGCGCGAAAGTACATCGCGACCCACGCTGCAAGCCGGAGGGACGACGGCGGAGACGTTCTGGATATGCTGCTGCACACTCCGTTCGGGCATACGGGCGAGCCCATGAGCAGGGAGCAGATTCTGATCGAGAGCATGCAGCTCCTGGTTGCGGGCTATCAGACCTCCTCCGCGTCCCTTGCCTGGACCTTCCACCTACTCGGTCAGCACCCCGGCTTCGTCGCCGAGATGCGCGACGAGGTCAATGCGACGTTCGGATCGGGTCCCATCACGATCGAAGGGATCAACCGGTTGCGCCTCGCCCGTCGCGTATTGGACGAGGCGATGCGGATGTACCCGTCCTTCTGGATGATCGATCGCGTGGCGGGGGCGGACGACCAGGTCGACGGTATCCACATTCCGGCCGGCCTGATGGTGATCACCTATATATATGGACTGCACCGCAACCCGGACGTGTGGCCGAACCCGGAGACCTTCGACCCGAGCCGCTTCGAAGACGAGGCTCGTAGGGAGCGCCATCCGGCTGCACACCTACCGTTCGGGTGGGGACCCCGGAAGTGCATCGGGTCGAATATGGCCTTGATCCAGATGCTTGTGATCCTCGCGCTATTTGTGCGCAGGTACGATATCGAGCCCGTCACTGACGGTAAGGTCGAGATCGACGCCCAGATGACCCTGCACCCGAAGAACGCGATCGAGATGCGCCTTCGGCGCGTGACGTAGGACGCCTTCGTTGTTCCGGTCCCTAGTCGTTTCAGGCCGCCAGCGGCCGGTTTCCGGCGCCGCCGACCCGCCGTCCGATCGCTTTTCGCTGCTCGTGATCGGGATCGGGCTGGTTGTGGGAGCGCTCCCGATATGGCCGTCGGAGCCCGTCAGCCATCCGCTGGGATACAGCGCCACGCTGGCGGTATTCGTCGCGATCACGTCATACGTGACGGTGCAGGTGGCACGCCTCGCCGTTCGCCGGGGTCCGGACCGACGCTACCTCGAACGTCTCGGGATCGACGTCGCCTTCCTCCTGTTCTTCACCTTGGTGACCTACTTCCATTTCAGCCTCAAGATGTGGTCGCCCGTCATCAATCCGGCGCTCTTCGACTCCGCGTACATGGCGACCGATGAATGGGTGCGGCCCCTCGTGGACCTTTGCCACGCAATCAGTGCCCACATTCGAGAAGTTCTGGGTGACCGGACCCAGTGGTATCAGAGCCTGTTCCTGGGGCTGTTCATCGTCGGGTTCTGTTACCTCTCGGTCACCCGCGACCGGTACTACGGCCACTTCGTACTGTCGGTCTTGCTGATGCTGAGCCTGGGAGCGATCAGCTTCCTGATCGCTCCTGCGGTGGGCCCCTTCATTTACGAGTCAGGTGCGAGCGCGCGAGCCACCGCGGCGCAGTGGCAAATGATGGCTGGGTTCGAGCAGCTCCAGGAGCAGGGCGCGGCCTGGATCGCCGAAGGAGGCCCGGAATACTTCACCAGTGCACTCGCCGCGATGCCGTCCCTTCACGTCGGACACGCGGCAGCGATGACATATTGGATGTTCAAGAGCCGATCCGTCCTGGCTGGATTTTACGCCGTCATCACGACCTGGATCGCCATCGACGCGGTCGGGCTTCGCTGGCACTACGCTATAGACATCCCCTTCGGGCTGCTCCTCGCCGCATTGGTGATCGGCCTCACTCACCGACTCATGAGCACCCCTGGCACCGACAAGCAAAGCGTGGTGACCGCTTGACGACCTCTTGACCCTGAGGATCCATCTTTCTCTCGAATCGTGGACAGCTCGTTGGAAGGGAGTGTGGTCGTTATGAGTACTCTGGTTCTTCTCCTGATCACTGGCGTGGTGCCTTCCCTGCCGTCAACGCAGGGGAACGCCCTACCCGGAACGTGGCATATCGTCGAGTTCGCCATGCTCAGAGACGGCGCTTGGGCTACGACGCCGGAGGGGCGGCTGAGGGAAGACGGCGCGGTCTGGGACCTGGCGTTCACGCCGGAGGGCCACGTCACACAGACCGACAACATGCGCA
>JBDHLD010000293.1:0-2039 GCA_039586035.1 Gemmatimonadota bacterium | reverse complement strand
GTAGGTGCTCCGGCCTTCGCAACTCAGGACGGGCGGCTGATCCCAGTTGCAGCCGTCCTCGCGCGGCTCCCCGCGCTTGCGGATCGGGTCGGTGAACGTGCAGCCCTGACAGCGTTCGCTCTCCGCGAGCTTCTCGTTCAAGATCGCTAACAACCGCGCTTCCGACACTTCCTCACGAGCCACGCAACTCCTCCGGTTCGAAAGCTCCTCGCACACCCAAGGCGGATCCCGCCCTCCTACCCCAGGCCCAAGGGATTGGCCCCACACGTCTTCGTCAGGATCAACACGTGGTTTTTCGGGGTGCTGTGCCTCACAGCGCTCGTGGTCCTGCTCGAAGGTATCGCCGTACAACCGTCGGTCGTGGGTGCGTTCGGGCGGGCCCGACAGCGTTCGCTGCGATGGATCGCGGTGCTGTCGTGGGCGTTGGCGATCGCGATACCCCTCTACTACGTGCTGACCGGCTCCTGATCCGGTAGCTGCCCCGGGCGTCCGCCAAGCGAGCCGGACGGCGTACTGCCGAGAGAAAAGCCTTTGCTTGGCCGTTCTCATGGCCTAGCGTGGGAGTGGTAGGAGAACTCCCTCGCCGAGGCTCTCTTGTCGGTCCCCAACCGCCCGAAGCGGTGCACGCTCCACCCCTGCCCCCACCGGAGGGATCCATTCCTCGTGGTCGGGCTGGCGCCTCCTGTCGCCGGGCAGACCCCCCTGCGGTCTGGCCTGGTTGCATGAACCGGGAGGCGTGAGAGAGGTCGTCCCGTTCTGATGCCGGCCCTGCTGCAGCACCTGAAAGAGCGCAAGATCGTCCAGTGGGCCATCGCGTACCTGGCCGGATCGTGGGTCCTGATCGAGGTGACGTCCGTCCTCGCCGAGCCCTTCGGTCTGGCGGTCGACCCGACCACCCGCGCGCTCACCGTCTTCTTGGCCTGGGGCTTCGTAGGTGCGCTGGTCATCGCCTGGTTCCACGCGGAGAAGGGGCGCCAGAGCGTCACGGTTCTGGAGCTCGCCCTGCTGGCGCTGATCGGCGCCGGGGGCGTGTCGACCGCCGTCGTGAGCTACCGCATGGGCGACCTTGGGTCCCCGGTCGCCGCCGCGTCCGGCCATCTCGAGAGCGTCCTCCAGGGCCCGGTGGTGGCGGTCCTGCCCTTCGTCAACGCCAGTGAGGCCGCTGAAGGCGCCGCCTTCCTGGCCAGCGGCATCCACGGCGAGGTCCTCACCCACCTGTCCAAGCTCTCGGGGATCAACGCCATCTCCCGGACGTCGGTCACCAGCTACCAGGCAACGGACCGAAGCCTCCGACAGATCGCCCAGGACCTCGGTGCCACGGCGATTCTGGAGGGGACGGTCCAGCGGGCGGGGTCCCTGATCCGCATCAACGTGTCGCTCATCGACGCCGTGCGAGACGTGCAGCTCTGGGGCGAGATCTACGAGAAGGTGCTGGAGCCCGAGAGCGTGTTCGCGGTGCAGGCCGAGATCGCCACACGCATCGCGGAGGCGCTGGCGGTGGCGCTGGCGCCCGAGGAGCAGTCCCGTCTCACCCGGGTGCCCACCACCGACCCCCAGGCTTTCGAGCTCTACCTGATCGGACAGGAGGCGGAGCAACGCGCACACCGGGGTGAATTCGATCTGTACCAGGTCGCCTACGATCACTACAGGGACGCGCTCGAGCGTGACCCCGACTATGCCGAGGTCCACGCCGCCATCGCCGGCGTCGAGTCGAGACTCTACGGTATCTCGCGAAGCGAGGAGCGAACTCCGGAGCAGGTCGAGCGCGTGCGCACCTCGGCCGAGCGGGCCATCGAGCTCGACCCCGAGCTGGCCCACGCCCACCTGGTGCTCGGCAACTACTACATGGGGCACATGCACGACGCGGTCCGCGCCAAGGAGAGCTTCCTGCGAGCACGCCGCTTCGATCCCGACAACGTCCTGGCCTTGAGGGGCCTCGCGCAGATCAACATGCGCCAGGGCGATTGGGACGCCGCTCGCGCCGACGTCCGGCGCGGGTCGGACCTCGATCCTCGCGAGCCGATGATCCAGGTTCTCGC
>JBDHLD010000044.1:0-32311 GCA_039586035.1 Gemmatimonadota bacterium | reverse complement strand
CGCGCCCCACACCGAGCGGCCGCCCGGTACCAGCGCCTGAGCGGACATGAGGCTTCATACGGGCACCAGCGGCTTCTCGTACAAAGCGTGGAAGGGAGCGTTCTACCCGGAGGACCTTCCTGACAAGGAGATGCTGCGGTTCTACGGTGAACGGCTGAACGCGGTGGAGATCAACAACACGTTCTACCGGATGCCTTCCGTGAAGCTACTCGATGGGTGGGCCGCCAAGGTGCCGGACGACTTCTCGTTCGTCCTGAAGGCATCCCGCCGCATCACCCACCAGAAGCGTCTGAAGGAGGCGGAGGATCCGCTTGCCTATCTACTCGAGACCGCGTCTTCGCTCGGCTCGCGACTCGGGCCCATGCTCTTCCAGCTGCCTCCGTACCTGAAGAAGGACGCGGAGCGCCTGGAGGCGTTCGTGCGGCTTCTTCCCAACGGATTCCGCGCCGCCTTCGAGTTTCGCCACGAGAGTTGGTTCGACGAGAGCGTCTACGACGTGCTCCGTGGTCGGGAGGTGGCCCTCGTGACCGCCGATACAGGCGACGACAAGCCGGCGCCAGTAGTCGTCACGGCGCCGTACGGGTACGCCCGCCTGCGGAGGGAAGAGTACGCTGCTGCCGAGCTCGACGACTGGGCGGAGCGCTTGACCGATCAGGGTTGGAACGACCTGTACGTGTTCTTCAAGCGGCGGAGCGCTTGACCGATCAGGGTTGGAACGACCTGTACGTGTTCTTCAAGCACGAAGACGCCGGCGCCGGACCGCGCCTGGCCGGGCGATTCCGCGAGCTCGCCGAAGGGAGGAGCGGGTGAACCGGCCCGCGCCACGGGCGCCCGGGTGTTCACCGGGCCGGCCCTCTCGGACCGCAGCGAGCAGGATTGCTGCGGTGAAGAGCTACTGCCTGACGTCCGTAGAGCAACCACATAGTGACCGGTCTGCTCGTCACCGGTATTCGAACGGGTATTCGAACGGTCACGGTCCAGGGTTCTTCGAGGCGGCGCGAGGCGTGAAGGGATCAGTGCGGGAGGAGGGAAGGGGGACGTGAGCGAGCTGGAGCGAGCGCGTAAGCTGGCCACCGAGATGCTCATGGAGCGATTGGCCGACGACGTCCTGGACCTGGAAGAGTTCGAGCGGCGCCTCGATCAGGTGAACGCGGCCGAGGACGTCGAGCAGGTCGCCGGCATCCTGGGCGAGGTGGCGGCGTCGCGCCGCGGCATACCGGTGCGCGCGTCACAGCTCTTCGGCCGGTCTCCGGAGGTGGCCGATCCCGTGGCCATGGGTGTCCCGGCGCTCCAGCCGTTGCGCCCCGCAACGGGTCTCCGTCGCTTCGGGCGCGGGAACAAGGTGGTTCTGGCCCTTCAGGACGGATCGGGACGCGTCGGCCCCTGGACTCCGTCTCGTCACGTCTGGGTCGTGAACATGCTGGGTGGCGCGGTCATGGACTTCCGCGAGGCCGCTCTGCCCCCCGGTGTGACGGAGCTGACGGTCTTCTGCATCATGGGAGACGTGGAGGTGATCGTCCCGCTGGACCTACAGGTGGAGTTCGGCGGCCTCGGGCTGATCGGCGGATTCGACTGTGAGTCAACGGTCGGCGTGTCCAATCCCGACGCTCCGGTACTGAGAATCAACGGCGTGAGCGGCGAGGAGGCGCCGTCGCCCCCGCAGGTTCCGTCACGGCGGAGAATGACCGAGCCTCGCTTGGCCACACCGAAACGGGTCGCCGAGACGGACCGATCAAGGCCGTCCGGTCGCGCGTCGGACAGGCCCGTACTTCCAGCCCCGACTCCCGAGAAGCCGTGATGCCGATGGCCCAAGCCGACCGATGCTGGAGGACCTCGCTCCAAACGTCTTCCACCGAGGGGCGTGAGGCCCGTGGGTGGCCCGCGGGGTACGCCCCGGAACGGCCGCGCCGATGAGCCAGGAGCCCATTGTCGTTCGGCCCATGCAGCCGCCGGACTGGGAGGACGTCCGGCGCATCTACGCCGAGGGCATCGCCTCCGGTCACGCGACCTTCGAGACCGAGCCCCCCGGTTGGGCGGAGTGGAACGAAGGCCACCTCGCCGATTGTCGATTCGTGGCCGTGCTGGACGAGGCGGTCGTGGGTTGGGCGGCGCTGAGCCCGGTCTCGGACCGTTGCGTGTACGCGGGCGTGGCGGAGGTCAGCGTCTATGTCGACGACGAAGCCCGCGGGCGTGGGGTGGGTGGCAAGCTGATGGAGGCGCTGGTGGGCGGCTCCGAGGAACAGGGAATCTGGACGCTACAGGCGGGCGTCTTTCCCGAGAACGAAGCCAGCGTGCGTGTTCACACCCGAGTCGGTTTCCGGCTGGTGGGCCGGCGCGAGCGGCTCGGCCAGATGGACGGCGTCTGGCGGGACGTTTTCCTGCTCGAGCGCCGCAGCCAACGCGTCGGCGTCAACGAGAATCCCCCTAGCCTGGCAAGCGCTGCCCCTACGGGCGAAGGTCAACCGTCAGGCGAGTGACCGGCCAGCTTGCCCCGGTCGTCTACGGCGTCCGGCGTGGAGTCGGGCCTCGAGCCAGCGCGGCAGGGCGGGGTATTCGCGTGGCCCGCGCGATTCCCCCTCGGGACTCCCGTCCGTCCGGCGGGCGCCCGACGACCCCCGTCCGGATGCGCCCGATACCGTTTCGTCGAGAATGGGGGCGGCCACACGGGGCGTCAGCCCGGCAGTCATGCCAGTGGTGGAGCTCGTCGTCCGCTCGATGGCCTGCACTCCGGCTTGCAAGGCCGGCATGCCGGACACGATGGGCCTCCTGGGCGCGAACGGAGTCTGTGTCCGGGCCAGGTGGGCACCTGCCACAACGAGGCCGGGCGCCGGCGGAAGCCGGACGACGGGGACCGCCGCGGCCGGGGCGGCGACCGTGGGCGCAGAGGTTGTCATGGACAGCGTCGTGACCCTGGGCGCGACTTCGTTCAGGGCGAGCGTGGTGGCCAGGTGGATTCCCCGCTGGATGGGCTCGGCCGGCACCTGAAGGTCCGCCGAGCGTGCAGCGCGGTGGGTCATGAGCCCCGCGGCCCTCGGCCTCACCTCTCGCAGGGCGATCGTGACCGGGGCGGCCACCTCGACAGTGTGCCACGGTGCCACGGCGGCCAGCCCCACAAGCCGCCGGAAAGGCGCGGCTCGCAGAACGGCCGCCTCCGGAGCGATGGTTCGCAGCGCCATGGCCGCATCGTCGGTCCCACCGTCCTGCTGTGCACCGGGCCCCGAGGGGGCTTGATCCGCCCCGTCGTCCTGTTCGCGTGGCTGGTTGGGCGCGCCGCTTCCACCGACCGGATCCGCTTGTGGCGCACCAGGACCGGGCGCTTGCCCAGGCCCGGCGTCATCGTCCTGCTTCTGACGGGGCGACGGTCCCTGACCCTCGTCTCGGGGAGTGACCCCACCATCCTGGGTGTCGTCCACCGGCGCCACGGCCCGGTCGGTCGAAGCCTCGAAGTCGAACGTGGGCGATGCCGGGGCCGGTGGAAGCGAGTCAGCGCCGGGCCCGGACCGGAAGAGGATGTCGCGAGCGCCGGCGTCGAGGCCCACTTCGCGCGCGAGGGTCTCGCCGCGGGTCACGTCGAGGGTGAAGATCGTCTCCGTTTCCCGGTTCCGCGTCCCCTCGGGCACCACGGCGGAGACGGAGTAGGCGCCGTACGGAAGCCCAGAGAGGTGTACGATCCCCCTGGCGTCGGTGAAGTGCACGAGAATGCGTCCGACGGGGTCCGTCAGGGTGATCCGGGCGCCGGCGGCCGCGACTTCGCCATCGTCTCTGCGACCGTTTCGATTCGAGTCCAGGAAGAAGGTCAAGACGCCCCGGGTCGTCTCGACAACCGGGATGGAGATCTGTCCCTCCGAGGGCAGCCGGCGGCCGGGGGGAAGTAGCACGTCATCGGCGAGGCTCGTGACGTCCACCTGTAGGGGGTATCCACGAAAGGCTTCGCCGTCCACCCGGAATCGGCCCTGGCGGTCCGTGCTGACGCCTTTCGGGCCCAGCATCAACCGAATGTCCCCGACTCCGGGCTCACCCGGGTCCCGGAGCCCGTTGTTGTTGGTGTCCTGATAGACGACGCCCTCGACCACGGGCTTTCTCCTCACCGGCAGCGGCAGGCCGAAGTCCTTCCGAAGACCCAGTGAGAATCGAACCTCGCCCTGTGATATCGTGGTGGTGTTCTCTTCGACCCCGAGCACCAGGGCCAGGTCGTGACGGAGCTGCACCGCGACATTGGCCCAGCCGTACGGATCGTCGTACCCGAGGCCTTCGGTCCGCGAGACGATGAGGCCGGCGGCCATCGACAGGGCCCGATAGTTCCACTGAGCATCGAGCTGCGATTGGATTCTCGTGGGCCGGAAGCCACCGCTTTCGTACCACGTGGCCAGCCCCACCAAGGCGTGCCGGTCGGCGTAGCGCAGCGATCCGGTGAAGCGATGGGTGGGAGATCTCGTCCCGGCCAGCGTTGCCGTGCCACGACGGCCGCCGAGGCGCAACGAGATGCGGCCCAGGTCGATGTTCGCGTCCAGCCCGATCCTGTGCTCGGTCTCGTCGAGGCCCAGCGCCCCCGTCTCGAAGGCCCGCCTGAACTGGTAGGTAGCCAGGAAGTCGATGATCGGGACCGGCGTGAGGCCGAACCCCAACGTTCCGGAAGCACTCTTCGGACTGAACTCGCTGCCGAGGAGCGGCCGGTGGAAGTAGCGGGCCTGGCCAATGGCGCGCGTGGCTCCGGAGAGCCGCTTCGCACCGGCCAGGAACGCTTCGGACGCGCCGGCGGTGATTCCCGGAAGGCTGGCGGGGACGTAGCGACCCGCGAAATCCAGGGACTGATCGGCGCCACCGACCCGACCCCGGATGGCCGCCGTCGGACCCGATTCCGACCTGTTCGCGCTATCGATCACGCGCGACCAGCCGGCCTCGGCCTCGAAGAGCGCTCCCCTGAGCGACGACAAGCGGTAGCGCGCTCCGAATGCCTGAGAGCGCTCGGGCATCCCGCCGGTGAACGGCGTCTGGGCGGCATCTGCAACCAGGGCTGACAGGCGACCCGGTCCCGCTCTGGCCACGGCGAGGTCGCCCAACACGACGTGGCCTTCTTGCCGGTCGGCCCCCGACCATGGACGGCCGACCAGCAGACTGCCGTTCAATGCGCCGCGGTCCAGCTGGACGTTGATACCCTTGGCGTTACGGATGAAGGTCCCGAACGGCTCCGGCCCGAAGTAGGTGTCACCCACGGTTGCCCGCCACGTGGGTCGGCCCAACGTCAACTGGAACCGGGGAGGTGGCAGGAGGCTACGGAAGCTCGAGGGCGGGACCCGATCCGCGTATCGGGAGGCGCGTATCCCGATCTCGGTGTCCCCTCCGACGACGCCGTAGGCGTTCACCGACGCGATGACCTGATCCAGGGAGGCGAGCGTGTCAGCCGCCGTGAACGCCCCGACGAAGACCGAGGTCGGGAGCCTCTCGTAGGTCGGACCCCAGGATTCGTCCTGGATCACGTACACGGAGATCCGTTCCGTCGCCTGCGAGCGGGTCCCGGTTGCGACAATGGCGAGGCGCTTCATGCTGCCCGTCGCCGCGGTGCGGGGGGCCTCCAGCCGGATCACCCCCGCTGCCGATGCATTCGGCCCCAAGACGAAGGGCTGTGGCGGCCCTTCGATCTCCCAGTCCGCAGCCTGGTCCAAGCCCAGGAAGACCGAATCGGTGGCGTTGCCCTCGTTGACGACCGAGAAGGGGACCTCCACCGCGCTGCCCGGCGTGACCGTTCCCGCGGACTCCCCCAGTTCCAGGCTGAGGCGCGGCTCGACGCTGACCCGGATCTCCAGGCCCGTGCGGGACCACCTCCCGTCGCTCCACTGCACCTCCACGCTCGCCGCGCGGACGACGCCGGCGGGAAAGGTCGCGGGCAACTGGAACGTCACCGGGACGATGAGCTCGCCGGAGCTCGGAACCGCGACGGTCTGTTCGGCCTGACCGAACAGCTGTAGCCCTTCCGTCAGCACGACGCGCAGGCGAGCCGACTCCCCGGCTGTCCCCGGTACGGGCAGAACGACCGGGAGCGTTGCCACACTCCCCGGGGCGACCGCGGGTGGCTCCTGTGCGACGGAGGACAACGGCGGCACGATAACCACCAGGCCCATAACCAGCCCGAACGGCAGGCGCCTACTGGACATAGAGCTCGATGATCACGTCGCCGCCGTAGGTTCCCGGTCGGTCCGTGTACCAGTTCAGGAGCATGCGGAACTCGACGTTCACGTCCTCGGGTCGCTGACCTTGCGCGAGCAGGCTGCTCGCGTTGCCTACCGGCTTCCAGGCAGAGGACCCCACTTCGCGCCAGAGCAGGTGGTCCAGGGGCTTTCCGTTCCCGAGATCGACGTCGAGCGAATGGAGATACATCTCCCAGGCCTGATTACCCACTCCGGAAACGCGCACGCGCAGCGGTTGGGTGGCGTCGATGTACCCCGCGGTGAGCGCCGCCAGCCCCGGCACCGGAAACCCGACCACGTTGCTGCTCACGTGCAGTCGTCCGGGCGGTGGCTTGTCGTCACCCCCATGGTCCGCCGGGGCTGCCCCCAGTGCCATGCAGGCCAGGAGGACTCGCGAGAGTCCACCTACGGCGCGGGTCGCCACGCTATCGCTCCCGCGCGGCCGTCACCTGGAAGGAAGCTTGCCCCCCGAGCAGATGATCCTGGCCGATGTCCAGGATCGGTATGGAGAGCAGATCTCCAGGCGGGAGATCGACGGGGAGAGGGATGCGAACGACACGACGGTGACCCGGCAGCACGCTGAAGGTGGGGATCTCCTGGCTGTGCACCACGTCTCCAGCCAGAGATCGTACCTCCAAGGTGCCCGTCGGTCGGAGATTCCGGGTTCCCGTGTTGTCGAGCGTGACCACGGTGGCGAGACCGGCTTCGGCGGGCTCCACCTGCACGTCCAACACCCGAGCCTCCGCCCGGGCCGCGGGCGGGTGCGCGTGGACCTTGATGGCGATCCGGTGGGCGACCTTGAACTGCTCCTCCGGGACGCCGCGTTCGGCGAATAGGGCGGACCAGCAAACGCCCGCGCCCTCGCTCATGGTCACGCGAACCTGGGCCGTCGTACCGGCCTCGAGATTGACCGACTCGGGAAAGACGGAAATGCGGCCGGCGCAGCTCATGGGGTGGGCGCCCAGCTTTCCGAACTGGTTGTCACCTTCGGGTTGCTGCTCGAAATCGCCCAGGTATAGACGAACCTGCATGGGCTCCGCGGCCTCGTTGAGGATCGTCAGGACCTGGGTTTCGGGCGCGCCGGAGTCGAAGCTCATGACCACCGGATAGGCACCGAACTGAGCCCACGATGGGGACGCCGACGCCAACACCATGAGCAGGGTGATGGAGAGGGCTCGTACACACCTTGCGCCGGTCGTCCCCAACCGGGCCCTACCTGTTCTGTCTCGCATGAGCTCGTTCCGCGCCTTGGGGGAGTTGCGTTCTCGGCGGACGGCCTCGAGGCCGCGGGGAACTCCCCGCGGCCTCGCCTGGTCAAGATGCCTTCGTTCAGATCACGGCGTGCTCAGCGTGTAGACCACGTCCAGGTCGTAAGTATCCGGATCGTCGAGCCAGTTCACCGTCAGGTCGTACTGGACCGTGATCTCATCGACGTAGGCCCCGCGGGCCTGACCCGAGAAGAGCGACGTGGAGGCGGTGCTGAAGGTCCCGCTGGTATTGGAGAGCGTGACCGCGCCCGCCGCTGATGCCGACCAGGCAAGGTCCGTCGACGGCTTCGTGTTGTCGTTGGCCACGTCGACCGCATCGAAGAAGTTGGTCGCCGAAGCCACGGCCAGGCTCATGGGGACGTTGCCACGGAACGACAGGACGGTGTTCGTCCCGGCCGTGATGGTGGTTCCCACCTGGTTGTCGTTGATGGTCCCGTACGGGATGGAGTTCGTGTTGACGTCAAGCACCAGCACCTGCGGGATCGTGACCGAGACGTTGACCGTCTCCTGGTCACTCTGGCCGTAGGCCGACTCGGCGCTGACCAATACGAATGCGGCCGCGAAGGCCAGAGTTGCTGCGAGCTTCCTCATCTTTGTCCTCCAGAGGCGATTGGATCGCGGTTCTTCGCGATCGGTCACGTTCCGCCCCCTGGAGGCTTCGGCCGAGGCGGGTCGTTTCGGCCCGACGCTGCGGTGTGTGATGCCATGTTTGCCTTTGGGGGGCACGACGATAGGGGCAAAAGGGTTGCCAGTATCGGCAGGGTCCGCGTAAGTCTTTAGCTTTCATGCGAATCAGGGGGGATTCCAGGGCGTGGGGCGAGTGGACGAGCGCCTGCATGTCTCTACATTCTGCAAGGGGCATTGCGCTTTACCCGTGCTTGCGAAGCACCTGCCACGCTTGGGATCCGCCGCTCACACAGCCGTAACTCAACCCTGCTAAACGAATGTTTTCCTCAAGGATGAAACGGGCCTTCGCCCGCGCAAGCATCTGCCGCCGTCCGGCCGAGGCGATCGCGCTTTCCCTCGCGTTGCTCCTGGGATGCTCGCCGTCACCGGCGCCTCCTACGCCCGAGCGGCCCGTCGCCGAAACCCCAGTTGCGCCGGTTGCCCCGGAGGTCCGGACCGACGGGGGCATGGTCGTGTCCGCCAACCGCATCGCGAGTGAGGTCGGCCGCGCGGTGCTGGACGCCGGGGGGAACGCCGTAGACGCCGCTGTCGCAACGGGTTTCGCGCTTGCCGTCGTACATCCGACAGCGGGAAACATCGGAGGCGGTGGCTTCATGGTGATCCGCTTTTCGGACGGACGTGCCACGGCCTTCGACTTCCGGGAAAAGGCTCCCCTGGCGGCCCACCCCGAGATGTTCCTGGACGAGAGCGGCGAGTACTCCGAAGAGCTCCACCACCGCAGTCATCTCGCGGTCGGCGTGCCCGGGACCGTGGCTGGCTTCGCGCTGGCCCACGGCCGCTACGGAGTAGTCCCGTGGGACGACCTGGTGGAGCCCGCGGTACGCATTGCGGGCGACGGGTTCGCGGTCACTCCCGGGCTCGCTTCGTCGCTCAATGGAGCGCTGCCGCGGCTGAGCCGGTATCCCGCGAGCCGAGCCAAGTTCAGCAAGGACGGCGTACCGTACCGGGAAGGGGAGCTGTGGCGGCAGCCAAACCTGGCCCAGACGCTGGGGCGCATCCGGGACCAGGGCCGGGACGGCTTCTACAAGGGAGAGACCGCCCGCCTCGTGGCCGAGGAGATGCGCCAGAACGGTGGGATGATCACCGAGGAGGACCTGGCTCGCTACGAGGCCGTCGAGCGGGAGCCGGTTCGGGGCATGTTTCGCGGCTACGAGGTGATCAGCATGCCCCCGCCGTCCAGCGGCGGCGTGGCCCTGGTCCAGATGCTGAACATCCTACGGGGATTCGATCTGGAGGCGATGGGCCACAACTCACCTGGCTACGTGCACCATCTGACCGAAGCCATGCGGCTGACGTACCGCGATCGTGCGCGCCATCTGGCTGATCCGGACTTCGCGGACGTTCCTGTAAAACAATTGACATCAATGGAGTATGCGGATCAGCTAAGGTTGCTTATCAGCTCCGGCGCGGCAGGCGTCTCTTCCGCCGCCGATGTGGCCCCCGTGCCGGCCGGTGAGGAGACGACCCACTACTCGGTCGTGGACGCACAGGGGATGGCCGTCTCGGTGACCTACACGTTGGAGCAGGGGTACGGCTCGAAGATCACCGTCCCGGGCGCGGGATTCCTGCTGAACAACGAAATGGGCGACTTCAACGCCGGCCCGGGGATCACCGACGAGACCGGACTGATCGGCACCGACCCGAACCTCGCGCGACCCGAGCAGCGGATGTTGTCCAGCATGACCCCTACGATTCTGGCGCGAGAGGGGCGTCTCGTGGCGGTGCTCGGTACTCCTGGAGGACGGACGATCATCAACAGCGTACTACAGGTGACGCTGAACCTCACCGAGCTCGGAATGGGCGTTGGGGAGGCGGTGAGCGTCCCCCGCTTCCATCATCAGTGGCTACCGGACGAGATCCGAATGGAAGAAAGAGCCGCAGATCCCGGGTTGGTGGCCGCACTCGAGGCCATGGGCCACCGGGTCGTCACCCGGAGCTCTCAGGGCAGTGTTCACGCCATTCTCATCGATTCCGGTACGGGAGAGCGCGTCGGCGCGGCTGACCCGAGAGACCGGGATGCGGGGGCGGTGGGCACCGCGGCCCCTCCGGGCGGCTAGGGGAGCTCTCCGCCTCGGGATGCCGCGGTGCTCCCGAGGCACCGCGCCGCGTCGATCAGGTAGTCTCGTCCGGGTCGACCAGGGCCTCGTCTCGAAGACTCAGGAGCGTCTCTCCCGCCTGGAGGATCTGGCGTTGCCGCCGGAGAAGCGCCAGCGTCAGCCACACCACCGAGGCCAGCAGCACCAACCCGACCCCCCCCAGCGCCAGGACGGTCCACTCCGCGAGCCGCCATGCCACGACCATCCCGGGCACCAGCGCCGTCGCCAGGAGCACGCACACCCCGACGACCACCCCCGCCAAGATGCGGGTCACGCGGGCGGATCTGCGAAGGCGCTCCAACTCTACCGATTCAACCGATTTAATCACAGATCCTTAGGGGCTCGTGCCATTCGTCAGTAGGCCGGCGGGAGATGGGCGCCGCAGTGCTTGCAGTGGCCGGCGTCGGAGTCGTGGCCGGGGCGGTCGCACACCTCGCACACGCGTAGCGACTTGGCCGCCGAGCTCGCCTGGACCAGCTCGGCGGTCACGATCCCCGTGGGGACAGCGATGATCCCGTACCCCATGATCATGACTACGGCGGCAAGTCCCTGGCCTACGGCTGACGCCGGGGCGATGTCGCCGTAGCCGACCGTAGTCAGCGTGACCACCGCCCAGTAGACACCCCTCGGGATGCTGGTGAAGCCGGACTCGGGCCCTTCGATGAGGTACATGAGGCTTCCGACCACCGCTACGATGGTCATGACCGTAAACACGAAGACGGTGATCTTGTAGCGAGACTCCCGGAGGGCCTGCGTCAGCAGGTTGGCCTCTCCCACGTACTGAGCCAGCTTCAGGACCCGGAAGATCCTCAGGACCCGGAGGATCCGGATCACGATCAGGTACTGGCCGCCCGGGAGGATCAGGCCGAGGTACGTCGGGAGCACCGAGAACAGGTCGACCAGCCCGTAGAAGCTGAAGGCGTACCGGCGGACGTCCCGAGCCGTCATCAGCCGCAGCGCATACTCGATGGTGAAGAGGATCGTAAAGATCCACTCCAGCCGGATCAGGAGCTCGCCGTATTGCGCTTGGAAACGGCTCACGCTGTCCAGCATGACCACGGCGACACTGGTCAGGATCGCGATGATCAGGATCACGTCGAAGGCCTTCGCCGCGCCTCGTTCGTGGTGGAAGATGACGCGGTAGACGTTCTCTCTCCACTGCTGCTCGTGTGGCTGGTCGTTCACTGCTCACCTCGGGCTTGCACAAAACGTTGCGGGTGCGGGACTTGCAGTCCTTGGAGGCGTCCACTCTCCTCTCGCCCTTTGCCGCCTCGAGCGCGCCTCTTCACGCAGCACCTGAAGGAGCTGCAACGCGACGAGTCGGAGAGCTGACCGACTCGATCACGGCGACAGATCCACACGATACGTCGTCAGGAACTCGATGAACTTCGAGATCTCCACCATGTCGGCGCCCGTGAAGCGAATCGTGTGCGAGTCCACCCGATCGACGTTGGGCAGATAGCTCAGAATCTCGGATGGCATGTAGTTCTTGAAGGCTACCTCGAGCTCGATGGGCCCTTCCAAACGGTAGGGCGCACGCTCCCCTGCGCGAGACACCGCGCGGCGAGTGGCCTCGCGGATCACGTCCAGGGCGGCCTCCGGCGTCAAGGTCCGAGCGGAGTGGAATCCGTAGCTCCATTTGACGACCGCTCCCTCCACGTCCCCCAAGAGCGCCTGGGCCTCTTCCACAATGGCGTCATCTCCCGAGATCATGAGGACCGGGACGCCGAAATGACCGGCGATGGCGGCGTTTATCCCGGCCTCGGGCATCGGGGTGCCGTTCAGCCGGACAGCGGTGAGGTTCGCGCTGGAGATGGTGTGTGCGCGCACACCACGCGTGTTGGTGGTGCTCGTGTGATAGCCGATGAAGATGGCGCCGTCGAAGGACTCGTCGATGCCCTCCATCATCATGAGCGGGCGCGGCCAGGAGCGTACGACCAGGACGTCCCGGGGAAGACGGTCGATGAGCAGGTTCTGGCCGTTGCCATGCGAGTCGCTCACGAGGATCTCGGTCGCGCCGGCCGCGAGGGCACCCTCGATGGCGGCGTTGACCTCGGCCGTCATGAACTCCCGGAACCGTGCATACTCGAACCCGGAGGGCCCCAACTGAGCGCTGGTGACGGCGCCGACAACGCCCTCGAGGTCGGCTGAAATGTAGATCTTGAGGCCGTCACGGTGCTGGGCGGCCGCGGGCGAGCCGAGGCACAACGCGATCAGCACGAGGGGCAAGGCGCGGGCATTCATGTTCGACTCCCGGGTTCATCCGGTGCGGGGAACTCACTCGCCGCGGCGGCGGCCGCAAAGCGGTGAACGATGGTCTCGACGGGCTCGATCGCGTCGATGCCGGCGACGCTCTTGCCGGCCTGCCAGTACTCGCGAGCGGCCTTGGGGTCCAGTGAGGCGCGCTTGAGCTGCCAAGCGGATCGCAGCCAGTAGACGGTGCGCATGAAGTGCTTGGTCCTGCGTCCGCGGAGTAGGCGTCGTGCGATCCAGCTCGCGTTCAGGCCGGCCCGGCGCACGTACTCGGTGCCGATGACGGCGACGGGTACTCCGGTGATGCGCTCGCTCCAGACGATGTCGTCTTCGGAAGCGGCCACGATGGCCTGCTTGTACGCGTCGCTCGCCCTGCACTCGGCCGTGGCGATGAACCGCGTGCCCATCTGCACGCCGGCGTAGCCCATCCGCAGCGCGGCGACGAATTCGCGCGCCGTACCCACGCCCCCGGCGCATACCACGGGCAGGCCCAGGTCACCGATCTCGTCAAGCAGGCTTTCGGGCGTGTGGTTTCCCGGGTGTCCGCCAGCGCGCCGATTCACGGCGATCAGGCCGTCCACGCCCCCGTCCGCGCCCTTCTGGGCCCACTTCCGCTCCGTGACGTCGTGATAGACCACGCCACCGACGGTGTGGACGCGCTCGGCCACCCAACGGGGATTCCCGAGCGAGGTCACGAAGAACCGGACGCCCTCTTCCAGGGCGACCTCGATCCACGCCTCCATACGACGCCGATACGCTTTGGAGGACGCTTCGATCAAGGCATTCATGCCCACCGGCGCCCCGGCGTCGCGAATGATCTCTCGCACGCCCTGGCGGAAGTCGTGGCCGTGTACGTACGTGAGCGACACGGGCTGGATGATCCCCATGGCGCCCGCCCTGCTGGCCGCCGCCACCAGCTCGGGATTGCTGCACGGGTACATGGCGCCGCAGAGCAGAGGTACCCGGATGCCAGCGTGTCGGGTAAGGGCCGTGTCGAGGGGGCCCGGGTCCGATCGTAGGGCCGGCGCCTCGGTCTTGGCTGGCGGCGTGTCGGCCGCGCCCCGGCTCCGGGACGCGGGCCCCGCGGGCGGCGGTGGGGCGGGGCTCCCCGATGAGGCGGGTGGCAGGCCCTCGTTCATCGGGGTGCCAACCGCCAGGTGGCGGTCGTGCGGGCCACGACGTCCCCGGTCGCGTCCTTGATGTCGGCCACGACCGCATAGTCGGTGGCTTCGCTCACCGCGGGGGGCGAGCACCGGCACTCCGCCGTGAGTGTTCCACGAGCCTTCTTGTGGAAGCGTGTCTCCAGGCCCGTGACGATGCCGCGCACGTGGCCGGGAAGGCCCGTGAGCATCGCGAGGCCGCTGGTGACCTCGCCGAGGTTGGTGAGCGCCACCGCGTGGACGGATCGCAGGTGGTTCCGCACCCTGCGCCGGTCCTTGAGCCCGATTCGGGCGTAGCCGGCCTCCAGCGCCTGCACGCGCGGCCGAATCGTGCCGGTGTAGGGGACCCACAGACCCAGGATCACGCCAAACGCCCAGCGGCCTCCCGGCCAGCGTGTCAGGCTCTGCCAGGCGTGTTGGAGGCTCGGCCCGGGGCTCTCCGAGGACCGGCTCATGAGGGTGTTCCTTTCTGCGATGTGGACGTCTCGACCGGCGACTCACTCCGTAGGCCAACGAGCTCCATGAGCGCGAGGGCGTTGGTCGACGTGGCCAGACCCGGCCTCAGCCGGTAGTCGAAGTGGAGGCTCAGCCCGTCGCCGGTCCGTTCGAACGTCTCCTGGAAGTGGACCGCCCGCGCGCGCTCCTCCAGGTCAGGGGCCACAGCGAGGTGAAGATCGTGCGTGGTCACGGCGCCGATGGCGCCGGCGTCCAGGAGATGCCGGATGACCGTCCGCGCAGCGATCTGCCGTTCGACGGTGTTGGTCCCCTGGAGAATCTCGTCCAGAAGAAAGAGGACCGGAGCAGCGTCGTGCTGGCGAGCCGCGTCGACGACCCCTTTCAGGCGCGTCAGCTCCGCCATGAAGAACGAGATGCCTGCGGCCAGGGAGTCCTGGATTCGCATGCTGGTTTCGAGTCGAACCGGCGGGAGCCGCAGCGTTGCCGCCGCCACCGGTCCGCCGGCTCGCGCCAAGACCACGTTCACGCCCACGGCCCGGAGCAGGGTGCTCTTGCCGGACATGTTGGAGCCCGTAACCAGCACGAACGACCCGGGCGGGCCGATCTCCACGTCGTTGGCGACTGCCACGTCCTTCTGTAGATATGGGTGCTGAATACTTTTAGAGACTACGACCTCACCTTCAGAATCAAGTTCGGGGAAGGTCCAGTGCGGGTTCTCGAATCGAAGCGCGGCAAGCCCGCCCAGCGCGTCCACTTCACCGAGCGTGAGCACCCACCGCTCCACGTAGGGCCCGGCCGTGCTGCGCCACTTCTCCAGGGCCCGGGCCACGTGGAAGTCCCAGAGCGTGAGAACCTGAATGGGCCAGTGAAACATGGCGTTTCGCCGGGCGTCAGAGAGGTTCACGAGCCGAAGGAGCTTCGCCAGCTGCTCGGGAGCGCTGACGCCGTCGGCGCCCAGTTGCGCCTGGGCTCCGGTCAACGTGGGTGAGCGGAACGACGCTTCCGTGATCGGTTCGAAGAGACGCGCGTAGTGAGCCAGCCCGACTTCGCCCGAGGAGGCGTCCTTGAAAGTCTGGTGGACGGAAGGCTGCTGGCGGATGGTCAACAGCGTCGCGGCGAGAACCGGCAGCAGCCAGAGCGGCTGTCCGACCCAGCCCAGCACCGAGGCCACGATCAGCACCGCCGTGGCGGCGGGTAGCGCAAAGGACGCGTGCGAAACCCAGCGCGGGAGGGGGCTCCCGGTGCGAGTCCAACCGATGAAACGCTCCATGCCGGCGGCCGTTGGTGATCCGACCAGACGTCCCCAGGCGGCCAGCGTCTCGCGCAGGTCGTGGTGCTGAGAGAGCTCGGCGACGGCCTCCTGCCTCGAGCGCGCCGCCGTCGGAGGCGAGGGGGTCAGCAGCCAGCGGCGAAGCGTCTGTCGCCCAGGCGTGGTGGCCACCGATCCCAAAAGGCGGGACAGGCTTACCGGCCCGAACAGGTCCAGATCCGCCGCGTAGGGGTGGTCGCCCTCGGGCGCTGGGCCCAGGTCGGGGAGATCTTCCCACTCCCGGCGGATCCGCTTCAGACCTTCTTCACAGAAGGTCACCCGAAGCCCGAGCCACCGCTCGCGACGCCGGGACCGGGAGTGGATGGCGACGAGCGCCGCAAAGGCAATGAGGATAGGTAGTTCCGAGCCAAGAAGAAGGAGTCGCCCAGTAGGCCCGGCGCTCTCGAACGCGATCAGCGGAACGGTGAGCAGGAGGAACGTCAACAGCCTGAGTCGGGAGATGCGGGCCGAGCGACGGGCGGCTGCCGCGCGTTGTTCGAGGAACGCCTCACGCCGACGCTCGTAGGTTTGTTCTGGAGGCGAAGCCGGCAATCTCAGCAGATCCGAATGAAGGGACTCCGGTGGACTGAGGAAGGTGAGGGGCGCTCCTCGCTGGCCGTGCTCCGCCGTCCTCTCTTCTGGTATCTTGATGCGAGCAGGGCCGGAGCGAAACCGGCCCGTCGGCGAACACACGAATCCTCGATCATGCGAATCCACGTCAATCCTGCCATTCTCGCGGGCGTCTTGGCCGGGCTGGCCGCGGGAGCGGCGACCGGCCTTTCCGGACAGGAGGTGGACGGCATCCTCGTCGACCAGGCCACGGGCGCGGGGATCGAGGGCGCCTTCGTCATGGCGCTGGACAGCTCGCGAACGGCGGTTGCCGGGTCACTCACCGACGCTCGGGGCCGGTTCCAGATCCGCTTGCCCCGGGCGGGAACGGTGACGCTGCTGGCCCAGCGGATCGGGTACGAGAGCACGGAATCGGCCGAGCTCGGGGTGGGTGACCATGACGTCGTGCCGTACACGATGGAGGTGGTCACGCAGGCCGTGGTGCTCACGGGGCTCGACGTCACGGCCACCCGGCGCTGTGCGCTGGTCGAGAACGCCGGCCTGGCGCTCGAGCGCATCTGGCAGGAAGCCAGGAAGGCGATGACCGTGGCGGAGTGGACGCGAAGCAGCGGTGTGGTGGAGATGCAGATCGCGGACGTCGAGCGCACAAGGGATCCTCACACGCTGGAGATCCTCACGGAGACCCGGTCACTCCGGCCCTACTTCGGCGCGCGGCCCTACGAGAGCCTTTCAGCGAACGATCTGGCGCAAGACGGCTACGTCGTCGCCAGGGACGACGGCACGTACTACTACGCCCCGGACGAGAGCGTGCTCCTGTCCGACAGCTTCCTGGGGTCACACTGCTTTCAGGCGGTGAGAGACGCCCAACGCCCCGGTCTTATCGGGCTGGCCTTCGAGCCGACCGCGGATGTGGCGCACCCCGACATCCGCGGTTCGTTCTGGCTCGACGAACGGACGGCGGAGCTCCGCGTCCTCGAGTACAACTACACGCGGGTTCTCGAGCAGGTGGCCGCTCCGGCAGCGGGGGGGCGCGTGGAGTTCAGGCGCCTGGACAACGGCGCGTGGATCGTCGACAGCTGGTTCATCCGTATGCCCCAGATCGCCGTCGTGGCCGACCCGGGTCGTCAGGTCCGCGTGAGCGACCCCCGGGTGGTCACCCGGTACCTCGAGACCGGTGGCGAGGTGCTCGAGATCCAGGATACCCGGGAGCGCCGCGCCCGTACTCGGGCCGTCATCGAGGGCCGCGTGGTTGAGCGGGAAAGCGGGGCCCCTCTGGTGGGCGCCGTGGTCTTCCTGTCGGGTACGCAGTACCGAACCCTCACGGACGGACAGGGGCGATTCCGCCTGGAGGATCTGCCGGAAGGCAGCTTCCCGCTGGTCTACCGCCACGAGTGGCTCGACGAGCTGGGCGCCTTTGCGCCCCCACTGCCCGTGGAGCTCGTTGCTGGCCGACGTCTCGAGATCACGCTCTACTTCCCGCCACCGCCGCTCCCCGGTACGGGCGAGCCCGACGAAGAGGGCGCGGTTCCTGGCCTCGCAGAAGGTGCATGAGCCCCCCCGGCCCATGAGGCGCTACCACCGTCCGTGGTGGGGCGCGGTGCTGGTGCCGGCCCTTCTGGGTGGATGCACGGAGGCCCCTGTGGTCGGCGGCGCCCCTCCCACCGTATCCTTCGCCTTCGAGGGGGCGAGCCTGGGGAGCGCCGGATTCTCGAACGACACCGTCCTGCTGACGCTTCGGCGGGATACGAACGCCCAGACTCGCTTCTGGTTTTCGTACCGGCTGGTCGATGGGGCGGGACTCCCGCTGACCTATCGCCTCGAGGACGCGCTGACTGTCGCCTCGGCGTCCACCTGGTCCGTCAAACGCCCCGTCGTGAGCTCCGACGGGGGTGTCACCTGGTCTCGCGTCCCCGCCGCCCCGGTGGACTCCGCCTTCGTCTTCGCCCACAGCGCTCGTTCCGATTCCGAGTGGTTCGCACTGGCACTGCCCTACGACTTCTCCCGGTGGCAAGCCGTCGTGGATACGCTGCGGAACGGGCGCTGGGTAGCCTCCGCCCAGGTGATCGGCGGAAGCATCGGGGGCAATCCCGTGGAGCTGCTCAGGATCACCGACCCGGCAGTGCCCTCCACGGATAAGAGCGGAATCTGGGTCGTGGCCCGTCAGCACCCGGGCGAGCCCGAGGGTTCCTACATGCTCGAGGGGTTCCTGAGGTGGCTACGCGGAGACGGCGAGACAGCCGCCGAGCTGCGGCGCGTCTCAGACGTCTTCGTGGTCGGCTTCCTGAACCCGGACGGCGTTCTGGCCGGCAATCAGCGTGTGAACCGGGCGGGGCTGGACCTGAACCGCCAGTGGGCCGACCCAGACCTCGCCACGGCGCCGACCATCCATGCTCTGCAGCGCGAAATCCTGGACTACGCGAACGGCGGGGGCCGGGTCCGCATCCTGGTGGATTTCCACGCCGCCCCCGGCGGCCGCTCCAACTTCTTCTTCTACAACGACGCGGAGACCTCCTCGCCCGAGCTGTGGGATGAGATCCGCGCTGTGTTGGACGCGGCCACCGGAGCCAATCCCGATTTCGTGCCGCCGGAGGGCTCCACCGCCCGCCCCACGACGGGCGGCGCCCGCGCACGCAGCTGGGCATTCGACCGACTGGGGACGCACGGGCTCACCGTGGAGGCGTCCTCGAATGACGTGACCTACGGCCCGTTCCAGGGGCAGTACGCCACGGAGGAGCGCCTGTGGGCCCTCGGTCAGGCCGTGGGCGTGGCGCTGGCCGAGGCGCTGTACGGCATCGGGGAGGCCGAGGCCGTGGGCCGCTCGCGCTTGCCGCCGGGCGGCTCGCGCTGACATGTTCCAAGTCCTATCGGCCCGGCGACGCGGGGTGCACTCCGACGCCCCGTCTCACCCCCATGACGGGCGCCCGCCGCTGCCGCAACAACACCTGACAGGCACCACGCGGAAGAGCGGAATACCACGATGAAATACGTCTACTTGTTCAGCGAGTTGGATCAAGCCGAAGAGCGGCTCGGCGGAAGCTGGGACGCCGTTCGCGGGCTCCTTGGTGGCAAGGGAGCCAACCTCGGCGACATGACCCGGCTCGGCGTCCCCGTGCCCCCCGGTTTTACCGTCACGACCGAGGCGTGCATGGCCTACCTGGGCGCTGAAGAGCGCTTCCCCGAGACCCTCTGGGATCAGGAGGTGGAGGCGGTTCGCGCGCTGGAAGAGGCCACGGGGAAGGGCTTCGGCGATCCGGAGAATCCACTTCTCGTGTCATCCCGGTCCGGGGCGAAGTTCTCCATGCCAGGCATGATGGACACCGTCCTGAATCTGGGCCTCAACGACGAGATCGCCGATCACAAGGTGGCGCGGGGCGGCGACCCCCGGTTCGTGTATGACCTCTATCGGCGGCTGGTGCACATGTTCGGCTCCGTCGTGATGGGCGTGCCGGACGAGGTCTTCGAGGCCGTCATCACCGCTCGGCGGCGTCGCCGAGGCGTCGCGAGCGACGCAGAGCTCGACGGTGAAGACTGGGCCACCGTCACGTGGAAGTTCAAGGAGATCTACCGGACGTACACCGGGTCGGATTTCCCCTCCGATCCGCTGGATCAGCTGAAGCTGGCCACGGAGGCGGTCTTCAAGTCCTGGAACGGCAAGAGGGCCGTGGACTACCGTAACGCCGCGGGCATCGCGCACGATCTCGGCACCGCCGTCAACGTGCAGACCATGGTTTACGGCAACCTCGGCCCCGATTCGGCCACCGGCGTGGCCATGTCGCGCAACGCCACGACCGGGTCCCCGGAGATGGAAGGCGACTATCTGATCAACGCGCAGGGGGAGGACGTAGTCGCCGGCACACGTGCCACGCTGAGGATCGAGGAGCTGGACGAGACCCAGCCGGCCATCGCGGAGGAGCTGCGCGAGATCGCAGGCCGTCTCGAGCGTCACTACCGGAACATGCAGGACATGGAGTTCACGGTGGAGCGAGGCAAGCTCTGGCTGCTCCAGACGCGGGACGGCAAGCGCACGGCCCAGGCCGAGGTCCGCATCGCGGTGGATATGGCCAACGAGGGGCTGATCTCCCGGGAAGAGGCGGTACGCAGAGTGCGGCCCGAGCAGGTCGACTTCTTCCTCCACCCCCAGCTCGACCCCGGCGCGCTGGAGAGCCAGGAGCCCATCGCCAGGGGTCTGAACGTCTCTCCCGGTGCTGCCGTGGGCGTAGTGGTCTTCGACGCCGACACGGCGGAGCGTTGGGCCAAGCAGGACGGCAAGCGCGTGATCATGGTCCGGCCGGAGACCAAGCCCGACGACGTCCACGGGATGTTGGCGGCGGAAGGGCTGATCACCTCGAAGGGTGGACGCACGAGTCACGCGGCGCTGGTCGCGAGGCAGTTCGGCAAGCCGGCGGTGGTGGGAGTGACGGAGCTCGAGATCGACCTCGACGCCCGAGAGATGACCGTGGGCGATGGGCGCATCATCCGGCAGGGGGAGTGGGTGTCGTTGGACGGCACCGTAGGGACGGTGTTCGAGGGCGAGCTGCAGACGTTCGTTCCTGATATCCGCAACGCCTATCTGAGCGAGCTTCTGAGCTGGGCGGACGAGGTTCGGACGTTGGGCGTCTGGGCCAACGCCGACTATCCGCAGGACGCCAAGCGGGCTCGGGAGTACGGCGCCGAGGGCATCGGCCTCTGCCGCACCGAGCACATGTTCTTCGAGACCGACCGCTTGCCGGTCGTCCAGCAGATGATCATGGCGCCGACGGCCACGGAGCGGAACGAGGCGATCCAGAAGCTGCTGCCGCTCCAGCGCCGGGACTTCGACGGGCTGTTCCGCGAGATGGACGGCCTGCCCGTGATCATCCGGCTTCTCGACCCGCCTCTGCACGAGTTCCTGCCGTCCCATGAAGAGCTCGTTCGCTCGCTGACCGACCTCAAGGTGCAGCTCCAGCACCACCGCACGCTCAGTGAGATCGACGATGCCCTCGAGCAGGTCAGGGTCAAGCAGGGATTCCTGGACCGCGTCGAATCACTGCGGGAGTCCAATCCCATGCTCGGCACCCGGGGCGTCCGCCTGGGCATCCTCGTGCCGGACCTGTACAAGATGCAGGTGCGGGCCATCTTCGAGGCCGCGTGCCGCTGCGCGAAGGACGGGGTAGACGTACACCCGGAGATCATGGTCCCACTGGTTTCGCACCGGGACGAGCTCCGCCTACAGCGAGAGATCCTCGAGCCGGAGGCGCAGGAGGTCATGGCGGAGGAGGAAACCACGGTCCGGTACAAGTTCGGGACCATGATCGAGGTACCACGGGCCGCCCTCACCGCCGGCGACGTGGCCACGGTCGCGGAGTTCTTCTCGTTCGGCACCAACGATCTGACCCAGATGGTGTTCGGCATCTCACGGGATGACGCCGAGCAGGGCTTTCTGGTGGAATACGTGGGCAAGCGGATTCTGCCCGACAATCCCTTTGCGACCATCGATCCCGCAGGCGTCGGCAAGCTGATGGGGTTGGCAGTGGAGGCTGGCCGCGGCACCCGGCCGGACCTGGAAGTGGGCATCTGCGGGGAGCACGGGGGCGATCCCAGGAGCATCCATCTGTGCCATCGTCTCGGGCTCAACTACGTCAGCTGCTCGCCGTTCCGCGTACCGATCGCGCGACTGGCGGCGGCTCACGCCGCGCTGGAAGCCCAGGAGACATCGGCCGCCGAGGAGGAGTTGGCGCTTCAGGTAGGGTAGGGCGACGGGAAGCGGCCGGCTCTCTCTGGTCACGGAACGTCCGGCGCTGTTTCCGGACGGCTGCGCAGCTCACGGATCCAACGCGCCGGTTCGATAACCAGGAGTAGGCCCTGCGGGCCCTGGCCCGTCCCGACGTCCGACTTCTCGAGCCGTCCAAGCCATGCTGTATCGCAGCTCCGCCGCCGCCGCTCTCGTGGCGGCATTCGTCCTGTCTCTGGCTTGCCAGAGCGACGTGGTCGCCGGGGTGCCGGGGTCCGAAGTGGGGGACCCGGCCCTCGTTGCCGCCCGGGACACGATCCTCTCCCTGACCAACGCGGCACGCGCCGAGGAGGAGGCAGGAGGGCCGCTGTCACCCGACGCTGGCCTGGACGCGGTGGCCCAAGCGCACGCCCAAGACATGGCCGACCGTGGTTATTTCAGCCACACGAATCCGGAAGGCGAGCAGCCCTGGGACCGGGCTCGCAACGCAGGCGTGACGTTCTCGCTCATGGGCGAGAACATCGCCATCAACTTCTCGGCGGCAGGGGCGGTGTCCGCCTGGATGAACTCGACGGGCCACCGGGAGAACATCCTCCGCGAGGGCTTCGGCCGTATGGGGATCGGCGTGCACGAGGGACACTACGTCCAGCTCTTCGCCAACTAGTGTGGTGCTGGCAGCAGCACACTAGCGCATCGCGGAGGCCGGCTTGGCGGAGGGCGAGGAGCGAGGCCCTGGGCGGGGTAGACGCCTGAAAAGGCAAATGGCTGCGCCATTCCGCCCGGTTTGGCGCATGGCCCGTCGGATCTTGGGACGGGGCCGTGGAGGACGGGACCCGGGCCCCCTCGAGCCGCCTCAGAACCGCACGCCTTTCACGAGCGTCGATTCGGACCTGACTGATCAAGCGACGGCCTGTCGTGAGCTGTTGACCGAGGGACTCGTGAGCTTCTACCTGCCCGACGGCGTCGACCGCGAGCACGGTGGCTACTTCGAGTCCCTCGAGGGAGATCGCTTCGACGCCGGCGGCTTGAAGCACTTGATCTTCCAGACCCGCCAACTGTGGTTCTTCAGCACGCTTGTGAGCCGGGGTATCGAAGCCGAACAGGCGCGTTGGGCCGCGGAGTCGGGCTTCCGCTTCCTCATGGAGCATCTCCGCGACCGAGATCACGGCGGGTTTCACATGAGCGTGACCCGTGACGGCACGCCGGAGGATCGGCGGAAGCACTTGTATGGGCAGGCCTTCGCCTTGTATGGCCTGGTCGCGTTCCACCGGGCGACCGGGTCGACCGAGGCCCTCCGGGCGGCTCGAGATCTCTTCAGCCTGCTGCATCGCAGCTCCCACGACCCCGTTCACGGGGGATTCGTGGAATGGTTCGAGCCGGATTGGTCGCCTGCCCGAGAGTCGGGACCGCCGCGCATCATCGGCAGGGCGGGTCACAAGACCTTCAACACCCACCTACATGTGCTGGAAGCGTTCGCGGAGCTGTATCGGGTATGGCCCCACGAGCGGCTTCGCGCCCGCCTCGAGGAGCTGATCCACATTCTGACTTCCACGATCCAGGTACCTCCGTTCCCGAGCAACGTGGACGCGTTCCACGCGGACTGGACGGTGGTGAACGAGAGGAAGAACCTGCGCGTCAGCTACGGGCACGACCTCGAGGTGGTTTGGCTGGTACTCGACACCCTGCCGGACCTGGGGATCCCACTCGGACGCTACACGGAGTGGGCCGAGTCGCTCTGCCAATCCTGCATCTCGTTGGGATTCGATCACGCCCGCGGGGGCGTCTTTCAGCGGGGCTACCTGGGCGAGCCGGCCAATGACCGCAAGAAGCGCTGGTGGGTGCAAGCCGAATCCATGATCGCATTCCTGAGGATGTACGCGTTCACGGGACGGGACGAGTACTACGATGCCTTCGCGGCCACTTTCCGCTTCGTTCAGCAACAGCAGGTCGCCCCGGGGGGCGGGTGGTGGCAAGTCCTCGAAGAGGACGGCAGCAGGAGGGCGGGGACCCAACGCACCGGGGCCTGGCAGGCGGCGTATCACTCCGGTCGCGCGCTGATGCTTTGCGCGGAGACGCTGGAGTCGTTGAGATAGCGTGGCTCCGCCGGGGGCGGCGGGACGATGCGGTGCTGCGGCGAGGCGGTGGTGACCCTCTGGACAGCGGCGGGACTGGCGGGTAGCTGGCCGGAGGATCCGGGGGGGGCGACCCATCAGCGGGCCGCCCCGGCAGAATCCTACGAGCCTGGCCGCCTCAGAACGTTACCGTGATCGAGTTGGAGCATGCGTTTGTGCCGAGCTCGCACACCTGATAGGTGAAGCTGCTCTCCTTCGTGCGTCCCAAGGCGTCCGTATGGGTGAAGGGCTCGACGTTCGGGATGGTGAAGGGCTGTCCGTTCCTGTAGACGTCGACCTGCGGGCTCACCGCTCCGCTCCACGTCAGTTCCACGAACTTCTTACCCTGGCTCTTGTAGCCGTTGGCCGTGAGCGTGATGCCCGTATCCAGCGCCGGGACGAAGATCTCCTTCAGCACCGTGTCCGTCGCGCCCTTGTCGTCCGTCACCGTCAGCGTCACGAAGTAGAAGAACGACAGGAAGTACTCGTGGGTCGGGTCCTGCTCATCGGAGGTGAACCCGTCACCGAAGTCCCACTCCCACATCACGATGGTTCCGTCCGCGTCGGAGCTCTGGTCCGTGAAGTCGCATGTCAACGGCCCGCACGACTCCGTGAAGGCCGCCGCCGGCGTCTGGTTGGGCGTCTCGACCTGGGCGGACGCGCCGTCCGTGTTGAGCGATGGGTCGTACGAGAAGCTCGAGTGGGACACGCCGTCCACGGTGAACGTGACGGTCCCTTCGCCACGAATCCTGTCCGTTTCGAAGTCTGCCGTACCGCCACCGTTCGTCCTCCGCGTCGCGCTTCCCGAGGCAGCTCCGCTCCACGACACGGAGACGTCCGCGCCGGATACCGGCAGCCCGTCCACCCCGACCACCGGCACCGTGAGGAACCCCTTCCACCGATTCCCCCTCGTCCACTCGCTCCAGCCCGTCAGCGCATCCAGATGGATGTAGCCGACGCCGAGGATCTGTGACGAAGCCCCTGGAGCACCGGTGTTGTCGGTGACCGTGAGCGTCACGGTGTAGTCGCCGGGAGAGGCGTAGGTGTGGCTCGGGGTCACGCCGCTTCCCGTGGAGCCGTCGCCGAAGCTCCAGGAGTACCCGGTCACCAACCCGTCCGAGTCCCACGACGCGGATCCGTCGAAGTCGCAGTCGAATCCCGTGCACGTGTGGGTGAACGAGGCCGTGGGAGGCACGTTGTCACCGCCACCGCCACCGCCACCGCAGCTCCCCGCGTTGGCGACCGCCTGAAACATGTTGATCCGGCCGAAGCCGAACTGCTCGTCCCAGCCGGGTGGGCCGAGATCGTCGGCGGTGTTCCGGAGACAGTTGCGGATCTCGACGGCGGTCGAGACGCCCAGCGAGTGAAGCACCGCTGCCAAGCCCGTCACGTGCGGCGCAGCCATGGAGGTGCCGGCATTGTGGATATAGTCGGTTTCCCAGGCGGCGCCGGTCGAAAAGATCATGCTCGAGGCGAAAAGGAAGTCCTCCAGGTCACCACCCGGGGCCGCTACCTCAGCCTGGGGCCCGAAGCTCGAATAGCTGGCTAGCTCGTCGCCGTAGTCGGTCGCCGTGACCGCTACGCAGTTGGGGTCGGCGGCGGGGTACAAGATGACCTCGGAAGCCTCGTTCCCGGCTCCGCAGACCGGAAGCGTATTGTTCGCCATGGCGTACGCCAGCGCGTCGCTCTCGGCCTGAGATTGCGTGACGTCACCGAAGCTCATGTTGATCGCGTGAGCGCCGTTGTCCGTGGCCCAGTAGATCGCCTCGACGATCCCCGAGGCCAGACAGTCTCCGTTGATGTCACAGACCTTGCCCGACACGAACTCCATGTTCGGACCGTACGCGACGCCCACGACGCCTTCGCCGAAGTTGTCGGCGCAGGCGCCCGCGATTCCCGACACGTGCGTGCCGTGGCCGTGATCGTCGCCTGGTGTTGTGGAGTTCTCGTCGTAGAAGTTCTTCCACAGGATGTTCTTACCACAGAAATCCAGGTGAGTCCCGAGGATTCCCGTGTCCAGGATGCCGATCTTCGCCGAGCCGGGGGGAGAGGGCCCCAGGTAGTCGAAGGCCTCCAGCCAATCGATGTCGGCGTCCACCATCGCGGTGGGGAAGACGAGGCCCAGGCCGTAGTCGACGTCGCCGTCGTTGTGCATGTTCCACTGCCACTCGAACCATCCGTCGTTCGGGAACGTGCACGTGGGGCAAAGCGGATCGCCGAGGGTGCGGAGGTGGTCGGGCTCGGCGTACTCGACGTTGGGATTGCGAGTCAGGGCATTCGCGACCGCCACTTCGGCGCCGTCCGGGACCCCCAGCAGCCAGGTGTCCGTCGTGAGCTCTCGGAGCGGGACCGCGCCCTGGCCTGCCGCAACCGCCGCCCGGTCGGCACCCGGTGTGAAACGGGCGATCACGTGCCCTGGCGCGAAGCCCGCCGATTGGGCCGAAGGGGCCGATCCCGCCGAGGCGACCAAGGAGGTCGACGGGGCCCCGGTCGGGGGCTCCACGGACGTCGGCTCGGCGCACGCCGTCAGGAGCGCCGCCATGATGCCGACGGCGCGGGCGCCTCGCGCGAACGGGACCGAGCGAACGAAGGGGGTGCATCGCGAACCAGCATCTGGAGACCAGGTCATCGGTCCCTCCCAGAGAGCCCTGAGCGCGGCGGGGTGGTGCCTTCGCAACGCAGCTCACGGCGGTCAGAATCGGCGTGTCGTTCGGGAATGCCTACAACATTCGTGGGTGCAAACATTTGTTTACACAACGTTGCAGATACGCACCGGCATGTAATTCAGGGGTTTACGGGCGTTGGCCTCGTGGATTGCTGGCAGCGGCAGCGGCGCCTACTCGAGGGGGAGCTCGGGATTCGACGGTGGCTGCCCGCGTAGAAAGCGCGCCCAGGCCGTTTCCCAGACCACGGCGGCCACGGGCACGAAGAGGATGAACGCCACGACCACCCAGACGGGCCCCGTGAGGACGGCTGCGACCAACAGCAGCACGAGAACGCCGGCCCCGATCCGGTCGGCGAGTGCCTTCATCCGTCGGGCCTTTACGCCCATGTGCCCGTCAGCGCCAGGAACCGATCGACGTCTTCCTGGTTGTTGAACAGGGCGGCGCCCACACGGATGCGACGCCCCTCGTCTTTGAGGCTCACCTTGATCCGCGATGCTTCCAGGTCCCGGGCCAGCCTCTCCGGAGCCAGGCGCGGAACGAAGGTCACGATGGCGGATCGGTTGTCCGGGGGCGTCTCGACCTCGAAGCCCTGAGCCACCAGCCCCTCCCGGATCCGATGGGCCAGCGGAACCGTGTGGGATTCGATCCGGCCGACCCCCAGGGCGTGGAGGTAGTCAAGGGCGGCACCGAGCTGGAACACGGCCCCGAACGCCAAAGTCGCGTACCCGAACTTGCGGCCGTCCGTGTGCAGCGAGAAGTGGAAGTCCTCGCGCTCATCGGCGATGTGAAGCGAGCCGAAACGGTCGAGGCGAACGAGATCGAGGTGTTCGCGCCGGACGAAGAACGGTGCGACACCGTACCCACCGAGTAGCCACTTGTAGGTTCCTGCCGTGAAGAAGTCGATGGGCACTCGGGACACCTCCAGATCCAGCATTCCCACGCCCTGGATCGCGTCGGCATACAGATATGCGCCGTGGGCGTGGGCCAGATCGGCCAAGGGAGCGAGGTCGTGATGGTAACCATTCTGATGGGAGACCCATGCGACGGACACCAGACGCGTGCGCTCGTCCACGTAGGGCGCGTACGCCTCCGCGGGAGCCGCGCCGCCTTCGCTCCGGACGATGCGCAGGTCCACGCCGCGCTCCTCCGCCAGGTGGCGGTATAGCACGTAGGTCGTCTCGTAGTGGAGGTCGTCGATGACCACGTTGTCCCCGGGACCGAGGTCGAGAGCGCCCGCGACGATGTTCTCGCCTTCGCTGGTCGCGAACAGCAGGCCGATCTCGTCCTCCGTGGCCCCCACCAGCTCGGCGTACCGGCGACGAACACGGTCGGTCTCCTCGAGCATCTCGCCCAGGCTCACCGGCTTCCGCCCCTTCGCCTCCACGAACCGAAGCGTCGCCTCCACCGCCTGGCGCGGAGACGGCGTGATGTACGGTGCGTCCAGGTACACACCCTCTCGTACGACCTCGAAGTCGTCACGCACGCCGAGAGGATCGTGGAGCGGAGCCGATTGGAGACCGGCGGAGCCCGGGTCCAACGCGCGATCCGGTCCGTGTACCGAGTCGCTCGCCCCGAACGCAAGCTGCGGGTCGACCGTACCGACCAGGGGCGTCCCGGCCGCCGCCGCCGAGACCGTGCCGAGAAACTCTCTGCGGGTATAGGCCATGGGTCGCCTCCTGCGTCGTCGCCGATCCGTAGATTCCGTCGTCGCTGCCGTCACGTGTTCGGCACTCACCACCGCACATCGACGGATCAGCCCCCTCCGATGGGCTCGATCCTGACATCATCGATCCAAAACGTGCCTGGCGCCACCGCGTTCACCTGGAAGCGCACGTTCCGGTAGTGTGGCGGGACGGTGTAGCGGTAGGTCAGCTCGCGCCACTCGTTCTCCCCCGTCTCGCCCGGGGCGACGATCTCGGTCATCGGCGTCCGCGGATCTCTCGACTCGGCCGACTCGCTCGTCACATGCAGGCGGACCGAAGACTCCGGGTTCCGAAGTCGAACCCTCACGTCATAGCTTCGGCCCTCCTCGGCATCGACGACCTGAAAGGGACCGGGGCTACGCCAGCCGCCCCGTGCGTCCACGGAGTCGACCCGAAACCTGACCGAGTTGGCGCCGTGGACGGCTTCGATCGTTTCGATGGAGAGCTCCGCCATGCCCTCCCGGAGCGCAACACCGCCGGGTTGCTTGCCCCCGCGGCGAGCCAGGCTCCATCTTGCCGTGAACGTTTCCCCACGGCCGCTCGTGACCCTCGTTCCGTCGAGTCCCATGCCCGAAACGCCCGCCTACTCGAAGGATGCCCACGCTGACGGTCACGAGCTCCGGACGACGTCTCTGCCGACGACATCCCGGTCGAGAACTTTCGTAGAGAGCTGCTGGCCAGAGCTGGGACGCTAGGTCCGAGGGGCGCGGAGCTCGGGAGCGCACCGGCAACCGGGGAGGACAGAGAGACATCATGCAACCGTCCGAAATCGAGGGAGTTCTGACGTTCCTCCGGTCAGCGGAGCAGCTCAAGAACACGCTCCGGAGCGCCTGGACTTCATCCGGGCAGCCGGAGAGCGTCGCCCAACACACCTGGCGCCTGTGTCTCATGGCCATGGTCTTCGCGCCCGGCTACCCAGATGTCGATTTCGCCCGCCTGGTGAAGATCTGCATCATCCACGATCTCGGCGAGGCCATCGGGGGCGACATTCCTGCGGTCGACCAGGTCCCGGGCGAGAGCAAGGCCGCCCAGGAACGGGGAGACCTGTTGAAGCTGCTGGCGCCGCTTCCCGACCCGCTCAGGGACGAGATCACGGAGCTCTGGGACGAATACGAGAAGGCGGAGTCGCCCGAGGCCAGGCTCGCCAAGGGCTTGGACAAGCTGGAGACGATCATGCAGCACAACCAGGGACTCAATCCGTCCGACTTCGACTATGCCTTCAACCTCGGCTACGGGACGCGCTACACGGCGGGCGACCCAGTGATCGAGACGATCCGGGCGATCCTGGATCGGGAGACGGCTCGGCGTGCACGGGAGTCGGGGCAGCAGGTCTGAGGCTCGCTCGCGGCTCACGCCCACTCCGGGCCGCGGAGGATGACCGGCGCCGCACCCCGCTTGCGCTACGCCGTCGGCCCTCGATTCCGTCGCGCCACCCCACGCCAGACGAGCGTGCCCAGAAGCAGTGCGGCGAGGACGCCCCAGGGGAGGAAGCGCACCCAGCCCTCCTCGAACGACGCGAGCATGTCGCGGGTGACGTCGAAGAACCACACCAGCGAGACGACCGACAGAAGGTGCCCGGCGATCACGGACGTGAACACGAGCCACGTTCGCATCCCCAGGAGGTAGCCGACCACGCCCCCGACCAGCGCGCCGGTGCTCCAGAACGGGAAGAACACGAAGACCCACAGGCCGATCGCGCCCCAGGGCTCGACCAGGCGACGGTTGGCCTCTGCGGTCCGCCGCACTGCCCCGACCGTCCTCTCGAGCAGTGGGTGCTCGGCGACGCCTTCGTACGCCGCGACGACCCATGGGTAGAGGACCAGCAGGAGAACGATGTCTTCCAGCCCGTTCTGGACGAGCAGGTAGACGGAGCTGAAGCCGTTGGCGACGCCATCTGCGATGCTGACCGCCCGGCCCAGAAGGAGCAGCTCCAGCACCAGGCGCCAGCCGTCGGCGTACGGTTCCGGCCGGACCAGTCCCCATGCGGCCAACAGCGCCGTCCACACGAAGAAGAGCCCCCAGCCCGCTCGGTGGATTCGGCGCAATTCGGGGCGAAGGACACCTCGATGGGGCGTGTCGTGGCCGGTCGGGCCGGTCTCGTTCACGTGGATCTCCGTGCAACCCACCCCAGGAAGTCGGCGAGGAATCGCTCCGCGTCCTGGCGGCGCTTCCGTTTGTCCAGGTAGAGATTCTGCTTTGCCGGGTCCGTCTCCTGGGCGAGGCTGTGATCGATGACGGCCAGGTCGTCGCGGGTCCTCTTGAGAACGGTTCTCGCTCGTGAGACCATCTCCGTCAGCGGTGGAGGCTCGCCCCCGTCGACGGGGTGCCAGGCATACCCGCCGTCGGCCTCTCGCTCGAGGATCAGGCCTCGATCCAGTCTGAGGGATTCCGGTACGTCGTGCATCTCTTCCACGGGCGGCGCTCCGCCCCGCGAGCAGCTCGGTTCGACGGGGCACGAGGTTCCGAAGCGGCAGTGAGCGTGGACCGCTCGATCGATTGCGGCCGAGCCCGTCCGTTGCAACGGGAGCCTTCCTCGACCCAGAAGGTAGCCGCGCGCCTGTTGCCCCGCTCGATCAGCCCGGGCGCCCTTCAGAGGGAAGGGCAGTCTGAAGAAATCCCTTGCTCGGCCTGCCCCGCAGTCACAACCTTCGTGGGAAGGTCGGACCCCGCTGGCGCGCCGGAGCACCGTGCCCCCCGTTCAGGGCCTCTGGAAAGCGGAGTGGGGAATCGGTCCACCGACTGTAGAGGACCACTGGCCTCCGAACCCTCCAATCCCATTCTGTGCACTGGAGTGACCGCATGAGACGTAGTCTTGCCACGTTCCTCGGCGCCGTCATGCTCGTGAGCTGCGGCGACGACGCATCATCGCCCGAGCCCGCGGGTCCGGAGCTTTCCAGGATCGGGGCGCAGACGGCCCAGGTGCTCGTCGTCCTCGACCCGACCTTCGCGCCGGGCGGGCACGCGGCGAACCAATCGCGGGCTCTCGAGATGGCCGCCGAGATGGGCGTATCGGCCCGTCACGGCTTTGGCACTGCGGTGTTCGGCTTCGCGGGCAGCGTGCCGGCCGGCCGGCTCGAAGCGCTGAGCAGGGATCCTCGGGTGGCTTCCGTAGAGCTGGAAGAGGTCTTCACCTATGCCGCGCAGGCCGGGCAGGAGGTGCCCACGGGCGTCGACCGGATCGAGGCGGACCGGAATCCTGCGGCTGGAATCGGCGGTGACGGCGGAGTGGTCAACCTGGACGTGGCGGTCATCGACGGCGGGATCGACGGAGACCATCCCGACCTCAACGTGGCGGGAGGAGCGAACTTCGCCGGCGGCCCGATCGGGAACTGGAATGACGGCGGCGGGCACGGCACCCACGTGGCGGGGACAATCGGCGCCCTGGACAACGGCATCGGTGTGGTGGGCGTCGCCCCCGGCGTCCGGCTCTGGGCCGTCAAGGTGTGCAAGAACGGCGGTCTATGCTTCAACGGTGACATGGTGGCCGGCATCGACTGGGTCGCGGCCCAGAAGAGCAGCGGCGCCGTCGATTTCGCCGCGGCGAACATGAGCATCAGCACGAGCGACGACGCGGAGGTCTGCGACGGATCGTCCGGGGCCGTGCACGAGGCCATCTGCGGCCTGGTGGGCTCCGGGGTCGTGTTCACGCTCGCCGCCGGAAACGACTCGCGGGTGAAGCAAGCGTACCCGGAGGTCCTCGCGGTGTCGGCCATGGCCGACTTCGACGGGCTGCCCGGTGGCCTGGGCTCTGCTACCTGCCGGAGCGACCAGGACGAGTCGTTGGCTGGCTTCAGCAACTGGGGGGCCAGCGTGGACATCGCCGCCCCGGGCGTTTGCATCACCTCCACGTGGACCGGGGGCGGCTACAACACGATCAGCGGAACGTCGATGGCGGCGCCCCACGTGGCCGGTGCGGTGGCGCTGTATCTGCACGCGAACGGCATGTCCCCGGCGAAGGATAGGTCCGGCGTCGACGCCATCGGGTCCACGATCGTGGCGGCCGCGTTGCCTCAGAGCGATGCCTGCAGCTACGCGAACGAGCGCGGCTCGAACGAGCCCATGCTCTTCGTCAACGGCGCTGCGTTTGGCGGCGACGGCAGCTGCGACACGGGCACCACGGATCCGGTCACGGACATC
>JBDHLD010000132.1:0-8334 GCA_039586035.1 Gemmatimonadota bacterium | reverse complement strand
ATCCGAACTCGAAGAGCGACTCGAAGTCCCAATCGTCCGGGTCGCACGAGCCCATCATCCATTCCACGTTGGCGTCGATGGCCCAGAGCATTCGGTCGCAGTCCGTCGGGATGGTGGCGCCGGGTGCGAGGGCAGCGGAGCTCGGCGGAGGCCCGTAGGCCATGCCGGCGATCCGCGGCGTGACGCCCTCGTTCGCGTCGCCCTCGGCGAAGCGAGGCGAGGGGAGTTGAACGGCGGTGCCGTCGTCCGGATCGATCTCCCAGTTGACCCCCGACTCGGCAGAGATCAGGCGGATCTTGTCGGCGTCCGGGTCGATGGCCATCCCGAAGTGGACGTCGAAGAACAGGGAGACCCTGGGCGAGAACTGCTGGGTGCTCACCGGCGTGGCGGTGGCGGCTTCGAGGTCGATGACATACACCCGGCTGTCGTTGCCCACGCCGTAGAGTCGACCGTCGGCAGGGCGCCAGTCCATGCCGACGATCCTGTGGAGGATCGGCACGCCGCGAATGGCCGCGGCACGGCTCACCTGCTCCGTGCTCCCCGTGCCGAACGTGAGGAGGCGCCCGTCGAGGTCCACGGCGTAGACCGTGTCGCCCACCACCGGGAATGCCTCGGGGGGCGGCGGGGGCGGCGGAGCCGGGTCCTCGATGTCGGGTAGATCGGTCAGGTCGATCCCGCCGTCGTCGCCTCCACCACACCCCACTGCGAACGCAGCGCAGGTGACGGCGAGCGCCCAAGCCGTTGGCCCACTGCGTGTTCCAGTCATGTCCGACTCCGTGGTTCGCGTTCGGTGGGAGCTCTCCCAACTGGGCGAGCGGCTCTTCGTCACCTTTCCGAACGACAAACACGACGGAAATCCGGCCACGGGGAGGCAGCGGACGGGGGAGGACGCGGATCGTGTGGGCGTCCGTGCGCTGGAGGGGCCGGGCCCGGAGGCGTGGGGCCGGGAGGCGTGGGGCCGGGAGGCGTCGATCGGGGGGTGCCGTGACCGCACCCCGCCGACCGACCCCGGTGGGCTGATGGGTCAGGCCATCTGCCCGAAGGGGTTCTCGAGGGAGGGGCTCTGGGGCGTGAACAGCTCGGCGCCGTCCGGGGTGATCACCATGTCATCTTCCAGTCGAACGCCGAACTCGCCCGGGATGTAGATGCCGGGCTCGTCGCTGAAGGTCATGCCGGGCTCGAGGAGCATGGTGTTTCCCTTGACCAGATAGGGCCATTCGTGCCCATCCATGCCCATGCCGTGGCCCACACGGTGCGTGAAATAGGTGTAGCCCGGCCCGTATCCCGCGTTTTCGATCACGGTGCGGGCCGCGGCGTCCACCGCCTGGGCCTCGACACCGGGGCCTGCCGCTTCCAGCGCGGCGGTCTGGGCCCTGAGCTCGATCTCGAAAACGTCGTTCATCTTCTGGGTCGCTTTGCCCAGAACGAACGTACGGCTGAGGTCGGACCGGTAGCCCTCTACCGAGCAGCCGCCGTCGATGAGGATGATCGTCCCTTCACGGATGACCTGGGGGGTCGCGGAGCCATGCGGTAGCGCCGAATACTGCCCGGTCTGGACGCTCGCGTACCCCTGCGTGCCCTGGCGTTCGTGGGCCATGGAGACGAGCCGGCCGAAGTCCCGCTGGGTCATCCCCTCTTCCATGGCCAGGTACGCGGCCTCGTAGGCCTTGAGGGTGATCTCGGACGCGAGCCGCATGAGCTCCAGCTCGTGGGCATCCTTCACGACTCGGCATCCGGCGGTGACCGGCGTCGCGCTCGTGAGCTCCAGCGCGGGCGCCGCATTGGCGACTCCGTCGCTGAAGACGAAGCGCACGGTCTCCTCGATACCCACACGGCCCGTCGCCACGCCGGCTTCACGGAGACCCAGGGCCACCAGCCGATACGGGTCCTCGTCTTCCTCCCAGGTGAGAACCGGCGTATCGGCACCGAAGGGACCGAGGGCCAGCTGCTCCCGAGCCCGCTCCTCCTCGAAGGCCGGGCAGACGACGAATGCGTCGCCGCGGGCCGGCACGACAAGAGACAGGAGCCGCTCGCTCAATCCCCAGCGGATTCCAGAGAAGTAGACCAAGGACGTGCCGCCCGTGAGCATCATCGCGTCGATGCCGTTGCTTCCCATGAGACGACGGGCCTTTTCCACCCGGGCCGTGCGCTCCTCGGTGCTGATGGGCGTGGCCCGATGGGTCTGGGGCTCGAGCGCGGCGATCGACGGCGGCAGGTCCTGGTCCCCGGCTCCGCTCAGCTGCGCCGGGAGCTGAGTCTGGCAGGCGGTACCCGCCATGGCGGCGGAAGAGATGCCAAGGAAGTGGCGGCGTGAAAGCATGGAGGGCTCCTCGACGTGCTGCGGCAGATTGGTTTCAGATTGGGCGAGCCTGCATGATAGGGGAGCCGACGTGCTCACGCACTGGCGGCGCCGGGCACGGGCGCCGAAGCCGGCTCGAGGTAAAGGGTGGGCACGAATCGCCTGCTGCGCCTCGATGGGTGGCTTGAGCATGTGCCACCGCCGAACCGACTGCACCCGTTCACGGCGTAGAGGCCGATCTCGCCCGTCGGAGCGAAGGAAGTGCCGCCGACTCTCGTAGAGAACGACGAAGTGACGGACCGCGGCTACCGCCACCTCGGCGGTGGGTCGACAACCGGCGAAGACGTCCCGGAGCCAGGAGGAACCCATGGCAGGCAAGCTTTCCAACAGCTTCGCGTTGGTGAAGGCCAGCGCGGGCGTGCTCAAGTCCGACAAGGAGCTGATGTTCTTCCCCGCCATCTCGGGCGTGGCGTCGATCCTCGTGGCGGCGACGTTCTTCGTTCCCGCGTGGACGATGGGCCTCTTCGAGCAGATCGCCGGCAACGACGTCGTCGCCTACCTGTTCCTGTTCGCGTTCTACCTGGTCGAGTACACGGTCGTGTTCTTCTTCAACACGGCGCTGGTGGGAGCCGCTTTGATCCGCCTTGAGGGCGGTGATCCAACGCTGGCCGACGGGCTGAACATCGCCATGTCCAAGTTCACCAAGATCCTCGGCTACGCAGCCATCGCGGCGACGGTGGGGATGGTGCTCCGGGCGCTGTCCGAGCGCATGGGCGTAGTGGGCCGCTTCGTGATCGGGTTGGTAGGGATGGCCTGGAACCTGGCCACCTTCCTGGTGGTGCCGGTGTTGGTCACCCGCGACGTGGGGCCGGCCGACGCCATCAAGGAGAGCGCTGCGCTATTCAAGCGCACGTGGGGCGAGCAGGTGGTGGGCAACGCCGGGCTGGGGCTGGCGTTCTTCCTGATGTTCACGTCGTTGGCCCTGTTCGGGGCCCTCTTCACCTTCCTGGCGGCGCAGCTCGCGCCCGTGGCCGTGGTCGGGGTCATCGTGACGTTCGGCGCGGGCTTCGTGGCGCTGGGCCTGGCCGCATCGGCCATGAGCGGAATCTACTCGGCGGCCCTCTACCGCTTCGCCACGACCGGCGAAGCCTCGGGGTCGTTCGACAGCAGGTTGCTGGGGAGCGCGTTCAAGCCCAAGGGGCGGTAGGCGACCTCAGCCCGTCCGGAGTCACGACGGTGGTGCCGCGGGTCCAGCCGGCGCCACGTCCCCAACCACCCGCACCCGGACCCTGCGGGCGTCGCCCGGCAGGTAGGACACGGGGATGTCGTCCACCTCCACCGTCTGCAGCGTCCGCCGCGCGGCGCCGGACGCCACGGCCCGGCGCTCGGCCTCCCGCGCCGCCTCGGCGATGGCGTCATCGCGGCTTCGGCCCTGGAAGATCCGGTCTACCTCGCCGCTGACCTGCGCGATGGCGGCGCCCACGGCATTTGCCACGTCGGCACGCTCGACGTGGACGACCTCGCTGATGCCCTCCATGTCGGCGGGGACCAGGAAAGCCGCGCCGCCCACGGCAACCAGCGGCAGGGGTGACGCGTCGGCCTTCATGCGGTCGACGCCCTCCGTCACCATGGCGTGCATCCGTGCCAGTAGGGCTTTGCTTTCGCCCGCCGCCAGGGCGACGGCTCCCGATCCCAGGTCCGTCAAGCCTGCGGCGACGGCCACGTCGGTGGCGGTGGGCGTGCTTCCACCGAAGGCGAGCGCCAACTCGGTGAGGCGGTAGCCCACGCTGTCGGGACCTACCGTGCCCGCCGCCCGGTCGACGACGGAGCCGCCACCGAGTCCCAGGGACAGCAGGTCCGGCATCCGGAAGGTCGTGCGCACGCCTCCGACCTCGACGGCGGCGTTGGCCTGGCGGGGGAATCCGGCCCGGAGGTGGCCGACGTCGGTGGTCGTGCCGCCCACGTCTACCACCATGGCGTCCTCGATCCCCGTCAGGTAAGCGGCCCCGCGCATGCTGTTGGTGGGTCCGGAGGCGAAGGAAAGGACGGGCAGCCGTGCCCCCACCTCGGCGCTCATGACGGTGCCGTCGTTCTGTGTGAGGAAGAGCGGGGCCAGGATTCCCGCCTCGGCTACGGCCTCCTCGAACGCTCTCACGGTGCGTGCGGCCAGCGGGGTCAGGGTCGCGTTGAGCAGGGTGGCGTTCTCTCGCTCGAGAAGCCCGATACGGCCGAGCTCGTGAGAGACGCTGACGGCCACGTCCGGTGCCGTCTCGCGCACGATCGCTGCCGCCGCGGCTTCGCACGCATCAGTGAGCGGTGAGAAGATCGAGCAGACGGCGACGGCCTCGAGGCCGTCGTCTCGCAGGCGCTCCGCGAAGCGCCGTATGGCCTCCTGGTCCAGCGGCACCAACGGGGTGCCATCGTACTCGTGGCCGCCGCGCACCATGCACACGTCACCACGGACCACGTCCCGGAGCTCGGCCGGCCAATCCACGAACGGAGGCAGGGAGGCGCTCGCCGGCAGCCCGATCCGAAGGGCCGCCACCGGAACGAGCTCGCGCCTCCGAACAACGGCGTTGGTGAAATGGGTGGTGCCGATCATCACCGCGTCGGTCCGGAGTACGTCGGGGGCAGCCCCGGACAGCTTCGCCAGCGCGTCGACGATGCCACCCGTCACGTCCTCGGTCGTGGGCGTCTTGATGGACGCCATGACCCGGCCGTCCTCGATGAGGACGGCGTCGGTATTGGTTCCGCCTACGTCGATCCCGACCCGCCGGTCCGTCACGGGGGCCCGCACCACAGGCATGGTCTGCTGGCGAGGCGGCCCGGCGAGCCCCGTCGGAGGCGCGACGAGCGCACAGCCATCCTCGTGGTCTCGTCCAGGACTCCGGGCGAGGCCGTCATTCGAACGCCGACACGTAGTCCAGGTCGTAGCCGAAGGCGCCGGGACCCACGTGCTGGAGCCCTTTGGGCGTCTTCTGCAGCGCCGGGGCCGGCAGCGCCACGACCGTCACGCGCTGGCCGTAGCGCAGCGTCTCGGTGCCGATGGCGTCGCCCGACTCCGCGTCCAGCACCGCGATGATGTCCGGCACCGTGACCACCGGCACCCCATCGCGTCGCGCGACGGCGAACTCGTTCTGGAAGTCGAGCTCCAGCGTCGCCCCAACATCCTGATCGAGGCCAGCGACGCGGGCCTGGCCTCGAAGGAAGCCGCCAGTGGTGACCCGGTCCACATCCACGATCTTGCCGGTGAAGACGCGCACGCCTTCGCCCGCCTCGAGCACGGCTTCGACCGGATCGGCGTGCCTCGAGCGGGCGGCGAGGACCGCGCGCCCCAGCCTGATGGCATGCGTGACCGTGTCGAGGATGCCCCACTCCTTCACCTCCGCCCCGGTTCGCGGCGCCTTGCAGGTGGCGGCGATGGACCCGACCGCCGTGCACGCGGCCCGGCTGATGCGCTCCATCCACTCCCAGCTCTCGGCGACGGGGATTACCACGTGGTTGTCCCGGATGTCCGCCAGGGTCAGGGGATAAGGCCGGAGGTCCCCGATGGCGAAGCTGGTCATGGGCGCCGTGGGGTAGGCCCGGCCCATGGTGTCTGCGTCAACGACTGGCAGGTCCATCACGGCGCCCACGAGGAAAGGCTGGATGGCATTGCCTCCGCCGATCTCCAACGACATGACCGCATCGAAGCGCCGGCCCAGGTGCGCTTCCATGAGCTGGACAGGCTTCGCCGCGAGCGCGGGGTCCGTGAGCCGCTCCTGACCCACGATGGGCGCACCCATGTTCGAGACCACCGCCACCAGGGCGTCATCCGCCAGCGACGACGGGTCGAGCAAGGGAACCCTGACACCGCTTTCGTAGAGGCGTCGCAAGTTCAGATAGGCGTGGTAAGGGCTTCCGCCCCCACCGGCGCCCAGGATCCAGGCGCCGATTGCCAGGGGCTCGAGCTCGTCCGCTTCAAGATGGCGTCGCGTCGGCATGGGCGACGTATAGCCGTCCCCGCCGTGGCGGCACAAGCGGAGCCGTCGAAAGCGCCCCGTGGTCGAAGGAGGAGAAGCCATCCGGTGTACGCGGGACGACGGCCGCCGGCTTCCCGGGTCGGTGTGCTCCGGAGCCCGGGCCGGTGGGCGCTGGGGCCCGGCCCAGGGTTGCGTGGCCCGCATTCCGGGCGTGCGCTATGCTCGGTGAATGCCGGCGCTACCTCGCATCGCATTCGTCACCATCGGCCAGACGCCCCGGGTAGATCTGGTGCCAGAGCTCCTGACGCTCATCGACCGCGAGGTGCAGGCCGTCGAATGGGGCGCTCTGGACGGCATAACGGCGGACGAGATCGCCGGCGCGACGCCCGGACCCGGTGACGGGGCGCTGGTCACGCGCCTGAGTGACGGAACGGAAGCGGTGGTCGCCAAGGACTGGATGGGGAAGCGCCTGAGCCGGCTACTCAGGGACCTGGACGCCGAGCACTACGAGGCCGTGGTCCTGCTGTGCACGGGACACTTCCCGGGCTTGCGACCCGGGCGGCACCGACTGATCGAAGCCCAGGAGCTCGTGGACACCCGTGTGCGGGAGCTCGCCTCGGTCTCGGAGGGGCGAGCGGTCGGGATCGTGGTGCCACTGGCGCGGCAGGAGGCCGAGTTCCACGAATTGGGGCTCGAGGTCCGGGCGGTGTTCGCGCACGCCGACCCCTACGCCCGAGCGCCATTCGAATCGGCTGCGCGGCAGCTAGCGGACTGCGATAGCTCCGTGCTTCACTGCATCGGCTATGACAGCGCCATGCAGACCCGGCTCTCGGACCTCACGGGTCGGCCGGTGCTGCTCAGTCGAGCGATCGTCGCCGAGGCCGTGCGGGAGCTGATCGACAGGCGATTCGACCGGCCCACCGCATGACCGACGGCCCGAGGTCGCCACACCCCCGGTTCTTCGAGCCCGCCACGGTTCTCCTCGGCACGCTCATGGCCGTGCTCGGGGCGGTCATCGGTCTGGAGCTGCTCACTCGGGTGGGGATCACGCCCAACAGCTCCATCATCGCCGCCGTCGTGGCCATCGCCCTGTCCAGGGTGCCGCTCGCGTTCACGCGGCGCTTCATGGACGTGGGCCGCCAGAACCTGATGCAGACGGTCATCTCCGGGGCGACCTTCGGCGGTGCCAACGCGCTGCTCCTGCCCCTGGGGGTCGTGTGGCTGCTGGGCCGCCCCGACCTGGTACCGGCCATGCTGGTGGGAGCGCTCCTGGGCCTTCTGGTGGACGCCGTCATGCTCTACCGCCTGTTCGACTCGTCGGTCTATCCGGCCACGGGGCTCTGGCCCGCGGGCGTCGCCACTGCCGAGGTGATCATCGCGGGGGACCGGGGAGGGCGCCGGGCCCGGCTCCTGGGCGTGGGGGCGGCGGCCGGTAGCGCCGGCCAGCTGGCGGGGATCCCCATGGACGTCTTCGGCGTCTGTTGGATCGGCAACATCTGGGCGCTCACCGCGTTCGCCGTGGGCCTGCTCATTCGCGGGGTCTTCGCTCCGGGCGCTGGCATGGACATCGCGGAGCTCTACGTGCCACACGGCGTCATGATCGGGGCCGGGGTCGTCGCGCTCGTGCAGATCGTTGGGTTGATCGCGGCGAGGGGGTCGAGGGGCCGGTCGGAGAGCCTGGCCAGCGCAACGCCGGCGGCACCGGGGTCCGGCTCTGTCACTGCCGAGCCCCGCCCCCACGGCCCTCGGGAGCGGCAGGGCCCGACGGCCCCCCGCTCCCTCGGCCCCACCCTGGTCGGTGGCTACGGGGCGTTCATGATCGCTGCGGTCGTGCTGGCTGCATTGGGCGGAATCGCCACCCAGATGTCCTTCGGCATGTTGGTGACTTTCGTGCTGTTCGCTGCCGCCGCGGCCCTGGTGTCCGAGCTCATCGTCGGGATCAGCGCCATGCACGCCGGGTGGTTTCCCGCGTTCGCAACCGCGTTGATCTTCCTCGTGCTGGGGATGCTGATGGGGTTTCCCGATGTGCCGCTGGCACTGCTGGTCGGCTTCACCGCCGCTACCGGGCCCGCC
>JBDHLD010000131.1:0-8334 GCA_039586035.1 Gemmatimonadota bacterium | reverse complement strand
CCGTCGTCGCGCTTCATGGTCCCCGCCACCGGGCGGGAAGCGGCCGAGTTGCGGTCGCTGGGTCTACCGGGTCTGCCGGAACGCACCGGGCTCCATGCGCGGGCGAGGTCACGGCCCTCGACGTCCGCCCGTTTCCTGTCCGCCGCTCAGGATACGACCCAGCAGGGCCGCAACGTCTTCAAGGACTTCGGCGGTGGCGTGGTCAGCCTCGGCCGAGACGCCCTGGATTTCATCACCGAGCCGTTCAACCTGTCAGGGCGGCAGTGGGTGGAGGTGGGCGTCGTCGTTGGAGCGGGCGTGGTCCTGGCCGCGTTCGACCAGCAGATCCACGACTTCATCATCGGGAGCCAGGACGAAGCCCCCTGGTCGACGATCAAGGACGTGGGCGACTTCTTCGAGCCGCTGGGTCTCATGAACAACACGAACCCCTTCTGGTTGGCGGGAATCGGCGTGACCTACGCGTTCAAGCAGGAGCCGGCCATGCGGGTCTTTCAGCAGCTCCTCTTCTCCCACCTCGTGTCGGGCGCCACGATGGTCGTGCCCCGGACACTCATCGGCCGGGTGCGACCCCGGAACTCTCCCGACGACCCCTACGTATTCCGGCCCTTCGACGGAACGTCGTTTCCGTCCGGTCACGCGTCGACGATCTTCGAGGTCGCCCGTGTAGTCTCGAATGCCCTGGATTGGTGGCCTGCCACGGCAGCGCTGTACGGCATGGCCGGCACCGTGGCGTACCAGCGCATGGTCGAAGAGACGGATCCCGAGACCGGTGAGGTCACCAAGGGGGCGCCCCACTGGCCGTCCGACGTGTACTTCGGCGCCTGGTATGGCGTCGTGGCCGCCAACATCGTGATCCGGAACGACGAGCCGGACGCCAATCCCAACATCCGGACCGGCATCGACCCCGCCACGGGGGCGCTTCAGCTGCAGGTGCGGTACACGTTCTAGGGAGCCCGCACCAGCCTGCTTCAGCAGTTCGGGACGTCACACAGTGCACCCGGGACGCCGCGCGCGGGCGAGGCGCTGGGCCACCCCCTCGATGCCGACTCCCGACGCCGGGGCTGGGGGCTTTCGTAGGGGTCGAGCCGCTGCGCTGACCCGCGCGCCGCCGACCCCCCCCTCCGGCGAGGAGGGTCGGCGAACTCCCCGGGGGCTAGGCTGGCGAAGGAGCCTCACCCGTCGGAGGTCGCGGCGGGCCGGGGGGGGCGACGGGCGGTGCGCTCGCTGGCTCCTTGGCTTTGCCGCCTCGGAACAGCTTCGTCCAAGTGTTCTCGACCACCGCATAGAGGGTGGGAATGAAGAACACCCCCAGGATCGTGTAGATCAGCATTCCCCCGAACACGGCGGTCCCCAGGGACACGCGGCTCCGGGCTCCAGCCCCGCTCGCGACCACCAGGGGGATCACGCCCAGAATGAACGAAAACGCCGTCATCAGGATCGGGCGGAACCGAAGGCGCGCCGCCTCCGACGCCGCCTCGATGAAGCCCTTGCCTTGCTGCTCGTGCTGCTGCTTGGCGAACTCGACGATCAGGATCGCCGTCTTCGCCGAAAGCGCGATGAGCAGGACGATGCCGATCTGGGTGTAGATGTTGTTCTCCATGGGCTGGATGACCCCACGGCCGAGAGTGAGCAGCATGGCACCCAGGATGGCCATGGGCACCGACAGCATGACGCTCATGGGGTTGGCCCAGCTCTCGTACTGTGCCGCCAGGAACAGGAAGCCGAAGATGATGGCCAGGCTGAAGATCAAGGGCGCCAGGTTGCCGGCCGCCTTTTGCTGGAAGGTGACGCCGGACCACTCGTAGGCCATCTGGGCCGGCAGGATTTGACCCGCCAGTCGTTCGATCTCGTCGGTGGCCTCGCCGTCGCTGAACCCCGGTGCCGGACCGCCGGTCAGGGTGGCGGAGCGATAGAGGTTGAACCGGTTGACCGTTTGGGGGCCCACCGTGTCGCGCACGGACGCCAGCGTTCCTACCGGAATCATGTTGCCCTGTGCGTCTCGAACCTCGAGCCGCTGGATGTCCTGGGCTCGGGAGCGGAACTGCTGATCCGCCTGCGCCATCACTCGCCAGGTGCGACCGAAGAGGTTGAAGTCGTTTACGTATGCGGAGCCGAGGTTGGCCTGCAGCGTATTGAAGACCGTCTGAAGCGGAATTCCCAGGGCCTTGACCTTCTCACGGTCGACCTCGGCGAAGAGCTGGGGAACGTTGGCGCGGAAGTTCGAGTTGAGCCGGGTCAGCACGGGGCTGGCGTTCCCCTGTGCCACCATGTCGTTGGCGAACGTCTCCATCTGCAGGAGGCCCACTCCCCCCCGATCCTGTACTTGCATCTCGAAGCCACCGGCGGCCCCGAGGCCCTGAATCGGCGGGGGCGGAAACGCGAAGACGATGCCTTCCCGGATGCTGCCGAGCTGAGGCTGAATGCTCCGGAGAAGCCCCCACAGCGAAAGGCCGAAGCCGGGTCGGTCGTCCCAGTGGTCCAACGTGGCGATGGAGAAGCCGGTGTTCGCGCCAGCGACGCCGTTCAGCAGCGAATAGCCGCCGATGGTGATGACGTTCTGAACGCCCTCCGTGGTCAGGAGAATCTGGTTGACCTGGTCCATGACCTCCTGCGACCGCTCGAGCGAGGCCCCGGCGGGCAGCTCGGCGTTCACGAAGAAGTACCCCTCGTCCTCGCCGGGCACGAACCCGCCCGGCACGGCGGCGAAGGAGAAGACCATGAGCACGATCATCAGGCCAAAGGCCATCATCATGCGGCCGGGCCGCCTCAGCCCGCCGTCGACCAGCCCCATGTATCGGTGGGTGATGGCATCGAAGCGATCGTTGAACCAGGTGAAGAACCTGCCCTTTTGGCCCGCTTCTGAGGATGGCCGGAGCAGCAGGCCGCACAGCGCCGGGCTCAGCGTCAGCGCGTTGACCGAGGAGAGCACGGTGGCCGCGGAGATCGTGGCGGCGAACTGCCGATAGAGCCGACCCGTCAGGCCCGGCATGACCATGGTCGGGATGAAGACCGCCAAAAGCACGAGCGTGGTGGCCACAACGGCACCCCCGACCTCGTACATCGTCTTCTTGGCCGCCTCCTTTGGCCCCACGCCCTCGTCGTCCATGACCCGAATCGTGTTCTCCGTGACCATGATGGAGTCGTCCACGACGATGCCGATGGCCAGAATCAGACCGAAGAGGCTCAGGTTGTTGATGGAGAAGCCGGAGGCCAGCAGCACCCCGAACGTACCCACCAGGGACACGGGGATCGCGAAGGTCGGGACCAGCGTTGCGCGCCAGTCCTGGAGGAAGATGAACACCACGAGAATGACCAGGACCACCGCCATCAGCAACGTGGTGATGACCTCTCGGATCGACTGCTTGATGTAGCGTGTCGTATCGAACGGGACCGAATACTCCAGCCCCTGTGGGAAGCGGAGAGAGAGCTCTTCCATCGCGGACACCACCTCGTCCGCCACGCTCACCGCGTTGGCGCCTGGAAGCTGGTAGATGCCCATGACAATGGCAGGGGCGCCGTCCATCTCCGCGTACCACGTGTAATTCTGTGCGCCCAGCTCGACCCGGGCGACGTCGCGCACGCGGACGAATTCTCCCTGCGATCCCACCTTCACGATGATGTTCTCGAACTGGCTCACGTCCGTCAGGCGTCCCAGCGTCGTGATGTTGTACTGGAAGTTCTGTCCGGTGCTGGTGGGTGGGGCGCCGATCTGGCCGGCCGCGACCTGGACGTTCTGCTCCTGCAGCGCCCGGATCAGCTCGTCGCTGGTCAGGTCCCGGGCCTTGAGCTTGGCCGGGTCGATCCAGACCCGCATGCCGAAGTCCTTGGCGCCGAAGACCTGCACCTGGCCGACGCCCTCCAATCTCGCGAGCACGTCTTTGATCTGAGTCGTGGCGTAGTTGCTGAGATAGATGTCGTCGTAGCGACCGTCCGGCGCGTTCAGCGCCACGGCCATCACCATCTGCGTCGACTGCTTCTCGACCTTGACGCCCTGCCGAGAGACCTCTTGCGGCAGGACCGGCATGGCGATGTTCACGCGGTTCTGGGTCAGGACGGTGGCCATGTCCGGATCGGTGCCGATCTCGAACGTGACCGTCAGATCCAGCGTGCCGTCGCTGCCGCTCTTCGAGGCCATGTAGATCATGTTCTCGACGCCGTTCACCTGCTGCTCGATGGGCGCCGTAACCGTTTCCTCCACGACTTCAGCGTTGGCCCCTGGGTATGACGTCGTGACCTTGACCGTGGGCGGAGTGATGTCCGGCATGCTGGACACCGGCAACAGGGGGATCGACAGAACGCCGAGCAGCACGATCACGATGGAGATGACCATCGCGAAGATCGGCCGGTTGATGAACATGGAGCTGAAGGCGCCCATGGATCAGCTCCCCTCGCTGGAGGATGTGCCTTCTGCCGCCGGTCCGACGGTGGGTCGGGCGCTCGTGGAGGCTCGGGCTTCGGCCTCCGTCTGGGCAATCACGGGAAAGCCCGGCCGGGCTCGTAGCATGCCATTGACGATGTAGGTTTCGCTGCCGTCGAGACCCTGCTGGATGACCACGGTGCCGTCATCCTGGATGGGTCCCAAGCTTACGTATCGCTGTTCCACGACGTCGTCTTCGCCCACGAGCAACACGTATTTGCCGCCGAGGTCGGTCCCGACCGCCCGCTCGTGCACGAGAATGGCGTCCTGTTCGATGGGCCCCAGGACGCGGATCCGCACGAAGAGGCCGGGGAAGAGGATCTCCTCTTCGTTGGGCAAGACAGCCCGCAACTCGATGGTCCCCGTGGCCGGATCGACGGTGTTGTCGATGAAGTCGATGCGTCCTTCGTGGGGGAATCCCGTGTCAGCAGCGGTGGCGACCTGCACGACGCCGACGCGCTCGTCCTGCCCGAGTCCGGCCCTCGCCGAGTCCCTTTCAGCCGCGGTGAAGTCGAGGACCGCGCGCTCCGGGGCATTGAAGTACACCCAGATCGGCGAGATGCGCGTGACGGTCGTGAGAAGCGTGGGTTCGCCCGTGCCGACCAGGTTGCCCAGGTCCACGAAGTTCCTGCTGGCCCGCCCGGTTACGGGTGTGACGACCCTGGTGTAGCCGAGGTTGAGCTCGGCCTGATCGCGGCGGGCCCGTGCGACGAGTAGCGCGGCATTCGCCTGATCCCGGGTCGCCTGGGCTCTGTCCAGATCCTGGCGACTCACGGCGTTGGATTGAATGGCGAGCTGGATCCGTTCCAGGTCCGACTCGGCGCGGCTGAGCTCGCTCTGGGCGCTGGCCACGGCGGCGACCGCCTCGTCGAAGGCGGCCTGGTAGGACTCCGGCTCGATGAGGAAGAGCACGTCACCGGCGTCGACCAGGGCGGAAGGCTGGAAGTACATACGCTCGAGTGTCCCGGACACCCGCGCCCGGATCTCGGCGAATTCCGTGGCGCGCGTGGTCCCCGTGAACTCGGCGAAGGTCTGAACGTCGCCGCGCATGGGTTGGGATACCGTGACCGTAGGTGCCTGGAGCTGTGGCGGGCCGCCGCCGCCGCAGGCGGCCAACCCGACCGTGGCGGCGAGCATGGAGCCACGCCGCCGAAACAGGCGTAGGTGCGTTCTCTTCCCGTTCATCTATCGATTCTCCCCGTTCCCGCTCTCGAGTGCTGCGAGGCCTTCGCTCCCACTGTCGCCTTGACCGTCAGTGAGACCGGTTCCGAGGCCGGCCGCTTCCTGGCCAGCGCCCCCGCCTGCGTCGCCGTCGGGCTGGCCGTTCCGCTGATCCGGTTCCTGCTCGTCGAGCACCCAGCCGCCGCCCAGCGACCGATTCAGGATCACCAGGGACTGCACGACCAGGCCTTCGCTCTCGGCCAGCTGGTCCTGCTGCTGGAACAGCGACCGCTGGGAGTCCAGCAGGTTCTGGAAATTGGTGAGTCCGGCCAGGTACTGGGTCCTCACGAGCTCCACGGCCCGTGAGCTGGCGTCCACGGCCTCCTGAAGCCTGTCCCGCCGTTGCCGCTCACGGTCGTAGGACACCAGCGAGTTCTCCACCTCTTCCAGAGCGAGCAGGATCGTCTGCTGGTAGCGCAGCAGCGCCTGCTCGGTGCGGGCTTCCTGGGCCCGGATGTTGTTCCGGATCTTCCCACCCTGGAACAGGTCCCAGCGGAAGCCCGGGACGATGCCCCAGCCCCCGCTGTCGGAATCGAATTGGCCGGTGAACGTGTTCGCCACGCCCTCGATGAACCCGGAGATCGAGAACGTCGGGTACAGGTCGGCCTTGGCCACGCCGATGAGAGCGGTCTGGGATGCCAGGACACGCTCGGCTCGCCGTACGTCAGGCCGGCGGCGGAGCAGGTCCGCCGGGACGCCCGAGGTGATGGTTTCCGGGGTGTCCGGGATGGGCGTCATCGTCGCCAGCTCTCGGTGCATTGCACCCGGCTGCTCACCGACGAGCACGGCCAACCGATTCAGCGCCGCATTGAGAGCGGCCTCTAGCGTGGGGACGAGGGACTCCGTCTGGGCAAGGTTCTGCTCGGCCTGGGCCACGTCCAGGGCGGAGGTGAGCCCCGCGTTGAACCGGTCCTGGGTGAGCCCCAAGCTCTCTCGCTGGGCGTCGGCGTTGGATCGGGCGAAGTCCAGCCGCAGCTGCAGCGCACGGAGGTCGGCGTAGTTGAGGGCCACCTCGGCGTACAGCGAAACCAGCACGTCCCGGTAGTCCTCGATCCCGGCTTCGAGCTGGGCGTCGGCCGCTTCGACGTTGCGTCGGATCCGGCCGAACAGGTCGATCTCCCAGGCCGAGCCGGCAGCGGTGCTCCACGTCTCGACGGGATCGTTCTCGCCACCCCCCGCGATGATGATCTGGCCGGTGGCGCTGTTGTCCGAGAACTGTCGGTAGGAGTAGGAGCCATCGAGCACCAGATTGGGGTAGAGGTCGCCCTGCGCGATGCCCCGGAGCGCGCGAGCTTCGGCGACCCGGGCGACCGCCACGCCCAGATCGAGGTTGGTGAGCTCGGATCGGCGAATGAGATCGGTCAGAACGGGGTCGCCCAGCTGCTCCCACCACCGCTCGATGTCGGGCGTCTCGGCGGTCATCTCGGCTTCGACGGCCGCGGTCCATTCGTCGGCCACCGGGACGACAGGCTCCTCGTAGTCGGGCCCGACCTTGCAGGCCGAGAGCAGGGTCAGGGCAGCCGCGGTCATGAAGACCGGTCCCGGGCTCCACCGCGGGATCGTCGGCCGTTCACATGTTCCCCACGCCATCGGCCCCGGGCATCCGCGGTTGAGGTACGGGTCAGCGACGGCGGCACGTGCGCAAGCGCCGTCGTGGTCCATCGGAACGCGGCCCATGCTCAGGTCCTTTGGATATAGAGAAGGCAGAGCGAGAGGCAGCCTCACCCACCTACGTATCGAGCCTGGCGGGGGAGCGGCGATATCGGTGGGCAGGGGAGCCGTCGAGTCTTCAGCGAGGGGGACAACTTCCGATGCGCAGTGCCGATTGGCAACCATGGGCGGCCCGTGTCGTGCGGGCGCCTAAGCCTCGTCGGGGGCACTCGGAGGCTCGAGGGGATTGCCGAGGAACAGCGCAAGACTCACCAGGAGCCGTTCCGCCGAGCCGAGCCCGGCGCGGTGCTCCAGCACCTGCCGGGCCAGGGCAGGATCGTCGGTGATGAGGCCGTCGGCCCCGGCGCTGATGAAGTGCCACATGTCCACCGGGTCGTTCACGGTCCACACGTAGACGGCCTTTCCCCTGCGGTGAGCCGACCGGAAGAAGCTCCTGCGGGCCAGGCCGGCGTTCACCGCCAGAAAGTCCACGTCCGCCCGGGTCAGGTCACCGACCGCCGTCGCCGCGAGGAGCCCGACCGTCCACCCCGGCCGTAAGGCCCGTACGGTGCGGATGCCTGAGGCCTTGAGCGACATGACCTCGACCTGGTCCGCCATCTCCGCGGCCTCGACGATGTCCACCATCCGCTCTTCCAGCCTGTCCTCGAAGCCGTAGTACTTGAGCTCGATATTCACCTTGCCGCGGCCGCGCGCCAGCTCCAGGACCTCGCGCAGGGTGGGGATTCTCTGATCGGAGAATTCCGGGCCGAACCAGCTGCCGACGTCGACGGCCCGGAGATCTGCCGCCGCGGCCTGCCACACGCGCAGGGGGCTCCTGCCGACCTTCATGAGGTCCACGTCGTGGATGACGACCACCTCGCCGTCGGCGGACTCCTGGACGTCGATCTCCAGGAAGTCGGCTCGGTCCCGTAACGCGCGCTCCATGGCGGCGAGGGTGTTCTCGGGCGCGTAGTTCGAAGCGCCCCGGTGTGCGATGATCACGACGTCGTCCTCCACGCGGGTCGACCGCAGGAAGTAGACCCCGA
>JBDHLD010000292.1:0-2050 GCA_039586035.1 Gemmatimonadota bacterium | reverse complement strand
GTACCATCCGGCTCACGGAGAAAAACGTCGGGTCGGCCGTCGACGCGCGCCAGAAACGCCAGGCGCCGGCCGTCCGGAGACCAGCGACCGTTCGTACCTGCTCCGAGCGCCTCGACGTCCCACCCACTCTCGGCCCGTTCGGCCACGTGCCGCCCGCTGCCGTTCAGTCGGAGGTCGAACGTGATGCGGTCGCCGCCTCGATCGCAGTGGGTCACCCACTGGTTGCTGGCGAGGCCCGTGGTCACGCGGTCGCGCTCGCCGGTGCTCAGGTCGACCAGCCACGTCTGTCGGATCGTGTTGCTCGCCTTGTCGGAGCGGGAGCTGTACGCCAGCGTCTCGCTGTCGTCGCACCACTGCAGCCGAAAGACGTCACCCGCGTGGGTGAGCTGGCGCAGGGGATTCCCATCGGCCGTCAGCAGGTGCAGGTCGTGCCGTGCGTCTCCCGGGGTGGGGACCGCGACGACCAGGTGCCGCTCGTCCGGGGAGAACGCGAAGTCCGCCACGTAATCGACAGGCAGGTGGAGCGTGTCGACGATGCCCTCGCGTTGCAGCGCGATCCGGCTTCCCCTCGGGGCGTGAGGCAGGTAGGCCAACCCGTCCCGCAGGGGCCGTGGCGCGAAGCCCCGCGTGGCGAGCGTGTCGCGTTGCCCGTCGGCAAGGCGGTACCGGACGATCCGCGTACTGGTGGAGTCCATGGAGAACACGAGCCCGGAGCCGTCAGGCAAGAACGAGGGGGTGTCCGGCTCTCCCGCAAGCAGCAGGGGCTTCGGGGTTTCGGTGGCGAGGTCGGCGGTGAAGAGCCCCAGACCCGCCATGTCGCTCACGAACGCCATCTCGCTCCCGGTCGGAGACATGGCGGCCCGCCAGCCCACGAATCGGCCTGGGCCGATCGGACGGATCTCGCCGGTCGAGACACGAACCGCCTGCAGATCGTCGGTGAGCCCCAGATAGTACACCAACCACGCACCATCCGCGGACCACGTGGGCCACCACTCGTCGCCTCCCACCGTCAGCTCGGTGAGCTCGCCGGACGCTACGTCCACCATGACGATGGTCGACCGCCCGTAGCTGACGTTACCGTCGCGACTCGGGTCAAGGAGGCTGAAGGCGATGCGGGATCCGTCCGGGGACCAGGCCGGGGCCGACATGGACGCTCCCCCGGCGCTGAACAGCCTTCGAGCTTGCCCCTCGCCCAGCGGCTGTGTCCAGAGACCCGTGGCGCCGTCCCGATCCGAGACGAAGGCCAACTCGCGACCGTCCGGCGACCAGGCAGGCCGGCGATCGTTGCCCTCCCCCGAGGACATGGCTTCCAGCCGAGACGAGCCCAGGTCGAGCAGAAAGATTCGGGTACCGTCCTCGTCCTGTGCGTCGAAGGCGAGGGTGGTCCCGTCGGGCGAGACACGTGGATTGCGTTCGGCACCCGGCCTGTCGGTCAGCAGCGCCGGCGTCTCGGTTACAGCGGTCACGCCGCGCGGCTCCGTCTCTCCGTCGGCGCAGGCGCCGGCAGCGAGGCCGACGGAGACCAGCGCCGCGAGCCCGATCGTCGTCTTCTGCATCTGCCTCCACCCCATCCTCATCCTGACCGTGCCATCGGCCTCCACCCACGCCCCACATGCGCATCCGTTGGTGAAAGAAAACTTTCATACAGCCGCGAGGCAAGCACCGACGCGCGGGTCAGCCAGAAAGCGTGTGGGGAGCATGTCGCAAGACGAGACTGCCCGGCGGTTCGTTGGGTCTTTGGGTGTTCAAGGAAAGCGCGTATACTCCCCGCCTCTGCGGGCTGGGGCGATTGGGCCCCACGTCGGAGAACACCTGGACAACGACACACGGGGGTGAGCATGTCGGACGGGACGCGAAAGCTGGTCATCGTGATCACAGCGGGGATGGACGACGAACGGGCGTCGGTGGCGTGGAGCGTGGCCAACGGGGCTCTCAGCACCGGGCTCGAGCTCACGGTGTTCCTCACGAGCTCCGCCGTCGACTTCGCCAGAAAGGGTGCAGCCGACAAGGTGCATTTGAATCCGCTCGACCCGACCGTGGGCGAGATGAT
>JBDHLD010000291.1:0-3275 GCA_039586035.1 Gemmatimonadota bacterium | reverse complement strand
ACGGCTCCAACAGCTCTTCCTCAACATGCTGATCAATGCCGTCGATGCGATGGAGGACTGCGGCAGGCTCAGCATCTCGCTGCAGCATTCCAATGGAGAGACGGCCTCGGTGTGTGTCGCCATCAGCGACGATGGACGAGGCATCCCGCCGGAAGACCTCGAACAGATCTTCGACCCGTTCTTCACCACCAAGCCCGCCGGCGAAGGCAACGGACTCGGCCTGATGGTCTGCCGCGGAATCGCGAGCGACCACGGGGGCTCGATCGAGGTCGAGAGCAGCCCGGGTCACGGAACCCGCTTCGAGGTCCGACTCCCGCTCCCTTCCTAGATCGACCCGGCCGCGGATGGGCCTGGCGTCGTCGGCCGCCCCTCTAGCCCGGACTATTCATGAAACGCCGAGAATGTGGCGTTTGGTAGTCGTGGGAGGTCATGCAGGAGGTGGGTAGCGCATCGCTTTGGTGTTCCGCCGGTTCCGGGAGCCTCTGGGAAGGGGCGACGCGAGGGGGCGCACGAGTTCGAGACACACGTCTCCCGTGGGCTTCGAGAGGAGCGCATGCGCGGAGCCCTACGAGGGGATGCCGCCGACCGCCGCCGCGATCCGCAGCCACGCCGTACGCCCAGGGAAGCGACGGGGCAGGTGGACGACGATGCGGCGTACCGACACTTCGATCCACGCGGCGAGCTTGAGGAGGTGGTTGCGCAGGGTTCCGACCTGGGCCCGGGCATACTCCGTGTAGCGGGCGCGGAATCGAAATTCCTGCATCAGCACGTAAGCGGCCGCTGTGAGCAGGACCCGAAACTGGTTCGCGAGGAAACGCGTGCAGCTCGTACGGTCCATTGCGAGGTCGTTCTTCAGCTCCTTGATGCGATTCTCCGGATCGCCCCGATCCGTGTAGATCTGGTAGACGCGCTTCGGAGAGTTCTTGAGATTCGTCACCACGAAACGCGCATTGTCCTTGGGCTCCCGCCCCTCGAGCCGCACCACCTCGGCCTTGGAGACGACCCGACGCTTGTGGGGCCAGCTCTTCTTCGTCTGGTAGAGCATGTCGTCGAAGACCTGGGCCGTTTTGCCCCGTTCCCGCGAGAGACGCCGTGCCGTCCCCATCGCACGCTGCAGCCGCTTCTTCAGCGGAGCCGTCGCCTGCAGCCCGACGACGTATTCGACCCCCGCCGCATCGAGATAATCCAGCACCTCCGGGTTTCCAAAGCCCCCATCCAGCCGCACGCGGATCCGCGCTTTCGGAAACGCTGTCTCGAGCTTCTGGATCACCCGACTCAAGACCGCCACCAGCCCCTTCGAGGCCGAGCTGTTGCCGGGCCGGAGCAGCGCGCACACGAGGTACTGCTCCGCCTCGTCGTCGAAGACCATCGTCCCAATCAGCGGCAGGTAGCAGTAGGTGTCGTAGTAGCCGTGGAAGAAAGTGAATTCCTGCTGCCCGTGGGTCGGGTCGTCTGTGGGGTCGAAATCCAGCGTGATGCGCTTGCAGCGCTTGCCCAGGCGACGCCGGTGGCGCTCGATCACCGTGTCGGCGAGCGCGTCGGCCATCCGGTAGAGGTCCGTCGACTGCATCGTGTTTTCGAAGCGCGAGAGCGTGGGCTGCGACGCCAGCGCCGCTCCGTCCTTCGGATCGCGACCCAATAGCAGCTTGTGGATCGGGTCCTCGGCGAGCTCACGCGCATCGTTGGTGTCCGGATACCCGAGCGCGATTCCGAAGACCCGCTGCGCCAGCAGCTCCTGGAAACCGTGGGCCACTTTCCCCGGCTGACGGGGATCGCGCAGGCACCCCGCCAGCGCAGCCGTCAGACCCAGGGCGTCGTCGATGCCCTTGAGCAGCGTCCCCCCGCCATCGGAGCTGCTCCACTCCTCCTCCAGCTTCACCACGACTGACTTGTCGGCGAGGTCGGGAAACAAAGTCACGAAGGGGCCCTTGTTTTGGTGAAACGTGCCTAAGCAACCCGTTTCTACCGCAACTGGGGCCTTCTTCAATTCTGGAGCCCGATCCTTCGTAAATAATTCGGGCTAGGACGGCCCGCCGGACGCGAAGAAGACCAGCAGCGTCATGTCCTCTTCGATCTCGAAGAAGGAATGTTCCGATGTGGCGCGAACGTAGAGGATGGAGCCGCGTTGCACGGGCCGATCTTCTCCGCCTACCCGGAGACGGCCGCGACCAGAGACCACGAAGTAGACCTCGTCCTCATCGTGCGGCCCCTGCATGTCCTTGGCGCCTGCGGACAGCTTGTAGACACCGCAGCTGAGATTCGGCACCCGCAGGAACTCCGCATAGGGTGAGGCGGACGCCTCCAGCTTCTCGATCTCGCTGGCGAGGTCGAAGACCATCCAATCGCGCTCAGACACTTGCGTCTCCCCCATGGCCCGGCGGCATCTTCGGCACTGAGGCAGGCTGCCTCGTGCGGAGACCCGGATCGCCCCACATTCTACGCTGGGAAGCGCCCCCGTGGCACGCTGCTCCGGCACACGTCTTGCGATCGCCCAGGCCAGGGGACCCCATGACGGGGCCGCCCCGGAATGAGGTCGATATCATGGCAATCGCGGGGAGCCCCGAGGAAATCGCCCGTTGGATCTTCGTCCGTACGGCAGCGGGCATTGCGGTCGTGGTCGCGGCATCCATCGCCGTGCTCTACATGGCGACCTGAGCCCATCAGGTCTCGAAACGAAGCGGGAGCCGGGAGAAGCCCTGAACGAACTCCGTCTCGTGGCGCCCGGCTCCCGAAAGATCCACCTCGTAGCTGGGCATGCGCTCGAGTAGAACACCGAGCGCGACGCGCCCTTCCATGCGCGCGACGTGAGTCCCCAGACACTGGTGGGTCCCGGCTCCGAAGCTGAGGATGCGTTTCGGGCGACGTTGCGTATCGAAGACGTCGGGGTTCGGGAACTCCCGCTCATCCCGGTTCGCAGCCGCGAACAGGAAGAAGACCGCCTGGCCTTCGCGCAGGCTCCTGCCGTGGATCGAGACGTCCTTGCGCAGGGTCCGCCCCAGCAGCTGCGTCGGCATGTCGAAGCGCAGGATCTCGTCGAAGGCATCGGGAATGCGCGCGGGCTCACTCGCCAGCATCGCCCGCTGGTCGGGGTGCTCCCAGAGCCTGCGAACACCATTCGCCAGCACCTTGGGGAAGGTCTCGGAGCCGCCGATCACCAGCATGGAGAGGTGGGATGCGGCTGCCTCCTCCGACAGCTCGCGCCCCCCCATCTCGTGAGTCGCGATGGCACCGAGAGCGTCCGCCGACTTCGAGCCCTGGCGTCTGCGGGCCCGAAC
>JBDHLD010000130.1:0-22058 GCA_039586035.1 Gemmatimonadota bacterium | reverse complement strand
CCAGGACGGCTCGCTCACGTCGTTGCACACTGTGTCCTCGAGGCGGAGCGTTCCCGGCCGGTAAATCTCCCAGGGCCCCGCCAGGTCGTCTGCGTAGGCGAGCCGTATGTAGGTGCCGGCGTGGTGCGCAAAGTAGAGGTAGTACTGGCCCAGTGCGCCGTCGACCCATGACGGGACGCGAATCAGAGAGGGGCCATTGATGTTCTCGCCGTCACTACCCGGTAGCATCTCGGGGCGGATTATCGGATTGGCCGGGAGGCGCTCGACCCGTGGGGCCACCTGACCGGCGCCGCCCTCTGGGTCCAGTAGCGCGGCACCAGACAGCACCAGCGCCACGACCGCCAGCCGAGCCGCGAGCATCGGTCCGGATCGCCGCCGTACCCTGTGCACTCCCCTCGGCTCGACTGCGAGAGCTGTAGTTTGGGGAGAACGCCTGACACGCATGCGCGCTCGTGCAGGCTCTCCGTCGCTTCGCGGAAGGGTGCAGCTCAAAGCCATCAGCCGAGCCCGCCCGTGCGCGTCACCCCGGTACTGCACGCGTTGGGTGTAGGCTGCGTACCCAGGCAGGGTCTCCCGCAGGGTCCGCTCCTCGACCCTTATCCGGACGACCAGAGCGCCGAACACGACGATCAGTGCCAAGACACCCGCGTAGCTCTCCAGCCAGAGCGCGATGCCGGCGAACATCAGGAGCATGCCCAGATAGAAGGGGTGCCGGATGTGGCCGTAGAGCCCGGTGTCGATCAGCTCCTGGCCTCGGTCCGACTGGTCTTTGACGATCGGCGCGGCGAACGCGTTCTGCAGCAACACGACGAACGTGATCCCGTATCCGACTAGCCCGACGATAGCCCCGAGCACGGACAAGCCGATCGACGGTGGTGGCAATAGCCGGAAGCGGAAGACATCCAGGGGAATGAAGACGAACCACGCGGCAATGGCCAGAATGATGAGCGCGGTAGCCACCCGATCCGCCGCCGGTTGGCTCTCTGCCGTCGGTGCCTGGAGCCGCGTCTCGAGGCTGGCCGGCGCGACGACCCCGAGCGCGACGATCGACACCGATAGGACGATGAAGTAGACCACCAGGAACTGGATGGCCCGTGGCCACTGCCAAGTTCCGGCCGGCACGAGCAGCAGAGCCGCGAACAGCGCTACTTGAAACACGCCGCCGATGAGGCCCTTCGCCACCAGCGTCCTGGGCGAGTGACTCACGATGGTTCGACCCCACTCCGGCGCCTGGACCCAAAGGCGCGGCGAACCGCCCCTCGCCCGCTCATGACGTCGGACCCCGCCCCGTGCCTTCGGGATCGCTCGTAGAGAATAGCAGCGTGTCGAGACCGCGAATCAGACCCCGCGTGGTGACGGCTTTCCGGGCCGCCAGGAGCGTGCCATTTACGTATGGCTCCGCGCCCGACCCAGCGTCGTGCCTGACGGACAGTCGCTCGTGGGGCAGTCCGAAGATGGCCTCGAAGGATAGCACGTAGCTCGGCAAGCGGAGGGCGTGCACCTGCGCTCCGCCGATCGTGGCGCCCCTGGCGTCTCGCGCACCCATGATCTCGTCGAGTGGATGGCCCAGCTCGCTTTCGGCGACCCCGCCCAGAAACTCCGCCAACTCCTGGACGGTCCCACTCGGCGCGTCCGGCTTCGCCGCGTGAGAGTAGTCGATGATCTCCCAGTGCGGGATATGTCGCGCGGCGATGCCGGCGAAGTGCTTCACGAGCGCCGCGGTGAGCGAGAAGTTGCCGGCGGCAATGACTCCGACTCCGTGCTCCTGCGCCAGCACCTCGATCTCCGCGTAGTCGTCGCCGGTCAGTCCGGAGGTGCCGACAACGGCCGACACCCCTCGGGACAACGCGAAGCAGACGTGATCTCTTACCACCGCCGGATGCGTGTAGTCGACCAGGACGTCGGTCTCGGGCACGAGGGCCGCCTCGATCGTGCTGACGACGCGAACACCGCAGGCGTCTTCTCCGATCACGTGGCCGACGTCCTGCCCGGCCGCCGTGCGAGCCATCGCCCCTACCAGCTCGAGGTCGGGAGAGCCGAGGACCGCCCGCGCGATGGCCGAGCCGGTCCAACCAGTCACACCCGCGATGCAGATCTTCAAGGTCATGGTAGCGCGTCTTCCTCGATCAAGGATGCGGCGATTCGACGGAGGCGACCTGGACGCCCGACTCAGTCCACGATGCTGGCACCTGCCTCGACCTCGGCGGAGAGAATCTCAATCCCCCTCCTCGGGATGAGGAACGAGTCCCAGGGGATTGGATCACGTGCGCGGCATCCATGCCTCGGGTCACGCTGATCCGGTCAAGATCCAACGGGTGGGGCACCTCGGCGAGGGAGAAGCGGCCTGGTCAAACCGCTCCCTCCGCCTCCGAGTCAGGGCTCGCCACTTCGGGATCCTCGAGGATCCCGTCCTCGATGGCCGACTGGCGCCAGCGAGCACCCTGCTCCTTGCCTGCCACCCCGGCACTCCCTCCGGCCGCGTAGAGCACCTCGTAGTACTGGTATTGATCTCGCGCTCCGGTCTCCGGGTCCTTCGGAGCCTCGCGCTCGGTCTCCGCATGATCGACGCGGGCCCGTATACCGAGGAGTTGACGGCGCGCCATGATCGAATCGAGCAGCCGAAAGATCCACAGCGCCAGCTGTGCGGTGGCTCCGGCCGCGTCGGCCGACATCCGGCTGATCAGGCGGGTTCCCTGGCCCGCCGCTTCCAGCCGGAAGCACGTGACCAGGCGCACCTGGGCCCCGCTGAAGTGCCCCTCGCCCGTCCACCAGGCCAGGGACCCGCCGGTATCGATATGGCGCACGTACCCGATCGCCGTCGCGTCGCCGAGTCGGGGCGCGGGGATCCACGAGACGATGTGCCAGGCCGAGACCCGCCGTCCGTTGTCGAGGGCATCGATGCTGTACCACCCCGCACCCCGTCCCAGCTGGGCGATCCAGGGCCACACGCGCTCCGGTGGCGCTTCGATGGAAACGCCCCGCGTCATGGCCACCCTGGCTCTTGGACCACCTTCCAGCCACTCGTCACCGGGCATCCGCCGGGCGCGTTCCGCTGGTGTGGACCCCCAGCGAGTTCCCCACCGCAGGAGCAGGAAGGCGCCTGTGAGACCGAGGGCCAGAACAATCGGAATCCAGATCATGGTCGATGCTCCAGACTGTCCTCGACATGCTTCCAGCCGTTGCCGGCTCATGCACAAGCGTGCACGTCAGCGTCAGGCTTGAACCACCATGTGCGCCAGAGGGCCAGCCTGCAAGCGCGGAGGCGCATACGACGGGCGGTGGACCGTGTCGCCAGCCGGGGGCGGGCACACCAGCAACGAAGACTCGTGCCGTTCCGGAGCTCAGGCCCGCTACCGGTCGACGACCCACAGAGTCCCGTCGTCCCGGAGTCGAAACAGGGGCTCGAATGGCCCGGCCTCTACGAACCGGGCCGTGACGACGTCCCCGTCGGAGCTGAACCGGACATAGCGGGTCTCCCCTTGGCGGCGCGCCACCATGCTTCCCGGCAAGGCGACATCAGCCGGCAGCTCCGAGACCTCCCGCACCTGGCCCCCGGTCGACAACCGCTGGAGCGAGCTCCGTTGGAGCCGAGGGGAGCATTCGCCATCCCTCGGGCAGCCCGTCATGCTCAGGTAGGCGACCGAATCGCCTTCCACACCGGGTATGTGGACGGCGAAGGACTCCCACAGATGGTCGGGGGCCGACTGCTCAGCCAGCCTCTGGATCGTTCTCTCCGAGGCATCTACCAGGTACTCGACCGCCCGTCGCTCGACATAGCGCCACTTGCCGCCATCAGGGAAGGCGCTCAGACCAGTGGGCCGGCGGTAGGTGTCGTGCTGCACGACGACCAACGCCCGGTACGAATCGCCGATGCGCACGATCTGCGCGATGACGGCTCGCTCTTCCTCCGGCGCGTACGTACACGCCGTCAGGGCTAGCGCAACGATGCCGATGATCGCGCCTCGGATCATGCACCCCCTGAGCGTCCACCGGATTCGACGAGGCTCCGCGCGACCGCGGCGCCGATCCGCACGTGCCGGGGCTCGCGGCTGTCGAGCAGCGCAGTCGCGAAGTTCACGGCCCAGGCGGCCGCCCGAATCAACGATGATCGCGACGGCTCGTACGCCTGTACGAAGGCATGTCGGCCGGCCTCCGACTCGAAAAGCATCCACGCGCATGCCAGGTCCGTCGCCACGTCGCCAGCGGTCACGTCACCCCAGTCTATGATGCCCGCCAACGCCCCGTCGCGCACGACGACGTTCCGAGGATGAAGATCGCCGTGCAGCCAGACACGGTGCTCCGCAGGGGCTGTTTCGACCCCGACGCGCCAAATGCCCGCCAACCGGCTCAGCTCCATCCGAGCCAGCCGTTCCTCCACGATGTCCCGCCGCGCCTCCAGGGGAACGCCCCGAAACGGATTGGACGGTGCTTCCGCAGGAGCGGGCCGGTGCAGCGCCAGGAGGGCCTCGGCCAGGCGAGGAGCCTGACTGGGCGGAAGGGGACTCTGGTCGGCCGTCTCGCCCGGGACCCACTCCACCACGCTCCACGGCCAGGGGAAGAGGGCCGAGGGAAGGCCAGCGAACACCAGTCGTGGCACGGCGACGGAAAGCCGCGGGGCGATGGAGGGAAGCCACCTCTGCTCGTTCGAGAGCAAGTCGGCCGCGATCCGGCGCCGCGGGATCCGGATCGCATGCGCGGGCCCGGCGCGGAACGTCACGTTGTCCCACCCCTCGTCGATCAGGACGAGGGCCTCCCCCAACAGCGGCGGAAACTGGTCCCGAAGTAGGGCACGAGCGAGATCCACGTCGATGTGGACCTCGGCTGGGGCGTGCTGGAGATCCATTCAGCCGACTCAGCCAGCGTGCATGGGAACAGGCGCCTCGGCACCCGTCTACGTGGGTGGGATCCGGGCTCGTGACCATGATCTTCGAAACGAAGACACGGATCTGCGTCACCCCCCCGCCCGTGGTGACCGTGAATCTGAGACCCGTACGATCGCGCCATGTCATCTCGTGCTCTCCGAGGTTGACCTGGGCCGGACCCTCTCGATAGGGCTGGAAGAGCCGCACGGCCGTCATGAGCTGCTCGGAGCTGATCTCGATCGGAATCGTTCGGATCGTGGAAAGGTGGGTGATCACGACTCCCGACCTCTGGACCGGATTACGGTGAATCGGCACAGAGCCGGCCTTCCGCGCCTCGGCGATCGCGCGGTCCACGCTGTGCGCTCCGAAACCGGCTTCGCCCGCGATCGAGCGCAGCTCTTCGACCATCTCCGCCGCCCGCCTCAGAATCCGATGGACATCGAGCTTGTTGAACATATGCGAGTCCGCCCTTCGTGGAGCGTTCCGGCCCAGGCGTCGCGGTTCCTCGAGCGGACGCCGTCGACGATCAAGCCAAACCTGCACAACCGACGAAGGTCGACGCAACCACGGCCGATGGCCGTCTGCGGAGAGCCGCGGACCATCCGTCGACGGTACCCGCGAAGCGGCCCCCCGAGACGGGCGCCGGGCGGGCGCGCACCAACCGGCTAGCGAAGCGCCGCCTGCTCGAACACCTCGAGCATGCCGGCCTCGGCCGGGGGCTGCAGGATGTTCGTCGCGGCGAACTCCTGCGCCTGTGGGTATTCGGTCGCGCGCACCCTCTCGGCTGCCGCTTCGAGGTCGTAGGCCGTCCGGCACAGCTCGAGGTCGGGTCCCAACGTGAGCCAATACGCGCCTGGATGCCCGAACGGCATGCCGACGCTGCCCGCGTTTACGACGCGCGTGGCGCCGACGGCACGGTCGAACTGCATGTGCGTGTGGCCGCAGACGACAACCCGGGCGCCCACCGGCTCGAACACGGGCAGGAGCCGGCTCTCGGGCGTCAGGCGGGTGAAGATCTCGTTGTCGTCTCGGGGCGTCGCGTGGCAGAACAGCACCTGGCCAAGGCCCTCGATGTCGAGACTGCATGTTGCCGGCATCAGGCGCTGCCTGTGAGGCTCCGGCAACTGCTCCCCGACCCAGCGGATGACCTCGCGAAAACGCTCGGGGACGGCACCGGTCTCGATACCGGCAAGGCGTGCCATCACCTCGCGCTCCCCGTTGCCCTGGATGAAGCTGACCGGCAGGTCCAACGCGTACAGGACTTCGAGGGCCTCACATGACATGGGCCCCGGAATGACGTCCCCACCCACGACCACCTGATCGACGCCGGCCGCGCGGACGTCCCGAAGAACGGCCTCGAGCGCCGGGAGGTTGCCGTGGATGTCATACAGCGCGGCGACCCGCTGGGCTCTGCTGGCCATCGAATCTCCCTTTGTCACCGGGCTGTCGACGCGGCGTCAGCGAACGCCTCGACCTCACCCCACACCAGGAGCGAGAACGAAAGCATGATCGATAACCTCATGGTCCGTGGACCTTTCGACGACGGGGTGGAACAGCGATCGCTCGACGGGCGCTGCTAGGGGTCTTCACCCACCAGCGTCCAGCCGACGCGTCCTTCGTATCCGGCGCGTTGCCGCCAGGCGTCGATCAACTCGCCGAGACTCTCTTCGTTGATCGCGGCTGCTGCCGCCGCGAGCTCCGGCCTCGTCGCGCGTAGGTCGTCGTCGTGGCGCTCATGAATCACCCCTTCCGAGCAGCTGCGGCACAGGAACACGATCGACTGCGACCAATCCTCGGCGGCCATGCCGGACTCGAACGCCAGGTCAGCCAGCATCTCCCGCTGGGCGGCGGTCGAGCCAGGAACGTCGAGAACGTACGTGCGGAAGGCGGACCGCTGGAGCCGTTCGAGCTCGTCGAATACTGGAACTTCGCTGCCCTGGCGCATGCGAGTGCCGTTCGGGGCGCCGTCGTGGAGAACGAGATCACCGTAGAAGCGACCCGACTCAGGGAGCGGGATGTTGCGAATGATGGCGCGCGCGGGGTCGATTCGATCACACCACACGACCTCGCCGCGGCTAGCGGGCGCGAGGCGAATCGGCGTGAGTCCGTAGTTCGTTTCGATGGGTCCATCGCCCGCCGGAATGCTCACTCCGCACCTGGCCCACGCCTCTCGCGCCTGCCGCCAGGCACCCAGCGCCGTGGCGGCGATCCCCAGATTCCACCATGCGTCCCCGTCCGAGTCGTCGCGGAGGACCGCCTCCCGGTTGCAGTCGGCGCTCTCCCGCCACTCGCCTCTGTACTTGTGCTCGAGGCCGAGGTTGTACCAGGGCACCGACCAGGAGGGAGCGGCCTTCGCTGCGGCTCGGTACGCGGCCAAGGCGCCATGGCTGTCTCCGGCATCGCTCAGCGCGCGACCCCGCTCGTTGAGCTCCTCGGCGCTCGGTCCGGTGAACACCGCGCTATGTCCTCGCGGCCACTTCGCGTAGCACATCGACGGCCTGCATCACGTCGTCTCGCGTGCAGTCGAACTGTCCTACCTGGAAGCGGATCACGAACCTGCCGTCGTGGGTCGTTTGGTTCAGGTAGATACGGCCGTCGTCATTGACGCGCTGGATCAACCTCTCGGTGGCCGCATCGGGGCTCTCGCCCTCGGGGGCGTGCTGAAACGTGAACAGTGACAGGCGGCAGGGCGTCGTCAGACGAAAGTCATCCAGGGCGCCGATGGCCTCCGCGGCTTCCTGCGCCCAAGCGACGTGGTTCCGGATCCGCCCGCGCAACCCCTCCAGCCCATGAGCTCGCAGAAGGAACCAGAGCTTGAGGGCCCGAAAGCGGCGTCCCAGCGGCACCGTCCACTCGCTGTAGTTGATCACCTCATGGTCTTGGCCCAGGGTGCGCAGATAGTCGGGGCGCACACCGAGAGTGCGAACCTGGGGCCCCGGATCGGCCAGGAACTGGATGGAGCAGTCGAACTGGGCGCCGAGCCACTTGTGTGGGTTGAAGACGATGCTGTCCGCGCCCTCGACGCCGTCCCAGATATCGCGTAATTCGGGGCAGATCATGGCCGATCCCGCCCACGCGGCATCGACATGCACGTAGAGATCCGTGGAGCGCGCCACCGCGATCGATGCGCGCAGGTGGTCCGACGCTCCGATGGAGGTGCCCCCTACGCACAGTATCACTCCGGCTGGGAGGAACCCGGCCGCGCGATCAGCCTCGATGGCCTCTCGCAGGGCGGCGGGGTCGAGCGCCCACGTGTCGTCCGTCCGGACCTTGACCAGATTCCGCTGCCCGATACCAGCGATGCGGATCGCCTTGTCGACCGAAGAGTGCGCTTGGGACGAGGTGTACACGCGTAGCCGTGGCTCGGCGGCCATGCCGGTTTCGAGGCCTCGCCAGGCGAGCGCCCGTTCCCGCATCGTGAGCACCGCCGACAGGGTGGCGGAGCTCGCCGAGTCCTGGATCACGCCCTCGAAGCCCGGTGGAAGACCCAGGGCCTGCCGCATCCAGTCGACCATGCGGGTCTCCATCTCCGTCGCCGCCGGAGACGTCTGCCAGAGCATGCACTGAGCAGCCATCACGCTGGTCAGCTGTTCGGCGACCATCGAGACGGGAGCCGCATTGGCGGGGAAATAGGCGAAGAAGCGCGGGTGCTGCCAGTGCGTCATCGCGTGAGGCACGATGCGCTCGAAGTCCGCGAAGATCGTCTCCATGTCCGCCGGTTGCTCGGGCGGCCCTGCCGGCAGCATGGCGGCAGTGGCGCCAGGCATGGTCTGCGCGCGCACCGGCCGGTCGCGAAGCTCCGACAGATAATCGGCGCCCCACTGTGCGGCTCTCCGGGCCCAGACCAGATAGTCGTCTTGGTTCATGATTCCGGACCGATGTCCAGAGCCGCACGGCCATTGGCGATCGTCAGGTCGGCACCGTACACCGCCGAAAGCTCCCGCAACCTGACGAGGATGGAGTCGGCAAGCCTACCCGTCGCGACTTCAGCGAGACCACGGCGAGACAGGAACTCGACGTCGTCGAAGTCGGTCCGATAGGTCTCACCCTCGTCCAGGTCCAGCGGTGTAAACTGGATCCGCCTGACCGCACCTCGCCGGATCGTGACCTCGGCGAGGAGGCCTTCCCAGGGGCGGTGCTCGTCATACCCCCCGATCTCCGGGTTCAGGCCCTGGTAGGCCAGGCCGCCCAATTGACGCAGAAGGGGCTTGCCCTTGTAGACCTCGACCCCGTCGAAGGCCCGGTGACCGTGGCCCACATAGATGGAAGCTCCCGCGTCCAGGACCGCCCGGGCGAAGTCGGTCTGCCACTCCGCTACGTCCTCGGCCCACATGTGCCCGTCACCGGTGGCCTCGCCCGGAGACAGACCCGCGAACTCATCCAGATCGAGCTGGAAGTGCTGGTAGAAGATCACGAAATCCGCTTGGTCCGCTGCCTCGCGCACCGCTGCCAGATTGCGATCCCAGTCCTCCTGCCAGCCGGTCCACACGCCGTTCACGGCGTGTCGGATCGCTGCGCGCTCGTCATGGCTCGTGGTGGCCGCCACCAATCCGATCGTGAAGTCCCCGACGCTGAGGTAGCCCGGGGCTGAGGCCGTCTCGACGTCGGGCCCCGTGCCCGCGTGGGCAACTCCATGGGCTGCGGCCGACGCGCGTGTCTCGGCCACCCCGCAATCCCCCAGATCCCAGGCGTGGTTGTTCGCGAGAGACATGAGGTCGAACCCCAAGCTCGCCAAGAACTCCATGACCGAGGGCGCGACCGCGTGGGGGCCGCCAGAGTTGCCCGGCCGACTTTCGGCCGTCAGCCGGGGCGTTCCGAGAGAGACTTCGTAGTCCGGAGGCAGACCGCAACGGTCCTCGTCGGACAGCACGGCCATCTCGAAGTTGGTGAACGCGACGTCGGCGCGTCCGAGGATGGGCCGCAGGGTGCCGAGTGGGTCGTCCCAACGGAGCCTCGGGTCCTTCTTGATCAAAGCCTGCCCGGCCAGAACGAGCGTGACGTCCTGTTCTGGGGGCGGCGCGTCGCAGGCGGCAGCGATCGCCGCCACGATGACTCCGCAAACGAAGGCGGTGCTCCGATGCTTCATGCCGGTGTCGCGGGTCCGGGACCAGATGGCCGTTCAGCGCTCCGCCGCACTCTCCCTCTCCGCGTTCTCTGATGGATTCGTCGCTCCTCCGTGAGCACTATGCCGGCTCCAGAGCACCGGCTGCAAGACGAGTGTGGCCGAGCTTCGGTCGTCGTAGTTGACGCGCGCTGGGAAGGCAGGACGATTCCCGGCCGACGGTCGAGGCACCACCGAGCGCCACGCCTCATCGGACAACTGACGCGCGGGTACGGGGTACGGGATCGTCAAGACGCCGGCGCACTGCCCGTCGGCCCTTTCCTCTCGGAGGAGGGCCGCGTCGGGTGCCTCGCCGGAATCCAGAAGGACGAGCGGCTGAAGGACGGGCGCTCCATCCTCGTCGTGGAGGGTGTGGAGCGGTTTCGGATCGACGACGGGATCGAATCCGAGGCCCTCTACTTCGAGGCCCTTGTCACGCCGTTTCCGGACGCGAGTGTCGTGGACATCGCGGCGCTGGTCCAGCGCCGCGAAGCGTCGATCGAGCTGTTCCAATCGGTGGTGGATTCTTTGGCCCAGGCTCCCGAGCACCTGCCTGACCTGGCCCCCGAGAGCGAGGTTTCGTTCCTCCTGGCGCAGACGATCCAGGTGGATCCTCTATGGCACCAGTCGCTCCTGGAGCTCCAGGACGAGAGCGCCCGCCTCGCCATCCTCGATCGGGTCTTCCGGGCCGCGCTGAGCTAGTCGGCGCTGGGCCCGGCGGTCTACCGTGCCCTCATGGACGCGGTGGCGTGAACGCGTAGAGCACCTTGCTCCCGGGCCGCGGTGACTCGTCGCTCACGAACAGAAGCAGCGGGGCTCCGTCTCGCGACAAGGTGAGCCAGGGAGGCGTGTCGGTCTCCACGGTCCATCCTCGGCGCGGACCCCGTTCCCGATAGAATCCGAGCACCGAGTCAGGGCTGAGCGCGGTCCGCATCAGCCAGTACTCCGTGCGGCGGTCCTTAGCCCTGTCAGCCAGCCGGCGCCGCTCATCCTGTGAGGTGCCCAGGCGGCTGGAACCCGGAACGGCGGCCAAGAGCTGTGACACCGCCGCCACGTCCCCCGTGCTCGGCACATACGTCACGCCGGTGATCTCCGGTACCGGGTCGATGAGCTCTGCCAGCTCAGCGATCGTTCTGGACTCACGCCATGCGAAGAAGCCTGCGAAGCTCGCCAAGCCCAAGGTCAGTACGAATCCGGCCTGGGACCGGTGCCTGGGACCGGTATTGGAGCGGATGAGGTGCTGCTCTGAAGCCCGCCCAGTAGAAGGCGGCGCTGAGCAGCAATAGGAACGCGGTCAGGGTCATCGATCGCCATCCCACTCCAATCCGAAGGAAATCCCGCGCGTTACCGGCTGACGAGCCACCGGCAGCAGACCGTGCTGAGGACCGGCCAGGCTGGCAGTCGAAAGCTCGCGTGGTCCACGCCACGGCCGGGATTGACGCATGCCCACATTGTCGACCGTCCAGGGGCGCTTGCCAATCGACTCAGGGGACTGCCGGACCCATGTCCTCGGCTGGCCTCACCGGTTGACCGGCAGTCTCGGCGACCGATCTTGCCGCCCGACCTGACCTACTGGTTATCGGGCCGATGCGGTGGCGGCATCGCCCACCTTTCGGGAAGTCTCGTGGCACATCGCTGCCAGAAGAAGGGCGCCCGCCGCCACCCCGAAGACGGAGTAGTCCAGCGGTCCTTTGATACCGGTCGCCAGTGTCATCGCTACGCCGAACGAGAGGAGCAGCAGGCCGGCAACGAGCGCGAACCAGCGAAGCTGCCAGCCGACGACGAGCCCGAGCGCCACCCCGATCTCGGCGAGCGTGGCCACCCAGGCCACCCCCGGAATCGCCGCCGCCGGCAAATACCCATTGAGCACGGCGACGTAGGCGACAAAGGGATCCCAGGCTCCCCACGCGACTCCCGGTTCTCCTGGCGGTCCCCAGAGACCGAAGCGGTCTGCAACCGCTGAAAGGAATCCTGCGGCCAGGGTGATTCTGAGAAACCACTCCGCTGCCTTGATCATCTGCTCCAGCCCCGTGGTGATTGGCGTTCAGGCCTGCCGGCACCGCTGGTCAGCGGCGCTGGTGATGAATACTGACGGTTCGCGGCGGCGGCGTGAAGAAGCGGGGACTGCTAGCTTGTCGGAATGACGAGGCGTCGCGCCCTGGCCGCTGCTCAGACGATCCCCCACCGTGGTGACATCGACGCGAACGTCGCAGAGCACTGCCGGTTCGTTCGCGCCGCGGCTGAAGCGGGGGCCGGAACGGTCGTCTTTCCCGAGCTCTCCTTGACCGGGTATGAGCTGGATCTCGCAAGCGAGCTGGCGTTCTCGGAAGACGATCCGCGACTGGCCCCGCTCATCCAGTTGGCGTCCACACGTCGCATGACGCTCATCGTGGGGGCGCCGGTGCGACTGGGCACGCGGCTGCACATCGGAGCCTTCATCCTGTCGCCGGACCATTCGGTTGGCCTCTACACCAAGCGCCACCTGGGCGCTGGTGAAGAGGCCCTCGTTCATCCCGGCAGCCGAGACCCGGTCGTAGCGGTCGGCAGCACCACGGGCGCGGTGGCGGTGTGTGCCGACGCGAACCGGCCTTCACATGCCAGGAAAGCGGCAGACCGCGGCGTCGGGAGCTATCTCGTGAGCACGTTCGTCACGCCCTCGGAGCTCACGAAGAAGACCGCCAACCTGAGGATCTACGCCATTCGTCATGCCATGACCGTCGTGTTTGCCAACTATGGCGGGCCCTCCGGCGGGCTCCCCTCCGGAGGGCGGAGCGCGATTTGGTCCGAGGAGGGTGAGGTGTTGGCGCAGATGGAGGGGCTGGGCGCCGGTCTGGTCGTTGCCGTCGAAGATGATGCTGGCTGGCGCGCCGGCTCCATCGCCCTCTCCGACGCCTGAGCCAATAGCGGGGTGTGTCGCGCTATGACCGTCTCCGTCGCTCACCGTCGTCGCACGCGATGATGGCTCGAAGGCAACCGGTGCTCACTCACGCCATGAGGAACCTGATCCGCTCCGCCGTCCCCGGCGGCAGCCGGTCTCCGGAGCGCTCGAGGAGCCGCGACAGGCGAGCGGCCTCGTCTTCGGTGGGCCGTACCGTGTTTCGGTTGAAGGTTCGGAGCCACTCACGCAAGCCGTCTCGTGCCACGCGCATGCGGGGCTCACCGCCCTGTAGCAGAAGCTCCAGCACAACGGTGAGATGAAGCCACTTGCCACATCGCCGCCGGAGGACGGCGAGAGCGTACAGTCGCGAATGCTCTGCTCCTGCGGTCCCGACCACCTGGACCAGATCACGGCACGGAACGCCCTCCGCGTCGCGAAGCATCAGGTCGCGGCCCGCTCGAGCCACTCTCCGCGCATCGGAACGGATCGCATCGGCAGCGTACTGCCGGGCCGTACCCGGTGAGAGCTCACCCAGCGCGCGGAGCGCCGCTGCATATGCTCTCGGTCCCGACTCATCCTCCAGGAGTTCGGTGACCAGCTCGGCGTCCGTGGCGGTGCCCCGGCGCCCGAGCTCCGCGACCGCCGAAACCCGGGCGCGTCCCCGCAGGTCGGCAAGCATGTTTCGGTAGAACTCCGCGGCATCGAGCACCCCGGAGCCCTCGAGAGCCCACACCGCGAACTCCCTCACCGTCGCAGAAGGAGCGAGGAGGGCCTCCTCGAGAAAAGGTCGTGCCGCTTCGGGATCGAGGCGCCACAGCAGCTGAAGCGCACGCACCTGAACCCGGGCTCGCTTCGACCCGGCAGCCCTCTCCAACAGCTCCCTCCTGGCCGCTGCGGGCATGGCCTCCGTGGGGCCGCGGAGTGCCCATTCCTGCACCAGGGGGTCCGGGTCTCGGAGCGCGGCATCGGCCAGATGCCCCGGGCCCGCTCCCAGGGTGAGGAGTCGCTCGAAGCAGTGGCGACGGACGACTGGATCGGGAGCACGACTGCCGAGCTCGAAGCCTCGAGCCTCCCCTTCCGCCAGGCGTTCGTGCATCCTCAGGAGACCTCCGTCCAGCTCGGCCGTAGCCGCCAGCTCCCCGAGCCGGAGGGTCAACGGAAGAAGGGCAACCAGGTCAGGGAGCTCTGCGGTCGAGAGGAGCTGAAGCCAACAGGTCAGTGCAGCCGCGCGTACCTGAGGGACCCAATCGCGGAGCCTGACGCACACGATGGGTAGCGCGGCCCCGGTGAGCGGGGCCCGCGGGTGCTTCATGGCCGCCTCGCGGACGAACCCGCTGGAGTGACTCATGGAGAGGATCAGCGCCGCGCTGGAATCGGGGAACCTGGACAGCGCGGACCCCAGACGCTTTGGGTCGAGCCGAGTCCATTGCCTCGGGGTGATCACTGGCGACGGCAGCCAACCCAGCCGCATGAGCTCGTCGAACCAGGTCGCATCACGAGGTTGCACAACCGCGATGAGCTGGAGGATCGCCGCTGCGGCGGCGTCTCGCACGGCAGATCGGCGGGCCAGCAAGAGCTCCCTCAGATAGAGGATTGCTCGAGGCTCACCTCGATCCGCTACCAGCTGCATCAACTCGGACAGCTCCCCGTCTCCAGAACCATGCTCGTAGGCGCGGTGGAGTGCCTCCAGGAGCTCGACGGTGGCCTGTGAGACACCTCGCGGAGTTTCTGGGGATGCGACCACGCCGCCTCGACTACCTTCGTGGTTCAAAGGGAACGACCCGACGACTGAATCATCTCACACACGCTCCGCCAAATGAATCAGCGCCGCGATCTTCCTCAAGCTACCGCTCCGAGGATAGACTCGGGTATGCGCGCGGACACGCATGACGTCGTGGTGGTCGGTGGAGGAATCATCGGGTTGGCGTGTGCCTACTATCTGGCCAAGGCCGGTGCGCGGACGCTCCTCGTGGAGCGTGGACTACCCGGTGCGGAACAGACCATACGCACGGGCGGTGGAATCCGCCTGTGCCACGCCAGCGCGGTCAACGTGGAGCTCGCGAAGGTGAGCCTCCCCGCCTGGGAGCGATTCGAGGAGGAGCTGGGGGTCGACCCCCGGTTCGAAACGACCGGTCACCTCTTTCTCGCCCGGTCGGCGGCTTCTGCGGAAGCTCTGAAAGCGCAGTCCCGCATCCACGAACGACTGCAGGTACCGAGCGAGTTCCTCGCCCTCGACGAGATCAACGAGCGTTGGCAGAACCTGACCCTGCGCCGCTATGAGGGCGGGCTGTTCTGCCGCGTCGGCGGCTACCTCAACCACTACCGGGCGGTGCAAGGCTTCTACCACGGCGCGCTGACGGCCGGCGCGCGTCCGTTGACCGGGGTGCGCGTGTCGGGCCTCGTCAGATCCGGCCGGGAGGTCGCCGGCGTTGAAACTACGGAAGGCACGTTCCGCGCGGACAAGGTCGTCAACTGCGCCGGGGCTCACGCCGGGCAGATCGCCCGCTTTGCCGACCTCGACCTACCGATCGTCTCGCGCCGCCACCAGCTTCTCGTCGTGCAGCCGGAGCGGCCGCTGCCCGACGTCATCCCCTGGTTGGTCGACGTCGATCGACAGGTCCATCTACGGCCCGACGGACAAGGGCGCGGCCTGGTGGGCGGTTTCCTCGGGCAGGATCCGGTCGTAGATCCGGACCGCTACGACCCTCGGCCTGACGACACGTGGGCGTCGGCGGTGAGACGCGCCGCCTCCGATGCCTTCGGTTTGTGCGCGGCGGACGCGGCCATCATTCAGGGATGGGCCGGCGTTTACGCCGGTACACCGGACTACCATCCGGTCATCGAGCAGTCCTGCCCGGGGTTGCTCACGGCCGCCGGATTCTCCGGCACGGGCCTCATGCACGCTCCGGCTGTCGGCATGCTCGTTTGCGAGCTCGCCCTCAGCGGCAAGGCCGAGAGCGTGGACATCTCCGGGCTCCGGTCTTCGCGTTTCCGCGACCAGAGCGAGCCCAGGGACATCAGCGGGTTCTGACCGGGTCCAGCTCCCTGGGCTTCTCGAGCGATGCTCGAATGGGTGGAGCCGCAGTGGTGAAGGATCCGAATTCGAAGTCCGGATTTCGGTAGTGCTCCATCGCGGCGAGGGCCATCTTGAGTCCATGGATACACACACGCTGCCCCCCGAGTCGGTCATGCTTGACGCGTTCCTGGGACGAGACGACTCCTTCGACGGCATCTTCGTGACCGCGGTGCGCACCACCGGCATCTTCTGCCGGCCTTCGTGCACAGCCCGAAAGCCGCGCCGCGAGAACATCTCGTTCTTCGGCTCGCCCAGAGAGGCGCTCCTCGGAGGGTATCGCCCGTGCAAGCGATGCCGCCCGATGGAGCACGCGGGCCGTCCCCCCGAATGGTTGCACGCCTTGTTGGCGGCGGTGGAAGGCAACCCGACACGACGGTGGACGGATGCCGACCTCCGTTCGTACGGCCTCAGTCCCGAGCGCGTGCGGAGGTGGTTCCAGCGGCATCACGGAATGACCTTCCATGCCTATAGCCGCGCCCGCCGTTTGGGCTCTGCTCTGGGGTGGATGAAGGATGGCACGGAGGTCACTCGCGCCGCCTTCGACAGCGGATACGATTCCCTGAGCGGGTTCCATGAGGCGTTTCGCCGCTACTTCGGATCGAGTCCCACCGCCGCTACGGGACGGTCGGTGGTTCACGTACGCAGGATCGGAACGCCCCTGGGTCCCATGCTGGCCGCAGCGACGGACGAGGCGCTCTGTCTGCTGGAGTTCGTAGACCGTCGAGCGTTGGCGAATCAGATCAAGCGCGTCGGCTCGAAGCTGAATGCGGCGTTCGTCCCGGGCGCCAACCCCTTGCTGGAGCGGGTTGACGAGCAGGTCGGCGAGTACTTCAGCGGCCGGCGGCGCGAATTCGACGTCCCATTGACCGTCCCCGGGACCTCTTTCCAGAAGAGCGTGTGGGAGGCCCTCAGCGCTATTCCCTACGGAGAGACCCGCAGCTACATGGAGCTGGCCGCCACGATCGGTCGTCCAGAGGCCGTGCGGGCAGTGGGAAAGGCCAACGGCGACAACGCCCTGGCCATCATCGTGCCCTGTCATCGGGTGGTCGGAGCCGATGGAAAGCTCGTCGGCTACGGCGGGGGAATCTGGCGGAAGAAGCGGCTACTTGAGCTGGAGCGGGCCAACAGCGTGTAGGGATCGACCGCTCAGTCGACCTCCTCGAGCACCCGAGCCACGGCAGCGACAGTCAGATCGACATCCCGGTCGCTGGTGCGGTGGTTGCATACCGAGACCCGCATCGCCCGACGGCCATTCCAGTCCGTTCCGCCAAACCAGGCGGTTCCCTCGTCGCGGATCGCCTCGATCACCGCGTCGGTTCGGCGGTCGTGGTCTCCCCGGGGCGAGACGAAGCGGAGCAAGCCCTGGTTCATCCGGGCCGGCGAGAGAACCTCTGCGCCCGGCAACGCGCCGATCTCGGAGACGAGGCGACCCGCCAAGCGACAGCAGTCGTCCACGACCTTCGCGATGCCGTCCCGCCCAAGGGCCCGAAGCGCGGCGTACGTCACCACGCCACGGGGTCGGCGGGACCATTCCGGATTCCAGTCCATCTGCTCCCGTCCCTCACCGTCGGGAGCGATCAGATAACCAGCGGTCATGGACATGGCGGCCCGGTGTGCGTCCCTGTCTCTCACGAACGCGAACCCGTGGTCGAACGGTAGCTGAAGCCACTTGTGCCCATCGGTCGCCCAGGAATCGGCCTGCTCGACGCCCCTGAGCGAATCCCGGTGCTCGGCGCTTGCGTTCGCCCAGAGTCCGAAGGCTCCATCGACGTGTACCCAGGCGCCCCTGGCGTGAGCGAGACGGCACGCCTCGGCGAATGGATCGCTGGCGCCGGTGTTCAGATCACCTGCCATGAGGCAGAGGACCGTGGGGCCATCTTCACGTTCTCCGAGAGCTGATTCGAGCGCCGCGAGATCGATGCGCCCGTCCGCGTCGAGCTCCACCTCGCGAATCGCGTCAGACCCCATGCCCAGGAACCGAGCGGCACGGATCAGGGACTCGTGCCGGTGCGCGCCCGTGACGACCCTGATCCTCGGCGCACCGTACAAGCCCTCACGGCCCACGTCGAAACCGCGGTCTGCCAGAAGCCGATGACGAGCCGCGGCCAAAGCGGTGAAGTGTGCCATCTGGCATCCCGTGACCATGGCGAAGGAGCACACGGCCGGGAGTTTCAGCAGGTCCTTCAGCCACTCCCCGGCCACCTCCTCGACCACGGCTGCCGCCGGGCTGCACTGGTAGATCGCGCCGTTCTGCTCCCAGGTCGAGACGATCCAGTCTGCGGCAATGGCGGCCGGGAGGGATCCACCAATGACCCAACCGAAGAACCTCGGACCGCCGGATCCAACCAATCCGCCCTCGGCAGCGATCAAGAGGTCGTCGATGACCTGCCGTGGATCGACGCCACGCGTCGGCAGAGGTACAGCGAGACGAGCCGTGAGCTCCTCGTGGCTGGCAGACGCTGCGACATGCGCGTGCTCGAGGCCTTCGTAGAGCGCGATCGCCCGCTCGGCCGCGGTGCGGAGGACGGAGGTGTCGAGCATGGCGTTGGGGAGTTCGGGTCGCGGACATCGGACGAGCTTCAAGGTGGAAGGGAGGCCGAGACACGCCAACCCCCTGCTCGCCTCCTCGCCACCAGGCTCCCACGTTCCCGGCGGCGAGCGCGGCTCGACCCTTGATCGCCGCCCACACTATCCGGCGGTTGGGCCATCCTCCTGGAGCCAACTCAGGGCGGCGTCGTGGTCACGAAAAACGCGGAGCGTGAGTCCGGGTCTTTCCCCAACGACTTCGTACTGCCGGATCATGCCGAACTCCAGACTCCGGGAGGTCACGACTGCCGTGCGATGCTCACCCCACCCCTCGGTCACTTTCCGTCCGTGGGCTCCGAGGCGTCGCATCTCGGCGCTGTCCACGCTCGCGAGCGATGCCTCCGTGAGGTCGACCAAGAAGGACATCCCCGGTTCGAAGTCGGGGTCCGCCAGGATCGCGGTCCGGGACTGGATGATGTGGTCTACCGTAACCTCTCCGATGTAGCTCATGAACACCAGGCCATCCGAGATAGTGTGCTTGACCTGGGTGGAGTCAGGTTTCTGATCGCTCAATCTCGTCTTGTATCCAGATCGTCTGTGGGCTTGGGGGCCGCCTTCGCGTCGCGTGCGGCCGAACTCACACCGAGGTCCCAGGGCCTAGTCAATCCGTTCCAAGCGTCGGACCCGGGCAGGACAACGCCTTGCACCTGTAGTCCTGGCCTACCCGAGTTCGGCCCCCCGGGTCCGACCGATCAGCGTTCGCGGATGTCCGGCCAAACGAGCCAATGACTGTTGAGATAGGTCGCGCCATGGCTCACGTAGAACCTACGCGCCACCGCATTGTCGGGCTCGACATCGACGCAAATCCGTGACGCCTCGCGCTCCCCGAACCAGTGCCAGAGAGACTGCAACATCCGGGAAGCGATCCCGCTCCGGCGGTGCCCCGGTGTGACGTATAGATACTGGAGCTCCCCGTCGCACCCGTATCGCTCAGTAAGATGGCCGCCGATGTAGCCCACAATCGCCTGGGCGTCGGCAGCCACGTACATGACCCGAGGCGCAAGCGCCTGCCGCGGATGGTGCTCACCTCGCAGATACTTGGCCATTCGAGCATCGGCCGGGCCCGCTGTAGAGTCTCGAAGGCGGACGCTCTCCATCTCTGGCACGTCTTCGACAGTCGCTTCTCGATACCGAATCAACGTCACCGCTCAAACCTCGGTGCGACGGCTCGGCGCCCCGTGACCGACGGAGCGAACACCTTGGCGAAGCTGGCTCGTCACCTCCAGCAGACCACACCCCGCCTGGGCCATAGCGTCTTCCGCGGCCTGCATCAGGGCGCGGCCGAGCCCCTGCCCCCGCGCCGACGGATCGACCGCCAGTGACGTGATGCGGCCTACGGGCTTGGCTCTGTGCAGCACGACCATGCGGTGCAGCGTGATCGCGCCAAGGAGTGAGCCCCCTGCGGAGACCACGAGGGCGAAATTGCCCTCCGCTACCCATGCGTCCCACACCGCCCCGACGTCGTCTGTCGAGAGAGGATACCCCAACGGCGACAGGAGACGCGCGAGCTCGGCCGCGTCGTCTGCCGTGGCGAGCCGAATGGTGTGGTCATGGATCATCGAGTCTCTCGTCCTTGGCGCGGCCCGACCCACCGTCGGGTCGTACCGCTGGCTCACCCTTCGTCGAGACCGTGTCTAGACGGCGTGGTCGACGAGGACGTGGCGGCGCAGATGTTGGACGATCCTGCGGGCATCCTCGGATACGCCGTACAGAATCCCGCTCCCACGGCTCGAAAGCCACGGATGACCGACGAAATAGAGGCCCGGCGAATCGGTTATGCCGCCGTGATGTCGTGGTCGGCCGTCCCCGTCGAACACGTCCACCTTCACCCAGCTCCAATCAGCGTCGAAGCCGACGCACCAGATGACGCAGCTTACCCCGGCATCCTGCAGGTCCAGCTCCTCGAGCCGGTCCGAGCCGCCCAGGTCCGGCAGCGGCGGTTCACCCGGATCCACCCCGGGTGGTTCAGCGGAGACAGCCTGCCGGTCGATCCAGTCGTCGATGGCTGCTTTGAATGACCGAGACTTCTCGTCGGCGAACGCGACACATTCCAGGAGGTCGCCACCGAGGCTGACGCGGCTCCCCTTTACCCGGGTCGCCCGCCCAAGCAAGGTGGCGCCGTCCCTGGCCAGGGACTGGAGGCTCACGGTGTGACCGCCGTTCGTTCCGGAGACCTGCGGCTGAGCCGCGAACCGCGCGGATGGATCCTCCAACTCCTCGACTCTGACGTCCAGGAAGCCCATGTCGTGCCACCAGTCCAGGATGTCTCGGCCGCGGTATACGCGTGGAATGCGGCCCACGCGGCTCGCGCACAAGAAGACCTTACGTCCGGACGCCAGCAGGTCCTCGGCGATTTGGCATCCTGACTGGCCACTCCCGACCACCAGCATCGAACCGGTCGGGAGAGCCTCTGGGTTTCTGTACTCTCCCGCGGAGATGCTGGCGATGTCGCTCGTCAGCCGCTTGGCCATTTGTGGTACTCTGGGTCGACTCATACTGCCGGTCGCCAGCACCACCGCCCTCGCCCCTACGGCACCTTTCTCGGTGTGCGCTTCATAGCGACCTGTCGAGAGTCTTTCGAGACGCGTGACAGGAGTGCGCTGCTCCACCGGGAGATCGAAGGTGCGAGCGTAGCGCTCCAGAAAAGCCACCAGCTCGTCGCGATGCCCAAAGGCCTCGGGGGCCTCCGGGTCAAACTCCAACCCCGGCAGGCTGTTGGACCAGTTCGGCGTGTTGAGGCAAAACGAATCCCACCGCTGCGACCGCCACGATTCGCCAACTGCACCACGTTCCAGGATGACGTGCCCCACTTGGGACTTCTTCAGGAGATAGCTGACGGCCAATCCTGCCTGGCCGGCGCCGATCACCACCACCTCCGTCGTAACCTCCATGCGCCGACTTCGACCCCCTGTTCCGCTACGGCCTGTCAGCCATCCACTCGATCTTGCCTTTCTACCGGGCGACTTGGCGACCCACCTCGGTCATAGACTTCAACACCGTACGTATAAACGGAGCCTGCGATCAAGGCCCCGTTGCTCCGCCGCCCGTGGCGACCCCGCCGCCCGTCCCGAGTCCGTCTCTCTTGACTCGTACACAGCGTTTCTGTAACATCGACCATCGATAATCGATTGTCGATAATCGACCGTCGATACCGAATCGGCGACGCGGAAGCCTGGACCGGGATGCCAATGAACCAACACGACGAGCGACCGACCCGCCCGCTCACGCCGGCGACGTTCCACATCCTCCTCAGCCTTACGCAGGGGGTGGCCCACGGCTATCACATCAAGCGGATGGTCGAGGATCGCACCAATGGCGTCGTAACCCTGGGAGCCGGGACGTTGTACGCCGGCATTCGCCGGATGACCCAGGACGGCCTCATCGAGGAGACCGACCCTCCCGAGGACTCGGGGAATGCGGAGCCCGGCGCGCGTTGGCGATTCTATGCCATTACCGCCCGCGGGCGTGAGGTCCTCGACGCTGAAATCGCCCGACTGGAATCCGACCTTGCGGCGGCCCGCGCCGTCGTCCGCAAGCCTGCGTGATGCAAGCCCC
>JBDHLD010000129.1:0-12448 GCA_039586035.1 Gemmatimonadota bacterium | reverse complement strand
ATCCGGCCATACCGCGAGTGACGTCACGGTGGAGCTGGGGGACCCGAGCATCGTCTTCTGCGGCGACCTGGTGTGGAACGAGATGTTCCCCAACTACGTCGACGCGGTGCCCTCGCTCTTGTCGGCCGCGGTACGTGGGCTTCGGCGTGAGCGGGACACGGTCTACGTGCCGGGCCACGGTCCGCTGGCGGATCCGGCCGCTCTCGACAGGTACGTAGCCGTCCTCGACCACGTGGAATCCGCCGCTCGTCGGGCCTTCGATCGAGGCGTACCCTCGTCCGAGGCCGCAGAAGACTTCGAGCTTCCGCAGGGCCTGGGCGAGTGGTTCCTGTTCAATCCGGGATACTTCGAGCGCGCGCTGGCGGCGTGGGAGCGAGAGCTGGGAGCTCCCTAGCCCGGATCTGGACCGAAGCGACGCCACGCGCCGTGGACGTCGATGTCCTGACGGACCAGGGCGGGCTTCGGCGACCGGTCGCTCGAGACGGACTACGCCGTGCGCGGCCGATCCGAGGAGGGACGGGAAGCATGACTGCCGCCGCCCTTCGATTTGCCCCGACCCTCGGCCTTGGGCGTCCACCCTTTTCCGGCGTAGTAGCGCTCCTCTTGCGCTCGTTCGGTGGAGTCGCGGTATCGAATGAGAGCGGCCGGGATGGGCTGGGTCGATAGGTGCAGGACCCGACCGAGCCCGCTGGTCGCCGATTCGAGCACCTCCGTCACCATGCGGATCGACACCGCAGAATCCCCGTCAGATAGCGAGCGCAGGCTGGTCAGGTCCTCGAGAGCCGGCTCCATGCCGGGGAGCAGGCGGATCGCGGGGGCCTCCTTGTCCAGAGCCTCTCGGCTCTGGCTGCCGAGGTTGACCAGCAGAGTGCGGGTGAACTGGGGCAGGGGGTCGGTCTTGCCGATTCCGTGTATCAACCCGAGTAGCGCGTCGGTCCCCATTTGGCTCGGACCGCCTTGCCAAACCCACACCGCGCGCTCAAGCGCGTGGAACACGTTCCAAGCTAGCTCACGGCCTCGGTCCTGGAGTCGCCTGCGCTCGAAGAGCCACTCCACCAGAGCGACGGTGATCAGGATTCCGAAGATCTCGGTTCCCAGGTTGATGAAGAGAGACCCCTCGTTGGAGTCTGCGCCCACGAGGAACGCACCCCAGATCATCAGGGTGGACACGACGAGGAACCCTAGTGCGATGATCGCTCGGAGCACGTACTTCTCCAGGAGAGTCCGGGGTTCGGGGTGCCTCCCGGACACCCGCGAACCCATGAATCTGAAGCGCTGTCCCGACCCGTGACAAGCGTGGGCCGTCGGGAGAGACCGTGAGGGACTATGGTCGAACGCGGCCGGTCGATTCAGTCCGGCGCCGTGAGGGACTCACGAACCCGACAGGAGCACGAGGACGGCGACCAGCCAGACGAGCGCGAGCGAGCCCAGGATCCACACCTCCAGGCGGGGCACGGACTGCGGGCCCTTTTTGCCGTGGAACCAGGCGATCACCGTGACGACCGGCAGACCCACGAGGAGCGTCACGAGAACCAGAGGGAACCATGGGACGTCGAGGATCGGCGCCTCGGTCAGGAGGTCCATGGCCTCGATGGTCAACCAGGAGCCGGCGAGATAGGCACCGATGGTTTGGAAGACTCGCCGCTCCAGCAGGGCGCCCAAGAAGCCGCCGTAAGGCGGGGGCTCCGGACGGGCGGTCGGGATCGACGCCCTGGGTGTGGGCTCCTTCTTGAGCTCGTTGCTCACGTCCTGGGCCGTTGGCCGGAGCTCGGGCCGGGCGGAGAGACAGCGCTCGACCAGCGCGTCGGTGGCATGGTCCACGTCGCTTCGGACGTCGGTGATCCGTTTGTTCGCCCCGCGGAGCTGCGCCACCGCCAATGGGTTGGCTCGCCCCTCCCCCACGAGGATCTCGTACCAGAGCATGCCCAGGCTGTAGATGTCCGCCTGCTCGGTGCCCCGGGCCCCGGCGAATTGCTCGGGACTCACGTACATGGGGTTGCCCACGATCTCCCCCGACCTGGTGAGCCGGGGCCCCGTGTCCTCGCCCGTGGTCAGGATGGCGGCGACGCCGAAGTCGCTGAGCAGCGCTTTGCCGGTGGGCGCTTCGATGAGGACGTTGGCGGGTCTGACGTCCCGGTGCACGACGTGCCTCTCGTGGGCGGCGGCGAGGCCGGCGGCGACCTCCGCGACGATGCGTCGCACCTCGTCGGCGTCGAGTCCACCAGTGGCGGCAGCGTGCTCGGAGAGGGTCCGGCCGTGGATGTACTCCATGACGATGTATGGCGCCCCCGAGGACAGGGCTCCCGCATAGTAGATCGTTACGACGTTCGGGTGAGAGATGCGTGCAGCCGACCGGGCCTCCCGCTCGAACCGGAGGCGGGAGGTCGTGTCCTCGGACAGCTCGGGCCGGAGGACCTTGACCGCAACGAGCCGCCCCAGAGCCGGCTCCCTCGCCAGGAACACGCTGGCCATGGCCCCCCGTCCCAACGGTCGAACGATCTCCAACTGTGGGGACAGCTCCCGAGCGAGCTGCTCTTCCGTCCACTGCCCCATTGGAACCGCGGCCGGGGGCTCGGACGGCGGTGTCCCAGCTACCCGATCACCTCCCGCCTCCCCGCCGGCGCCTTCCCGAATCCGCGCCAACAGCGCACGGGTCTGTTCCAGAGGCTCCACGTCCAGCTCCGAGGCGAGCAGCTCCGTGTACCGCTCATACTGTCGGAGGGCCTCGCTCCGGTGGCCCGCCTCTCCCAGGAGCTCGATGAGAATGTGCTGAGCCTCGTCGTCCAGGGGTTCTTCCTCGACCCACTCCCGGGCCTGAGACAGCGCCGCCTCCCGCCGCCCGGCGGCACGATGCGCTCCGACGGCCTCCTTCCGAGCCTGGCGGTGCCAACGTCGGAGGCGATCCCGCCATCGGTCCATCCAGTTTTCGAACTCGTTGCCCCCGACGAGATGCACGCCGGCGAGGAAGGGTCCTCGGTATTGGGCGAGGGCCTCGTCGAACGCGCCCCGATCCATGGCGTCCCGGACCGAAAGAACGTCCACGACGACTTCCTCGGAGACGGAAAGGTGGTCTCCCCGGGCCCGTAGCCAGTCGCTTCCCAGCTCCTGGCGCAGCCCGTAGAGGGCCTGGCTCAGGGAATGGCGCGCCCGGTCCTCGCTGCGGTCCGGCCAGAGCAGCGGCAGGAGCTCGTCCCGCGTGATCGGACCATCCATGGCCAGGCAGAGCAGCAGCGCACACCGAAGCCTCTGGGAGAGGAGCTCGTTCAGCTCCTCTCCGTCACGGGAGACCTCGAGTGTCCCGAGCGTTCGTATGCGTATGGCCATGGTGACCGGGGTTGCGGATCACGCATCAGGCCTGAAGCCGTGTCGGGCCATGCGGGATGCCGGGCGTGCCCACCAACGTTGGGGCAGACGCGGTGCCCGGATCAAGCTTGATGCGGAACTGGGTTCACGACGAGGGTCCCGGCAGGAGATGGCGATTGCCGCTCGACGGACCGAGCGCTTCTCGGAGGATCATGATGCGGCGCAGCGTTTCGGGGAGGGACGACTTGGCGCCAGTCCCGTCGCTCGTGGCTCGCCAGGCGCGGTACGCCCGCGCCACCCGGCGATGGACCCTGCTGCCCCGTGCGGCCAGGCGGCCCACGGCTCCCTCACCGCGACGGATCCGTCGGAGAAGCGTGAGGCTGACCTCGGGTGCGAGCAGGTCGTCGAGTCTGCTGGCGGTCTCCTCCAACCTGGCTCGGAGACGGTCGTGATGCGCGGTGATCTCGTGGGGGAGATCCAGGTAGTAGCCCGCTCGAGCGGCTCTGGGGCGCGCGTACACCTCAGGGAACGCCCGTCGCAGGGTCCGATGGTAGACGTGCGTCGCCCGGAGCGAGTTCGGCAGAGAGGACATGTAGTCGAGAACGTCGTTGTCCATGAGCGGCCAACGCACCGAGAACGAGGGGCCGGCGAAGCGCTGTCGCCACGGGAATACGGTGCCTCCGAGCCGCTGATCGAGGTAAAAGAAGCCTCGGTCCCGGTCGCCCAGGTGCGCGCTCCTGGCCCGAAGCTCCTCCATGTCGGACCGGACTCCTTCCGCGAACGTGCGGTGTACGGCGCCCGGTAGCACCGATCTCATCCAGCTCACGCTCTCGAAGGGCAGGAGCCCCCCGGGGGGCTTGCGGGCCCGGGTCCGTTCCCGCCGCTCAGGCGCGTCGCCCAGCAGATGATCCCCGACGAACAGCGAAGGGAGCCCCAGGCCTTCGGCCGCTGAACCCGCCTCCGTCCAGGCGTCGACCTCGTCACATCGGTGGGCGACACCCTCACCCAGCCGGGCGTTGTCCCGGATGTGGGTCAGGAGGTCCCCGGCGTAGCTGTCGTAGATCGCGTGGCGGTATCCCAGGGTCCGTGCCAGTCGGGCGGCGGCGTGGGCGTCCGAGTCGGGGCGTGCACCCTCCCGGGCGTAGGACAGGCAGCGCACGTCACCGACGCGGGCCTCCCGGGAGAGGATCAACGCGATGGCGGTCGAGTCGTACCCACCGCTCAGGGAGAGCCAGGGCGCCGAATCCCCCGGACAGCGCCGCCGCACGCCCGCGACCAGACGCTCCCACAGCTCGTCCAGCGCGGCGCCGTCGTCTACGGGTCGGTCGGGGACGACGAAGCCGTATTCCCAGTAGCCCTGCGACCCGACGCCTCGAGGACCTACGTCGTGCACCGAGGCTCGGGTGAGAGCGCGGACGCCCGAGTACGGCGTCCGCCCGGCGTGGACGACGCCGTTGGAGACGTACCAGGCCACGCCCACGGGGTCGATCCGGAAGCGGTGGGTGGGTAGGTCCCACAGCGAGGAAGCGAACCAATGCTCGTTCGCGGTTGGCGCGTGGAACGCCCGCCGGAAGTTGGCCCGATCCGACACGACCGACACACGGTCTCGCTCCGGGTCCACCAGGACGATGATGAACGACCCGTTCAGGTCCCGGGCGATGGCGTCACCCCGCTTCTCGTAGGCAGCCGCCACCGCCCGCGCGTCGCGTACCTCGTCGTTGAAGAGCTCGCCGAACAGGAGTGCGGTGACTCCCCCGGCGGGATTCGTAAAGAGGTCTTCGTCGCCGGGGAAGGCGAGCAGCACCTGCCACGACGCGGTCCGGACCTCGGCGGTTCGCCTGCTCCCGGCCAGCTCATCCAGCTCTCGCCGACGGGTTGCTTCGAGCTCCGGCTCACCCCGCGGGGACACGCGGGCGACGAATTCGTGGATGAGGCCCGATGACAACTCTGTTGACTCCTGGCGCCGCCGGCGATCCTGGCCACCCCGGCCGGCCGTGCGGCAGCGCCGTAAGGATGGGCGACGCACGCGTTGCGTCCGTATCTTCTTGGGGCACGACCCCCACCGGAGCAAGAGCAGTGGCCGTCGTGCCCACTCCCGGTCTCGAGGGATCATCCGGGCGTTGGGCCGCTCACACGGGCAGACAGGACGGACGCAGCTGGACACATGACGCAAGCATCGGCGTTCCCACTCCGGTCGGCGGTTTCCTCCGGCCGCCGGCCCCTCTACCCCCGGTTCGTGGGTCTTCCCCACGCTCCGTACCACGAGGGGTACCTCGCGGGCGTTGCTGAGCGAGGGCGGGCCGGACAACGACTGCTCGCGGATCTCTACGGCCGCCAGACTCTCCTCGATCGCTTCCCGCACTGGCGCGATCTGCTCACCTGCCACGGCGGATACTGGCCGGAGCTGGTGGGCCGGGTCGGAGACCGCTGGTTCGCCCGCTTCTACGGTCCCGACCTCTTTTGGCTGGACGATGGCGCCGGCGGTTACCGGTTCGAGGCCGGGGAGGAGAACGGAGGGAACGTGATGGGCGCCAAGCGAGGAGCGCTGCTTGCAAGCCGATACGCGGAGCACCCGGAGTGGGGCACGAGCCGGCTACCAGGCTCACCGTTTCACGCGTGGGTGGACTACCTCCGGAGACTCGCCCTGGACCATGTGGGTTCCGGGCGACCGGGTCGGGTCGTGATCGTCGACGACGCGTCCGCAGCGGCAGATCCCATCCAGGTCGGCGACGCTCTCCTTGCCCCGCCCTACCCCGCCCCTCCTCGCGTCATGGACCACATGCGAGATCTGGCCGCGGAGCTCGGCGTGGAGTGGTTCAGCCTGGTGGACGAGCGCGGCCGTCTGTTCGTGGAAGACGGCGTCGTCTACGTGCGAGGCCCCGGCCCGGGGAACGACGTCCATCGAGTGGACGTTCTGGTCACCATCGCCAACGTCGAGAGCATCGATCCAGAGCACGCGCCCCAACGGGAGCGCAACGCCCGACGGGGCGCCCACCACTACAACGGCGTGGCTCGCCTGGCCGGGGTCCCAGGGCTGATCCGTGCCTGGTGCGAAGCCAGGGAAGGCGGCTTCGTCTGGGTGAACAACCCCACATCCCACTTCATGAAGAGCAAGCTGGCGCCCCTCTTCGTGGACGACGTGATCCGGGAGCGAGCCGGTCGCGATCCACTCGCGCCGTCGGTTCCCACAACGGCCTTCATCGGCCGGAACGGTCGACTCGACGCGGACACGGTGGCCCGCGTGGGCGCGGCTCCGAGCCGGTACGTGTTCAAGGGGCAGATGGGGGCCGATGGCGATTCGATCCGCTTCGGTGACGAGCTGGCCGCAGACGACTGGGCGGCGCTCGCGGACCGACTACGATCGGACCCCGGCCGGTTCATCGCCCAGCCGATCCGCGCCATTGCCACGGTCCAGCTGCGCTATGCCGACCACACCGCCGAAGAGAGACGCTTCGACGTCCGGCAGGTCTGCCTGGTCGCGGGAGTCGACGCCGACTGCGCGGTTCTGCCGAGCCATCAACCCGTGGTGCGAATGGCCGGTCCCGGGAGCCGGTTGCTCAACATCTACACCGGAGGCCTCAGGAGCCTGGCCGTGCCGGCGCGGGTCGACCGGGTCAGGCCGCTGGCCCCGCATGAAGCCGGACTGGCCGAGGTCGGCACGCTCCTGGAGTGGTCCACACGCGGCATTGCCTAGGCAATGCCGCGTCCAGCGCCCGCCCGCCTGAGACGGCCCGTCTCTCGGCCCGGCCGACCGTCCCCGGTCACTCCGATCGCAGCGACTCTACGGGGTCGATGGTAGAGGCCCGCCTCGCCGGCAGGTAGCTGGCCAGGGTGCCCACGGCCAGGAGCACCAGCGAGGTGGTGGCGAAGGTGACGGGATCCGTAGGACTCGTACCGTACAGCAGGCTGCCCAGCAGTCGCGTGAGCGCGAGCGAAGCGACGAGGCCCACGGCCAGTCCCGTGACCGCCAGCTTCACGCCCTGGGTCACCACCATCCGTTGCACTTCGCTCTTCTCGGCGCCGAGGGCCATGCGAACGCCGATCTCCCGGGTACGTTCGTTGACCACGTAGGAGACCACGCCGTACAGACCGATGGCTCCCAGCAGCAGGGCCACGAGCGCCGCGACGGCCAGAGCCATCATCGTGAACGAGGTCCGGGCGGTCGATTCCGCCAGGATCTCGGCCATGGGCCGCATGTCTGCCACCGGCAGGTTGGGATCCATCTCCCACACCTCCGCACGCACCGGGCCCGCGAGACTCGTCGGTGGACCTGCCGTGCGGACCACGTACGTCATGTCCAGGGATCGCCAGTCCTCGTCCCCATTGGCGCCCACCATGGGGTAGTAGACCAGATCGCGGACCTCCTCGTTGAGACCCTGGTCTCGCACGTCGTTCACGACGCCCACGACCGTGTACCACGTGAGCAGTGTGTCGGACGAGGCAAAGGAGACGCGTTTGCCAAGAGCCTCTTCGCCGGGCCAGATCCGCTCGGCCAGATGTTGGCTCACGACGACGTTCGGCAGTTGTTGCTCGTGGTCTGCCCGTTCCAGCGTGCGGCCAGCCACCAGCCCGATGTTCATGGCCTCGAAGTATCCGGGGGCCGCGTACTTGTACCAAAGCATCGGGGGCAGCTCCCCTGGACCTACCGGCTTGTCTTCGATGCGGTGGGCCGTGCCACTCCCGTTTCCGGTGAGCGGGACGTAGTCGACCGCCCCGACCGACTCCACGCCCGGCAGCCCAGAGATCCGCTCCATCAGCTGCTGGTGGAAGGCCGCGGCGCCCTGCGCGGTCTCGTAGGTCGTGGGCGGGAGCGAGAGACGAAACACCAGGGCACCTTCGGCCTCGAAGCCCGGATCAACGCTCCGTAGGGCGTCGAAGCTGCGCAGCATGAGACCCGAACCCACGAGGAGGATCAACGCGAGCGCGGTCTGCCCCGCGACGAGCAGATTGCGCAGACGGTGCCGGTCCCGGCCAGGTCGCCGAGAAGCTGCGGATCATGGGCAGCACGCCGAACAGCACGACCGACACGAGGACCAGGCCTGCGGAGAAGGCCAGGACCGTCGCGTCGACGCCAACCGCTTCGGCTCGCGGCAGCCCGTCCGGCGCGACCCGGAGCAAAGCGGGAACGGCTGCCGTAGCCAGGGCGACACCGATGACCCCGCCGGCCAGAGCCAGCACGGCGCTCTCGGCCAGGAACTGTCGAGAGAGGACACCACGGCCCGCTCCGAGGGCAGACCGGACCGCCATCTCCCGGCGGCGGGCGTCGGACCGCACGATCACGAGGTTGGCGACGTTGGCGCAGGCGATGAGCAGCACGAAAGCCACCGTGCCCAGGAGGATCAGGAGCGGCTGGCGCACCTCACCGACGACGTCTTCCTTGAGCGGGTTGACGAGGGTACCGAACTGCCCGTTCTCCAGGAACGCGACGTAGTTCTCCGAGTCCCGGTTGGCCTCGAGCAGACGGTCGACCAGCGGCGCCAGATTGGCTTCGGCCACCTCGGCGGTGCGCCCTTCCACGAGCCGACCGATGCCGTTGATGCCGAACGAGCCCACGGGGGGGTTCGCCGGGTCGATACCCAGAGGCGTGAAGACTTCGGCTTCGGACCGTATGACCTGGAAGTCCGCCGGGAGCACCCCTACCACCTCGACCGGGCTCCCGTCGATCTGGATGGTCCGGCCTACGAGACCCGGGTCGCCGCCGTAGCGGCGCTGCCAGAGGCCGTGGGCCACGAGCGCCACGTCGGGCGCGTCGGGCATGTCTTCCGCGGCGGTGAAGTTGCGGCCCAGGGCGGGCTCCACCCCGAGGACGGGGAGCAGCGTGTGGCTGACGCCCATGGCGTCGACGCGCTCGGGATCTCCGTCTCCGGTGAGCGTCGCCGTTCCGCCGTTGACCACCGCCACTTCCTCGAAGACGCTGTTGTATTCCCGGATCTGGGCGTAGGTGTCTCCGGACAGGGGGATCTGCTCGTATCCGAGACCGGGCGCGGTATGCCAGATTCCGACCAATCGGTCTGCGTCGGGGAAGGGCAGGGGCTGGAGCAGCACCCCGTTGACGACGCTGAAGATCGCCGCGTTGGCGCCGATGCCGATGGCTACCGTCGCCACGGCCACGACCGTGAAGCCCGGTGTGCGCAGCAGCGTCCGTACCGCATACCTGACGTCCCGCCAGAGTTGATTCATCATCGGATCCCTCTCCCTCCTCCCGTGAACCAGGGAGCCTGGACTCCCCGGTAACCGCTCCATGGCCCGGTCCATGACGCAGCGGCTGGCCACGCCGAAGGCGTGCCGCCAGTACCACCGCGTCGCCTCTCCGCGCGATCGCGACCGAGCGATCGCGTCATACTCCTCCAACAGGTCCCCGCGGATGCTGTCCCCCACGGGGTCCCTGGGTAGGGTCCACCTCAGGATCCAGCTTGGCAGCGTCGGGGGAGAGAGCCTCCGTCTACTCATGCTCGAGTGGCCGCTGGATGGCAGGCGGCTCAGCCGGCCTCGGGCCCCAGGTATTGATCCAGACCAGACCAGAGACTCACCAGGGCGGTCTTGGAGGCCTTGAGCGCCTCGAGGCCGGCGTGGGTCACCTCGAAGCGGCGCCGCGGGTGACCCCCGCGCTCGGTGGTGGGCTCTTCCAGCTCCCAACGGAGCAGGCCCTTCTTCTCCAGTCGACCCAAAGACGAGTAGAGGGCCCCGCGCGAGACCGTCCGTCCGGCCGTGGACTCCAGCTCCGCGCTGATGGTCGGGCCGTACGCGTCCGGCGCACGCTGGAGGACCGCCAGCAACACCATCTGCTCGAACTCGCCGAGGAAGCTCTTGTCAGGCATCGCGCTCGCGTCCGATCGACGGAGGGAAACGAAGTTTGTCTGTTTTGTAGACAGTAAGTCTGCTTTGCAGACACGTCAAGGTGCCGCGCCCGGGGCTTGCCTGGTCGCGCCCTGCCGCGTACGGGTCCCCGCAGATCGACTCCAACCGGGAAGCTGCCATGAAGATCCTCGCCTTCAGCGATCTGCACCGGGACGCGACTGCGGCGCAGGGCGTCGTGCGACGGGCCGCCGAGGCGGACGTCATCGTGCTGGCCGGCGACCTGGCCACGAAGCGGGTCGGGCTCGAGGCCATGGTGGAGGTCCTGAGCTCCATCGTCACTCCCACCGTCGTCGTGCCGGGTAACTCTGAGTCGGACTTGGAGTTGGATGCAGCGTGCACGGGTTGGCACGCCGCCCGCGCCCTCCACGGCAACGGGACCGAGATCGACGGAGTCCCCTTCTGGGGGCTCGGCGGCGCGGTCCCCGTGACTCCCTTCGGGTCGTGGAGCTTCGACCTCGACGAATCGGACGCGGCCGAGTTGCTGGCGGGATGTCCGGAAGGGGCGGTACTGGTGTCCCACTCCCCGCCGCTTGGGTATGCCGACGCCGATGCGGGAGGACGACAGCTGGGGAGTCGGGCGGTCTTGGAGGCGGCCCGACGGGCGCGTCCGCGTCTGGTGATCTGCGGTCACATCCACGCGTCGTGGGGTCAACAGGTGCGGCTGGGTGAGACGCTGGTCGTGAACGCGGGGCCCCAGGGCGTGGCGCTGGAAGTGTGAAAGCGAGCCGATTACCAGCGGATAAGCGCGCTTCCCCACGTGAACCCGCTGCCGAATGCGGTCAGTACCAGGAGGTCGCCACGATTCAGCCGCCCGGACTGGACACACTCGTCGATGCAGATGGGAATCGTGGCGGCGGTGGTGTTGCCGTAGCGCTGGATGTTGTTGTAGACCTGGTCGTCCCCGAGGCCCAATCGTCGTGCCACCATCTCGTTGATGCGCAGGTTGGCCTGGTGGGCGATCAACAGATCGATGTCATCGGTCTTCAGCCCGTGCTCGGTCAGTAGGGCCGTCACGGACTGGGGCATCCGCTTCACCGCGTGCTTGAAGACCTCTCGGCCGTCCATGCGGGGGTACAACGTGGTGCCGTCGATGTCCTCGTGTGAGAGCCAGGGGTCACCGCTGATCCCCGCACCCTCGACCCACAGGAGCTCGGCGTACCGCCCGTCGGCAAAGAGGTCGGTGCCCAGCACGCCCCGCCCCTCGTCCTCGGTGGGACCCAGGATCGCGGCTCCCGCGCCGTCGCCGAACAGGACGCCGATGTTGCGGCCCTCGGGATCCTCGTACCCCAGGGCCGGGGAGTGGACCTCGGACCCGACCAGGAGAACGCGTCGGTACTGGCCCGTGCGGATCCAGGCATCGGCGATGGAGAGGCCGTAGAGAAACCCCGTGCACTGGTTGCGCACGTCCAGCGCCGGGATGCCCGGCACACCGAGCTTCCGCTGGAGAAACACCCCGCCCCCGGGGAAGAAATGCTCCGGGCTCAGGGTCGCGTAGACGATGCAGTCCAGCTCGGAGGCGTCCATGTCGGCCCGCTCGAGGGCGACTCTCGCCGCCTCCACGGCCAGGTCCGACCCGGTCTGACCTCCCCGCTCGACCCAATGCCGTTCTTCGATGCCGGTCCGCTCCCGGATCCACTCGTCGGACGTGTCCCACCACTCCGTGAGCGCTTCGTTGGGGACCACACGCTCGGGAACGTAGAACCCGGTGCTGATGAACTCGGCTCGAGGCATGCGCTACGTCCTGTCCTGCGCCGCCCGGACCCGGGCGAGTGAAACGACTTTGCTACCGACGACTTCCTTCAGCTCGGCCAACGTGTCGATCCCGGGATCGACACGCAGGCTCCGAGACCGGAGGCGGGGAGCCGGGACACCGTTCCCCTGCCCCACGACGACCTCGACGGGCGCCGGGCCCGGATGCGCGGAGAGGACGGCCTTGGCACGAGCGAAAGCATCCTCGGTCAGCTCGCTACCAGGCTCCAGGGTCAGCTGGACCGCCAGGCCTCCGCTCGCGGGCACGTCCTCCAGGGCCTGTGCGTCGTCCAGAAAGATCGGGGGGTCCTCCTCGTCCCGCTCCCGCCCGCTGACCTTGCCGGAGATCAGGACCACCGCGTCTTGCTGGAGGAGCTCCTTCACGCTCTCCCAGACGTCCCCGAAGGCCAACACCGAGGCCGTTCCCATGAAGTCCTCCACCGTGATCTTGCCCCACTCGGCGCCATTGCGCCGTGAGATCTGCCGGGTCACCGCAGTGACGACGCAGGGAAGCTCCACCGCCTGGCCGAGGAACTGG
>JBDHLD010000128.1:0-8479 GCA_039586035.1 Gemmatimonadota bacterium | reverse complement strand
TCGGTCCGCCTCGGTGGCCACCTTGCCGTCGCCGTTCAGGTCCAGCCCGGAGAGGACGCCGGTGTTGTTCGGCGCGATGAGCACGTACGGGTAGTCGAGCGGCGCTTCGCCGGTTTTCAGATAGAAGTCGACGAAGCGGTGCGCGTAGGCGCTCAGCCCCCGGACCCCCTGTTCCCAGTAGTGATCTACCTCGTTGAGCACGATAACGTCCGGGCGGATCCGCTGGATGATCGTAGCGGCCGCTCGGGCCTGCGGGTGCGTGCCGATGCCCGACTCGTCGCGCTGGAAGATCTTTTCGCGGTCGAGCTCCTGGATGTTGAAGGTCGCCACGCGCACGAAGTCGCGATCCGGCCAGGGTGGAACTACCCGCTCCTCCGCCTCTGATTCGCCGGCCTCCTCCGACCTCACGGCCGGCTCGCACGCGGCGCACAACGCCAGGACGAGGGCGAGCGGGCCGACGTGAAGTCCGGCGAATCGCGGGACCCTTCGCCTGACCCGTCCCGATACGCGTTGCGCTCTACTCGGGCGTCCCGTCATTTGCGCGTTCCCCTCCACCGTAGTTGGTTTCGCCCTCTCCCCTCTGCTCGCACCCACAGGGACGAAGACCATGAGGCTATCCCCGGGCTTCCGTGACCGCCAGCCGAGCCCACGCGCCCGAGGCGAGGGAAACGAGCCCCGGCGGCACAGGACGGGTCGACGACCGTCGTTGCCGGGAGCGCTCGGTTTCGTGTTGGCTGGTGGGATCGCCCCGTTCATCGTCTCCTCGTGCGCTCCGGCGGAGGCGCCGGACACGGACCAGCCCGCCACGACCGCCGCGTCACCGCCCTATGCCCCGGAGGGGACCCCCGTGGAGTTGGGCCTGGCGGGGTGGGCCAAGGTCCTGTGCTCCGCCGTTTTCGTGTCCGGCAGGGATCCCGACGAGGCGTTCGTGAACAGCGGCTTCTTCTTCATGGAACCGTCGGACCGGCCCCTGGTCAGCGACCGCGTCATCGACCGCGACTCCCGGGCTGTGACGCTCACCTGGGCAGATTCCATCAGCCGAACGGCTCGCTTCCACGGAGACCAGGGCTGCGTCATCGACACGGAAGCTGGCATCGCCTTCACTCCGGTCTCCGTCGTCAGCACGCTCCCCGACCCGGCCACCCAGGACTGGCCCATGGGGGACCGGGTTCCGGAAGCACCCTTCCCGGGTGACGTGGACGGACAGAGGCTCGCGGCTGCGGTGCAGACGGCGTTCGCTGACACCGCCGGGCTCACCGCCGCGTTCCTTGTGGTCCACCGGGGCAGGATCCTGGCCGAGCGGTACATGCCCGGCATCGACCCGCACACCCAGCTCGAGAGCTGGTCCATGGGCAAGAGCCTCACCGCCACGCTGGTGGGGATCCTGATCCAAGAGGGGCACTTCGGCCTCACCGACCCGGCGCCGGTACCCGAATGGCAGGAGGAGCTCGACGATCCCCGGGCCGCCATCCGGATCGCGGACCTGCTGCAGATGTCCAGCGGGCTGCGATTCATCGCCCCGCGCGACCCGGATTACACGCCGGACAAGGGGTATCCGGACCACATGTACATCTACACCGGCGCCATCGACGCCTTCCACCACTCCGTGACTCGCCCGCTCCAGTTCCCCACCGGGACGGAGGGTCGATACCGCAACTCCGACCCCCTCACGTTGGGGTACGTCGTTCGACGCACCGTCGAGGCTCTGGGCGAGGAGTATCTCACCTGGCCCCAGCGAGCTCTCTTCGACCGGATCGGCATCCGCCGCCAGGTCCTGGAGCCGGACCCTTTCGGCAACTTCTTGCTCACCGGCTATGACTACGGCACGGCCCGGAACTGGGCCCGGTTGGGGCTCCTCTATCTTCAGGACGGCGTCTGGCACGGCGAGCGGATCCTTCCCCAGGGCTTCGTCGACTTCGTGAGCACCCCAGCTCCGGCGTGGACCGAACCGGTGTACGGGGGTCTGTTCTGGATCAATGGCACCGGCGAATGGAACCTGCCTCGCGACGCCTACTTCATGGCGGGGGGCGGTGGTCAGCGGACCTTCGTGGTTCCGAGCCACGATCTGGTCGTCGTTCGCCTGGGGCACTTCCGCGGCAGCGGACCCGGGATGCGGGGGTTGAACCAGGCGCTCGGTCTACTGATGGAGGCGATCCCGAAGGCGGGTGGGCGGTAGCGTCGCACGGCCCGACCACGGTCCCTCGGGGACGTACCGTCCGGACCGTCGCAACAAGTGACCCCCGCGCGGCATCCAAGAATCGACCCGTCCGTTCAGGCCCCGAGAGGATGTTCGAGATGAGACCGTTCGCCCTTGCCGCCTTGGTTGCCACCTCGCTGTCCACCGTTCTGTCGACCGGCACCCTCCCCGCCCAGACCATCGAGGGGACCTGGGAGGGCCGCTTCCGGGAGGGTGCGGACCCCGTCGCCCGCCTCCAACTCACGGCCGACTGGGATGGCGAGCTCGGCTCGTACAGCAGCACCATGCGGCTCTCGGAAGCGGAGCGGCGGTCTCTGGCCGAGGGGGCCCTCGCCGCCGCACCCGGCCCCTTCTTCCACGAGATCACGCGGGAAGCGGGAACGATCCGGCTAGAGGGCCGGATCCGGGACGGGAAGGGCGTCGGCATGTTCGCGTTCGAGCCGGATACGTCCTTCCGAGATCGCATGGCGGACCTCGGATACGGAGGAGTGGACGATGAGGAGGTGTTCTCGGCCGCGGTCCACGACGTAGGTCCCCGGTGGGCGAGGCAGGTGGCCGGGATGGGCCTCGGGCGCGTCGACCTGGAGGACTTGTTCGCCACGGCCATTTTCGACGTGGATACCGACTTCGTCCAGGAGATGGCGGCCGTCGGGCTGGGTGGGCTGGAGCTCCAGGACTACGTCGCCTTCCGGGTCCACCGGATCGACGCGGAGTACCTGCGAGAGGCTCGCTCGTTCGGCTTCCGGGATCTGGATCACGAGGACATCATGGCCATGCGCATCCATGGCGTGGACGGCGAGTCCTTGCGGGAGCTCGCCGACCTGGGCTTCGAAATCACTCGCCTGGATGACGCCCTCGCCTTCCGTATTCACGGGATCGACCGCGCCTTCGTCGAGGAGGCCCAAGGCATGGATCTGGGCAGCCTTTCAGCGGACGATCTGGTGGCGATGAAGATCCACGGCGTCGACCGGACGACCTTCGAGGATGCCGAGGCCATGGGATTCGGCCCTTCCGATCTCGACGACCTCCTGAGCATGAGGATCCACGGCGTGAGCCGGAGTTTCGTCCGCAGCATGGCCGACGTCGGCCACGCTCCAGGCGATCTCGAGGAGGCGCTCTCCTTCCGCATCCACGGCGTGACGCCGGATTTCGTTCGTGAGCTCGAGGAGCTGGGATACGAAGACCTCAGCACGGAAGATCTGCTGGCCATCCGGATCCACGGCATGGACCGGATCCTGCGCAAGCGCAGGTAGCCGCGGGAGGTCGTTCCCGGGGGCCTCGAGGGCCCGGCGCGGGACCCGGAAGATGGGAACGAATCAGGGGCACTGCGGGCGGTAGGCGGATCGAGTCGGTTAGGCACGCTTCACGTCGACCGATCGGCTGCTATGCCAGGGGAAGGTTCACGCAGCACTCGCCTACGCCCGTCAGCACCCCTGTTGGTTGAACACGCAGGACCGAGAAAGAGATCCCTCCGGCTGGACCGCGTTGCCGCCTCGAACCTATGGTTGGCCCTCCCGGCGGACGCGGGTGGCGACGTCCCGCTCCTCGGCTTCCCGCCGTCCCTTCGCCCCTCGGAGGACCTGCATGCGAGGCATGGCTCCGGCGCTCTTCGCGCTCGCCTGTGGAACGGTCTCTCCGGCGCTTGCCCAATCTCCCGGGTCCGAGGCGCCGACTGGAGACCGAACTGTCCGGGACATCCGCATCGAGCCGGAGCCCCTCATTGTCCAGATGGGCGACACCGTCCGGTTCACGGGCGTTGCCACGGACAGCAGCGGAGCCGTGGTGCCCGACGCCGTTTGGGGCGCGACCGACGGAGCTGTCTTCGAGATCCAGCCGGTTGAGGGAGAGGGCGCCGGGCCATCGTTCGAGCTCTGGGGAATCGACGTGGGCGACTCCCCGATGGGGCTCTTCGTGGCGGCTGCCACGAAGGACGGGACACCGCGGTGGCGCCGCGTCGGCAGCGTGACCGTGACGGTGCGTGACTACCCGGTCGCCAGACTGGAGCTGGATTCCTTGCCGTACGCACCGTACGCCGGCAGCACCTTGGCACCCTCGGGCAGGGTGGTCAACGCCGTCGGACGAGAGCACGCGGAGGCCCGGATCACATGGTCCGCCACACCGCTCGACGTGGCCACCGTCGACACGGCGGGGCGCCTGCACGTCCATGCCCCGGGAGCCTTCGAGCTGGTGGCGCGAGCAGACACGGTGGAGACCACCGTGTTGGTCCAGGCGTTTCCCAACCCGGTAACGCGGGTGGCGCTGCCGGACCCACCCTCACGCACGCGCACCGGAGACGTGACCCGACTTTCTGCTACCGCGCTGGCGTCGGGCGGCCGACGCGTAGCGGACGCGGCAGTCACCTACCGGGTCGAATCCGCCGATGGTGCAGCCGGCGCCTGGATCGGAGCGGACGGCACGTTCGTGGCCGAGAAGCCCGGCACGTACGTGATCTCGGCCACGACCGGCGACGCCACAGCACGCGTCGAGGTGGAGGCGTTTCCCCGGGACGTGGAACAGGTGGCTACGTTCGTCGCCCACGTGCCCACGGTGCGCGCCACGGATCTGTGGGTGTTCGAAGGTCTGGACGGACGGGACTACGCCTACATCGGCACGCTCACCGCTGCGACGATGTACGCCATCGACGTGACCGATCCCGCTGATCCCATGATGACCGACTCGGTGTCCGCAGACGGTCGGCGCGTCAACGACGTCAAGATCAACGATGAGCGGACCCTGGCCGTCATCACCAGCGAAAACGCGTCGAACCGACGGAACGGCATCACCCTACTGGACATCAGCGACCCGGCGCATCCGGCGGTACTGTCCCACTACACCGACGGCCTCACGGGGGGTGTGCACAACGTCTGGTTCATGGGGGACCTGGTGTACGCCGTCAACGACGGCACCCTGGACGTTCACGTCATCGACGTTTCCGACCCCACCGCTCCCACGGAGGTCGGTCGTTGGGGACTGGACCGTCCCGGCCGCTACCTTCACGACGTTAGCGTGATGGACGGTCTGGCCTACCTCTCCTACTGGAACGACGGGGTGGTCATACTGGACGTGGGCGCGGGGATTCGGGGTGGGACGCCCGTTCGGCCGGTCTTCGTGTCGTCCTACAAGTACCGCTACGAGATCAACGGCGCCCAGTACGGAAACACCCACCACGCCGTCCGCTACGGAGACTACCTGTTTCTGGGTGACGAGATCTTCGGGTGTCCAGGCTGCGCGGGCCCCAGGGGCTACGTGCACGTCGTGGACGTCCGGGACATCCAGCGGCCCCGGGAGGTCGCGTTCTACCGCGTGCCAGCAGCCGGTAGCCACAACCTCTGGGTCGAGGACGACCGACTCTACGTGGCCTACTATCAGGGCGGACTCAGGGTCGTGGACGTGTCGGGGGATCTGCGAGGGGACCTGCGCGCGCAGGGCCGGGAGATCGCGTCTTTCGAGACCAGCGGGACCGGCGGCACCCTGTCCTGGGGGCCTCAACCGTTCAAGGGCCACATCTTCGTGTCCGACATGAACTCGGGTCTCTGGATCGTGAAGCTCGAGCCCGAGCCAGTGGTTCCTTGAGCGGGTCCGGCGGTCGTATGGCACGGTCCGACGTGGAGGAGCTCGGCGGGGAGCCGCGCGGCGGCGCAGCGGGGCTCGAGACGCGCCGTCCAGGTCGGAGTGCCGCCCCGTGGCGGCCAGAGGCCCAACGAACCGGGGCGCGCGGCGGCGATCCGCCACGCGCCCGTTCCGACCTCGCGGGTCCAGGAGATCCGTACCGCGCGTACTGCGCTAGCCCGTCCCCGCGCCCTCTAGTTCGGCCACGGTGCTCTGCACACGGTCCAGGTCCCGCTGGATGGTGTTCATCTCCTCGCGGAGCTGGTCGTAGCGCTCGTGGGCGTCGCGACCGGGCTTCTGGTCGGCCGTCGTGAGCATGCTGTAGAGGTACTCGATCTGCCGCGTGAGCATTCTTGGCGGATAGCTCGCGCCCTCCGTCACCATGGCCGTGCGAAGGCGCGTGAGCTCCTCCCGGGCCTCTGCCGCATTACCGCCAGACGCGCCCTCGAGACGCCCGAGGGCCCGCTCGATGGAGGCCTGGGCATCATAGGCCTCGCTCAGCATGTCTCGGGTCCGGAGCGCGAGCGCCAACTGCTCCTCGAGGTCCGCCTGGGTGACCCCGTCCGTCGCCACCCGGGGATCGATGGTGACGATGAGGTCCACCGTGTGGCTTTGCCCACCGGCGCTGAGGCGTACGTCATAGGCGCCCGGCAAGGCCATCGGGCCCGCGCGCCGCTCGCCGTCTTCGTCCCGCGGCCCGGGGTGCCGGAGGTTCCAGTAGAACCGATGCGTGCCAGCCGTCGACGCCACCCGGGGCTCCCCCCGTACGCCCTGCCATGGCGCCCGCATTCCCTGCCCCGCGGTCGCCTCCTGGCCCTCACCTTCCGATGAGAAGGAGCGGACCACACCTCCCTGGCCATCCAGGATCTCCAGCGTCACCTCGCCCGTTCGGTCGGAGGCGAGGTGGTAGTCTATCACCGCGGGCAGCGTATATCCCCCGCCGTATCGGCCGGCCGGCATCATGGGATACTGGGGAGCCGCCGGAGAGGGACCGTCGCCCAGTCCGCCGGTGCTGAAGCGGGTCCGATGCAGGGACCGCGGCTCGAACAGATGGTCGCCACCCGCCGCCATGAAGTCGCCGAGCTGATGGAGACGGGTCACGTCGTCCATGATCCAGAACGACCGGCCCATGGTTGACAGTGCCAGATCACCTTGGACCACCTTGATATCGGTGATGGGGGTGACCGGCAGGTTCTGCTGAAACGGCTGCCAGCTCATGCCGTCGTCGAACGACACGAACATGCCGAACTCGGTCCCGAGGTAGAGCAGTCCCTCGCGATCGGGGTCTTCCCGGATGGCACGCGTGGGGAAGTCGGCGGGCACGCCGTTGGCGCCCGTGGTCAGCCGGGTCCAGGTGGTCCCGTAGTCGTCGGTCCGGTAGGCGTACGGCTCCCAGTCGCCCAGGAGGTACCGGTACCCGGCGAAATACGCCTTGCCCGGGCTGTGCGGAGAAACGTCGATGGTCTGGATTCGACCCTCGGGCGGCATGTCCGGAGGCGTGACCTCCGTCCAGCTCTGGCCGCCGTTCCGGGTCACGTGAACCGGCCCGTCGTTGGCACCGGTGTAGATGACGCCGGGCTCGATCGGTGACTCCTCGATGGCGTAGAGGACGCTGTAGTGCTCCTCACCGGTGATATCCCGGGTGATGGGCCGCCCGCTGTAGACCTGGCGCTCCGGCCGGAACGCCGTCAGGTCGGGGCTGATGCGCTCCCACGTCTGGCCCCCGTCATCGGTCGCGTGCACGTATTGGGACCCGTGGTACACCCTGGACGGGTCGTGCGGTGACACCTCGATGGGAACGACCCGCTGGAAGCGATACGGCAGGTCCTTGGGGTTCGCGCCGTACATGTCCACGGCACCCACGTAATACTGCTGCTCCATGCCGGTGATGTGGCTGTACCGGCCAAAGCGACCCTTGCAGTTGGAGAAGACGACGTCGGGGTTACCCGGCTGCGGCACCGCCGGACCGGTCTCGCAGCCGCCGATGGCCTTCCAGGCACCCTCCCAGCCCGCCGGCGACCCATCCTCGGGCGGCAGGCTCGGGACCATGATGGTGGTATTGTCTTGCTGGCCGGCGTAGAGCCGGTAGGGGTACCGGTCGTCCACGTCGATCTGGTACAGCTCCGCGGTGGGCTGGTTGAGCTGGCTCGACCAGGTGTGGCCCCCGTCGAGGGTGACGTTGGCGCCCCCGTCGTTGGACTGGATGAAGAGCTCGGGATTGTCCGGGTTGATCCACATGTCGTGATTGTCGCCGTGCGGCGTCGACAGGCGGTTCCAGCTCTTTCCGCCGTCCGTGGACTTGTAGAAGCGCTCGTTGTTGACGTAGACGGTGCTCGCGTCCGTGGGGTCGGCGTCGACGTTGGTATAGTAGAACGGGCGGTTCATGATGCCGGGCTCGGTGCTCACCAGCTCCCAGGTCTCGCCCCGGTCGCTGGAGCGGTACAGGCCCTCCTCCTCGTCGATCGCCTCGACGAGGGCGTATACGATGTTCGAGTTGGCCCGCGTGACGGCCAGGTCGATCTTGCCCATCAGTCCCGTGGGCAGGCCCATGGACTTCTTCTCCCAGCTGTCCCCCCTGTCGGTGGACTTGTAGATCCCCCCGACCCCGTCCGCCCCGGAGATGATGGACCACGGCTTCCGCTCCGCCCGCCACATGGCGGCGATGACGGTGGA
>JBDHLD010000290.1:0-3536 GCA_039586035.1 Gemmatimonadota bacterium | reverse complement strand
CGGTCGTCAGGGGGACGACGGCCAGCACTGGTTTGCTCAAGGTGATCTCACCACGGTGCAGAGGAGGTGCCTGCATTCGCCTGCGGTATCAAATCGTTCTCTGTCAACGAGTTATATCTGTGTGACCGAGGTCGGTCAGCCGGTACGATCCGTACCGGGTGGTACGAATCGTACCGGCCAGAATGGCCGGAACGGGCCCAGCGGCTTTGCCCGCGGTTCCGGTTGCCCGACTCGGCTCTACTCGCGTTCGAAGGCTCTTGTGGCATTGCGCCTGGGTGTCGCGCAGGAGGTCCGCCAGGCAGTCTCGCCGCCCGGACGTCGAGGTGGACGAGACGTGGGGGATGCATCGGCCATGCCGCGGGTCCGAGGACCGGAGGACACGACCTAAGTGGTTTTATGGAAATATCTTGGGTGGCAAGGCGGACGCCGCTTCGACGAGTCCAGAGTGTAGCGTTACGCTACAGATGGGCAGATCGGGAACGGGGACGCTGGGTCATTGGCCCGCGCCCGCGACGACCTTGAGGCGTCGGTCGACCGCTGGGGGCGGCGGGATCGACGCTTCTCGGGAGGTCCCGGACGGAGCAAATGAGGGTGCGAGCCCAGGGGCCCCGCCATCCCGGGCGACCCGAACGCCTACGGCGTCTCCGCCGTGGCCGTGAAGACCGCCACTCCGGACGCAACGATGGACGTGACCTGCACGGTTTGGGCTCCGGTCTCCGGACCGAGTGTCCAATCGGCCCGGCTGAACCCGCCGGGATCCGTCGTGGACTCCCCCGGAAGCCCGATGGCTCCCGTGGAGGGCTCGATCTGGCCACCGCCGGATCCGATGCGCCAGGTGACGGGGGCGCTGAGCACACCCAGGCCGTCCTGATCCACCACCCGGATGACCAGCTCCTCCGAGAGCGCCGCTCCCGGTGTACCGGTCTGCTCGTCGCCGGCCGCTACCTCGATGATGCAGGGACAGCGAGCCTGGGTGAAGGTGTTGCCGCCCGAGTTGCAGGCGGTGAGAGTCAGGAGGGAGAGCATGGCGAGCGGCGCCCCCCTGGAGCGGGATTCGTACTGCCGACATCAGTTCTCCTGCAGCGATAGGTAGGCGGCCGTAACGACCGCCTCCGGGTTTTCGAATTCGTCCGTGATCCCCGCCGCCACAGTCTGTTCGAGCGTCATCCCCTGAGCGATGGCCTCGGCCACGCCGTCACGGATGCGTACCAGCATGTCCCGGTACGCCTGAAGGTCCTCCGCGCTGGATACCGGACCATGGCCCGGAATGATCCGCGTGTTCCCGTCCGCCATCTCCAACACGCGATCCGCGGCCCCGATCAGGCCCTGGATCGAGCCACCCGACGAGACGTCGATGAACGGGTAACGTCCAACGAAGAAGGTGTCGCCCATGTGGAACACGTTGGTCCCCATGAAGTGGATGATGGCGTCGCCGTCGGTGTGGGCGTCAGGCACGTGGAACGCGTGCAGGTCGTCTCCGTTCAGGTGGAACGTCACGTCCTGAGTGAACGTGATGACCGGCCACGCCGCCTCGGGCTGGGCCTCCACCGTCTGGGCGTCCTGGCCGAAGCGCTCTCGCACCCACTCGGTGGACAGGCGATGACGCACCGCCTCGTGGGCCACCAGGATCGCTCCGGCGTCGCCCAGGTTCTCGTTACCTCCGGTGTGATCGCCGTGCCAATGGGTGTTGATGACGAATCGGACGTCCTGATCCGTGATCTCGGCAACCGCCGCCAGGATCCGATCCGTCAATGGCGCGAACTGGTCGTCGATCAGGAAGACGCCGTCGTCGCCGACGGACACGCCGATGTTTCCACCCCGGCCGAAGATCACGTGCACGCCGTCGGCCACCTGCTCCGAGCGAATCTCCACGTCTTCCCAGTTCTGGGTTTGTGCGGTGAGCCCGGCCGGTGGCACCAAGAGCGCTGCGGTCAGGATCACGGCTGGAAACGTGGACTGCTTGGGATGTTCTGGCATCGTCATTCTCCTCGGGTCCGGTCTTCTCTCTTCAGAACTGCATTCCCCGCCGTCCACATGACCGCTGGTCACGTCGTGTCGGCTAGTGTTGAAGTTGGGCAGCCCAGGCTCGGGCGACTCTCTGGTCCCTGGGTGGCGACCCCCCGGTCCCTTGACGGCCACCCGTTGGTCGTGACGGCGACCCTTCATCAGTGGACGGCGACCACTTCATCGGTACCGGCGACCCTTCATCAGTGGACTGCGACCCATTCATCGGCGGGCGCGGCCGTCAAAAAGCACTGATGCCCGTCACGGCCTGACCCAAAATCAGCGAGTGGATGTCGTGCGTGCCCTCGTACGTGTAGACCGACTCGAGGTTGGCCATGTGGCGCATGGAATGGTACTCGACCAGGATGCCGTTCGCGCCCAGCAGGCGGCGGCCCTCCCTGGCAATCTCGCACGCCATGTTCACGTTGGCCCGTTTGGCCATGGACACCTGCTGGGGCGTCATGGTGCCGTCGTCCTTCATGCGGCCGAGCCGGAGGCAAAGGAGCTGCCCCTGGGTGATCTGGGTCACCATGTCCGCCAGGCGCACCTGCTGGATCTGTTTGCCGCCGATGGGTCCGTCGAACATGACCCGCTCCGTGGCGTAGCTCCGGGCCTCGTCGAAGCACGCCATGGCCGCCCCCACCGCTCCCCAGGCGATGCCATAGCGAGCCTGGGTGAGACACATGAGGGGCTGCTTGATGCTCGACGTCCCGGGCATGAGCGCGTCGTCGCCCACGTGGACGTCGTCCAGGTGCAGCTCGCTCGTGTCGGACGCGAGCAGGCTCAGCTTGCCCTTCTGATCACGGGCGGTGAACCCGGGCGTGTCGGTGGGCACCACGAAGCCGCGGATGCCGCGGGCGTCACCGATCTCACCCGTCTGGGCCCACACCACGGCCACGTCGGCCATGGAACCGTTGGTGATCCACATCTTGGTGCCGTTGAGCACCCAGCCGTCGTCGGTCTTCTTGGCCGTCGTGATCATGCCGACCGGGTTGGAGCCATAGTCCGGTAGTCCGGCTCGGTGAGCCCGAAGCAGCCGATCTTCTCGGCGCTGGCCAACTTGGGCAGCCACTCCCGGCGGTGCTCCTCGGAGCCGAACGCGTGGATGGGGTACATGACCAGGGCCCCCTGGACCGAGGAAAAGGACCGAAGGCCCGAATCGCCCCGCTCCAGCTCCTGGTTGATCAGGCCGTACGCCACGTTGTTGAGCCCCGCGCAGCCGTACTCCTCGGGCAGGTTGGCCCCCAACATGCCCAACTCGCCGATCTCGGGGATCAGCTCCTTGGGGAAGCGGCGCTCCACGTAGGCGTCACCGATGACGGGCATCACCCGGTCCTCGACCCACTCGCGGATCGTGTCCCGGATCATTCGCTCCTCTTCGCTCAGGAGCGAATCCACGTCGTAGAAGTCTATTCCCTGAAACTTGCCAGCCATGAGCCGATGGTTCCTCGTGTCGTGTTGAGGGGCCCGGCCGGTTGGGTCACGGCCGGATCGACCTCGGGATACGGCCCCGAGGCGGCCAGAAATCTAGT
>JBDHLD010000127.1:0-10281 GCA_039586035.1 Gemmatimonadota bacterium | reverse complement strand
CGCGATCTGGACGAGCGGGCGCGAGACCATGCTGGTCGACGACCACCTCGACCGCACCACGAAGGAGGCGATCTGCGGCGTCCTGTCCGACATCAACGACTGCCCCTACTGCGGAGACATGCTCGTCAGCCTCGTGGACGCGGGGAAGGAGCACGACGCGGCGTCGGCCGTCTACCAGGGTGGCCTCGACGAGATCGCGAATCCCCGGCTACGCGACCAGCTCACCTGGGTCCGGGCCGTCGCGACGTTCGGCAACACCGACATCCCGCCGAGTCCGTTCACGGCCGCGGAGCTGCCCGAGGTGCTCGGCTCGCTGATGGCGATGGCCGACATCAACCGGTTCAGCCACGTCGTGATGGACGGCTCGCCGGTCAACCTGCCCCTCGGTCTGCAGCGACCCGCCCTGCGCTTGTTCGGGCGCGAGCTCGAGGCGACCAAGACGCATTCGGCCGAGCCCGGTCGCGCCCTGGATCTGCTGCCGCCCGCGGAGCTTCCCGAAGACCTGGCCTGGGCGCGGCCGAATCGCCGGATCGCGGACGCGCTCGCTCGCTGGACGGCGATGGTCGAGCGAGAGGCCGCCGGCGTGGTCTCTCCCGCAGTCCGCGCCTGCGTGGAGCGGAACCTGAGGAACTGGCAGAACGAACAGATGCCGCTCAGCCGCAGCTGGGTCGAGGCCGAGGTCGCCGACCTCGCGGGCGAGGACCGGGCGATCGCACGACTCGCGCTGCTTTTGGCCAAGGCTCCCTACCAGGCTTCCGAGGATGTCGTGCAGGAACTGGTCGGAGACGAGGCGCGGTTCGTACGCATCCTGGCCTGGGCCTCGTTCACCGCGGCGCGCCGCTTCGCGGGGATCGTCGCCGAGCGCGTGGAGTTCGAGCACTCGGAGCTTGTCGGCCGCGCGACCCGGGGCGGTCGACAAGGCCAGTAGCGCAGAGGCCAGCGACCCTTGACCGGCCGCCCGTCGCGGGCCTTCCAACGTGTCGCCTACCGGGACGGATCCAAGGGGGTCCGTCCCGAATCCTCGCTTCGCGAGGGAGGGTTGCCTCGGCGGCGGCACAGCGGGTATTCATGCTATCGTCCCACGAAGATTGATGGAGGACCGAGACATGCGCACTCGCCTTGTTTCCATGACACTCGTTGCGGTGGGTTGTGCCTTCCTGTGGCTGACGACGAGCGGTTGGTCGGGCGTGTGGGCAGGCGACGAGGTCGTCACCCTGAAGATCCCGGCGAAAGAGATTCCCGTCCCGTCCACGGTCTCGCCGGAGCTGCAAAAGGTGATCGCGACACCGATCCCGAATACGCCCGTGCCGGAGACCGTGGAGGCGTGGAAGGCGTTCGCGGCCAAGTTCGACGCCGTGGCCGCGGAGAACGCGCGCGCCTTCGCGAAGGCGGTCGGCGCGAAGATCGAGCCGACGACGATCGGCGGCGTGCCCTGCTTCCGTATCACGCCGAAGGTGATCGCTTCCGAGTGCAAGGACCGCCTGCTCGTCCACGCCCACGGTGGCGCATTCGTGCTCAACGGCGGCGAGGCGGCGACGACAGAGGCGACCCTGGTCGCCGACGCATGCAAGACCCGCGCCATCTCGATCGACTATCGCATGCCGCCCGACCACCCGTTCCCCGCTGCTCTCGACGATGTCGTCGCCGTCTGGAAGGCGCTGCTCGCCACGCACGACGCGAGGAGGCGGAGGCCTCGCGCTGTCGGCGGTGCACCGCCTCAAGGCCCTCGAGATCGCGTTTCCGGGGGCGCTCTTCGCGGGGACGCCGGCGAGCGATTGCACCAAGACGGGGGACAGCTGGTACCTGAACGCAGAGGTCGATACCAGCCTGGGGCGCTATGAGGGATTCGTCGAGGCGTGCATGCACCTGTACGTGGGCTCGCGAGACCCGAAGGATCCGCTCATCTCTCCCATCTATGGGAGCTTCGAGGGGTTTCCGCCGACGATCCTGATCTCCGGCACCCGCGACATGCTCCTCAGCAACACCGTCCGGGCCCATCGAAAGCTGCGTGCCGCCGGCGTCGAGGCCGACTTGCACGTCTACGAGGGGCAGTCCCATGCCGACTACATGAAGAGCTTTCCGGGCCCCGAGTCGAGAGACGCACTGGGGGAGATCGCACGGTTCTTCGACAAGCACCTCGAGCGATAGTCATCGTCTTGATCGCTCTTGATGCGATCGGTTGCCGCCGCAGCCGCAAGGGCCCGCCGAAGCGCGGCGTGTTGCGCTCTTGGCGCCACTGCCGGATACTCGACGAATCGCCACGGAGCCGGTCCGCGCCGAGGGGATCCCGGGTTTCGGATTCGTGATCGCGGCGGGGGGAGCACCCCACCCCGGTCGGGCCGCTCCGTGATGGAGAAAGTGCGGCAAAGGTGCCGGAATCGGAATTCAATGTCGTCACGGCCGTAGACAATCCGAACCTGCGCGACGAGAACTCCCGCATCGCCGCGCTGGCCTGGCCGGAGTTCATGCTGCACGATCCGGTGGCCCGATTCTTCACCGAACTGTACGACTACTATCCGCAGCACCAGTTCGGGCTGGCCGATGAAGCCACCGGCGAGACCATGTGTATCGGCAACAGCGTGCCCCTGGCCTGCGGCAAGAATCTTCTCGAGCTCCCGGACGAGGGCTGGGACTGGGCACTGGAGAAGGGAATCAAGGGCCGCGAGGAAGGCACCACACCGACCGTCCTGTGCGCCATCCAGGTCATGCTGCCGCCCGCCCATCAGGGGAAGGGCCTCAGCCACCACGCGGTGCGTGTCATGAAAGAGATCGGACGGTCGCACGGCCTCCCGACCATGATCGCACCGGTGCGTCCCTGGCTGAAAGCCGACTACCCACTGACGTCTATCGATCGCTATATCACCTGGACCACCAACGACGGCCTGCCCTTTGACCCCTGGCTGCGCGTGCACGTGCGCCAGGGCGGCGAGATCATCAAGGCCTGCCCTCGCGCCATGTGCGTCTCGGGCACTATCGCCGAGTGGGAAAATTGGACCGGCATGCGTTTCCCGGAGAGCGGCCTGTACATCGTCCCGGGCGCACTTACCACCGTCTCCATCGACTACGGCGTCGACCAGGGCATCTACATCGAGCCGAACGTCTGGACCGTACACCGCGCACAGGCGTTCCGGCTGAGCTGAGCCCGGGCGTTCGAGTCCCGGCCTGCCGGTCGCGCAGCGACGAAAACCCGTTCTCCTAGGCCAGATTCTTCGTCATGGGCTGGTAGGTGAGGTCGGTGCCATCGAAGCTTCGACAGGGGCGGATGCCAGTTGTCTTCTTGTAGCCCAGGGATTGATAGAAGGGCACAGCGAAGATCGTTGCTGCGACGCGGACCCTGGATACGTCTCTCCGACGACAATCCGATTCGAAGCGGGCCACAAGCCTGCGTCCGATGCCCTTCCTGTGGTGGTTGCCGGCGACAAAGAGACTGGCAATGACGTCGTCTCGTCCGCGCAGCACTCCAACGACTTCCCCGTCGATGTCCGCGACATAGACAACAGGGGAGTGAATCACCATGCGAATCGCCCTCTGGTGTTCCACGTCGTCCGAGAAGGCGTGCTTGAAGGGCCCCAGCAGTCGGTCCTGTTCATCGAGATCGGCGTGAGACAGGTTGTACGTTCGATAGGTTTCGCAGATCAAACGCCCAACGGAGGCTGCATCAGCTTGTCGGTACTTCCTGATTCTCATGCTTCGCCTTCGGGTTGGCCGAGTGGGATCTGACCTGCCCCCACGCTGCGGTCCGCCCCTCAAGACACAAAGAGCTTGTCCGTCGCGAACTCGGGGTCACATGTGAGGCTCACGCCGAGCCGCCGGAGCCCACGCTCGTCTCCCGGGGTGGGAAGGTGACTCAGGTGCAGCTCGCAGCCGCGCAGCCGGGGCAGTTGTTCCATGGACTGATGCGCCAGGGGGTTGGTGGTGGCGCTGACGCTCAGGGCCAGCAGCGTCTCCTCGAGATTCAGGCTGATCGAGTCGTGCCCGAGCACGTCCTTGCGAAGGGCGGCGATGGAGCCGATGACCGGCGGGCTGATCAGGTCCAGGTGCGCCGGGACGCCGGCCAGCTCCTTGATCGCCTTCAGGACGAGCGCCCCGGCGGCGTGCATCAGGGGAGAGTTGTGTCCGCGGACGATGCGCCCGTCCGGGAGCTCGACGGCGGCCCCGCTGTACACGCCCCGGTGCCCCTCCTCCCCGCCGCACTCGGCGCTGCCGGCCGCCTCGCGGGCGGGCAGGACCACCGAACGGTCCTCCGGGCGCAGGTCGAACTCCTTCATCAGCGCTTCGATTCGAGTGACGCTACCTTCATCCGTCAGCCCCAGGGCCTCGTCGCAGGCGTAGCGAAAGTAGCGGCGCACGATCTCCGCCTTGGCGGTCTCCCTGGCACCCTCGTCGTCGACGATGGCGAACCCGGCGCGGTTCACGCCCATGTCGGTGGGCGAGAGGTACATGGACTCGCCGGTGATCCTCGCGAGGATCATCTTGAGGAGGGGGAACGCCTCGATGTCGCGGTTGTAGTTGACCGCGCGTTCGTCGTAGGCCTCGAGGTGGTAGGGGTCGATCATGTTGACGTCGCGCAGTTCGGCGGTGGCGGCCTCGTAGGCCGCGTTGACCGGGTGCCGGAGAGGCAGGTTCCAGATCGGGAAGGTCTCGAACTTGGCGTACCCGGCCCGGACCCCCCGCCGGTGCTCGTGGTAGACCTGGGTCAGGCAGGTGGCCATCTTGCCGCTGTTGGGACCGGGTGCGTTGACGACCACGAGGGGCGCGTCCGTCTCGACGAACGCGTTCGAGCCGTAGCCCTCGTCCGAGACCACGCGGGCGATGTCGGCGGGGTAGCCCGGGATCGCCCGGTGGGTGACGACGTTGATGCCCCGATGCCGGAGCTTCTGGATGAAGGCTTCGGCGGAGGGCTGGCCGTCGAACCGCGTGACGACCACCGCGCGCACCTCCAGCCCCTGCTCGCGCAGGTCGTCGATGAGCTTGGTCGTGTCGGCGTCGTATGTGATGCCAAGGTCTCCCCGGACCTTTCGCCTCTCGATGTCGCCGGCGTAGACGCAGAGGATGATCTCGGTCTGCTCGCTGATCTGCTGTAGCAGCCGCATCTTGACGTTGGGGTCGAAGCCGGGCAGCACACGAGCCGCGTGGAAGTCGAAGAACAGCTTCCCGCCGAACTCGAGGTACAGCTTTCCGCCCACGTCCCGCATCCGTTTGAGGATGGCCTCCGTCTGCTCGGCAAGGTAGCGGTCGCAGTCGAACACGGACTTGGCCGAGCGGCTTGTGGACATGTACGCCTCAGTAAGGGTGCGGTTCGAAAGACGCCGCGGAGAATAGCAAACCGGAGGGCCGAAACGGGTGGGGTGTGGCGTACTACGTGCGCCATCAAGCCGCTGGAGGGTCTTGTGCCCCGTCCGTCCGCGCTCGATCGAGAGGGGCCTAGACGACTGCGGGCACTGCGAGGAGGTCGCGTGCACCAAGCTCCAGCTGCGCCTGGGGCCAGGCAGTACTGCCCGAAAGCAGCTGAAGCGACCACGGCGGCCCCGTAGGGGCCGCCTCGCGGCTCGTCCCGTCACTCCCGCCTAGCCGGCCGAAGCTCTGGCCAACTCGGATTACCGGACGCGTCGATTCAGCCTAGCTCGGCCGCGGCCTTGAACCCCTCGTTCTCCGTTGCGATCGCTTTCAGGATCGGGCGCCGGAAGAGCGCTCCGACCAGCGGCGCGAGCGGGCCCTCGAGATCGATCGACAGCAGGTTCGTCGTTCCGGCATCGCTCGCCGCGAGGCGGTGGCTGCCCGTCATGGTGAGGCCCAGCGACCGCGTGGCCCACGTGAAGCATCGCTCGGGTTCAAACTCGGTCACCGTCCAGATCTTGGCGCGCTGGCCCGGCTGCTTGATGCGCGCCTGGCAGCCGACGCGGACCGGAGGCTCGCTGAGCCACTCGATCCGCGTGATCGTCGGCGTCAGGTCGGGCCACTTCTCGACGTCGAGCGTGAGCTTCCAGACGCGCGCGACCGGCGCCGCGATCTCGATGCTGTGCTTGATCCGCATGGCTCCTGCGCAGCATAAACCCACGGGGGCGGGATTCCCGGCCTGCCCCGCCGTAGCCGTGGCGCTACTTGATCAGCCCCCGTCGGATCGGCGGGGGCTGCACGCAATTGCAGGGCCCCGGGTCTAGTCCGGCACCTTCTCGTTGCTGCCGAAGCGCTTGTTGATCTCTTCGTAGACGTCCTGCAGCACGTCCCTGTGCACCACGCGGCCTTCAAGCAGCTTCCGGGACAATGCAGTCCGCCGGATCTTGGGATCGGGCGGCACCAACGGGATGGTGGAGGGCTGCGGCCAGACAGACTCTTCCACCGCCGCCATGCGCACCTTGATCTTGTCTTTCGTGACGTTGAAGACCATGTAGTCGACCGCGAGAGCGAGTTGGCCGTCGTAGCTGCGGCGAATGTCGCGAAGAACGGGCGGGGCGGTGTCGAAGTCATTGAAGAAGTGGTAGGCCACCGCCAAGCGCGGCTTGGTCGCGGCCATGACCTTGCCGAACTGGGCCGGCGAGGTGTGGATCTGCGTGCCGACGTTGAGGGCTGCCTCCGGCGTGAATCCCTGCTTCTCGACGAGCGTTTCCGGAGCGATGAAGCACTCGTGGATGGAAATGTCGGCGCCCTTGGTGTGCTCCATCCACCACTTGTTCGGGAACGTGTCCGAGCTGTAGCAGAACCTGAGGCCCTTCCACTCGAGGATGAAGCTGACACAGCCATCAAAGATGTGGATCGCGGGAATGGTCCGGATGGTGACACCGTTCTTCTCGTAGATGACGTTGTTGACGGCGGTGTAGTCGAACTCGGTGACCTTGAGAAAGGCACCGCGGGTGTCGGTGTTGCCCATGCGGGTGTCGATGTCCCAGGCCAACATCTTCTCGAAGGCGTCCATGGCTGCCTTGGTTCCATACTTGGGCTCGATGGAGTTGGGGCCCCAGACCTCCAGAGGCACCACCCGGTTCGCCACGATGCCGCCGCAGTACAGGGCGTCCAGATCCCCGAAGTGGTCGGAGTGGAGGTGGCCGATGAACACCTTGTTGAGATAGTTGTACGGGATCTGGAGAGCGGAGATGCGTTCCGCGGAACCGGTCCCGATGTCGAAGAGGAACTTGTCCCCGTTGCCCAGCTCGACCAGCCAGCAGGCCGCGGCCTGTTTGGGGCGGGCGTTCGGCATCCCCGTTCCGCAGGCAGTGACGCGCATTTCGTCGGGGGCGAGATCTTCCGTGCCCGGGTAGTACATCTCCCGGTCAGGGATCGCCCTTACCGGCGAGGCGGACGGGACTCGCTTCCCGTCCTGCGCCTGTGCACTCGGAAGCAGCGATAGGCCGCCGTTCGATTCGGCGAGATAGACCCCCGTCGCGATTCCGCAGCCGAACAGGACAAGAGCAGCTAGCAGCAGGCGCTTGCGTGAACTCGACATCCTTCTCTCCTTTGTCTGGGTTTGCGATCCCTGCGTTGCGCGCCTGACGAGATGCTACACGGCGCGCCCGGTGACCTTCTCCTTCGAAGCGCGAGCATAGCAGGTGGCCGAGCGCCCGCCGTCCAGACCGTGGGTCCGCGCAGAGATCGCCGAAATGGTCTACGAATGTCCAGGTCCCCAAGGAGCGGTGTGGCTGGACGAACAACAGCGGAGGCACGAGTCGAGGGGCATGCCCTCCCGGTGCTGCCGGCCGGCTCTACAAAGTTGAAGTCCGGTGTTGATCCAGCTTGACCGACTTGACGCGCCCTGAGTCCTCAAATACCCTCGAGTTGAGCGCTTTCGCAGCGTTTCTCGCGTGTTTGCGCCAAGAGCACCGAAAACGCCTGTCAAGCTAGAGGCTTACGGCTCGGCCGCGACGCGCGCGGGCGACGCGAGAGCGTCTCCAGGGGAGTGAGAACATGGAGATCGTAGACCTGTTCCTTCGCGAGCACGCCTCCGTGCACAGCAGGGAAGTTGTCGTCACGGACTTCAACATCGATTGGCTGATTGCGGATCTCACCGAGGAACAGTGGCGCGCGCGGCCGCACGGCTTCAACTCGATCGCCTGGGACTTCTGGCACATGACGCGGGTGGAGGACGGCTGCGTGTCGCTGATGGTGGCGGGGGAGCCGCAGCTGCTCGACGGCGATCGGGCCGCGCTCCTGCAGGTCGATCGCCGCGGCCACGGCGAAGGCATGAGCAAGGCCGAGGTCGCGGAGCTCTCGGATGGAATCGACATCGACGCGCTTCAGGCCTACCGCAACGACGTGGGCCGTCGGACGCGGGAGCACGCGCGCGCTCTCTGGCCGGATCGCTGGAGCGAGGCGATCACCGAGGTGGACGTCCAGCGCGCTGTCGATGCCGGCGTCGCGTCCGATGAGTATTCGATCGTCGTCGGCAAGCCGCGTGAGATGCTCTTGTTCTGGTGGGGTCTGCACCACTCGATCTACCACCTCGGCCAGGCCGCGATGATTCGCCGGGACGTCACTGTGGCGGCAGTTTGATCGCCACCTCCCCCTGTAGGGGCCGACCCCTACAGCCCCGCGACCTCGCCGGTCTCGGCGCCGATTCCCTACTTCGTCCGGCAGAAACAGGACCCCGGAATCACGATGTCCGACCGCGCCCAGGCCCTCTCGAAGCGCTTGTCCATGGCCGCGGCCTCCTCATCGCGGCCGAGTCCCTTCAGGCACTCCGCCAGGCCGTGGAGCGCCCAGCCGTTCTCCGGATACCGCTCGAGGTTCGCCTCGTATACCACCATCGCCTCCGCGTAGCGTCGCTGCTCGGTCAGCAGCGCACCGAGTGCGTGCCGGGCAGGCTCCATCCAGCCCCACGGTTCGTCGTAGTTGAGCTGCTCGTCGAGCCGCACCGCCTCGCGCAGAAGCGGAAACGCGCGGTCGTAGTTCTCCTTGCGGTACTCGATCTCCCCCGCGAGAAAGCTCTCCGCCACGGCGAGGATCTTCGCGACGGGGTTCTGGAACAGGAGCCGTGTCTCGGGGACCGCCGCCTTCGCGGAGCGGAATCGGCGCTGCTCGCTCTCGGCCTCGTCCACCCGGCCCAGCGAGGCGAAGGCGATTCCGCGCGCGTAGTGCCAGACCGGCCGCGTCGCTAGCAGCTCCCTCGCCGGCTCGGGCTCGCGCAAGAGCTCCTCCCACATCCCGAATCTCACCATCACGTGGTAGGGCGTGGCCACGAAGATGTCGAAGACGTCCGGTGCCGCCGCGAGCAGCTCCGGCGGGATCTCCTTCGGAATGGCGCGCGCGTACCGCAGCGCGAGCTCGCGGCGGCCTTCCCACATCGCCCCGTACGCGACGAAGTGGTAGTTGTGGACTCGATAGGCGGTGTAGAAGTTGTTCCGCCCACGATGTTGCACGAACGCGTCGTCGATCCGGACCGCGTTCACGTTGGTGCGGATGACGTCGTCGTAGCGGCCCGTCCACACGTAGATATGGCTCGGCATGTGGACAAGATGGCCGAGTCCGTGCTTGAGCGACTCGAGCGACTGCGCGGCGGCGATCGCCTTGGCGACCTCCGGCCCCGCCTCCATCGCGTGGATGTAGAGGTGACAGAGCGCGGGATGCTTGGGCCACCGAGCGAGGCCGGCCTCGAGGACCCGCCGGATCTCCGGCGTCTCCGGGGCCGGCTTGCCCTCCGGGCTCCAAAGCGCCCAGGGCCGCAGCTGCAGCAGTGCTTCCGCGGTCAGGGCGCAGATATCGGGGTCGTCCTGATGCGCTGCGCGCAGCTTGCGCATCGCCTCGGCGTACGCGCGGTCGAGCTGGGTCCGGTCCTCGGGTGCCGGCCACGCGTAGCGCGTACCCAAGGCCGCGATCAGCGCCTTCTCCTCGGGCGCCTCGTTGTCGGAGACGGCCAAAGCCCTCTGGAGCGCCTCGTGTGCCGCCCGGCTCGCCTCCTCATTGGGCGCCGGGTCGTTGTAGTTCGGTCCCAGCGCGTAGGCCTGCCCCCAGTACGCCATCGCGCAGCCGGGATCCGCCGCGGCCGCCTTCTCGAAGCAGAGCACCGCCTCGCCGTGGTTGAACCCGAAGGCCAGGCCCAATCCCCGGTCGAACCAGAGCTGCGCCTCGGCCGAGTCCGTGGTCACCTGGCGGTGCACGTTGCCGATGTCGTAGTGGACCGGGTTTGACTCCCGGCCCTCGGACGCTCCGCAGCTCGCAAGGCAGATTGCGGACAGAAGAACCAACCTACGCATGTGCCACCTCCTGCGGGCAGATCACTGTGACCGTGCGGGTCTGCAGAAGGAAGAACACGAAAGGGCCCGCACTCCCGCAAAGCGTTTTCGCCGCCTC
>JBDHLD010000289.1:0-2109 GCA_039586035.1 Gemmatimonadota bacterium | reverse complement strand
CGGCCCAGCGAGCTCCCGTCCGGGTGGTGGCGTCACTCCCGGTGTACGCCGACATCGTGCGTCAGATCGGTGGCGCCGAGGTCGACGTCACGTCCATCGCCCACCCGCGCGAGGACGCCCATTTCGTGCGCCCCAAGCCGAGCTTCGCCCGCGACCTTCGTGACGCTGACCTGTTCATCACGACGGGGCTGGACCTGGAGCTCTGGGTCCCCACGCTGCTGGACAAAGCGGGCAACAGCAGGGTCACCGAAGGCGGCCCTGGATACGTGACGGCCTACACGGGTATCGCGCTCCTCGATATCCCGGCGGGCGCCGACCGGAGCGCCGGTGACGTCCATCTGTACGGCAACCCCCACCTCCACACCGATCCGCTGCGAGTCATACAGATCGCCCGAAACGTGACGGTGGGACTGAAGCGGGTGGCGCCCGAGCGGGCGGAGCTCTGGGACGAGGGACTGGCGGACTTCACAGAGCGGGTGCGTGGGGCCCTATTCGGGGATGAGCTCATGGACCTGTTCGGCGGCGAGACCCTCGACCGTCTGGCCCGGTCCGGGAGACTGTTCTCGTTTCTCGAGGACAACGAACACGAGGGCGCGCCCCTCATCGACCGACTCGGCGGCTGGCTCGGTAGCGCGGCGCCGTTCCGCGGCCAGAGCCTGATCTGCTATCACAAGAACTGGGCCTACTTCGAGGACCGTTTCCAGGTCAGCTGCGCCGACTACGTCGAGGCCAAGCCGGGCATTCCGCCCACGCCGCGGCACGTGGCCGACCTGATCGAGATGATGCAGCAGCGCGGGTACGGCGTGGTGATCGCCGCGAACTACTTCGACCTGAACAAGGTCGAGACGGTCGCCGACCGCGGCGGAGCGACGGCCGTGATCCTCCCGCTCCACCCGGTCGAGAACGGCGGACCGACCGATTACTTCGAGCTGGTGGACCTGTGGGTACGCCGCCTGGCGGAGGCATTCGAAGGCGGGGGATGAAGCGCGCGGGCGGAGTCACGTGAACCGAAGCGGGAGACGCAGGCCATGATCGATCTTCTTCTCGCTCCCTTCGTGGTAGCGATGGTGATCCTGCTCACCCACGCCTACTTCGGACTGCACATCATTCAGCGTGGCGTCATCTTCGTGGATCTGGCACTGGCCCAGATCGCCGCCCTGGGAGGGACGGCGGCGCTGGCCGTGGGCGTCCCGCACGGATCCACGCCGCACTATGTCGCCTCCTTCGTCTTCACCCTGTTCGGGGCGCTCATATTCAGCCTGTCGCGCCTCGAGCATTCCCCGGTGCCGCAGGAGGCGCTCATCGGCATCACGTACGTCCTTGCCTCTGCTGCCGTGATCCTCCTTGCAGGCTTGAGCGCCGAGGGAGCGGAGCACCTCCAGGAAACCATGACCGGCGCGCTCATCTGGGTCCGGTGGAGCACGGTCGCCTACGTAGCCGTATCGTCGGCGGTGATTGGGCTGCTCCACTACGTCCTCCGAAAGCCACTCCTGTCCATCACGTTCGCACCCGAACAGGTGCGGAGGATCCGACTCTGGGACTTCGTGTTCTACGCCACGTTCGGCTTCATCATCACGTCTTCGGTCAACATCGCCGGGGTGCTCATGGTCTTCAGCGTGCTGGTGATGCCGGCCGTCGTCGCCTTCCTCTTCACGACGAGCTTTCGCAAGGCGCTGCTGATCGCCTGGGCGTGCGGCACCGCGGCGATCGTGGTCGGGCTGGCCGTGTCCTTCAGTCTGGACATTCCCACGGGCCCGGTACTCGTGCTGATGTTCGGGGCGGTGCTGCTGGTGGCCCTGGCCCTGTGGCCCCGCTACGGCGTGCGGGTCTTGGCCGAGGAACACCGGGGCCTGAGGGTTCCGGCCTTCACCAGGAGCTCGGACTAGGCCCACCGCCCCGACCGCCGTGGCCGACGTGATCGCGGTAGCGGCCGCTGGAACGGTGGCGGACCGGTTCTACGCTCCGTTGCGGAAGGACCGCAGGAGGCGGAGGTTTTCCAGATCGCGGGCCACCGGGTCGTCTCCCTTGGGCGTCTCCAGAAGCTTGGGGATCCGGGCCATCCTGTCGTCGTTCATGAGCCGGCGAAACGGTCCCTCTCCCAGGGATCCG
>JBDHLD010000043.1:0-58636 GCA_039586035.1 Gemmatimonadota bacterium | reverse complement strand
CCACCGGGCTGCACGGGCCCGGTGACCGGGGCCGCCTCGACGGTGGGCTGCCTGAACGAGACGGCCGACTCGCTTCGGACCTGGCGCCGCCGCGACGGCGGGCCCTCCCAGGTGTTGTTCAGCGTGTTCGTCAAAGTGCGGCCGGACCTGGACGACGAGCTGCTCGAACGCGTCGTTGCGCACGAAGCGGGTCACGTGCTCGGGATCCTCGCCCACTCCCTCGATGCCCGGGATCTCATGTGGGCGGGCGATCTGTCCTCCGCCAGCCCTTCCGGGGCCGACCGGCAGACGCTACGGAGTCTATATCAGGCCCCCGTCGACCTCAGCTACTAGCCCAGGGCGAAACGTGGTTCAGCGTGCCGCGTCCGCAGCGCTCCCCACGTCCTCAGGCACGTCGTGTCCCTCCCTGGCCGCCCCGGCAGCGACGGTGGCGCCCACCGGCGGGCGCGACTATATTGGGTTCGCGTGCTGGAGGACTCATTATTGAGCCAACACGCGAGAAGCCGGGACTGACTCCCGAGGTGGACGTCCTGCCCCTGAGGGGGACTTCGAAAACCATGGGGAAGTCACCAGAAGTTGAACCCGGGCTTCAATAAACACCCCTCCAGCGCGTTTAGAGGCCGGCGTCTCGGGGGCGCCGGCCTCCTTTGTTTGCCCCGGATCCCGGACCGAAAGACCCAGACCCGGGTAGGCGTTGGCTCCGACTTTCGACTGGATGTGGAGCACTAGCTTTGACTGACCTCGAGACCTCTCTCCGACCCGCGGAATCACCGTCCCTGGGCGCGGACCTGAAGAACGCCACCTTCGAGGAGCTGGTGGCCGAGATGATCAGGCGCATCGGAGACGACCCGGAGCGCGAGGGCCTGCTCAAGACCCCGGAACGCGTAGCTCGGGCGTGGGAGCACATTGCCAAGGGATACACGAGCAGCGCCGAGGCGGTGATCGGAGACGCCCTCTTCGAGGAGCACCATCACAACATGGTGCTCGTGAAGGACATCGAGCTGTACTCGATGTGCGAGCATCACATGCTGCCCTTCTTCGGCAAGGCGCACGTCGCGTACATCCCGAACGGTCAGATCATGGGCTTGAGCAAGACGGCCCGACTGGTGGAGGTCTACGCGCGCCGCCTGCAGGTCCAGGAACGGCTCACCGAGCAGATCGCGCAGGCTCTCTGGGAGATCGTTCGGCCCCAGGGGGTGGGGGTCGTGATCGAAGCCGCGCACCTATGCATGATGATGCGCGGCGTGGAGAAGCAGAGCTCGAAGACCATCACTTCGGCAATGCGCGGGCTCTTTCTCAAGGATCATCGAACCAGGGGCGAGTTCCTGCGCTTGGCCACCAGTTCGCAGCAGCCCCTCTGAGTCTTCGTAGCCGATGTACACGGTAAGCGTGCAGGCCCATTACGACGCGGCCCATTTCCTCGCCAACTACGAGGGAAAGTGCAACCGCCTCCACGGCCACCGGTACGTCGTCGAGGCGGCCGTCCAGACGCCCGATCTGGACGGGTCCGGTATCGCGTTCGACTTCGCCGACCTCAAGCGCCTGCTCCGTGAGCTCGCCGATGAGCTCGATCACCGGAACCTCAACGACCTGCCTCAGTTCCGGAACGTGGAGACCAGCGCCGAAAACCAGGCGAAGTACTTCTTCGATGCCCTGCGAGCGCGCCTTCCGGAACACGTGGCCGGAGGACTGATCTACATCCGGGTCTGGGAAGGGCCCAATCAATGGGCCCAATTCAGCCCAGGCCCCTGGATCGCTCCCCCCGGGCCACCGGGTACCTGAACCTGTCGTCCACGGCGAACCGTCGTCCGAATTCGACGTGGGGCAACGAGATGCCGAGCGTCCTCGGGCCGTTGCGTGGGTCCCTGGCCCCTCCTACGTTTCGGCGCGGCAGGCACCCCGACGCTCAACCCCTCCCATGACCTGGCTTCGTAAGCTCTTAGGCGGCAGAGGCCACTCAGAGCGAGTGGACTACTACGAGGAAGGCCTCGCCCTCTTGTCCGAGGGAAAGTTCCACGAGGCCCTGACTTCGTTCCGCCTTGCCCTGAAGGATGCGCCCGGGGACCCCGTGGTCTTGCAGCAGATTGCCATCGCCTACACGCGCATAGGCATGACGGACGAAGCTGCCAAGACGTATCGTCACGTGCTCCAGCGCGATCCCGCAGCGGCGGGTGCCCACTACGGCCTCGCGTTTCTCCTGCTCCGATCGGGACGCCAGATGGACGCGGCACAGCACCTGCGGGCCTTCCTGGACAACGCGCCTCGCACCGTGGAGGCGGAGCAGCACGTTTCCCACGCCCGGGCCACGCTCGCCCAGCTGACGGGGGAGCCAGAGCCCGAGCATGGCTGAGAAGCGCGTACGTCTCGACTGGACCGGGCAAGGCCTGGTATTCCGCGGCGGACCGAGCGCTGCCACCCAGGTGACCCTGGACAGTGATGGGATCCAGGGCCCGTCCCCGACCGATTTCCTTCTGTTGTCGCTCGCCGGCTGCATGGGCGTCGACGTACAAATGATACTCGAAAAATCCCGTGTGCCGGTGGAAACGCTCGCCGTGGACGTGAGCGGCGAACGGGCGCCGACCCAACCCCGCCGCTTCACCTCCATCCGGCTCGTCTACGAGGTGAGAGGGCCTGCCGAGGAACATCAAGCGCGACTGGAGCGGGCCGTGGCGCTTTCACGGGACAAGTACTGCAGCGTGCTGCACAGCTTGCAGCCGGACATCGATCTGGAAATCGAGATCCGACGGGTCTGAGGGTCGACCCCAGTCCTGGATCGATTCCCGCTGACGAGGTGATCCGCGCACAGGAGACCGCGATGGCGAACGTAGAGTTCACAGCGGACTACGCCGTCCACAAAGCCGACCTGCCCCAGGGCACCCTGACCCAGTTGTATCTGGATGCCGTGGACCGTTTCCGGGCAGCACCCGCCTTTCGGTGGTTCGAGGGCGAGCGGCTGGAAGAAATGACCCATGACCAGGCCTTCAGCCTGGTGCGGGCGGCCGCGGGGGGGCTGGTGGCGACGGGACTCGACAGGGGCGGCCGCGTGGCGATCCTGTCGGAGAATCGGCCCGAATGGGCCATCGCGGACTACGCCTGCCTGTGCACCGGCATCCAGGACATCCCCATCTACGCGTCGCTGACGCCTCATCAGATCGCTTACGTCCTCTCCGATTCCGGCGCTACCCTGGTCTTCGCCAGCTCCCGGGCGCAGATGCAAAAGGTGGTCGAGGCCCGAGAGGAGTGCGAACAGGAGATCAGGATCGTCGTCTTCGACGAGGTGGAGGATCCGCCCCACGACGTGATGTCATGGAGCGCTCTTCTGGAGAAGGGACGGGCGCTTGGAAGCGAGGCCAACGAGGAGGCGTTTCGGGCAGGCGCACGACAGGCCAAGCCGGACGAGGTGGCCACGATTCTCTATACGTCCGGCACGACCGGCGACCCCAAAGGGGTCATGCTGACTCACAACAACCTGTTCTCCAACGTCACGGCGTGCCTCCGCATCCTCCGGGTGCAGCCCGACGACGTGACCTTGAGCTTCCTGCCCCTCTCCCACGTGCTCCAGCGCATGGTGGATTACCTGCTGACGTCGTCCGGGTGCGTGATCGCCTACCCTCGTTCGCTCGAGACCGTCGCCGACGACCTGAGGACCGTGCGCCCAACCGTTCAGGTGTCCGTGCCCCGGGTCTACGAGAAGGTCTACAACAAGGTCATGGAGGCCGAGGGGGTGAAGGGGCGTCTGGTGCAGTGGGCCCGTGAGGTGGGAGAAGCCTGGGTCGCCGAAACCCTGGCAGACCGGGAGCCCAGCGGGGCGTTGAAGCTCGTGCATCGCATCGCCGACGCCTTGGTATTCAAGAAGATCCGCGCCGCGGTCGGCGGTCGCGTACGCTGGTTCGTGAGCGGGGGCGGACCTCTTTCGCCCGACATCAACCGGTTCTTCTACTCTGCCGGCCTCACGATCCTCGAGGGTTATGGGCTCACCGAGACCAGCCCGGTCACCAACGTGAACACCGAGGAGAACTTCAGCATCGGCACGGTCGGGCTACCCGTCCCGGGCACGGAGGTCAAGATCGCCCCGGACGGCGAGATTCTCGTGAGAGGACCCCAGGTCATGAAAGGCTATCTGGGCAGGCCCGATGCCACGGCTGCGGCCATCGAGGACGACGGCTGGTTCCATACGGGAGACATCGGCGAGCTGGAGGAGGGCTTCCTCCGGATCACCGATCGGAAGAAGGACATCCTGGTGACCGCCGGGGGCAAGAACGTGGCGCCTCAGCCCATCGAAAACCTCCTGAAGAAGAACGTCTTCATCGATCAGGCCGTAATGGTAGGCGACGGTCGACGGTTCGTCAGCCTGCTGGTGGTGCCGGCCTTCCCCAACCTCACGAGCTGGGCCCAGGCTCACGGGATCGCGCCGACGGATGCCGAGTCACTGTGCGGGCACCCCGAAGTCCAGCAGATGATGAAGGACGTGATCTTCGGCGAGCTCCGCGACCTGGCCCGATTCGAGACGCCCAAGAAGGTGGCCCTGATCGCCTCGGAATTCACGATCGAAGACGGCTCGCTCACCCCGACGCAGAAGGTGAAGCGGAGGGTGGTCGAGGACCGGTACGCGGAGCTGATCGAGGCCTTCTACGCCGAGGAGAACGAGGACCGCACCATGTTCGGCGTTTCGTGACGGGGGTCCGAGTCGTCCTGATGACCGCGCCCGACGTCGAAACGGGGCGGAGCATCGCCGGGACCCTGGTGGACGAGCGGCTGGCCGCGTGCGGGAACGTGCTACCGGGCGTGTCGTCCGTGTTCCGGTGGGAGGGGCAGACACAGGTGGAGGCCGAAGTACTGGTCATTCTCAAGACCGCAGACAGCGTGGCGGCGGCCATGCTGGAGCGAGCGGCCGACCTCCACCCCTACGACGTGCCCGAGCTACTGTGCCTACCCGTGGCCGAGGGTTGGGCACCCTATCTGGATTGGGTTTCGAGCGAAGTGGGCGGTGAGGAGACATGACGTCGAGACGGAGCGAGCGGGAGCAGGAGGCATCCAGGCCAGCCGACGAGCAGGTGAATCTCCTGGACGAGATCACCGAGGCCGAGGGGGCGCCATCGCCGGGGGTCGCCGCAGACGGTGGGGCCGCGGCGGCGGGTCCGGCGGCTGAAGCGGCGGGCGTAGACGCCGGGGACGCGCTGGAGACTCCGACGAGTGACGATGCGGACACTCCCGCCATCGACGATGCGGACACTCCGACGATCGACGGCAAGGCTCCGACGCACGGGGCCGCGAGGAGCCCGAGGCGCGAGGCCGCCGGCACTCCGACCATCGACGACACGGACGTCTCGACCGTAGCCGACGAAGCGGACGACGGGGAAGCCGCGGCGGCGGCCGGCGGGGGCGCCACGATCCCGACGGCTCCAAGCTCGTCGTCGGGGACCTCGGCCACAGCGAGCAAGCCCGCCGAAGCCCTGCTCTCTCGGGCCAAGTCCATGGTCCGGGGCGGTCGCGTCCAGGAGGCGCTGAGCACCTACGAACGAGCGGTCCGGCAGGATCCCACCAACGTCAAGGCGCGTCACAACCTCGGAGTCCTCTACGACGAGCTCGGCTCCCACGAGATGGCCCTCGACCAGTTCGAGGCGGCGCGCGCGGAGGACCCGGACAACCTCGAGCTGCTGACCAACATCGGTGAGACGCTGATCCACATGGGGCGCTTCGAGGACGCGGAGCGGGAGCTGAACCGCGTGGATCGGGCGGACCCAGAGAACGTCAAGGTCCGAACGAATCTGGGCATCCTCTGGTTCCGCCGCGGCAACTACAAGCAGGCCGAGGCGTTGCTCGGCTGGGTCTGTGAGCGGGAGCCGCACAACGGCCCGGCTCACTTCTACCGGGGCGAGGCGCTGAACCGGCTGGGGCGCGTCGACGACGCCCTCACCGTGCTCCACGTGGCGACCGAGCTGGATCCGCACAACGCCAGGGCGTTCTACACGCTGGGCATCCTCCACGACAAGCTGCACCAGCCCGAGCAGGCCCTGGAGATGTATCGAAAGGCCCGGAACCTCGGACGGCGATGATCCGGGTCGTCTCGACCGATCCGGAGACCCTGGAAACCGAGGGTATCCTCAGGCCCACCACGGCCGCGCTGGACGGCTCGTCGCTCGCGAGCCGCAGGCTCGAGTCAGCGGCTGGGCCCCGTTTGCTCGAACGCCTTCAACAGACCGACGATCTTCCCTCCGGGGCCGCCATCATCACCCCCGCCGGTGACCTCGACTGTTCCTTCCTCATCCATGCGGTCGTCCAGACGCCGGAAGAGCCAGTGGGCGACGCGACCGTGCGGCGTGCCCTGGTCAACGGCCTCCGTCGGGCCCAGGAGTGGGGCCTGACGTCGCTGGGCCTGCTCCCCTTCGGCATCGGCGCCGGTAACCTGGACGCCGAGGCGTCGGCAGGAATCACCGCCGAGGTTCTTCAGGAACACCTGTCGATTGTCGATACCCTGGAGGAGATCGTCATCGCCGTCTCCTCCGAGTACGAGAGGCAAGCGTTCCAGACCCGCTTGGCACGCGCTTTCGGGGCGGACGGTGTGACCGACTAGACCCCGGCCTGGGCGCAGGGCTGCACCGCCCGGCAGAGGCTCTCGAGCGACATCATGAACCTATCCAGGCGCCTCCTCGCGGGGGCAGTCCTATTCTTCTGGCTGGCGACCGTGGGATGGCAGGTGAGACGGGAGTACTTCCGTCCGGACCTGGCGCGCCTCGCGGAGGCCGCCGCCATGTCACTCTCTCCCGAGGTGCACTTCTATTCCCTGTCCATGGGAGACAGGTCCGTAGGCCTGGCCACGTCCCGGCTGGACACCGTGCCTGGCGGCTTCGTCATGGAAGACGTCCTCTCCCTCGAGTTGCCGGCCCTCGGTCAGACCGGGACGGCGGTCGCTCAGACGCGGGTGGAGCTCGACGCCTCGCTCGTCCTGCGCGCGTTCGCCTTCTCGTTGGATTCCGAGGTGGGCCAGTTCACCGCGGACGGCCAGGTGGAGGGGGACTCGCTCCTACAGGTGCGCGTGGACGCCGGAGGCTCCGAGCAGGAGCTCTCCTACCGTCTGGCGGAAGCACCGGTGTTCGCCGCGATTCTCCCGATTCGGCTCGCCATGTCCGGTAAGCTGTCCGTCGGCGAGCGAATGCGCCTGCCGGTCTTCGATCCGTCCACGCTCTCGACCCGCACGGTCGACGTGCGCGTTCTGGAGCACGACACGATCGCGGTGCCGGACAGCGTCCATCTGGATCCGGCCGGCCGCTGGCACGCCGCCACGTGGGACACCGTTCCGGCATGGCGCGTCTCTGAGGCCTATGGAGGGGTGCGCGTCGAGAGCTGGATCGACGACGACGGTCGGATCCTCCGCGCGTCCAGCCCCCTCGGGTTCACGATGGAGCGGACCCAGTACGAGCTGGCTCGTCAGGCGCGCGACGACTCCAAGGGCCTGGGCTCGGCCGTGGACGGCGACGTGATCCTGGCCACGGCCATCCAGAGCGACGTGGACCTGGGAAGCGTCGAGTCCCACGACTCGCTTTCCTTCGTTCTCGGCGGTGTGGATCTCTCGGGATTCGACCTGGACGGGGGGCGCCAGCGTCTCGTGGGAGACACGCTGCACGTGCGCCGCGAGTCCTGGGCGGGGCTCGACCCGGGCTACGGCCTTCCATACAAGCGAATGGACCTCCGCGAGGCGCTGCAGCCCGAGCCGCTGATCCAGAGCGACGATCCTCGGATCATCCGACGCGCCCGCCGCATCGCCGGACGGATGAAGGACCCGGTCGCAGTCGCTCGACTCCTGGCCCGCTCGGTGCACGACATGCTCGAGAAGGACATCACGTTTTCCGTCCCCAGCGCCGTGCAGGTCCTGGAGTCGGGGCAAGGGGACTGCAACGAGCACACCGTGCTCTACGTGGCGTTGGCCAGGGCCCTGGGGCTGCCCGCCCGGACCGCCGTGGGACTGGTCCACGTCAACGGCGCCTTCTTCTATCACGCGTGGCCCGAGGTGTGGCTCGGCGAGTGGGTCGCCGTGGACCCCACCTTCGGGCAGCACCCCGCCGATGCGGCCCACCTGCGCTTCGTCGTTGGGGGGCTCGCCCAGCAGGTCGAGATCGTCCGACTCATCGGCCGACTTCAGATCGACGTGCTGGAGCCGGGTCAGCGACACCTCTCGGAGGACCCACAGGCATGAGCGAAACGGCGTCGGCAACGACGCGCCTCGGGCCGGAAGTACCGGCCCTGGCGGAGACTGGAGACGGGGTCGGCGCAGACGCGCCGGAGATCCTTCGCATCGAGGAGCTGGTCAAGCGGTACGGCAGCTTCACCGCCGTCGGGGGGCTGGATCTGACGGTGCGGCAGGGGCAGATCTTCGGATTCCTGGGGCCCAACGGAGCCGGCAAGACCACCACCATTCGCATGGTGGCCGGAATTCTCCAGCCGACCGCGGGCAGGATCGCCATCGCCGGGCACGACCTGGCGAGCGACCCCTTGGCGGCGAAGGCCCGGATCGGATACATCCCCGACAGGCCCTACCTGTACGACAAGCTGTCAGGGGGGGAGTTCCTGCGGTTCGTGGCGGGGCTCTGGGGCAAGAACGGCAGCGACACCGAAGCACGGGCCGACCGCCTCCTGGAGCTCTTTCAGCTCACGCCATGGAAGGACGAGCTGATCGAGAGCTACTCCCATGGCATGCGCCAAAAGCTGCTGATCTCTTCGGCGCTGGTGCACCAGCCGGACCTGATCGTGGTGGACGAGCCCATGGTCGGTCTGGACCCCCGGTCGGCCCGGCTCCTCAAGGACCTGCTGCGCGAGTTCACCGATCGGGGGGGAGCCGTGCTGCTCTCCACGCACACGCTCGAGGTCGCAGAGGCGCTGTGTGACGAGATCGCCATCGTGCAGGCGGGCTGCATCATCGCGCGGGGCACCATGGACGACCTCCGCAGTCAGGCCGATGCCGGCGAGGCCCATCTGGAGGAGATCTTCCTCAAGGTCACGGGTGGCGAGGACATGGCCGATGTCGTGGCCGGTCTGAGGGACGCCCTGTCGTGAGGGCCGAGTCCACGGCGCCCGGCGTACTCCGCCTGCTGGTCCCCAAGGTCCGCGTCAAGATCAACCGGGCCCGGAGCGAGGAGGGCCAGGGTGTCAAGTTGGTGGTTCTCGGGGTCGCGGCCGCCGTGTTCTGGACGGTCCTGTTCGCCGTCATCCACCGCATGCTCCTCTATTTCCGCGGGACGCAGGGAATCGGGGATCTCCTGGCCGGCAAGCTCCTGGGCATGGCGCTCCTGACGTTCGTCATGATCCTGCTTTTGTCCAACGTGATCACGGCGCTCTCGACGTTCTTCCTATCCGACGACCTGGAGCTGCTCGCTGCGGCGCCGCTGGATCCCCTTCGGTTCTACGGGGCGCGACTGGTGGAGACCGTCATGGACTCGTCGTGGATGGTGGCGCTCCTGGCGGTCCCCCTGCTTGCGGCGTACGGCATGGTCTACGGCGGCGGGGTGGCATACGCGCTCCTGGCCGTCCTCGTGCTCGTGCCCTTCCTGCTCATCCCCGCCGTGTTGGGCTCGGCGATCACGTTGTTGCTGGTGAACGTGTTCCCGGCCCGTCGCACGAGAGACCTGCTCGCGCTGGTAGGGCTATTCGCCGCCGCGGGGGTCGTCGCGCTACTCCGCATGGTGCGACCCGAGCGGCTGGTCCGTCCCGAAGAGTTCCGGTCCCTCGTCGACTTCATGGCGGTGCTGCGGACTCCGACCTCGCCCTGGCTGCCATCGGAGTGGGCCGCCGACACCTTGATGTCGTGGCTGAGCGGTTCCTTCGACGGCTTCCCCCTGCTGCTGCTGATCAGCACGGCAGGCGCTTTCGTGGTCATGGGCGCTGCGCTGCACGGGCGCTTCTACCGGGCGGGCTTCACTCGAGCCCAGGAGGGGGCTGAGCGTCGGGAAGATCGAACGCGCTCGGTGTTGGTGGAGCGGCTCATGGGATGGTCGTCGCCCCGGGTCCGCCAACTGGTCAGCAAGGAGGTGCGGGTCTTCTTCCGGGACACCACCCAGTGGTCCCAGCTCGTCCTCCTGGCCGTCCTGGTCGTGGTCTACGTGTACAACATCAAGGTGCTGCCGCTGTATACCGGCGAGACCATCTCGTTCTTCTTGATCAACCTCGTCTCGTTCCTGAACCTGGGGCTCGCGGGCTTCGTCGTGGCCGCCATCGCAGCCCGCTTCGTGTTCCCGGCCATGTCGCTGGAAGGGCGGATGACGTGGCTGCTTCAGTCGTCGCCGCTGCGGGCACGCACCCTCTTCTGGGCCAAGTACGCCGTGGGTACGGTGCCCCTGCTGCTGGTGGCCGTGCCTCTGATCCTCGTCACCAACATCATCTTGGAGGTGTCGCCCTTCATCCTGGTGCTGACGACGGCAACCATGATCGGGGCCACCGCAGCCCTTTCGGCCATGGCACTGTCCTTCGGGGCGCTGTTCCCGAACTTCGACACCGAGAACGTGGCCGAGATACCGACCTCGTTCGGCGGACTCCTGTTCATGATGTCGGCGGTCGTGTACCTGGGGGCGATCGTCGCGCTGGAGGCGTGGCCCGTCTACCGGTTCATGGCGGCGCGCCTTGCCGGAACGACCGCCGTGTCGAGTCGTGGGCCGCTGATCATCGGCCTCGGGAGCGCTGCCGTGATCACGATCGCTGTCGTGTGGGCCTCTCTTCGCGTGGGCGTGCGACGCGTCGGAAGCATGGGGGGCGCCGGATCATCCTTCTGATCGCCAGGAAGCCTACCGCTGTTGCCGCGGCGCGCGGCGGCCGCTCCGGCGTCGGGGAGGGCGGCGTCGGCTAGCTTGCCGCCTCCCTCCGGCAGAGCCTATTCTGCCGTCTGATCACCGACCCTCCGGATCCCCCGCGGGGACCTGCGCATGCAGCTGGACACCAGTATCCTCATCGCCCTCATCGCCGGCCCGGTCTCGGGCCGCGGCGCGAGAGACGCCTGCGTCCGGGGGGCAGCGGCCCCGTTCGGTATCCCGCAGCCGCCAGGCACCGCACTTCTCAAGCATCTCACGCCGGAATGACCGTGCTCGACGCGATCCGCAGGTTCTTCGAGGAGTCCATGGGCGGTGGGCGAGCGGACGATCCCGAGGGGCCGACCGAAGAGCGAGATCTCAAGCTCGCGGCCTGCGCGCTGCTTCTGGAGATCGCCCACGCCGACGACGAGTTCACGGACGATGAGCGGGATCACCTGGAGCAGGCCATGCGCCGGGGATTCGGGATCGGCCAGATCGAGGCCGAGCAGCTCATCGCGTTGGCCGAAGAGGAGCGGCGACAGGCGGTCGACCTCTGGCAGTTCACCAATCTGATCTCCCAGAACTATACGCTCGGCCAGAAGATGGTGCTTGCCGAGATGATGTGGGGCGTGGTCTACGCGGATGGGATGCTGGACGCGCACGAGGCCTACCTGATGCGGAAGATCACCCACCTTCTGGGTCTCAAGCCGGGGTTCCTGGCCGAGGCGAAGAAGCGCCTGGCCGAGCCGCCCGCACCCATGGATCCGGTGGACTGAGCGAACCCGGTCGGCCGGGTGCCCCCCCGGCGCGACGAACGCTCGGCCGACGCGCCTCGACGCATTGACGCACGTCGCCGGTTCCACCAGTTTAGCGCCGACCGAGAGACGACTCCTGAGGGCGACGAATGAATCTGCTTCCCGGCGGGTACAACTTCATCCATCTGGTGTTCTGGACGGTGATCGCCATGGTCGTGGTGGGCACGAACGCCGTCCCGATCATCCTGACCATCGGCGCCGTGCTCATGTTGCTGGAGTCATTGGGTAAGGCCTGATTCCATCGACAGGCAGTTCGGGGGGCGGTCCACCGGGGAACACGGGGACCGCCCTCGCTTTATTCCACCGTGGGACCTGCGGCGCTGCTCCGACCGGCGAGCCGGTCCCGCGCCGTGACGGGCCGAGACGAGTCGGTGCCGGGCGGGCGAAAACGCCATTCGGAGGACATCTACCCGTGCTGCTGAAGATACTGGGCGGCCTCGTCGCCCTCGCGCTTGGGCTGTGGCTGGGGAAGGCCGGCCGCTATCAACGACCTCAGTCCGAGGTGGACCAGGCCCTGGGCCGAGGTGGGCCGCGGCACTACACGAAACGCTCTTTCACCCCGTTGGACCTGCTCCGGAAGAAGACCCGGGCCTCGAACCGAGCCGGGACCTTTCAGCTCAAGGACCCGGATGCGCCTCCGGCAGAGGTCGACGAGCCGCGGGTGTCTCTGTCCCGCGCTCGCCGGCGCCGCTGAGCGCGGGTCTCGTCCGCCACTGCGGCTGGCGCGACCGTACCGGGTCTGGGGGCACTAGCCTCCGGGCCAGAAGGCGTTGACGGTCACCAGGATCGTCCCGATCACCGCGCCCAGGATGTAGCCGAGCCGGATGATGGTTCGCAGCTCCCGGTCGGTCACCCTCCGGACGATCTCCTCCATGCGCTGGGTCGGAAACTCCAGGACCTTCTGCTCGACCCGGCGGGCCACGTCGATACGCTCGACGACGTCGGGCACCTGGGTCTGCAGCCACTCCCAGATGGGGTCGGCCAGCGCGCGCTCCAGCCGGCGGGCGATGCCGTCCGGGAACCAATCCGCCGGCGTGCCGATGGGACGATCCATGACCGCGTCCACGAGGCGCTTCGCAGCTTCCCGGTAGACCAGCTTGGCCGGCTCGCTGCGGGCGGCGGCCGTAACCCAGCCGGAGAGCTTCTCGGGCGGGACCTTGTCGAACACCTCACCCCAGGTGCGGGCCCCGGCCTTGTCGAGGGCCGTCTCCAGCTTCTCCACCAGGAACTGACGCGTGCCGGGATCACGGGCTACGTTCACGGCCCATCCCGCTAGCGTCTTCTTGGCCTCCTCGACGGCCTCGTCGTCCGGTGCGCCCAACACCGAGATCACCGGGCGCCGCAAGAAGTCCACCACAGCGTCGTTGACGCCCTCGGCCATGGCAGACTGGATGGTGGGGTCCCGGAGCATCTCGGAGAGGCGCTCGGCCCCTTCGGCCTCGATGGTGTCGAGAACCTTGTCCACCGTGTCCTCGGTCATGATGACCTTGGCCACCACCCTTTGGTGGAACTTGAGGTCTCCCAGGAATCGGTGGAGCGTCTCCCGGATGAAAGTCTCGAAGCGACTCCGCACCTTCACGTCGTCGAGCATGCCCCCGAGGCGTTCGATGGCCAGGGGCAGATAGCTGGCGACGGCCTTTTCGAAGGACCCGACCAGCCCCAGCGGTAGGACCTCCTCGAAGGTGCGGTCGGGGACGAGGAGCCTCCGGGCGGCTCGGTCCAGGTAGTCTTCGAGCGCGTCTCCGAAGTCGTCGCTCTGCACGGCGCCGCCAAGCCAATCCTCCACGGCCGACTTGAGCGCCACCTCCCGGACGGGGGAGAGCAGCCCCGCGATGGGCTCGTCGGCTACGGCACTCACGAGGTCGTCGGCCCGCCGCGAGGCCGTGTCCTCGAAGCGTTCCGAGTGGAGGTACTCCTGGAACCGCTCGAGGCCGTTGTCCACGACCTCGTCCAGAATCTGATCCAGGTCCTCGAGCACGGACTCGGGGAGCAGCTCCCGCAGGGATCCCCGCTCCACGTGGAGGAGCTGATCGAGGAACGTGGCCAGTCGATCGTCGAAGGCGTCTCGGAACTCGCCGTCCGCGAAGATCCTGCGCAGGTCCTCTTCGGTGAGAAGCCGTGTTCCCACTGTGCGGCCGATGGCGGCGGCGAGCCGCGGCTGGTTCTTCGGTATGGCGCCCTGGAGGAAGCTCATTCTCCACCGCCCCACCCGTGGGGGGACGTGGGGGTGGAACAGCATCCAGATGGCCACCGTGTTCGTAAGCCCTCCCGCCAGGGCGCCAAAGAGCACGGTGACGAGGGCGCGAACGAGTTCTTCGGACACGGGATTCAGCTCGACGGGCGCGAGGCCATGGGCATCGTCAGGCTAGGGTTGAAGATGGCGGAGGATGCCCTCCACGGGGTAAGGCCGCCCCTCCACCACCAGGTTGCCGCTGACTTCGAACAGCGCGTACACCGGAAGGCGCGCTGCGCTTCCGGGGCCGGCTTCTGCCTCGGTGGTCTCGGCGCTGACCGTGCCCTCCAGAGATCCGTCAGCGGAACGGATCTGCCAGGACACGGGGACGTCTCGCCGGGCACGTTCGAAGGCCCGCGTCTCATCCCAGACCATTACCACCTCGCTCCACTGGAGCTGCCGGAAGTCGACCCTGGCCCACGCCGCGGCCGCGCTGTCCGGCTGGTCGCCTGCTCGGGACGCGTCGATCATCATCTCCAGGGAGTCACCCGAGACGAGGAATGCCCAGTCACCGCTGAAGCTCCCGGGAGGCCGGCTCCGGCTCATGTCCAGGAGCAGGCCGCCGACGCGTTGGTTGGACAACACCACGTCGGCCTCGTGAACCCGGTAGATCGAGCCCGCCGGACTGTTCCACTCCGAGAGCAGGCTGCCGAATCGGACCTCCAGCTGCCGCGCACCACGCTCAAAGACGATCTCCTCCAATGCGTCGCCGATCCCCACCACCAACCGGAGGCCGTTGCGGGGCAGGGGCCGCCACGGACTGCGAGTCGGAGGGCCGCGCCAGGTCTCGTGGTAGAAGGCCTCCCACGTTCCGTTGCGAGCGAGCCAGGCCCGTGCCTCCCGGGCGACGCCGTCGGGGCCGTCTCGGGCCGTGAAGAACCACGGTACGACCAACGTGCTGTCGGTCTCCCTCGTGAGGAAGACGATCCGCCGCTCGAACACGCGCGTAACGGTCGAGGCCGCCGGCACGCCGTCTTCGAGGGGGACGGCTTGTGGGTCGGAGTCCACAGCGGGATCCTCGCCGCAGGCCAGGCAGGAGGCCACCAACGCGGCGGCGGCGGCCAGTCGGCGGCCCCTCGCCCAGGCCCTCCGTCGGGTTGCACTCGGGGCCGTGGCGCGCAGGGGCGCACGGGCTCCGGCACGGGTGGGGCGAGTTCGCGCCGGCGTCACGGCAGGATTTGCCCCGGCGACGCTTCGAGGCGACGGTCGAGAAGCCGCAGGAAGCGAGCGACCCGGCGGGCGTTGGTGCCCAGGTCGCCGCGGTCCTTCCGCGAGGCCGAGGTGATGTCGACCCGCGTCTGGGCATCCGGATCGAGGGCCACACGGATGGTCACGTCGTCCACGACCCGGACCAGGCGCCGACGCACCTCTGCCTGAATCAGACCGTCCTGGTCGTCAGCCCGGATCACGGTCCACCCGCGGCCCTCCGTGGCCAGCGCCAGTGCCGTCGCCCACACACGCTCGAAGGGGATCGCGTATGTGCGACCCCGCAGGCGAAGGTCCTCTGCGTCGGGACTCGTGTCGACCCGGTTGGTCGAGAGCGCCTGACGGATGCGGTCCACCAGCGGTCAGCCTTGGCCGCCCAGACGGTATTTGATCGTCACGTTGGCCGTCACGACCTGCTGGCCGGGCTCGACCGGTGTGCTGACGGCGGCCTCCATCATGGCGGCTCGGTATTGTGGTCCAGGACCGGGCAGGTTCGCTCCGCCTCGCACCTCCATGGGCGAGCCCAGCGGCACACCCAACGCCTCGGCCATGGCCTGCGCCTCGGAGCGCGCTCGGGCCACCGCCATCCGGAGCGCCTCCTGGCGGGCCGCGTCGGTGTCGGAGGCCTCGAAGGCCAGGGACGCCACCCGATTCGCGCCCGCACCGATGGCAGCGTCGATGACCCCACCCACTGCGTCGGGTTCGGAGATGGTGGCGGACACGTGATTCTGCGCACGGTATCCAACGATCGATGGAGCGCCCCTGGGCTCCCCCGTTGGCCGCGCGTACTCCGGCTGGAGCGTATAGCCATGGGTCTCTACGCTCAGGCCCGCAGCACCAGTGCCCCGAACGGCCTGCAGTACCTCGGTCATGCGGTCGGCGTTGGCCGTAGACGCCTGCCCAGCCGTCCGTCCCTCCGTCTCGACGGCGAAGACGACCCGTGCCCGGTCGGCAGGCACCGACACCTGAGCGGTCCCGCTCACCTCCAGAAAGCCTTGCTCCTCCGCGGCCTGACGGGCCCTTGCCAGGAACGCGGCGTGCTCTGGGGACACCTCGTAGACGTGGGGCTGTAGATCCATGGGTGGTCGAGCCGAATCGGGAGGAACCTGGGCGGCCACTGGCGTAAGCGTGACGAGCCACGCGAGGGCGGCGAGAGGCCGGATGGCCGTGTGCATGGGCCGATATCTCCTGTCGATCTTGGACCTGAGGCTGGCGCCGATCTCCCGGCGCTGCCAGGGGAACGGCTCACGGCGGAACCGTCCATCAAGACTCTATACACCAGAAGCCCCGGGGGGAAGCACGATCCTGGAACGGGGACCGGAATCGTCGTTTGACCCCTCCTCGACCCCCGTCTATAGTTGCCGCCCGCGGCGTTCTTCACGGACTCCACACCCCGAAGACGGAAGACTCATGAAGGCAGTGATTCCCCTGGCCGGCAAAGGCACTCGGTTGCGGCCCCACACGCACCACATCCCGAAGCCGCTGCTGCGGGTGGCCGGCAAGCCCGTCATGAGCTACATCCTGGACGACCTTCTCGAAATGGGCACGCGTGAGGTCGTGTTCATCGTGGGGTACCTGCAGGACACGATCCGCGAGTATATCCGTACCGAGTATCCGTCCATCACGCCCCACTACGTGGTGCAGGAGGTTCAAGACGGGACGGCAGGCGCGGTGAAGCTGGCCGAACCCTTCGCGGACGACGAGCTGCTCATCCTGTTCGTGGACACGCTCTTCGACGCCGACCTGTCGCTGGCACAGCGTCTTCCCCAGGACCGAGCAGGGGTGATCTGGGCCAAGGAAGTGGAGGACTACCAGCGGTTCGGCGTCATCGTGACCGACGCCGAGGGCATGATGACACGGATCGTGGAAAAGCCCACCGAGCCCATCTCAAAGCTCGCGAACATCGGGCTCTACTTCATCCGGGACTTCGCACTGCTCTTCGAGGGCATCAACCACACCCTGGCGGGGGCGGCTGGGCCGTCGGGTGAGTTCTACCTGACCGACGCCTTCCAGTACATGGTAGACCACGGTGCACGCATCGAGACGGCGCCGGTGCAGGGGTGGTACGACTGCGGCAAGCTGGACGCCCTGCTCGACACCAACCGACACCTGCTCGAGACCTCGCGGGGGGGCGTCGACGACGGCGCTACGCTACAGGGCGGCACCGTCGAGGGGCCCGTGCGAATCGAGACCGGCGTCACGGTGAACCACAGCACGATCGGCCCGAACGTGACGCTGGAGACCGGTGCGTGGGTCACCGGGTCGACACTCCGGAACTGCATCGTCGGCGCGGGCGCCGTGGTGGAGGACTGCGACCTACAGGATTCGGTGGTAGGCGCGAACGCCGAGGTCCGGGGCTTCCGCGGCCAGGTGAGCGTCAGCGACCACTCGCAGGTGCAGGGCGCAGCGGTGGTCGACGGGTAGGAACCGCCGCGGCTCGTTCGCTGGCACTCGACCGCCCGGAACGGGCGCCCCACGCCCGTGGACTGCCCGTACGATCAGGACCCCTCGACGCCTGCCAGAAGCAGCGCCGTCAGGAGAGCGCGGACCACGCCATCGGAGCCGCCGTCGTTCCGGTACCACTCGTCCAGCGTGTGGGCACCTCCGGCTTCCCCCCCCGCCCCCAGCGTGACCGCGGGCACGCCCACCGACATGGGCACGTTGGCATCGGTCGATGACGAGATGAGCTCGGGGTCGACCCCGAGAGTTCGCGTGGCTGCCACCGCGGCCCGGACGAGCTCGGTATCGGGGGCGGTGCGACCCGCCGGCCGGTCCCCGATCGTCTTGATCTCCAGTGCCAGTGGAGCACGACCGGCCGCCGCGGCCGCGCTCGTGCGCGCGACGGCGGCGCGGAGCGCCTCGCGGGCCCGGGCCTCCACGTCCTCCAACAGCTCCGGCGATTCGCTCCTCATGTCCATCTCGACCCAGGCCTCGGCGGGGATCGCATTGATGCTCGTCCCCCCGCCCCAGCGTGCCACGGTGGCCGTCACAGACGGATCCGCCGAGAGAGGCAGGTTGGCGATGGCGCCCACCGCTTCTCCCAGGGCGTGCATCGGGTTGGGTGTCCCCCAGTCCGTCCAGGAGTGACCCCCGGGGCCTCGCACCGTGGCTCGCAGGCGCCGTGAGCCCAGTCCCCGCGCGACGATACGGGACAGCCCGGCGCCATCGAGCGAGACGAAGGCGCGAGCCGCGGCGCCGGGACCTGCTTCCCGAAAGAGATGCCGAACGCCCCGCAGGTCGCCGGCCCCTTCCTCACAGACCGTGGCTGCGAACAGGATGGGCGACGCCGGTCGTACCCCGGCGCGGTGAAGCGAGCGGGCAACGGCCACCAACGCCGCGAGCCCGCGGGCATCGTCCGAGATGCCCGGACCCTCCAGACGATCGTCCCGCCGTGATACGCTCACGTCGATCTCGGCCGGGAACACCGTGTCGAGATGGGCGGAAAGAACGAGCGGTCGGCCGTCGGCAGGGCCCATGCGCGCCATGACGTTGCCCACGGCGTCCGTCGCGGGGGCCTCGCAGCCCGCGGCGGCGAGCAGCTCGGCCATCCGCGCGCCGCGGAGGGTCTCCTGGAAAGACGGGGCCGGGATTTCAGCCAATGCGACCTGATCGGCCACCGTCTCGGCATCGCTTTCGACCGCGATCGCGCAGGCTCGATTGACCGCCGGGTCGGCGTGCAACGCCCGTGCGCGCTGTAGCCACGTGTCCATCGTCATGCGGCCGAAGCTCGTAGGGGAGTCGAAGAGAAGTCAAATCCTGGCGACGGCACGTCCTACACGGCGGACCCGGTGCCACCGGCGGTGGGTATGGGGTGCGTGCACGTGGTGCCCGAGCGGGGTGGTGTCCCTCCTCGAGGCGCCGCGAACGTCGATCAGACCCCGGATGCCCATGGACGAGCGCGAGCTGGTATACGACTGGAACGAGGCCCCCGGCTCCTTCGACTGGAGCCGAGTGTCCGGTGTCGAGCTAGACGACGAGACGCTGAGAGACGGATTGCAGAACCCATCGGTGGTCGATCCGTCCATCGACGACAAGATCCGGCTGCTTCACCTCATGGATCAACTCGGAATCCATACGGCGGACATCGGGTTGCCCGGGGCCGGTCCCCGCGCAGTTGCGGACGTCTCCCGGCTGGCCCGGGAGATCGTGGACGCCGGGCTCACGATCTCGGCGAACTGCGCGGCGCGGACGGTCACCCAGGACATCCGCCCGATCGCGGAGATCTCGCAGAGCGTCGGTCTGTCCATCGAGGCATGCACGTTCATCGGCAGCTCGCCGATCCGGCAGTACGCGGAGGACTGGACGTTGGATCGCATCCTCCGGTCCACGGAGGAGGCCGTGGGTTTCGCCGTGTCCGAGGGCTTGCCGGTCATGATGGTCACGGAGGACACCACGAGGGCGCGGCCGGAGACGCTGAAGGCGATCTACGGAGCGGCAATCGCGAGCGGGGCCAGCCGGATCTGTCTTGCCGATACCGTGGGCCACGCCACGCCCGACGGCGCGCGGGCGCTCGTCCGATTCGTGCTCGAAGAGATCGTCGAGCCGTCAGGACAGGATGTAGGCGTCGATTGGCACGGGCATCGGGACCGGGGCTTCGGGCTGGCCAACGCCCTGGCGGCCATCGAGGCCGGGGCAACCCGAGTCCACGGCACGGCGCTGGGAATCGGCGAGCGCGTTGGCAACACCGAGATGGACCTGCTGCTCGTGAACCTGAGGCTCCTGGGCGTCCACGACGGAGATCTGACGGCGCTGCCGGAATACTGCCGGCTCACGGCCAGCGCCTGTCAGGTACCGTTGATTCACTGCTACCCGGTGGTGGGACAGGACGCCTTTCGCACGGCCACTGGCGTGCATGCCGCCGCCATCATCAAGGCAGAGGCGAAGGGAGACGCCTGGCTGGCGGACCGCGTATACTCGGGAGTGCCCGCTTCGCTGGTCGGGCGGGCGCAGGAAATCGAGATCAGCCCCATGTCGGGGCTGTCCAACGTGAGGTATTGGCTGCGCGTCCACGGGCATGACGCCCAGGACGAGGAGCTCTGCCGCCGGGTGTTCGCGGCGGCCAAGTCCTCCGACCACACGCTGTCGGCAGAAGAGATCGAGGCGCTGGTCCGACAGCACTGAGACTGCGACAAAGCTCGGTCCCGGTCGCGCTGGCGCCGCTGCGTGGATTGGACCGAGCTCGTGAACAGCGCGCTCGCGAGGGGCATCATGGAAGCCGGTCCAACAACCCAGCCATCGCCCCGGGTCCTCGTCGTAGAGGACGAGCCGGACATCGCGGCGTTGATCGCGTATCAGCTCACCCGCGAGGGGTTTCGCGTCGAGACGGCACCCAACGGCACCGAGGCGATCGCGGCCGTGAATCGGGCCGTGCCTGACCTCCTGATCCTCGACTTGATGTTGCCTGGCATGTCGGGCGACGACGTGCTGAGGGAGCTCCGCGACGAACCGGCGACCGAGTCCGTGCCTGTCTTGATCCTGACCGCCAAGAGGCAGCGGGAGGACAGGATTCGCGGTCTCGAGATGGGGGCCGACGACTACCTCACCAAGCCCTTCAGCCCCAGGGAGCTGGTGCTGCGGGTGCGGGCGATCCTGCGCCGCATGCGCGACGTGCCGGTCTCGACCGGAGAACGGATCCTGAAGCTCGGCGGACTGACCCTGGACGCTGAGTCCCATCGCGTCAGCCTCGACGACAACGAGTTGGCCCTGACGCCCACCGAATTCCGCTTGTTGCAGGCGCTGCTGGAATCACCCGGCCGCACGCAGAGCCGCCGTCAGCTGTTGGAGCGGGCCTGGGATGTGGAGTCCGGGATCTCGCACCGCATCCAGACGCGGACGGTTGACATGCACGTCCGCCGTCTCCGCTCTAAACTTGCCCACGTCGGCGATTGGGTCGAAACGGTCCGGGGCTTCGGGTACCGGCTACGCGTACCCCAGGATCACGGTTGACGGATCTGGGTTCGGGTCCACGGATCTGGCCCCCGGTCCGGGGTCGCGCCGAGCCGGGGTGAGGCCCCTCCAGAATCTGACGGCCCCACGCCGACCCTGACGACAATGGAAGAGGACGGCGCTACGGTGCGGCTTCGCATCCATCATCCACTCTTCGCCGGCTTCCTCGGCGTCATCGGACTGCTCGTGCTTCTGATCGTCGGTCTCGTCGGGACGGGCCTGCGACACGAGCTCGTGTCGGTCTACCAGGGGGAGCTCGCCCGCCAGCTCAGTCTGGCGGAGGCAGTCCTGGACCAGACGACGCTACAGGATCCCGATTCCATCGCCGGAGTCCTGAAGGCACGGGCGGGCTACCGGGTCACGCTCATCGCGCCGGACGGTCTGGTGCTGGGTGACTCCGACGTGGCGAAGGAGGGTCTTGGGTCCCTGGAGAATCACGGAGCGCGGCCGGAGGTTCTGGGAGCCCTGTCGGGTGCGATTTCGTTCGCGGAGCGGCGCAGCGCAACCGTGGGCCGACGCTTCCTCTATGGCGCACGACCCATGCGGTTCCAAGGCACGCCGGTCGTCCTTCGCATCGCCGCGTCGCTCGACGACATCGATGCCAGGGTGCGACGGGGTCAGCGGGCGGTCGCCGGAGCCGGGCTGCTGTCGATCCTTCTGGCTCTCGTCGTGTCATACGGGGTTAGTCGCGGGCTGGCTGCGCCCCTCGTGGCGCTCTCCCGCCGCGCTCGCGCCCTTGCAGCCGGCGACTTCGCACAGCGAGCGCCCCGAGCCAGGGTGGCGGAGCTCGACGAGCTGGCCGTGGCCTTCAACCGTCTCACCGAGGAGCTACAGGGCCGCCTCTCCGAGCTGGCGCGCGAGCGGGACGAGGTGCGAGTGCTCATCGACTCCATGGCGGAGGGCGTCATCGCACTGACGGAAGAGGCGCGGGTCGTCCGGTGCAATCGAGCGGCCATCGACCTGCTGGGGCTTCCGGAAGACCCTCTGGGCGCGCCCGTGGACAGCCTGGTGGACGATCCGGAGCTGTGCCGACTGCTGGCGGCGTCGGTCAGGCGCCAGGTCGGCACCCACGAGTTCACGATCGGCGGCCGTCACCTGATCGTTTCCGGCGGTCCGTTGGATCAGGGCGGAGCGGTGGCCACGCTCCTGGACGTCACGGAGCTCCGCCGGCTGGAGCAGGTGCGGCGCGACTTCGTCGCCAACGCCTCTCACGAGCTCAAGACGCCACTCACCTCCTTGCGGGGATGGGCGGAAACCCTGGAAGAGGACGATCCGCCCCGGGAATTGCGGCAGCGCTTTCTCGGATCCATCAGAAAGAACGCCCTTCGGATGCAGCGCATCATCGACGACCTGCTGGATCTTTCCCGCCTCGAGTCCGGCGCCTGGACGACGCAGCGGGAGTATCTGGATGTGCCGGAGCTCGTGAAGGAAGTGTGGTCCGAGCTCGCGGACCGGGCCGAGAAGAAGGGGGTGCGCTTCTCCTGCGAGGGCTCGGGGACAGCCATGGCCGACAGCCATGGGGTGGCCCTGGTGCTCAGAAACCTCTTCGACAACGCGCTCCGCCATGTGGGCGAGGGAGGGGGCATTCGGGTGGACGTGACCTCCCGGCCCGCCGACACACTGGTCTCCGTTTCCGACACGGGCAGCGGCATTCCGGCCGCCGCCCTGGGCCGCATCTTCGAGCGCTTTTACCGCGCGGATCCAGCCCGTTCAAGGGAAGAAGGCGGCACGGGCCTGGGTCTGGCCATCGTGCGGCACCTCGTCTCCACCCTGGGAGGAGTGGTTTGGGCGGAGAGCGAGGTCGGCGTGGGCACCACGATGCACTTCACGCTCCCCGACTCCCTGACGAGCGGCCACCGCGACGTAGAGGCACCGTCCGCGGCCGAGCCGTCGCCAGCGAAGCCGTCAGGCGGGCCCTAGGGTGGAATGGCACGATCCCGGACCACCCGGGAGCCGTGCCGGCGAGGGGTCTCGTCGCCTGACATTGTCAAGCGAACGAACACGATAGATCTTCTGCATATTATCCAGGCGGTGCGTCCACCCTCCGGAACCGAACGACTCTCGGAGGTGACACGCCGAAGGCTCGGTCCGACAAGCGCCTCGCCGTCGAGCGAGCTTCTCCGGGTGGCGGGCCCGGTGATGGCCCCCGTCCTTGTCGCGTGCGGTGACCAAGGGTGAGGGGAGGCAAGGGCGGGGGTCCAGCCCGTCGGAGAGCCGCTCCGCACCGGGCGGCACACGGCGCCGGAAGTCGTTGCCAATCCTTCGATTGAGGGCGTAGCTTCGGAGGATCGCCCATCTCCTCGTCCCCCCGAAATGACAGCCTCCTCGAAACCCGATCCTCTCAGCGCCCGCTTCACGGGCGATCCGGCCCCCCGGTCCCCCACCGTGAGCCGTAGCGGAGAGGGCGGCGTCGGAGACGCGGTCGAGCGGTTGCTGGACGAGGTCATCCGTCCGGAGGCCCGCCTCGATCCGCTCCTCGGCTCCGAGGGCCTGAGGGGCAAGGTGGCGATCGTGACGGGAGCGTCGTCGGGGATCGGCCGCGCCGTGGCGCTCGAGCTGGCCGCCAGCGGTGTGGACATCGCCTTCTGCTATCTGGATCGGCCCGGCCACGCCGACCGGGAAGATGCCGAGGCGGTGGCGACGCAGCTCCGCCAGATGGAAGTCCGCTGCTTCCATCGGCCCTGCGATGTCCGAGACCCCATAGAGATCGAGGACTTCGTGGGGGAGGCGTACGAGGAGCTGGGCGGGATCCACATTCTGGTGAACAACGCGGGCATCCACGACGATGCGGCGCTCTGGCGCATGAGCGACGACCAGTGGACGGCGGTGCTCGACACCAACTTGTCCGGTGCCTTCTACTTCCTCCGTTCCGTCGCCCCCTACCTACGTGAGCAGGAGTACGGGAAGGTCGTCAACATCGCCTCGGTCCACGGCCTTCGGAGTGAGTTCGGTCTCGCGAACTACTGCACGTCGAAGGCCGGCTTGATCGGGTTGACCCACAGCGCCGCGGTGGAGTTGGGACCGAAGAACGTGAACGTCAACGCCGTCGCACCCGGCTATATCCGGACCACCCGCCTGACCGAGGGCGTCACGCCAGAGGTGTTGGACCGGGCTCGGGAACAGAGCGTGCTGGGACGCCTGGGAGACCCCCGGGACGTGGCGCACGTCGTGCTGTTCCTGTGCTCCGAGGCGGCACGCCACATCACGGGAGCCGTGATCCCCGTGGACGGCGGCCACCTGCTGTAGGCGGTGCCTGCGGGACCGCCACTCTTCAGGAACGGGGGGTCCGATTCGCCGGCCAGGGCCGGTTTGCCCTCAATCCGTCGCCGCGGCGGCGGCCCCCTCGCCGACCGGTGTCAGCCAACCGTGGGTGTCCGGCACGCGACCCCGGACCGCGTCCATGAACTTCCGCTGCAGCATCTTGGTGACCGGTCCGGCCACGCCCTCCCCGATCGTGATCCGATCGACGCTGCGGATCGGCGTGACCTCCGATGCCGTGCCGGTGAAGAAGAGCTCGTCTGCGGTATAGACGTCCTCCCGGGGAACGTCCCCCTCGATCACCTCGAGGCCGGACTCACGAGCCAGCACGATCAGGGTGTCGCGGGTCACACCCCGGAGCGACGTGCCGTCTAGCTTCGGGGTCACCACGGTGTCGCCACGGACGAGAAAGAGGTTCTGCCCGCTCCCCTCGCTCACCAGGCCTCCCGGCCCCAGCACGATGGCTTCGACGTATCCGTTGGCCACCGCGTCCATCTTGATGAGCTGCGCGTTGCAGTAGTGGCCTGCGGCCTTCGCCTGCACGGGGAACGTGTTGGGGTAGGGTCGCTGCCATGACGAGACGCAGACGTCCACGCCATTCTCCAGAGCCCCTTCGCCGAGGTACGCGCCCCACGGCCAGACCGCGATGTACGTCTCCAGCGGACTGCCCACCGGGTTCATGCCGGCCGCGCCATAGCCCCACAGCACCATCGGGCGGACATAACAGTCCTCCAGGCCGTTTTCCCGAACCGTCAACTTGCACGCCTCGGCCAACTCGTCCAGGTCGTGGTCGAGGGGCATCCGGTAGATGGTGCACGAGTGGACGAGCCGCCGGAGGTGGTCGTCGAGGCGGAAGATGGCCGGGCCGGAGGCCGTCTGATAGCAGCGGATCCCCTCGAACATGGAGGAGCCGAATTGCACGGCCAGGCTGAGCAGATGGACCTGAGCCTCGCCCCACGGGATGAGGGAGCCATCCTTCCAGATCCAGCGAGCTTCGGTCAGGTGGGTCGACATAGTCCGATTCCCCTCAGAGCAAGGACTTCACCGCGCCCCCGTCCACCTGGACGGACACCCCGGTAACGTAGCTGGCTCGCTCAGAGCAGAGAAAGGCGACGACGGCCGCGAACTCCCGGGGCTCGCCGATCCGACCCATGGGGGTCGACGCCTCCCAAGAAGCAAAGGCCTCCTCGACGCTGGTGCCCTTCGACTCCGATATGCGGGCCGCCAACTCGTCCAGCCGTTCCGTGCGCGTATAGCCGGGCATCACGTTGTTCACCGTGACCCCGAAGGATGCCACCTCGTTTGCCAGCGTCTTCGCGAAGCCGGTCACGGCGGCTCGCACGCTGTTCGACAGGATCAGTCCGTCCACCGGCTGCTTGACCGCGATGGACGTGACGTTGACGATCCTGCCCCAGCCCCGCCCCTTCATGCCGGGGAGCACGGCCCGGGTCAGGTTGACCACGCTGTCCAGGTTTTGCCTGACGGCGTGGGTCCAGTCGGCCGCGCTGTGGGCTTCGAACGGGCCCGCCGGCGGTCCGCCCGTGTTGGTCACGAGCACGTCGATCTGGCCGAACCGATCCACCGCGGTGCGCACGACCTGGTCCACGCCGGCGGGATCGGTGAGGTCGGCCGGAATGGCGACGACGTCCGCGCCGGTGTGCTCCCGGAGGCTGTCCGCGGCGGCCTCGATGGCGTCCTCCGACCGTGAGCAGACCACGAGCCGGCAGCCCTCGCGGGCCAGCTCCTCGGCCACGGCGCGGCCGAGCCCGCGGCTCGAGGCCGCCACCAACGCCGTCTTTCCCCTCAGCCCGAAGTCCATGGCGATTCGCCCGTAGTGCCTGATCGGCGGGTTACGATTCGATGCCAGCCCTGTCCGCTCGACCCTGCGGGCCGACCCGACCAGGCCGTGACAATCACTGGAAGGGCCGTTCCCCCGGGTTAGCCGACGGGAGCCAGCGCCCTATTTCCGCAGGTAGTCGTCCGTACCCGTGAGCCAGTCCTCACGCGGCGGGCTGAACACGTCCACGTCCAGCGTGTCCTCGAGGGCCAGCGCCTTGTGAGGCACGTTGGAGGGAAGGTGCAGCACTTCGCCCGGACCGACGTCGAGAGGATCGGCGTCCTCGCTGCCGATCCAGAAGCGGAGCTTGCCCTCCAGGACGTAGGTGAGCTGCTCGTTGTCGTGATGGTGCATGGGCACGATACAGCCCTTCTCCAGGTACACGTGGGCCAGCATCATGCGGTCGCCGGTGATCAGGCGTCGCTCCAGCAGGTCCGTGACACGCTCTTTGGGCATGTCGTCCCAGCGGAAATGTCGAACTTGACTCATAACCCTGGATCCTGTCGTGAGAGTGGGGCGTGAACTTAGCGTGGGGCGGTCGGGTCGCGGAAGGCGTGGCCTCGTGGCTCCGGTCATGAGACTGGCGGGTCGGTGCGCCTCCGTCATCGAGTCGATGGAGTGACCGGCCGCAGTGGCGACTCGCGCAACGTGACGGCGGTACATACCCTTGGCGGACGAAGCTCCTGGGCATGGGCCGCAAGCAGGCGCGGGACGCCACCGTAACCTATCGAGGAGACAGGTCTTTGCACGCCCACGCCCTGACACTGCCCGTGCTCGCTGCTCTGCTGCTCCTCGCACCCCTCTCCGCCCAGGAGGCACATGCACGATCGGATTGGACTACGCGCGGTCGCTGTCGGAACGGGTCGCTCTCGGCCTCTTCTTCGACTGGGCCATCGGCGACAACGGACGAGCCTTCGTGGCTGGTGTACCGGTATACCTGACCCCCGGATTCGGGGACCTCTCGCTGACGCTGGGTGCCGGAATCGAGCGAGAGACCCCCACCTCCGAGACCGTGGAGTCGCAGGATTCGAGCGAGAACGCCCACGAAGCCGAAACCCTGTTCATGGCGCGATTCGGCATGCAGTACCCCCTGTATTTCGGTCCCGGCGGGCGGTTCCTCGTGGCCCCGCAGGCGAATCTGGACGTGACGCGAGAGCATCGCGCCGCTGTCCTGGGCGCCATCATCGGCGTCGAGTTCTAGGGCGGGCGTGCGGACTCGCTCCAGAGTCGTCGTCTTCGGGGTTCTGCTCGCAGTGCTGGTTCCCGTCGGGGCATCGAGCCAGGAAACGGACCACTGGCGCGTCTTCGCCGCTGCGTATGGTTGGTTGGCCGGAGTGGACGGCACGGTGGCCGTCGGTCCTCGCACCGAATTCCCGGTCGACGCGCCGTTCAACGACGTCCTGGAGAACGTCGACTTCGCGCTCTCTTTGCACCTGGAGGCGCAGCAAGCCGGCGGCTTGACTGTTCTCGGATACCGGGCTCTGAGCGTGGACTACGAGAGCGGAGAGGGCCGGGACCTGGCCAAGTGGGACATGGTGACTCACGGACTCTACCTCGGGCTCGTGCTCGATCTCTGAGCCCTGGCCCTCGACGTTGCGCGCGTGTCCGCAGCACCGTCACATTGTGCATCGCCTCCGGCCCGCCCCCGGAAGACGTATGCACGAAATCGTTGACCTGAGGTCGCGCGGCGCGGAAGGAAGCGTTGCCCACTTCCACGGCCACAATACGCACCGTATCGAATTCCGCGGTGGGGAGCACTGATGGACCGACTTCTTCGGGGGACCTTGCTCGGTATTACCGCGGCTACAGTCTTCTCCGCCCTGCAGCCGGTCGCAGTCGAAGCCCAGGACATGCCCAAGGAGGACTACTACTCCTACGTGCCGCTCAGCTACACGCGGCCGGTACGAGAGGCTGCCGGATCAGCTACGCTGAACCTCTACGGCGACGTCAACGACCCGGCCTACCGCGACGTGGATCCGGTGGACGGCATCGACGACCGCCGGCACGACGTGATGAAGCGCCTCGGGGTCAAATTCGCCCCCTACCTGGTGCTCAACACCACCGCCGTGCCCATGGACTGGAAGAAGTTCATGGACGGCCGTAGCTCGTGGCCCCTGTTCGTCGATACCTGGAACCAGGCCGCAGAGGGGGGCGAGCTGATTCGGGAAGAGCAGATCGATTGGCTCGCCCTGGAGGGCGACCCGTGTCCCGATCCGCCGAACGCGGCATTGCGGACGGAGAATGACGACTGCCGCCTGATCTCGCTCCTCCGCGAGTTCGACCCGGAGAATCCCCAGTCGGAGTGGTACCAGACCGCGGCCATCGACCCCCAGATGGATCCGTTCAAGGTCCTCTACTGGAACTTCCCGGCCCACGACGAAGTCAGCTGGCGCGCCGAGTACGAGGACCCGGTCTCGGGCGAGCTGCCCCAGAAGTACTGGAGCTTCCCCAAGACGTACCTCCACCCGTTCATCGAGGAGGTGCGGTCCAACACGGGTGGCCTCGTGGGCTACGAGCTCGTGCTCCAATACTGGTTCTTCTACTCCTGGAACGACGGCGGCAACAACCACGAGGGCGACTGGGAGCACGTCAACATCATCATCGCGCCCAAGGGGGCGGTCGGCCGACCCCAGACCGCGGAGGAGATCCTGTTCATGCTGAATGGGGGCGGGGAAAACCCCTCCTCTGCGGATGACTACGTGGTCATCAAGCGCGCAGATTATTATCTGCACGAGAAGGTCTGGACCCTCGACTACGCCAGTCCCAACGTCTACCTGCCACGGGACCAATGGGAGGCCGAGTTCGAGGACCTGCCCCAGGAGCGCATCGATCAACACCAGGTGTGGAGACACATCCGTCAGCGGGCGTACGAGGACGCCGGCGAAACCGTCATCAACACCCACATCGTCGGATTCATCGGGGCGGACAACAAAGGCACGGACCAGATCCTGGCCGCTCCAGGCGGCAAGAACCGGGACTCCCACGGCACCTATCCGTTCCGGGGCCTCTACAAGAACGTGGGACCGGGCGGAGCCTCCGAGCACATCACGGCACAGTTCGACTACCTGGACTACTTCGCGGGTCCCCGGCCGGGCCTCGAGGACGGGCGCCTGGGACGCACCAGCGTCCTCAGACTCGACCGGGACGACCGCATCGAGATCGTCCCGGATTGGGAAAGGGTCCACGATCTCATGTACACGAACCCCGAGGTGCGACGGGAGTGGAGCTGGCTGATACTCCCGATCCGCTGGGGATACCCGGCGGCCGAGTCACCCTTTGCCGGCATCATCTCCCACGCCAGCACCGGTAACCTCGCTCCCCAGACCGGAAGCCAGAACAAGGGGTGGAACCGAGCGGGGGCCGGGAGCGGCTTCCACGACTATGACCCGCACCGGTACTCTGGGTTCTTCGCCCTCGGGTGGCAGGACCGTTTCAAGAACACCTGGGGTTGGCTGAACGCCACGGTGCCGACGATAACTTTGCTTCCGCCCGTCGATCTCGTGTTGCTGGTGGTGGGCACGCCCATAGCCCTGCTCACGCAGCAGTCGCCCACCTACCTCGCGGCCGACGAGGTTCCGTTCCGTTTCCTGGGGCTCGAAGGGGGCGCGGTCGGTATGAAGTTTCCCGAGGCCTTCACCGGGATGTTCCTGAACGAGACACACATCGAGGAGATCCTCGAGCGTCTGGGCTATGGCTTCGAAGACGACGTGGTCTCGACGGGTAGCGACATACAAGAATCCACGTCCCCCTATGTCCGGGTTTCAATTCCACTGGGTCGCAAGTTCGTGAGCGAGAACGCGTACTGGTCCCACCGGGCCGGCATGATCGTCGACGTTCTCGATGCCGAGGGACGGCGAAGCGATGTCACGAGCGACATCAAGCTCTGGGAGTACAGCGGGAGCCTGCGCTTCAACGTCGCGAGTGGGGGGTTCCAGCCCTATGGCAAGCTGGGGTATGGTTGGTCCTGGTACCGACTGGAGAACACTGCCGTGGGGGGCGAGCTCGTCTCCGAGCCGACCTCCGCAACGATCGACAACTTCACCTGGCACTACGGCTTGGGTCTGGAGTGGTTCCTGATCTCCAGCTTTGCGCCGCCACCCAAGGGCATCGACGTGGGGCTTCGGCTGGAGTGGGCGCGCTACAACCACTCCCTGGGCCTCGATCAGATCTCGAACCCGCTGGTGCTCGCGCTCGGGCAGAACGAAACGGGCGCGACCCGAGACGTGGTACAGGTCGCGCTGAGCCTGGGCTTTTGAGCCCGGAGCGGCTCAGCCACAGACCCAAGGAACGAGCCCGCCATCAGGAGTAGGCTGGCGAGCAGGAACGGATTGCCTGATCAGGCATCGATCAACGAGGATGGACGACACCATGATGACGAAGGCGGTATTCTCGGCTCTCGCGGCGCTGGCTCTGGCCGCGCCAGGTACGGCACTACTGGCCCAGGACCAGCAGCGTCCGCTTCCACCGGGGACCAACCCCGCCCAGCGCATGGTCTACCCCGGCGAGGGCCAGGACGTGGACCAGCAGCAGCGCGACCAGCTCGAGTGCTACTGGTGGGCCAGCGACAACACCGCCGGTTGGGATCCCTACGTGGCCCATAAGGCGCTCGTGGATGCCGGCTATGTCGCGCAGGACCAGGCCGACGCCGCAGCCGGTGGCGGTGTCCGCGGCGCGGCGGGCGGTGCCCTGGGAGGCCTGGCCATCGGCGCCATCGCCGGGGACGCCGGAACGGGCGCGGCCATCGGCGCCGTGGCCGGAGGTCTGATCGGCGGCTCCCGGTCCCGTCGGGCTCAGCGCGAGGCCCAGGCCCAGATGGACGCGGCCATCGAGGACTTCAACAACAACTTCCAGAGGTGGGACCGGGCATGGGTGGGGTGCATGCAGGCCCGGGGCTACACCGTCACCTGAACGTGCCGGGGCGAACGACCATGACGAACGCAAGCAGCTTCCAGCGTGCCCTTCTCTCGCTGGGCGCACTCCTCGTGGGCGCGCCGGCCATCGCAGCGCAGAGCGCGCCCATGGTCTGCTCGGTCGTGAGCGGGCTGGAGTGTGACGACTCGCTCAACTGCCAGCCGCCGCTCGAGCTCAGGGACCTGCCGCCGCCGACGTTCATACACGTAGACGTCGAGGGAGGCGTCATCACGCTGCTCGCGCCCGAGTCCCGGCGAGGTGAGCAGACGACCATCGGCACGGCCACGCGCCAGGAAGGCCAGACGATCCTCACGGGCGCCGAGGCGGGGCGTGGGTGGAGCATGGTCATCTCGGACGACGACCTCGACATGTCGCTGACCATGACGGAGGATGGGACCGGATTCGTGGTGTTCGGCGCGTGCATTCCGGAAGATCGGGTCACGCCGTAGCCAACTGGGCCTCCAAAAGCGCAAACCACCGCCCACCGGATCGACCCTGGCGGTCGGTGTCGTCCTGGCTCCGGTGTCGGTCGGCGCCGTGGCAGCCCGCTGGGGACCCCCGGCGCTCGGGTCGTGTAGGTAGTGCGACCCCCCGCCACTCCGGTCGCAGCGACCCGCCTCGTGGTGGGGTCCGACAGACAATGCCGGATCACACCCCAAGGAGCCGCGACGTGCGACCAGGTTGGACCCACGCTCTCGCCGCGCTCGCGGCTCTGGGCACTCTCCTGTCGGGCTGCGCCCATCGTCGCGTGCCCGACGACGTAACGGCCGCCCCGCCGTGCTTCGAGGGCGGGGCTCCGGCTCCGCAGGACCAGGCCATCCGTTGGCTCGGTCCCGACGATCCCGACGACCGGGCCAAGCTCGACGCGTGGTGCTGGGGCGTGGGGCCGGCGTACCAGACCCGGGGCGATGAAGTCGCCGTGGCCTCGGGGGTCGACTCGATCGCCGTGGTGGCGTGGAACGTCGCCGTGGGCGGAGGTGACGCCCGGCGGCTCATCGACGACCTCAGGACCGGACGCTTGACGGGGGGGCAGCCGCCCGAGCACTTCGTGATCCTCCTGCAGGAAGCTCACCGCACCGGCTCTGCCGTGCCTCAGCATATCCCGACCTGGGCCGCCGCCGCCGGGGCCATCCGAAAGAGCCCACCCGCGGGAGGGCGGTTGGACGTGACGGCTCTCGCATGGGTCGAGGGCCTCCACCTCTTCTACGTGCCTTCCATGCGGAACGGTGGGCCTGGTCAGGGAGCCCCTGAGGACCGCGGCAACGCCATCCTTTCGACGCTCCCGCTCACGGGCCTGACGGCGGTGGAGCTCCCCTACGAACGGCAGCGGCGCGTAGCGGTGTTCGCCAACGTGGAAGGGCGCTCGAGCACGGGCGAGCCGTGGCGCCTGAGGGTCGTCAGCGCGCACCTCGACAACCGGGCCGCCCTCTCACGCATTCACCGCAGCTTCGGAGCGGCTCAGTCCAACCAGGCGCGGGGGTTGTTGAGCGCGCTCGACGGTGAGACGCCCACGGTCGTGGGTGGCGATCTCAACACCTGGTACCGCGAGACGAACGCGGGGGCCGTGCGCATCCTCCAAGCCCGCTTCGCGAGCGTCGAGGATCATCCCCCGGGTGGCACGGCGGATCTGCCTCTGTTCCTGCCGGACGTGAAGCTGGATCACCTGTTCTTCGGCCTGCCCGACAGCTGGGACGCCCGGTACGAGGTGGCGGAGGACCGATACGGATCCGACCACAAGCCCCTGGTCGGCTGGGTGTCGATGGCCGGGACGGACATCCGCACGCGCACCGTGGACCGGGACCGGCTTTAAGTCTCCCGCCTCACGAGCTGGCCCGCGGCGGGAACTCCTGGATCAGCCTCCGCACGGCCTTGTCGACGAGCTCGGCACGCTTCTCCGGCGACTGGGTCCGGTCGATCTCGGCCTGGGCCACGCCCCGCCAGATCAGCAGCCCCGTGTCGGCATTGTAGGCGTCCAGCACCAGCGTGCCCTGTTCCAGGGTGCGGACGGATCGCTCGGTGTAGAAGACCCAGCCCCGGTCGATGCCCCAACGGTCTTCGGGGAGCGTGTTGATCATCTGGATGTCCATGGCGCCGTCGAGGCCCACGTGGTAGATGAGCACCAGCTGTCCCTCACCCGACGACGCGCTTTCGTACCCGCGGCCAGTGAGCTCGCGATCGACGGCCTCTCGAATTCGCCGATCCAGCCCCTCGCGCGTGGCTCGGCGGCTCACCGACGGCTGCTCGCGCTCCATCCACTCGAAGGTGCCCAGCTCGGTCAGATCCACCGCCGGATCCTGAGCCGACTCCACGTGCATGCCGCTGCAGCCCCCCAGGACGACGGAAGCTCCCAAGAGCAGTGCTCTGTTCACCCTTCCTCCCTGATCATTCACCACCGGGCCCTTCTGCAGCGTCGAACACGACGCTTTGCCTCTTCACGAGCAGCCGCCTCACCGGCGTGCGCCCAACTCGACGATGAACCCGAACTCGATGGCGAACTGGGTGCTCAGATCCTTCCCCTTGAACAGCCACTTGCCCTCGACGAAAGGCTGGGTCCGACCCCAGAAACCCAGCGTGGATCCGATGAACACCACTGGACCCGTGGCCGTTCCAGAGTCGTTGATGGCGCCGGAGAGGTCGAAGGGCTGGATGCTGAGGCCGGCGCCCAGGTATGGCTCATACGCCTGCTGGCGGGTCAGGAAGAAGATCCCGTTGAGCTGGAAGTCCCAGAGGCTGCAGTCACCCACCGAGCCGCAGTCGGCGAAGTAGTAGTCGCCGGTGGCTTGGATCTGGAAGGTGCGCGCGGCCTGGTAGTTCACGCGGGCGCCCACGGCCCAAGTGCCCCCGAGGACGTTGTTGTATTGGACCTGCGGTCCGAGCTCCCACTGGGCCGCTACGCCGTGTGGAGCCACGGCGACGAGCGCCGTCGCGACCAAGGCCGCCCCGAGGTGTTGGGTCGAGAAGAAGCGTGAAGTCGAACGTCGAGCGAGCACGCGATATCCTCCGCGCCATAGAGTTTACGGTCCGGGGGGCGGGAATCCCCGAGGCTGGACTCCTGCACCATGGCTCCGGCCGACCTGGGTGGCAAGACGTGCTCGAAGGCGCCGGGGTTTCCTCTGTTCGGCTCTGCCGTATCTTTCCCCGCTCGCCGGTCGCCTCGTGTCGTCCTTCGCCGACGGTGTGCCAACTCTCGGGGCCACGCACCGCGCCTTGCCAGCTTACTCCGTAGACCGGGTGCTCATGCCTAGATCCACGCGCCTCCGCCTGCCCGCTCCAACGGTCGCGATGCTGCTGGCCGTCGTGGCCTGCTCTGACGCGCCGGAGCCGGAGACGGAGCCGGCGGGCATCAGCTACGTAGGTGGCGAGGCCTGTGCCGAGTGCCATGCCGACGAAGCGGCGCTTTGGGCGGGCTCCCACCACGACCTGGCCATGCAGGAGGCGACCGACGAGACCGTTCTCGGCGACTTCGGCGGCGAGGCGTTCGCGCACCGGGGCGTGACCACCCGATACTACCGCGACGGAGAACGCTTTCTGGTCGAGACCGAGGGCCCCGACGGAGTGGTGGCCAGCTTCCCCGTGACCCACACGTTCGGCATCGATCCTCTCCAGCAGTACCTGGTCGAGCTTCCCGGAGGTCGCCTCCAGGCACACACGGTCGCGTGGGACACGCGTCCCGCGGAGGCGGGGGGGCAGCGTTGGTTCCACCTCTACCCGGACGAAGAGACACCACCTGGCGACGTGCTCCACTGGGCGGGACCTGCCCAGAACTGGAACTACATGTGTGCCGAGTGCCACTCCACCGATCTCCGTAAAGGATACGACCTGGCCTTGGACACCTATGACACCCAGTGGGCCGAGATCGACGTGGCGTGCGAGGCGTGCCACGGACCGGGCTCCGACCATCTGGCATGGGCCGAGGAGAACCCGGACGGCGCACCGGATGGTGCGCCTGTCGCTCCCGCTGGCGCCGAGAGCGGCCGCTTCGGTCTGACGGTGGAGCTGGGTGATCCCGCAGGTGGCTCCTGGGTCATGGACCCCGCCACCGGTATCGCTGCCAGGTCCGCACCGCCCACCGCCAGTCGTCAGATCGACGCGTGCGGCAAGTGCCACTCCCGGCGGGCGTCACTGCTGCCCGAGACGCCGCCCGCGGGTCCTCTCATGGACACCCACCTGCCGCGAACCCTGGCGGAGGGACTCTACTACGCCGATGGCCAGATCCTGGACGAGGTCTACGTGTGGGGCTCCTTTGTGCAGAGCGCCATGTACCGGGCGGGCGTGCTGTGCAGCGACTGCCACGATCCCCATTCGGCCGACCTGAAGGCACCCGGAAACGGGGTCTGCGCGTCCTGCCACGCGCCCGACCGATTCGACGTGCCGGAGCACCACTTCCACGAGGCCGAGTCAGAGGCGGCCCAGTGCGTGTCGTGTCATGCGCCCGCCCGCACCTACATGGTCGTGGATCCACGCCGCGACCATTCCTTCCGGGTGCCACGGCCAGATCTGTCCGAGGCGCTGGCGGCCCCCGACGCCTGCGTCGCCTGCCACGACGATCGGTCGAGCACATGGGCCGCGGAGGCCGTGGCCGGGTGGTACGGCCCGGAGCGACGGGCCGAGACACACTACGGGCAGGCCATCCAGGCCGGGAGGGCGGGAGCCGCCGGGGCGGATCTGGGCCTCGCCGTCCTCGTGGCCGACACCGTGGCCCCGGCCATCGTGCGGGCCACCGCGGTGGAGCTTCTGGCCGGGCGGCCCGGGCCGGTGTTGGGAGCGGTGATCCCCAATGCACTGCAGGACCCGGATCCCCTGGTTCGCTGGGCCGGCGTGCGAGCTGTGGAAGCGATTCCCCCCAACGACCGCGTTCAGCCCCTCACACCTCTTCTCACCGACCCGGTGCTGGCCGTCCGGGCCGAGGCGGCACGCCTGTTGGCGCCGGTGAGCAGGGACCGGGTGAATCCGGCTCTCGCCCGCATCCTCGACCGGGCTACCTCCGAATACGTCGAGAGCCTGCAGGCCGCGTTGGATCACCCGAGCGCACACGTGAGTCTCGCGCGCCTCCGTGCCGACCAGGGCCGTCCTACGGATGCAGAGGCTTCCCTCGCACTGGCACTCCGCATCGGGCCGTGGTTCATTCCCGCCTGGGTCAATCTGGCGGACCTCTATCGGAGCCAGGGCCGGGACGTGGAGGGAGAGGCCTTGCTTCGCGAGGGCATCGGCGTCGTGGGCGAGCCGGCGCCGCTCCACTACGCCCTGGGCCTTCTGCTCGTCAGAGCCGGACGGACCCAGGAGGCGCTGTCCGAGCTCGAAGCCGCGGCGGAGCTGGAGCCCACGGAGCCGGGCTATCCATACGCGCTCGGCGTTGCGCTCAACTCGGAGGGCTACACGGACGAGGCGCTGGACGTATTGACCTCGGCCTTGGCGAACCACGCGAACGACCGAGACATCTTGTTTGCCCTGGCCACCATGCATCGAGACGCGGGATCGCCCGGCGAGGCCCTGGATTACGCCCGTCGCCTGGCGGGACTCGAACCGCAGGACCCCTCCATTGCCGAGCTCGTGACCCAGCTCGAGGCCGCTCTATGAGGGTGGTCGTGGCCTTGGGAGGGAACGCCATTCTGCGTCGTGGCCAGCCGTTCACGGTCGAGATCCAGCGCGAGAACGTCCGGACCGCGGCTGGAGCCCTGGCCCCGCTGGTGGCGGATCACGAGCTCGTCATCACCCACGGCAACGGGCCCCAGGTCGGGCTGTTGGCACTCCAGGCATCGGAGGCCGGAGCCGGCATGGACACGCTGGATCTGCTGGGTGCCCAGAGCGACGGCATGATCGGCTACATGATCGAGCAGGAGCTGGGCAACTTGCTTCCGTTCGAGCAGCCGTTCGCGACGATCCTGACCATGGTCGAGGTGGACCCCGACGATCCGGCGTTCGACATCCCGACCAAGCCCATCGGCATCGGCTACCCCGAAGCGGAAGCCCGGCGTCTGGCAGACGAGCGAGGGTGGGCGGTGGCGCCCGACGGAGATCTGTGGCGTCGGGTCGTACCATCGCCCAAACCCCTCCGTGTCTTCGAGATACGCCCCATCGAGTGGCTCCTCGAGCGGGGGGTCGTGGTCATCTGTACGGGGGGTGGCGGCATCCCAACCATGTACGGGGAGGACGGTGCCCTCCACGGGGCCAACGTCGTGGTCGACAAGGACAAGGCCAGCGCTCTTCTGGCTCGTCAGCTCGAGGCCGACCTGCTCGTCCTGGCCACCGACGTGGCGGGCGTGTATGCGGGGTGGGGCACGCCGGAGGAGGAGCTGCTGAAGAAGACCACCCCCGGGCAGCTCCGACCCGACGACTTCCCGGTCGGATCGATGGGTCCGAAGGTGGAAGCCGCCTGCGGCTTCGTCGAAGCCACCGGACGGAGAGCCGTCATCGGCTCGCTGGATGCGGTCGACCGGATGCTGGAGGGGACGGCGGGCACTCAGGTGGTGCCCGAGGCCGGGTGAGGGCCTGACCAGGAGACGCCCAAGGCATGCGCTAGGCCCTCACCGCCACCTCGGAGCCGCAGCGTCGACGCAAAAGTGGAACCGCAGCGCGTCAGGCGCGTATACCGGGGTCGACCATCCGGGGACCCCCGCCGAAGTCCTTCCCCCACACGACGTCCGATCGATCGCTCTCGCGCCGATGTGCGAGCCGATTGATCTGGTCGATTTGGTCGTTTATGCTACTTGGCTCCCGATTTTCGGGACGCGGCGCCGTGGCGCCGCTACGACTCACGTTGGAAGGAAGGACCGCATGAAAAGGGTGGGGGGTTCGATCGTCATGATGGGGCTCGTTGCAGTCCTGTCGTCCTGTTATCCAGGCGAAGTTTCCAATGTCGGGGAAACCGACTTGGTTGCGACCGGTGCGCGACCGGAATACACGTTCACGAAGAAGACCTACTTCATGCCGGACACGGTCTTCTATATACAAGCCGACTCGATGGCGCCCGACACGTTCGATCACGCCTTCGACAGCGACATTCTCGCCTCGGTCCGCACCGGGCTCTCCGGGTATGGATACACGGAGCTTCCGGAAAGCGCCGACCCGGAGACCGCGGACCTGCTGGTCCTCAACGCGGTCGCGATCAACGTAAACGTCTCCATCTGGACGTGGTGGCCCGGATACTACCCGCCCTATTGGGGTTGCTGCTACGGCGGGTATCCGTGGTGGCCCGTCACCGGTGGGACCGTGTGGAGGTCCGGAACCGTCGTCACGCTCATGAAGGATCCCTCGCTCGAGGTCGTGGGGGACGACGGTGGAGAAGTCTGGGCGGGGATGATGAACGGTCTGGCCGAGGGCAGCGAGGCCTCGACGCGGTCTCGGATCACGAGCGGGATCGCGCAGGCGTTTTCGCAGTCGCCCTATCTGGCCGGCGGCACGCCCGCACCGAACTGAACGACGTCAGGAACCCGAATAGAGGAGATGGGATGATGAGAGCGATTCTGGTTGCTCTGGCCCTGGTCCTGGCGTCGTCCGGAGAGGCGAAGGCGCAGGACTGGTGGTGGCAGTTCTCGTACAACATGGGTACCCCCGGGGGGAGTACCACCGACTACATCGACAACTTCAGCTTCAGGGGCATCGGCTTTCAGGGCCGGAAGATGATGGACTTCCAGAACACCTGGTCGCTGGGCTTCGACGTGAGCTGGCAGGTGTTCAACCAGGAGAACTCGGGAACGACGGTCGTCGACGAGGAGCTCCGGAGCGCGATCACGGGAACGGCGTTCAAGTACATCAACGCGTTTCCCCTGCTCGCCAACGCCCACTACTACATCGGCAATCGCCAACGAGGCAGCACCCTCGGCTTCGTCGGCTTGAACGCGGGGCTGTACTACATCGAACAACGCACTGAAGCCGGGCTGTACGCCCTGACCAGCGACAACTGGCACTTCGGTGGCGCTCCGGAGGTGGGCATCGCCTTCCCGGCGGGTCGGACGGTGCTGACGGGGACGGTGCGGTACAACGTGACGGCGAAGGCCGGCGGCCAGGACTACCAGTTCTGGACGTTTGCCGTGGGGATTGCGTCCAGGTAGGACGGGTCCAGCAGTACAGGACCACCGAACCGGTGGGACGGAAGCGGCGGGGGGTCACCTCCCGCCGCTTCTTCGTATGAGCCTAGAGCCCCACCCTCCGCGCCAGCTCGTCGAACCGGGGGTCGCCCTTGAGAGGGTCGAACACGGGGTCCGCTCTCAGATGCGTGATCCATGGATCTCGGCGCTCGAGGCCGGTCTCCAGCCACTGGAAGGCTGAGTCGAGCTCTCCGAGCCACCCGTAGACCTGCGCCAGCCGGACCGCCAGCACCGGAAACTCGCCGTCGTCGGCCTCCAGGCGGCGAGTCAGCTCACGGGCCTCCGTGTCTCGCGAGGCGGCGGCGAGGGCCACGGCCAACGACGCATCGGCCAGTGAGCCCTGGCCACCGGCAGCCGCCCTTCGGTGTGCCGCAATGGCCTCGTCGAGGCGTCCCGCCTCCCGCAGGGCCCAGCCGAGGAGCTCGTACGTTACCGGTGAGTTCGGGAAGCGTCGCTGCGCGGTCTCGAACTGGAGAATCGCGTCGTCGAACCGTCGGGCCATGTAGTAGCTCACTCCCAGGGCCACGTGCGACGCCACCGAAAGCAGGTCCTGACTCAGGGCTTCCTCGGCCTGCTGGATCGCCTCGTCGGATCGCCCCGTGACCTCGAGCAGGTGGGCGTATGACTGCTGCGCCGCAGCGTATTGGGGCTGCAGCGACAGCGCCCGGAGGAATTCTTGCTCGGCGCCGGCGAAGTCCCACTCCCAGTCCAACTTGACGTTGGCGAGGGCCGCGTGGGCCTCTGCATTCGTGGGCTCCAGACGGAGGGCTGCCTCCGCCATCTCACGGGCTCGCCCATACGCGACCTGCGGGACCTCGGCCAGCGCGATCGCGAGAGACGTGTGGGCCATCGCGAGGGCCGAATAGGCTTCGGCGAACTCCGGGTCCAGCTCGATGGCCCGTTCGTAGTGTCCGATGGCTTCACGGAGCCCCGAAGGCGTGCGGTCCGCTGCCGCGGACCGACCGCGCAAGTAGGCCGTGTAGGCCGCCGGGTCATCCGTCGAGATGTCCACGACTCGGGCACCACCGCCCCCCGAAAAACGCAGCGCCAGCCCCTCCATGACACTCCGGGCGATGCGGTCCTGGATATCGAAAACGTCCGTGAACTCACCTTCGTACTGATCCGCCCAGAGGGTCGATTCGTCGGCCGTGGACACCATGGCGACGGTTACCCGCACCCGGTCGCCGCTCCTCTGGACCGTCCCTTCCAGGATATAGGCGACTCCGAGTCGCTCGCCCGCTGTGCCGGCGTCCTCTCCCCGTAGCTTGAACGACGAGCTGCGCGCCGCCACGTGGAGCCCCTGCGCCGCCGAGAGGGCCGTGAGGATCTCCCCCGCGATTCCGTCGCCCAGGAACGTCAGATCCTCGTCGCTGCTCAGGGCGTTGAAGGGGAGGACCGCCATGCTCCTGGGCGGTACCGCTCGGGGCACGGAGGAAACGGCCGAGGGCGTCCCGTCTGCAACGGCGGCGGAGCTGTCCACGTTGGGACGGGCCAGCAGGTACCAGTAGGCGCCGCCTCCCACGATCGCCAGGCTCAACACCACGCCACCCAGCTTGTAGGCCAGGGGCGTGCGCGGGGCCGCGCCGCCGGCCGGGTCAGGTTGGACCCCCTGGGGCGTGATGTCGAAAGCCCACGCCAGAATCAGGGCGACCGGAAAGCCCAGAAGGACCAAGACGACGAGCAGCTGGTACACCCAGGCCGGCACCCCGAGCGTCGGCAGCACGAGGTCGGCCCCTTCCAGGATCGCGAAGGTGGCCACCGCATAACCGGCAGCTACCCGGTAGACCTTCCGCCGCTTCAGCTCCGTCAGGAACGTGCGGAACGGGGACTCGCGGGCTTCGGGCACCGGGGGGCGTGGCTCGCTCATGCGAGTGAGGTCCGGCCGAGTCTCGGCCGACCGCACGCCACGCCCGAGCCCCTACGAGTCGACGCGGCGGACCCAACGCTTCCGGGGTCGACCGTCACACACCTCAAAACAGCCCGCTCGTGTAGAAGTGCACTCGGAAGTCGTCGCCTCCCTGGATCCCCCAGGCCAGGTCCGTTCGGAACACACCGTCCAGGACCGACAGACCCAGCCCTACGGACATCAGGCCCTTTTCCTGGAACAGGCTCGACGGCTCTCCGGACCACCCGGCATCCAGGAAGCTGACGATCCTCATCGCCGGCAGCGCGGTTCCCACTTCGGCCTTGAGCAGGAAGTACGCCTTGCCACTGGCCGAGTTGCGCTCGAAGCCACGCACGGTCTTCCTGCCGCCTAGGTGGTAGAGTCGTTGCGTCGGCACGTCGCCCATGGCGCGGCCCGCGGCCACCCGTGCCGCCGTGCCCAGCCCAGGCGCCGGTTCACCCACCAGGTCTAGCTGCAGCTCGATGTCCCGGTACCGAAAGTCCCCCCATGCGAGCTCTCCGGCACCCCTCAAAACGGCCAGTCCCCTCTGGGGATCGTCTCCCCACTGCAGGCGTGCCTGGGCCCTCAGCCCGTAGACTTCGCCCTCCTCCGCTACGAGCTCGGAGGCCTCCGCCTCAGCCTCCTCCTCGCTGGATCCGAACAGAGAGAACGTGGTCAGGCTGGGCGTGTCTTCGTGACGTTCGCCGAACACGCCGGCGCTCCAGGTCAGCGGCCGGTTTTCTCCGCCGACCGTCACCGACGCTCCGGTGGCCAGGAAGTAGTTGCCGTCGTCCTGGCCGAAGAGCAAGGCCTCGAGGGAATTCCAGATTCCCAGGGGCGTCTCCCAGCGGTTCGCGTCCTGCAGCTGGGAATACGCCTGTACAGACCACCAGATCGGACGGAGCTGGCGGCGGAATCCCAGGCGACCGGTCGGCTGGAAGGACGTCGTGGCCACGCGAAACTCGCCGGTGAGGGTCTCCCTCGACCCGACGGGATACGGGTACCTGATCCCCAGGGACAGGCCCTGCACCTGGTTGAAGCGGACGCCGCCCAGGACCGAGCCCGCCGTCTGCTTGAGCGTGGGTGGCGGTGGTCTCGACACGACCCGGTCAAGCTCCCTGAGGAACGGATTGAGAGCGCGCCTGGGGACGGTGAAGTCCCACCCGGCGGACAGGGGCGGTGGGACGTACATGGCTCTGACGCTGTCCGACAGCGGCACCGTTCGGTCCGTCAGCGTGGCGATGTGGCTCGGGGACCGGTCGGCGGTCCATTCCATGCGGACCGGCATGGCGAAGCTGTTACCGACCCACTGGAGGTACCCTTCCGTGATCGCCCGAGACGGGTAGCTCCGCCCGTCGGGGCCCACGCGAAAATCCAGGGCGAGAAAGTCCATCGCGCCCCTCGCGTTCTCGGGCACGAGTGGGACGTCCGCGAGGAGCCCGCTGAGACCCGCCGAGAGATCCCACGTGCCCTCCGGCCGCGCCACGAACCGCACCAGGCGGCGGCTGGACGCGTCGAACCAGAGGATGCCCGTGAACCCGGTCTTCCCCGGCCGGGGCGAGAACGATACGCCGATCAGGGTGGCCGACTCCGGGAGCGCCACGTAGATCGTGTCCGTGGATCGGTAACGGTAGGTGACGGGAGCCTCGGGAGCGACCGGATCGGCGAACGACCTACCCAGGACCCGCATCTGCCCTGCACCCGTATGGAGAAGCGCCTTGTCGGCGACTTCGTCCAGGGAAAGATCCACCACGCCCAGGAACGCCCGGTCCTCCTCCGGGTCCAGGGCCACGATCCCCTCCCACTCCAGGGATGCGTCGCCCACCATCGGGCTGCCTCTGGCGCTGGCTACGAGGTCGAGCTCGGTCTGTCCGGTAGGATGAAGCCGGAAGAGCGCGGCCTGCTCGCGACGGAAGAGGCTCCGGTCACGCCAGAGCCATTGATCGGGCACCTCGAGACCGATGCGGATTCGGTGGGCGAGGACGAGCTGAACGCCGGACCGAACGAGGGATCGTCGCTCCTCGAGAGCGGGTGCCACGAGCTGTCTGGAGAGCGCATCCGCGAAGGTATCCGGGGGGGGCGGTGGGAGCTCCTGCGCGCCGGCGCGGGATCGTGGAGCGAACGCCGGCAGAAGCGTGGCGAGGACAAAGACCGGGGCAAGCCTCCGACCAGCGTATGTCACGATTCGCCCAGGGCTCTCGCTCGGCTCAACGCGGGCCGTCGTGTGCGGGTCCGGCGGACGCTTCCCGCTCAGCCCCATCCGCTGCGTCTCGGGCCCCCTCGGATTCCTCCCGCTCGTCCGTATCCTGGTCCTGGTCCTCATCGTCCCAATAGTACGGCGGGTAGCCCACGGTGACCCCGGGCACACCCGGGTACGGGTACGGATACCCCACCCACGGCCCGGGAGCGGCCACGCCAACGTAGACGGAGCCCGAGCCGCCGTAGCAGGCGGCGACCAGCCCGAAGAGGAACACGCCCAGGCCGATTCGGATGGATTGCCGGATCACTGTGGGAACCCCCCCCGGGCCTCGCCCTCGATGGGCCATCTCTGGATCGTGAAGGCCGCACCCGACGGGTCGGAGATGATCGCCACGCTGCCCTGCCGAAGCTCCTCGTGAGGCCCGAGGATCAGGGCTCCTCCCAGCTCTTCCACCCTCGCGGCGATGGTCCGCGGGTCGTCGACGAGCACGTACGGCAGCCAGTGAGGCGTAACGCCCTCGAAGGGGAGCGGGACGATTCCGGCCCGAGGACGGTCTTCGGCCTGCAAGACGTCGTAATCCCCCGCTCCGGGGAAGTCCACGACCACGTGGCCGTAGCCGGCCAGTCCGTGGTAGAAGTCCACGGCGGCTCGAACGTCGCCCGTCCACAGCTCGTTCCAGAAGAAGCCTCCCGGCAGAGGGTCCAGGTCGGACGGGTCGCCGCTGGTGGAGCGGAGCACACCGAAGACCGCGCCTCCGGGGTCGGCCATCACGGCAAGGCGGCCGCGATGCTCGAGGTCCTGGGCCTCGGCGAACACCTCTCCGCCCTGTGCCTCCACCAGGTCCACCGCTGCGTCGACGCTCTCCACCGACACGTAGGGGATCCACCGGGCGCGTGACACGTCGTTCTCGAGCTCGTCCACCTCCACCATGGCGGCGATGGGGCGGTCCCCGAGCGAGATGACCACGAAGGGGTTGCCTTCGTCGTCCACGCCCCGGTCGAACGTCCAGCCGAACAGCTCGCCGTAGAACCGCTCGGCGGCCCGGGCATCATGGGTGAGCAGGTCGAACCAGACCCATTTGCCCACGTGGCGCTCGCCGGTCGGCTGGGGGTTGACGGGGGGAACGGTATAGGTCGGGGCGCAGGCGCTCAGCAGAGCCATGCCGAGGACGGTCGAGGCGACCAGGGCCCCGGCGCGGCCTCGAGGTGAGGGGGGGCTTCGAGTGTCGGTCGCCTTGGCCCCGGGCCGCTCGGTGTGTCTCCCGTCGTCGCCGCAGGTCGGCGGCGCCGGCGCATGATCGCCGCGGAGGCGTGGGGCGACCGTCCGCTGCCGGGTCGTGCGGTCCGCGCCCGTGGGGGTATCGCGCATGTCTAGTGCTCCACCTCCAGGACCTCGGGTCTGAGAACCTCGAGCACGTAGTAGGCAGCGCCATCGATCTCGCGTGGGGTGATCCCCGCCACGCCCCACGTCGGCATCCCCGACTCGTGCCCCACGAATATGCGGTGCCGCACGGCGTTCAGGCTGTCCGCCCAGGGCCAGTCGGGCGCCACGAGACTGGGAACGTCCAACCCGCGCTCGCCGGCGTAGGCGGTGCCGCCATCACCGAGGGTGCCATGGCAGTTCCGGCACTTCGCGGCGTACGTCTCGTTGCCGGCCGTGGACCGAGCCAGGTCGCTGTCCCAGGCGACGGAGTCGAAGAGGGACTCGGAGTAACGCTCCTCCGCTGCCGCCACGCGTTCGGCCCGGTCGGGCGGGTCGAAGGTCTTCTCCCCCTTACAGGCGCCTACCGCGAGCAGGGCGACGAGGGCCAGAACAGATCTACGCATCACGGCCGACCTCCATCGTTGGGTCGAAGCAGCGAGGCACCCGGGGCCAGCGCCTGGGCCCGCTCGAACGCCGAGTCTGCCGCTTCGGTGTTACCCCGCATCGTCTCCGTCATGTACACCCCGAACCAGCCCGCCGCGAGATCCGGCGCCAGCTCGGTCACGCGCCGGTAGTGGCCGACGGCCTGGTCCATGTCCCGCGCCCGGAAGGCCACGTTCCCGCTGTCCAGTTGAGCTACGGTCTCGGGGGGAAGGTCAGCCCGCGCTGCCTCGGCCGCTTGTGTGTCGATGGTATCGGTGCGCTGGTCTTCCGGAGCACAACCCACCACGATCACCGCGATCGCGACCATCGGCCAAGTCGCCCTGCGCTTCATCGTCCGGGCTCCAGTGGATTGGTGAGGTGACAAGCGAAGCAAACGGCCGGGTTCCGTTCCTGGGCCCGCCGGGCGTCGAAGTCCGGCCCGTGGGGGCTCACCTGGAAGGATCCCGCCTGGGAGTGGCACTGCAGGCACTCCCGCTGCTCGTGACACGTCTGGCACGTCTCCAGATACTGCCGTGCCGCCTGCCCGTGACGGAGCAGCCAGACGGGCTCGGCATCGTGATAACCTACCGTGAGCCGGCCTCCGGCGCTTCCCAGACCCGACTCGAGGTGGCAGGCCCGGCAGAAGACCTCGGCCGAGTGGCAGTTCGCGCACTCCATGTTCCGGCCGTACGAGTCCGTCGCGTGTCGCTGTACGTAGTCGGTTTCGTGGAAAGCCGGCGCGCGAGCCTCGTCGTGGCAATCATTGCAGAACGGAGTCGTGTGGCATGTGGCGCAAAGGCCCTCGTCGGACGAGGCGAAGACGGCGTGGTCGGTGAGGAAGAAGCTGGAGGCGTGCGACGGCGGTGCCTCGGACTCGATGCCCACGCCCGGAGCCTGGACCTGAAGGCCGACGACGGTACCGCTGAAGCCGGAGCCGTCCGTGTCGAAGTGGCAGCTCGCGCAATCGTCCCGGGTGTGGCACGTGGCGCACTCCGCTCCGTTCTCGACGGTCTCGTGGTTCTCCAGGAAGTGTCCGGCTTCGTGGGTCGCCGGCGTCGGATAGCGCGCCTCGAACTCGGGAAGGATCATGCCCGCAGGGGCCAGCGGTAGATCCTGAATCTCGGCCAGCACGCCGGCGTTGACGTGACAGCTCGCGCAACGGTCCTGTGTATGGCAGGTGGCGCAGCGCTCCAGGTCGTCCGTGGACTGGGGCCCGTGGACGTCCATCAAGTATGGGTCCGGTGGCTCGTGATCCGAGGGCGTCTCCATGTCGGCGATACGCTGCGTGTCCCAGCCCGTTTCGGACAGCGGGAGATGGCACGTGGAGCAGGCCCCGACGACGTAGTGGTCGGGCGTCTCGTGCTCGTGACAGTCCGTGCACGTCTCGCGTTGGACCCGAAAGACCACCTCCAGGCGTTCCGTCTCCGGTTCCGAGTGACAGCCGGCGCAGTCCAGGGTGGAGTCCTGTTCGGCCATCCGGGTCCGATGAACGGGATGCTCGAAACGGAGCTCCGAGCGAACGGAGGGTGCCGACCACTCGACCGGCTGGAGGTCCCGCTCCTCGGCGTTGTGACACCGGTTGCACAGACCGGCCTCGGGGAAGAACCGGTCGGCTTCCCCCTCGGGGACACCTTCGTGACACCCCGTGCACAGGGGGAACAGACCCGCGTGCTCTTCATGAAGGAAGGGGCGACCCTCCTGGGCCTGTGCGGTGGCCGAGGTGGTGGAGCCGATCAGCCCCAACAGCGCCCAGATCGCGGCCACGGCCAGGTGCCAAACGGTCCCGGGCGTGGCACCATGCCTGCACCCGGCAAGCCGTCGGGCGCCTAGCCCGGCGTCCGACGCGCCGGGGTCGTGGGCCACGGGCGCATGCCCGTGCGGTGAGCTCGGAGGCCGACTCACCCTCATCGGCGCATCCTCCGGCCCCGGTTACCCGGCTCCGTGCCCAGGTCGATGCGCAAGGCGGTCCAGCCCCGCACCTGACTCCAGTCGGGCCGTCCGTCCCGGTTCTCGAGCAGGTTCTGGTAGACGCTGGCGCCGCCGTCGAGGCGGAGCCGGCGGGCCAGCACCACGTCGAACACGAGGCCGCCGCCGATCCCGTTCGCCTCGCCCAGCCGGAACTCCTCGATCTGCTGGAAGGCAGTGCCGTGAACGCCGATCGAGAACCGGTCCTGGGGCGCCCAGCGGGCCCGCGCATCGAACGAGCTCAGGGAGGCGCCCGCTCCCCGCTCGAGCCGGTAGGTGCCCTCGACCGCCCAGACCCCCGGGGTCCACGACAGCCCGGTGGCGGCCCGCACGGTCTCGCTCTCCAGGGGCGTGAGGAACTCGGACACGTTCGTGTCTTCGTACTTCCGGTATCCGCCGGACACCCAGAGCCCGAGGTCCACGCTGGGAGTCCAGGACAAACGGCCGTCGACCTCGTTGTAGGCGACCGGGTCGAAGTAACCCCAAACCGTCCACAGCTCGAAGTAGGGGCGGTACCGGCGCGCGCCCACCTGGAACAGCAGTCCGGGCCCCTGGACGGGGAACTCCAGCGTGAGGTGGGCCTTGCCGATCTGGTTGAAGGCCACGTCGTAGTCGGCCGAGCCGGTGATCCGGAGCGGCCGCAGCCCCGTGCGGAAATCCACCGCCGCCCGCTCCGAGAGGAGGCCCGAGCGATCGGCCCAGATCTCGCGCTGATACCGGAGAGACACGACGCTCCCGGGCATGGGCTCGACCTCGGCATACCCGCCGATCAGATACGCATTCTGGTCGATCACGAAGTCCTCGAGGGCCCGCAGGGCTTCGTGGCGCGGCTCGTAGAGCCCTCGGGCCAGGCTGCGTCCGCCGTAGACCTCACCGCGAAGCCACCGCGTGGGCCGCACCCAGGCGCTGCCGCCGTCGTATCCCGAGAAGCCCAGCCCGCTGGTCGTTCGCAGACGCCCCAGCCGGAACCGATACGACTCGCGGTTCAACTCCACGTAGCCGAGCATGGCGTCGAACGCGTCGTCGCTGCGGGGCCACTGGAAGTCCCCGCCGAGCTCCCCACGAGCGCGGAGCGAGACGGTGGCGCTCAGACCCCGTACGCCCAACCCCCACGCCGTTGCCGTCGCGTCCTGGGTGAACGTGAACGCGTGCTCGACGGGCAGGGCATCGTAGAAATAGCAGCTCCCGTTGACGACGCAGAACACGCGCCGCCCCTCGTGCTCGAACTGGCCGTTGGGCCGCTGTGCCGCCTCTTCGAAGGGGATGCTGTCGCGGGCCACGGGCCGCATCTGGATGTAGCGGACCGTCGTCGTCAGATGCCCTCGGACCCCCTGAGCGGCCACAGGCCGCGGACTCCCGAGAAAGACGGCGAGGCCCAGCAGGCCCAGGATCATGCCGGCGTTGCCGCCGTGAAGAAGCCGACACCACGTGCCGGAGTTCACCCGGGTACCGACCCCGGCTCGGGGAGAGCGTGGCACTCGGCGCACGTGTCCTGCACCTCGTGGTCAGTCTGATCCTGATGACATACGAGGCAGAGCTCACGTTCCCGGGGAACGCCGTCGAAGGGAACCTCCGTGTGGCATCCCGAGCCGCCGCAGCCGACGTGGGTCTCCACCGTGTGGGCGTCTTGGGGGGAGGGTGCGTGGCAGGACATGCACGACGTGCTCAGCTCGTGGTGCTCCTCGTGGCAGGACGCGCAGTCCACCTCTACCGCAGCCAGCGCCGGACCCTGCGCGTGGCAATCGGCGCAGTCCACTTCCGCGTGGGGTGCGTGATCGAACGGTAGCGACCGCTCGTAGACCTCGTCGACCACGGTCAGGGTGAAGGTGCCGGTCCGTTGGAAGACCTGGCCGTCCACCCCCGAGTCCGCATGACAGGTGGCGCACGGATTCGCCACCGGGGCCGTGTGGTGACACTGCCGGCAGTCGGTCACCGTGGTCACGGTCAAGGCGCCGTGCGACGGCTCCACGGCGTGACACGAGGCACACTCCACGTCACGGTGCTCGCCGTGGAAGAAGGCCGTATCCTGTGCCGCCGGCGCGGCGTGAACAGCCGTCGCGCCAGCCACGTGAAGGGCCGTCACGCCGATCCCGAGGCCAGTGGTCGTGCTCGCCGGGGCCGGTCCGAGCGCGGCCCGCCGATCGTCGAAGATGTCGGTGTGGCAGGCGAGGCAGTCCTGACCCTCGGCGTGGAAGTCGTGGGCCGTGTGGCACTCGCTGCAGTTCTCGTAGACCTCGGGCTCGATCCCCACGTGGAACGCGTTGGAGTCTGCGGGCTCGTCGTGACACCCTGCCACGGCGCAACTCTGCACCGCGTCAGCAGGCGTCTCCTGCTCATGGGGGTTGTGGCACGTGCCGCACACCTGGTCGTGGGGCTCGTCGTCCGGCATCTCCACGAGCGTGCGCATGGCGTGGCAGCTCAGGCACTCGCCGGCCGCCGGCGAGAGGACCCCCAGCAGCTCACCCTCGGGCGTGGGCTCCAGCGGGGCTTCGGCGGAGATTGCCTCCAGCGGCGCGTTGAACGCGTGGCACGCGGCGCAGTGGATCATGAGCTCGCTCATCTCACCGAGCTGCACCTTGCTGTCGGTGTGACAGTCGGATTGGGCGCAGGTCTCGTCGAGGGAGGCGAACTGGTGAACGGAGGTAGCGTGGCACTCGACGCACATGAGGCCTTCGAGCACCGGGTCTTCGGATTCGAGGTGGACCCGGTGACCTCGGGAGCGGGCAATGAGGTTCCACTGGTCCGGATCACCCTCCACGTGGCAATCGATGCACCGTTCGTTGGGCACCGCTGCGTGGACGGAGATCTCGTCCGGATTGAAGAGGACCGCGGTGACGCCCATGGAGGACCGCTCGAGGAGCGTCGGCTGATGGCAGGCTTTGCAGCCCAGGCCCCGATGTGCGCTCTCTGCGAACTGCTCGTACGGCTCCTGCATGAGGTGGCATCCCATGCAGAACTCGTTGTCGTGCTCGACGTAGTCCCAGGTCCGGTATCCCCAGACGGCGCTGACGATGATCGCGGCGAACACTCCGACCACTGCCAGGGCGAAGACTGGAGGGGGAAGCCCCCGCAAGGTCTTCCAAGTCCTGGCGAGGAACTCCTTCACGCGGCCGAGCATCATCGCGTCCTCAGTCCTGTCCCAGGATTCGATGAAGCATCATCGACGTCGAGGCCGACAGCTCGTACTCCTCCTCCACGTCCTTGATGCTGGCCAGGAGGAGCGCTTCCATGAGGAACGGATTGTGGGTCGTGGATCCAGGGTACTCGACCCGAAGGTCGAGGTTGAACTTCGCGCCCTCGGCGATCGTGTATCGCCCATCGTTGGGATCGAACTCCTCGTCGGGCACCTGGTCCAGCAACGCGGCGAGCTCCACCGCGAGCTCGCCCGTCCTGGTGTCTGCTCGAGCCTTGAGCTCCCGGGCCCGGTCCTCGGTGGTGTGGCAACCGGACGCCGTGCACGCGCCGTAGCTTTGCTCCTCGGCGTCGCAATCTCCGGGAACCGGTACACCCTGCTCGTTCAGGCAAGGCGTGGATTCAAACGTGTGGCCCGTGGCGTTGAAGACGAACCCCCCGGTCTCCGGATCCGTCACGGTGAATGCGTTCACGTGACATCCGGCGCAGATTCTCGGATTCGCCTCGCTGCCGTGGGTGGCGAAGATGGTGTCTCCCGGGAACTCGAGACTCGGCGGCCACCATCCTCCATAACCGATCACCACGGCAGCCTCGGGGGCGTGGGGGCCGGAAGAGCCGCCCGGATCCGGCGTGCCTCGGCGGTTGTGGCACTTCATGCACAGGTTGGCTTCCTCGTTGGGCGTGTCGATGGGGAAGCGAAGCTGTGCGTTGAGGTCCGAGCCGTGGGGATCGTGGCAGATGCCGCACGTGATGGAGAGGTGGTCCTTGCCCGGCCCGACATCGTCTTGCTCGAGGAAGGCGGTCGTGAAGCCCCACGCCGCCAGGGCACCTTCGCCGCTGTGACACGACGTGCACTCCACGCGGTCAGCGGCGAAGCCCACGACCTCGGCGTGCTTGGACTGCTCCCACTCGTTCACGAAGGGATGGTGTGTCCCCTGGTGGCACTCACCGCAGCCCAGCGACAGGTCAGACCCGGCGGAGAGCGGAGCCTGGGGTCGGTTCACGTCCGGGAGCTGGAGGTGGGCGACGCCGGGCCCATGGCAGCTCTCGCACTGCACGTCGTGGTACCGCGCTTCCATGGTGATGTCGTAGCCCGCCGGCTCGCTCATGACGTTGCCGCGCGAATTGGTCGTGTGGCACGTCTCGCAGAACTCCTGAGCGCTTCCGCTGGACTGGAGTCCCTCCCACGCGTCGGCGTGGCCCGTCTCGGTCCACTCGGCTTGTCGGCCTACGTGGCAGCTCCCGCAGACAAGCCGCTTCGCGTCCCGGTCCGAGTAGCCGACGAACCCCAATGCGGCCGGGTCGGGCTCGCCGAAGATGGGGCGGTTGTCGTACACGACGCTCTCATCCACGCAGGCGGCGAGGACGAAGAGTGCGACGAAGAAGAGGTGTATGCGGCGGGGAGGGAACGAACTCAGGAAGCTTGCCATGCACACTCCCGACATGGATGCGTTCGAGTCGGGTCGAGCCGAGTCGAGATGAAAGATAGGGGCGCGCTTCGGCGGCGGACAGACCCGCGCGCCTCCCAGGCGGGACCCGGAAGATCCCAGTCGCCGCGCTCTCGGCTCCTTCCAGACAATGCGCTTCCCAATCCCGACCTGCGCGTCCCTTCTCCGGCCTCTTCTCCCCTTTTCCGACCTGCGCGTCCCTTCTCCGGCCTCTTCTCCCCTTCTCCGGCCTCTTCCTCCTCCGCGCGACGTATGAGCGGTCAGCGCGGCGGGCGGAACGCGACTCCCAGCGTGTAGGATCCCGCCTCCGTGCGCCAAAGGATCTCCCCGGTTGCCAGGTCGACGGCCACGGCTCCGCCGGCGCTCTCCACAGTCCCCTCGAAGGACACGAAGGCGACGCGACCCTCGGCCCCCAGGGCGACGCCGTGCGGGTTGGGCGCGTCCGGGAGCGGAATGCGAGCACGCTCGGTGAGCGTCGGCACGTCCACCAGCGTGAGGGATCCCCCCAACCGGTTCACCACCACCGCGGTCGAGCCGCCCGGCGTCAGGGCCAGCTGCGTAGGCATGTCGCCAACGGCCACCGAGCCTTCCGGACGGCCGTCCGTGGTGAACGCCCGAACTTCGTGGGCGGAGGCCAGGGTCACCAGGAGCGCGTCACCACCCCGGATCCACACCAGGTTCAGCGGTTTGAAGCGGGGCTGGCCGGCGGGTCCGGGCTGGGCGTCGACCGTGAAGCGCGACAGGACCTCCAGGGTCGCGCCGTCCATGACGACCACTTCGTCGCTCAGGGAGCAGGTGATCCCCACCAGCCTGCCCGCCGGATGGACCACGGCGTCGTGGGGGGCGGGGCAGAGGGTCAGCGTCGCCTCTTCGACCAGGTCGTGCAGGCTGACCACCGAAACCTGGCTGGGCGCGCCCTGGCCGGTCCGCCAGTAGTCCGGAATGAACGCCCGGGCGCCGTCCGGCGTGATGCCGATGCGCGCGGCTCCGGGCACACCCAGACGGAGCCGACCCACCAGCCGGTCACCGTCGCTCTCGAACTTCCACAGCGTCGGCTCACCGTGCGACAGGGTGGCGTACCAGTGGCGACCGTCCGGCGCCACCGCCAGGCCGTGGGGTTCGTCCGTCTCGCCCCGGCGCGGATCCAACGGAAGGGTGTCGACCACGTGGCCGTCCCGGGCGTCCAGGACGAAGACGCGGTCCGTCATGCCACTGCCCAGGTAGACGCGGCCTTCGCCCTCGTCTCCCTCCCCGCAAGACCCCACGGCTGCCATGAGCAACGCGCCCATGACCGAGGCGCCGAACCCACGATGCGACCGACTCACGGAACGGGTGGGCTCAGGGCACGGGACGTCCGGACTCACTCGCAATCCAGAGCATGGGACAAGCGGCTGGTCTTCCAGGGGGCTCCCGGGGCAGGCGGGCTCATGGAGGTCGTCCAGGCCCGCGGACGAGCGCGTGGCGGTCGCCGGACCGAAGATCTCAGAACGTGGGCTCGAGCACCAGGAGGCCCGAGTTCATGTCGCTGACGTAGAGGCGCCCTCCGGCGAGCTGCGGCGCCCAGGAACACGTGGACTGGATACCGGGACAACTGCCCGCCGAGCCGTCGTAGACGAAGCCCGTGAGCTCCCGACCTTGCCGGTCCAGCTCGCCCATCAGCTCTCCACTCACGTCGAGCGCGCGAATGCCCCGGGCGTACCACGCCAGATAGAGGACGCCCCGGCTCTCGTCCAGCCAGAAGTTGTGAGGCGTCGCCCCCGGGACTCGGAAGGTCGCCACCTCCTCGGGCTGCAGCAGGTTGCGCACGTCAACGACGTGCATCATGCCGGGCGAGGCGAAGTCCTCCTCCCCCACGAACACGTAGCCCGCCTCGGGCCAGTACCAGGCGTTGTGCGTCTGCCCGCCGGAGGTGGCGATCCGACTGATCTCGACCGGATTGGTGGGAGATCCCCCCCGGATGCCGTGACCCACGTCCAGGATGATCAGCCCCGCGTCCCAATGAGACAGGAAGGCCAGCCCGTCACGGACGTACACGTCATGGAGGAAGCTCGATCCGCCGTAGAACGACGCCACCGGTCGGGGACCGGCGGGATCCGACACGTCCAGCACCCGGAGGCCAGCGGCGGGGCTCTTTCCGTCGACGACGACGTAGGCGTAGCTTCCGTCGAGCCACGCGTTGTGGACCCCGGACTCGAGCCCGGTGGTCAGCCGCGCCACGACCTGCGGCGCCGCCGGATTGGCGAGGCTCAGCAGCGATACGCCGTTCCGGCCGTCCAGGGACCCTTCGTGTGTGACGATGCCCAGCGCTCCGTCGGCCCGGATCTTGACGTCGTTCACCGTGCGGGCATCGAGCAGGAGGGCACCCGCACGGACCGGCTGAGAGGGATCCGTGATGCGCCAGGTATGGAGGGTGTTCCCCGCCGCCGTGGCGGACTTCACGCCCCAGGTCCCCCCATAGGCGTAGTCGCCGTGCACCCATAGGTCGGACGAGAAGCGGGTGTACTCGGTGCCCCGGCCCACGACGCTGAGCTGGCCCGACAGACCGCGGGGCGCGACGGTCACCGTCGTCGTGTCCGCGAGCGTGCCGGCGGTGGCCACGATCCGGGCCTCTCCGGGCGCATAGCCCACGAATTGGCCGGTGCCGCTGAAGAAGCCGGCGTTGCCCGGGACCACCGACCAGCTCACGGCCACGCCGGGTACGGACGTGCCGGTGGCGTCGACCACCTCGGCCGAAAGGGGCACCGCGTCGCCCTGCCGCAGAGCGCCGCCGCCGGCGGCGATCCTGATCTCACCGCCGTCGACGGGGGGCGCGGCTTCGGTGACGCTGAAGCGCAGCACCAGACCGGTCGTGAAGCCGCCGGGCACGCGTGCCTCAACGAACGCGTTGTAGTCACCCGGCTGGGGCGTCGACGGGAGTCGGACGGAGAGGCTCACCTCGGCCATGGAGCCTGGATTCAGCGTAGCGATCTCCGCGGGGTCGGCACTCAAGACCGAGCCGGGTACCCCGTGCCCCGCTTCGTTCCGGACCGTTCCGGGGAGAATCAACACCGGACCCAGAGCCATGTCGCTCGGGTTTTCCACGCGGACGTTGACCTGTCTGCTGGAGCCCAGGTGCACCTCGTCGGTGGAGAACGTAATGCGAGGCTGGAGCCCCGGTGCGGTGGGATCGGAGTTACAGGAAACCACCGCGAGCGCGGTCGAGGCTGCTACGAGCAGTCTCGTCGAGACATTCCGCACGCTCTTCCTACTCCCGTCGGATGTGGTGTTCGAAGCCGGAACGAAGGCCCCTCCAAGGAGCCAGAGAGTAGCCATGTCCCGACGCTTCGGCCCCGTGTCCTTCAACCTACGTCGGCCTCACACGATAATGTCGAAAGCGCTACCTTCTTCAATCTTGCACGGAACCGCCGCCGGCGGGAGCACCTCGGGGTTTGCACATGATTCGATGCATTGAGGCGACGACGCGTCTGGCGGCCCAGACGCCGGTCCTCCGGGCCGTTCGCACCTCACTGTGGGTGTCCGTTCTCTCGGTAATCGCGGGATGTGGCGGAAGTCCGCCGCCACCGGAGGCGGGCGACTCCATGGGAGCCATCCCCGACATGATGGGCCGAACCGTCATGCTGCTGCCCGTGCAGGTGGTGGATGGCGTGCCGGGGCCAGTGGACCCCGAGATCGAGTTCGCGCTGGGCGAGCACGGCGAAGGCATCGACTGGGTATTCCCCGATGAGCTGCGCCGGCACGTGCAGCGAACCCCGGGGATGGACCTCAAGGTCGAGGATCTGCCCGTCGGCACCTTCTTCCGGGCCGAGGTCGAGCGCGTGGGAGATCCTCTGTTCGGCTACATCCGACGCCTCGCGGGGCTGACGGGGGCCGACATGGCGGTGATCCCGCTTCAGGTGCGGTACCGCATGGCCACGGAGCTCGAGCCGTCGGCCATCGAGATCATGTCGACCGTTCTGGACGCTCGAAGCGGACGGGTATTCTGGACCGGCGTGCTCGGGGGCAGCGAGGGCGACGCCGACGATCCGGCCACGCTCGGCGCGGCCGCGAACGTGTTCGCCCGAAGCATGGCCTGGTCCGCCCAGGGAGGGAGCCGGTGAAGCGAGGGGGCATCGTCGCCGGGTTGATCCTCGTGCCGCTGCTGGGGTCGTGCGAGGAGCCTGACCTGACCGTACCGACAGCGGAGCAGGTGGCGGCCTACTACACGTACGAGGGACAGCTCACCACCGAGATGTCCGGCAACGTGGCGGAGATCACGATTCGCCAGCCCGGAAACCAGCTGCGACGCGGTGGATCGATCTGGGCCAAGGTGGGGCCGTACGTCTTCCTGTTCTCGTCTCCCACCCAGCAGCTGTTCCAGGACTTCGGGGGGCTAGCGGGTGTGCGCGTCATCACGACGGCGCCCGGCGGTACGGAGGTGGCGAGGTCGTTGCTGCTTCGGGACGAGCTGAACGACCTCACCTGGCGCCGCGCCCTGAACATTGCCGGGGTGGCGCGCCGCGACGGCACGGAGCAGCCTTCCAAGTTGGAGGACCTGGCGCGTTGGGGTGAGGATCACACCGAATACGAGTACAATCCGCGGTACGTTCGCCGGCGCTGACCACCGAGCCGCCGCACCGCGCGGCCGGGCCAACCCACAAGGCCGACAATGACCAAGACCATCACCGTAATCCCTGGCGACGGCATCGGGCCCGAGGTCACCGACGCGACGCTGGAGGTCCTGAAGGCCGCCGGCGCCGATCTGGAATACGACGTCCGACAGGCAGGCCTCATCGCGTTGGAGCGGTCGCGGCAGGTACTTCCCGACGAGACGCTCCAGTCCCTCGACCAGACGGGGGTGGCGCTGAAGGGACCGCTCACGACACCGTCCGGATCCGGATTCCGGTCCGTGAACGTGGCCATCAGGAAGGAGTTCGACCTCTATGCCAACGTGCGGCCTGCGAAGACCCTCGTGCCTGGCCGCTACGACGACATCGACCTGGTACTGATCCGGGAGAACACCGAGGGGCTCTACGTCGGCGTGGAGCACTACATCGGCATGGAGGGCGACCCGAAAGCGGCCGCCGAATCCGTGATGATCGTGACCCGCTTCGGTGCCGAGCGCATCGTGCGCTACGCGTTCGACTACGCCCGGAAGAACGGGCGGAAGAAGGTCACGTTCGCCCACAAGGCCAACATCCTGAAGTATACGCAGGGCCTGTTCCTGGACGTCGGGCACGAAGTCGCGAAGGAGTACGAGGGAGACGTGGAGTTCGAGGACCGGATCATCGACGCGACGGCCATGATGCTGGTCCTCGACCCCTACCGCTTCGACGTGCTGGTCATGGAGAACATGTTCGGCGACATCCTGAGCGATCTCATGGCGGGCCTCATCGGAGGTCTGGGCCTGGCGCCCGCGGGCAACATCGGTGAGAAGCACGCCATGTACGAAGCGGTGCACGGCTCCGCGCCGGACATCGCGGGGCAGGGGGTAGCCAACCCCAGCGCGCTGCTGTTGGCGGCCTGCATGCTCCTCGAGGATCCCCGGGTCGGGCAGGTCGACGTCGCGGCCCGCATCCGGATCGCGCTCGGGGAGACGCTGGCGCAGCATGAGGCTCGCACCCGAGACCTGGGCGGATCGGCCACGACCCGGCAGTTCACCGACCGCCTGATCCGGGAGCTCGCCTGACGGGCCACAGGCGGCACCCTACGCATAGGGAAGGAGACATGAGCGGGATCAGGGAGCGAATCGAGAGGCCGGTCACCTGTGTGCGGTGTCTCGAGGTGCGGGACTACAGTGACGTGGACCGGCTCATGTGGTGCGAGCCGTGCCGTGAGGCCGCCAAGCGCCGGGCGGGTCTCTGGGGCTGGGGCGCCGGCACCATGCTCGGGGCAGCCCTGGCGCTCTGGATCTGGACCGTCATCCAGCCTTCGGATCTGGTCATCGGGGGGTGGATCGCCACCGTCGTCGCGGCGTTCTGGATCGGCGGCAAGGTGGCGCGGGAGATCGCCTACGGCGTGATACGATTCACCAACCGCAGGGCCGTGGAGGCGGTGCCGCCGGCAGAGGTGTCGGGCACGGACGCGCAGTAGGCCGCCCCGCGGGCTCTTGTGCCGACCCGCGCGCGGGGACAGAGGGGTGCGCCTTCAGCCTCGCCGCCCCTGCGCCGCCGAGTCTGGCCGCCCCTGCGCCGCCGAGTCTGGCCGCCCCTGCGCCGCCGAGTCTGGCTTTCCGTGTGCCACCCGGTACCGACCCGGCGTCACTCCCATCCGCTGCTTGAACACCCTGGTCAGATGACTCTGGTCGGAGAACCCCGTGCCGTGGGCGATGGCCGAGATGCTCTCGTTCGATGCGGCCAATCTCAGGGCGGCCGCTTCGACGCGCAGCCGCCGCACGTACTCGCCGATCGTCACCCGATAGACTGCTCCGAAGACCCGCGACAGGTAGTCAGGATGGACCCCCGCTGCCGCCGCGACCTCGGCCAGCCGGATCGAGGCCCGATAGTTGTCGTGTAGATAGTCCCGGGCCGCGTCCAGCCAGGGCGGGGCGGCGTTCGTCAGCGGCCCGGCCTGATCCCGCCGCTGCGCCCGGGCCAGGAGCTGAAGGACCAGGCCTTCGACGGCGAGGGGCGTCACCGAGTCCGCCTCGCTCAACTCCTGCCAGGCGCTGTGCGCGATGAGCTCCGCCCCCACGTCGGGGACGTGCACGATCTGCTCCGCCATGGCTCGGCTCGGCCCGAGCTCTTCGTGTCGGTCCGGGTCGATCTCGATGATCAGATGGCGGGACCAGGCGCCGAACCAACGGTCCTCGTGCCGCTCACCTGCCGGCTTCGCCAGGACGACGCCGGGAGGACAGTCGCAGGACCGTCCCGGGAAGCGCTGTTCGAAACGACCCGCCATGAGCACGGAGACGCACGACCACTCGTGAAAGTGCGACGGGATCGAGAAGTGCGGCGGGAAGCGTGCGATCGAGACCCGAAACGGGCCAGCCCGCACGCATCCACGGTACTCCGCTCCCAGGGTCACATCGGTGGCGCTCACCCGTGCTCCATGACGCTTGCGGATCCGCCGAGACACACATGTCAGAGACGTTCAAAACCGTAAGGCGGCGTTCAAT
>JBDHLD010000126.1:0-8641 GCA_039586035.1 Gemmatimonadota bacterium | reverse complement strand
ACCGCGCACGTCCTGGCCTTCGTAATCGGCCACGGATCCGCCACCCAGGTAGATCAGATCGAGCTCCAGACCCTCGTCGGGCGTGGACACGATGTGACCGCAGGCCTCCGCCGGGTACGTGACCGGCGCGGGGCCCAGGACGGACAGCGACCCCCGCACGGGAACGCTGCGGTATCCGGTGAACGTGTCCAGGTGGGTCTCCAGCCCGAAGCCCGCGAGCGTCTCGGCGAAGTACTCGCCGGCTCGCACCTGGCCCGGAGTGCCCGAGATCCGCGTCGGCGCGTGCTCCTCCAGCCAGTGGAGATGACGCCACGCCTCGTCCAGTGACAGACGAGCCAGGGTGCGGTCCCGAGCGCCGTCAGCCATAGGTGACCAGGATCTTCACGACGTCTCCGGGCTCTCGCTCGATGAGCTCGAACCCTTCCGCGATCCGCTCGAACGGCACCCTGTGCGTGAAGAGCCCGTCCAGTTGGGGCAGGTCGCCGCGCTCGAGTGCGGCAAAGTACCAGCCCGCGAGCTTCCTCACGTCGCCGCGGCCATCGGCGGAGATCATCTCCAGCTCGTCCAGGTGGAACTCGATCCCGAGGGTGGGATGCGTCGGGTAGGCGCCCTTCAGCTGGGACACGACGCACACGCGACCATTGCGCCGCAACGACCGCATGGCGTCGGTGAGCGCCTCGAACGAGCTGGATGTCTCGAAGGCCACGTCGAAAGGGCCGGTGCCATCGGCGTTCCGCAGAACGTCGCCCACGTCGGCGTCGGCGGGATCCAGCGCGAGGTCGGCACCGAGCCGGATGGCCAGGTCGCGCCGCTTCGGGTGCAGGTCCGTCGCCACGATGCGGCCGGCGCCGGCCAAGCGCGCGAACCGGACGGTGAGGAGCCCCACGAAGCCGAGGCCCGTCACGATGACGTCGTCGCCGATCTGCATGCGGGAGCGGCGGACGGCATGAAGCGCCACGGTGGCCAGCGACCCGGCCACCGCCTGCTGATCGGAGACGTGGTCGGGTACGGCGATGATCCGGTGCTCCGGCGCCACCCACGTTTCCGCGTGCGGATAATACGCCAGGACCCGGTCCCCAGCCGTGACGGTGGTCACGTCCTCCCCGACGGCTACCACCTGGGCCAGCTTCTCGTAGCCGAGGGTCTTGGGGAAGGCGCCCGGCCCGAGCCGGCCGGGCCGAAAGCTCGGGTCCAGCTGGGGGTCGGTGCCGAAGTACCAGGCCGACTCGGTTCCGGCGCTGATGGCCCCGAGACGCGTCTCCAGCCGGACTTCATTCGGGCCCGGGGAGGGCGTGGGCCGATCCTCGTAGCGAAGGTCCCTCGGGCCGTGTAGAACGAGCACCTTGGCCACGATCAGCTCGGCTGGTCGGTGGGGCGAACGAGGATCTCGTTGACGTTGACGCGGCTGGGGGCGGACACGGCGTAGAGAATGGCCTCGGCGATGTCGTCCGAGGTCAGCAGGCGCCGGTCGACCCACCGGGCATGGAAGGCCTCCCGGGCCGCGGGGTCGGGGATGTGATCCGCGAGCTCGGTGCTCACCGCCCCCGGCTGGATGTCGGTCACGCGAATCCCGTTGTGGGCCGAGAGCTCGAGGTGGATCCCGGCCGAGATGGCCCGGAGCGCGAACTTGGTCGCGGCATAGACGACGCCGGTGGCAATGGGCCGACGCCCCGCCACCGAGCCCACGTTGACGATGTGGCCGGCCCCCTGTTCGAGCATGCGGGGGAGCGCGGCCGCTACCCCGTACAGGACGCCTTTGACGTTCACGTCGATCATGCGGTCCCAGTCGTCCACCCGGCCCTCGGCCAGGTTCGACAGGAGCATCACGCCAGCGTTGTTCACGAGGATGTCGATGCTACCGAAGGTCTCGACGGTGGACCGGACGGCCGCCTCGATCGCCGCCCGATCGGTCACGTCGGCCGGGGCGCTCAGGGCCGGCGCACCGAGGCCGGCGAGCTCCTCACGGAGGTCCTCGAGCCGGTCGGCGCGTCGCGCCAGCAGCGTCACCGCCGCGCCCTGCCGGGCGAGCGCCCGAGCCGTGGCGGCACCGATGCCGCTGGACGCTCCGGTGATCAGGGCAGTCCTGCCCGCTAGCTTCCCGCTCATTCCACCTCCGTTCGAGAGCCGTTCCACGCCTCCTCGGCCATCGTGGGCCGTGGGGGCCGGTGAAGCAATCCTCGACGGGCTCGCTCGGTGCGCGCTAGTGTGTGGCTTCGTCCTCTCCCGGCTGGGGAGGTCCGCGATCTTCCCGAGGAGCCAGTGAGTACCGGGACCGCGGTTCCGCGTCGCGCCAAGGAGCATCGGATCATGCGAGCACGCCCCCGTCCGTCGGCCGCAGTCGCCCTCTTGAGCCTGGGTGCATGCCTGTCCGTCCCGGCCTTCGCTGTCGCTCAGGAGTCATCCGTCCTGAGCGCTCCCGACCGGACCCGGGGCGAGGGACCGTTCAGCCAACTGATCATCCGCGGAGCGACGCTCATCGACGGCACCGGGGCGCCGCCCATCGGCCCCGTGGACGTGGTGGTCGAGGGCAGCCGGATCGCCGAGATCCGGCGCGTGGGTGTGCCGGGTCTACCGGTAGAGTCCTCGCGGCGCCCGCCCCTCGCAGCGGGAGGCCGTGAGATCGATGCCGAGGGGCTCTTCCTCATGCCGGGCTTCATCGACGTGCACGCCCACATCGGCTTCACCCTCGCCGGCGGCGAGAGCCTCCCGCCGGGCCTCGACCAGGGGCCGCCGGCCGAGTACGTCTACAAGCTGTGGCTGGCCCACGGCGTGACCACCATCCGCGAGCCCGGCGCCGGCAACGGGCTCGAGTGGACGCTCGAGGAGCAGCGGCGGAGCGCGGCGGGCGAGATCACCGCCCCCAGGATCGAGGCCTACGTGCGCTTCGCCCAGGGGGTCGAGGGGTCTCTCACCACGCCGGAGGCGGCCCGCGCGTGGGTGGCGAGCGTCGCCGCACGGGGCGCGGACGGCTTGAAGCTGGGCACGCTGCCCCCGGCCATCATGGAGGCCACCATCGGCGAGGCTCGCGCCCGGGGGCTGCGGACCATGGCCCACCTCGACCAGATGAACGTGGCCCGGATGAACGTGCTCGAGGCCGCCCGCTTGGGCCTGAACAGCATGGAGCACTGGTATGGCCTCCCGGAGGCCCTCTTCCAGGACCGCACCATCCAGGACTATCCGCCCGACTACAACTACCTGGACGAGCAGGACCGTTTCGCGGAGGCGGGGCGCCTTTGGAAGCAGGCGGCGCCCCCTCACAGCGATCGCTGGAACGCCGTGATGGACGAGCTCCTGGCGCTGGACTTCACCCTCGACCCCACCCTGTCCATCTACGAGGCGAGCCGCGACCTGATGCGCATGCGCCGGGCCGAGTGGCACGACTGGTACACGATTCCGGTGCTCTGGGAGTGGTTCAAGCCGAATCGGAACGCCCACGGCTCGTATTGGTTCTCCTGGTCCACCGACGACGAGCTTGAGTGGAAGAGGAACTACGCGCTCTGGATGTCGTTCGTGGGCGAGTACAAGAACCGCGGAGGCCGCGTGGCCGTAGGCTCCGACGCCGGCTTCATCTACAGCTTGTACGGCTTCGCCTACATCCGCGAGCTGGAGCTCCTGCGCGAGGCCGGATTCAACGGCCTGGAGGTGCTCAGGGCGGCGACCCTGAGCGGGGCCGAGGCCATCGGACGGGAGCACGAGCTGGGCACCGTGGAGGCGGGCAAGCTGGCCGACCTGGTGCTGGTCGGCGAGAACCCGCTCGAAAACCTGAAGGTGCTGTACGGGACCGGTGCCGTGGCGCTGTCCGCCGACAATGAGCCCGTGCGCGTCGGCGGCGTCCGCTGGGTGATCAAAGACGGCATGCTCTTCGACGCTCCCCAGCTGCTCCAGGACGTGGCCGTCATGGTCCAGGAGGCGAAGGAGCGTACGGGCTATGAGATCTTGCAGCCGGGATGGGTCGACCCGGTGAGGCGGTAGGGAGCGGCGCTCGTCGCGGCCGCGCCGAACGCTCAGTCGGCTCGGAGCGCCACCATCGGATCTACTCGGGTCGCCCGCCGCGCCGGCAGCCAGCACGCTCCCACCGCCACCGCCGCCAGGACGGCCACGATCGACGCGAACGTGACCGCATCGGTAGCGCTGACGCCAAAGAGCAGACCCTCCAGAAACCGCGAGAGCGCGAAGGCCGCCACGACGCCGAACACGACGCCCAAGACGGCCAGCCGCAGGCCTCGCCCGACCACCATGGCCATGACCTCGTTCCGTTGGCCGCCCAGGGCCACCCGGATGCCGATGTCCCGGGTATGCTGGCTCACGAAGTACGACATGACCCCGTAGATGCCGATGGCCGCCAGCGCGAGGGCCAGTAGGGCGAACACGGAGAACAGGGTCATCAGGTAGCGAGGTCGCGCCACGGAAGCGGTCAGGAGCTCCTGACCGCTCGCCGTTCCGGACACCGCCAGCTCGGGGTCGAGCCGTCGCACGACGTCCCGGACCTGGGGCAGCATCGCAGGCGACGCCCCGTCACCGCCTATGAAGACGAACAGGTTGCGGTAGCCCGAGGTCGGCTGGGCGAAGTAGACCGCTCCGTCGTCGTCCTCACGGTCCAGGCCAGTGTACTTCACGCTGCCTACGACACCGACCACCGTTTCCCACATGCAGGGTGGCTCAGGCTCCGCCTGGGCCGTGCAGGAGCCCGAGACGAGACGCAGTCCCAGGGGATCCACGCCGGGGGGAACGTGCTTCTGCACCCACTGCTGATCGACCACGAGGGCGCCGGGCTCGGGGTTGTCGGGGTCGTGCAGGCGTCCGGCGACCAGGGGGATCTCCAGGGCATCGAAGAAGCCCCGGTCGACGGCGAGCCACGCGGCGCCCGGATCCGACTCGCCGGGCGGCGTCCGACGGATGGCCAGCGCGAAGTTGTTGTGCTCATTGAGGTTGCTGGGAGGCCGCGAGGAGTTGAGACCCACGGCCTCCACGCCCGGAAGCGCCGTGAGCTCGCTGTCGAGGCGTTGCCAGAACGCGTTGGCGTCCTCGGCCTCCGGGTACCGGGCGGCCGGTAACGAGAGCTGGAAGCTCAGAATGCGGTCCGGGTCGAAGCCGGGATCCACGTCCAGCAGCTTCGCGAAGCTGCTCACGAGCAGGCCGGCGCCCATCAGAAGGGGCAGGGCAACCGCGAACTGGGCGGCCACCAGGAGATTGCGGACGCGTGAAGAGCCGCCGGCGCTGACGCCCCGGGTACCGGAGTGCAAAGAGCGCGTGGCAACACGCCCCTTGAAGCCCAGGCCGGGGACCAGACCCAGCAGAAGGCCCGCGCCGAGAGCGGTGAGGGCCGCGAACGTCAGTACCGACGGATCGATGCCGATCTCTCCCACGCGCGGCAGGGCCGTTGGCGCCAGTCCCGTGAGCGCGCGGACGCCCACCTCGGCCAGGATCACCCCCAGCGCGCCTCCCACGGCCGCCACCAGCAGCGTCTCGGTGACCTGGAAGACGGTGAGGCGAAGCCGAGAGGCGCCCAGCGCGGACCGCAACGCCAACTCGCGGGTCCGAACGGTGGCTCGCGACACCACGAGGTTGGCCACGTTGGTGGCGGCGATCAGCAGGACGAAGACCGCGCCGCCGAACAGTACCAGCAGCGCGGGCCGCACGTCGCCCACCACCCACTCCCTGGCCGGGATGGCGCCCCAGCTGGCGCGCTGGTCGGCGTAGGAGTCGGCCCAGATCGGAAACATGTTCTCGTTGATCTGCCGAAGCTCGGCCACGGCGGCTTCCCGCGATACGCCCCGCTTCAGCCGGCCGACGACACGGAGAAAGAAGGGCCCTTTCCGGGGAGGTGGCTCGAGCTGGAGGGCGGGCCAGAGGTCGGCGGTGGCGCCTTCCAGGGGGCCTACCTCAGGAGGCATGACCCCTACCACGCGGTGCGCCTGGCCGTCGAGTCGAATCGTTCGCTCGAGAACGCCGGGGTCACTTCCCAGGCGCGTCTCCCAGAAGCCGTGACTGACCATCACCGCTCGTGGCGTCCCGGGCTCGCCTTCGTCCTCGGTGAAGACGCGGCCCAGCACCGGAGCGACCCCCAGGGTGGTCAGGTAGCTCGGGGTCACATGTGCGGTCAGCACACGCTCGGCCGTGCCGTCGCCGTTGTACGTCATCCGGCGATACATCCGGGCGCCGAAGTCTTCGAAGACCGTCTGCTGCTCCCCCAGGGTCACGTAGTCGGCGACGGAGAAGTTCCACCGGTTGGGAGGCGAGTCGGTGAAGATCATCACCAGGCGTTCCGGGGCCGGGTAGGGAAGGGCCTGGAGCAGCACACCGTTCACGACGCTGAACACCGCAACGGTCGCGCCGATACCCAACGCCAGCGTCAGAATGGCGGTGACGGTGAAGGCCGGAGCGCGTCGGAGCGCGCGAAGGGACTGCCTGAGCTGCTGCGTGAACGTGCCCATCGCCTCCACCTCCCACGGCCTCCGCAGCGCCGCCGCGCCGAAGGCCCACAGTTGTCTCCAATACCATCGGTCAGCCCGGCGCTTCCCCCGGGACTGCACGCGGAGCTGATAGAGCTCGCCCAGCTCGTCGCGGTGTACTTCGCGATCGGCCGCCGGGAGCAGTCGTATCAGCAGCGCCTCGGCCAGGCGTGGGGGACGAGCCGAGGATGGCCCATCCGGCCGTCGGGGATCCGTCACGACCGGTCCAGTGCCGGTGTCACACCTTCCCAGAGGCGCATCAGCGTCTCCCGCGACTCGCGCAGCCGATCCATGGCGTCCTCCGTCAGGGCGAAGTAGCGCCGGGTCCGGCCTCCCCGGTCCGCTTCGCCGTCGCTCATGCGGGACTCCAGGAGGCCCTTCTCCTCCAGGCGTCTGAGGGCGATGTAGACTTTGGCCGGCGCCACGTCTCGCCCCGTCCGCTCCTCCAGCTCGAGAACGATGGGAACGGAGTAGGACTCCGACCCGAGTCGGAGGATGGCCAGAAGCACCTGATGCTCGAACTCTCCGAGGACGTTCTTGCCCATCGAGGGTCCTTTCGTCGCGGTCTGCTCACTAACAATGCTAGTGCAAGGTAAGATATCGGATTTAGACTAGCAAGGTTAGTGTTGGGGGAGGCATCCCATGGAGGGATCGTTGCTCCGGGCGCCGGGGTACCGATTCTCCCCTCTCCCCGGGGGATCTTGGCCCACCGCCAATTCTCATCCTCGGGACCCCTCGCCCCGGAGGACGGACAAATCGTGTCGGATCGGCATATGCAGCAGTTCGGTGATGCCACTCGGGGTTGGTTCTCGAGCACCTTCGAAGCGCCGACCCGTGTCCAGAACGAAGGTTGGGACAGCATCGCCCGCGGCGACAACTCGCTCCTGATCGCCCCGACGGGAAGCGGGAAGACGCTGGCGGCGTTCCTGTGGGCCATCGATCGGTTGACGCGCCTGGACCCCGACGCCGATCTCGGCGTCCGCGTGCTCTACGTGTCGCCCCTGAAGGCGCTGGTCTACGACATCGAGCGCAACCTCAGGGCCCCCCTGGCGGGAATCCAGCGGGCCGCCGAGGCGTCGTCGACGCGTCTCCACGTCCCGAGCATCGACATACGGACAGGCGACACGCCGCAGCGGGACCGTCGCCGCCAGATCAAGACGCCGGGCGAGATCCTGGTCACCACGCCAGAGTCCCTGTTCCTGATCCTGGGCTCGCAGGCCCGGGAGACCCTCCGGACCGTGGAGTGGGTCATCGTTGACGAGGTCCACGCCATGGCGCCCACCAAGCGGGGCGCGCACCTGGCTCTTTCGCTGGAGCGCCTGTCAGCCCTGGCGGACCGGGATCCCCAGCGCATCGGTCTATCCGCCACCGCCCGACCGGCGTCGGAGGTGGCCCGGTTCCTGGGTGGCGGACGCCCCGTGGAGGTCGTGGACACCCACGTGCCCCCGGAGCTCGACCTGCGGCTGATCGTGCCCGTGGACGACATGACGCGGCCCGTGACGCCGGGGGAGGTGGGGCAGGGGAACGCCGCCGACTCGGTGCCTCAGGGCTCGCCCAACGTGGGTGGCGGCGTCCGCGCGCGGTCCGGCGACGGCTACCGGGAGAGCGGCTCGGAATCCCACGACAACGGACGGGAGGTCGACGACAGGGAGTCCCTGCCCGACGATCATGGCTCCGCCCTTCTTGCCGCTGAAGAGGAAGCCGCCACCCGCCAGTACGGCATCTGGCCCGCTATCTATCCGGAGCTGCTGGACCTGATCCGGCAGCACCGCACCACCATCCTGTTCGTGAACAGCCGGGGCCTCTGCGAGCGGCTAGCTCATCAGCTCAACGAGCTCTCGGGCGAGGAGCTGGTCCGGGCCCACCACGGCAGCCTGGCCCACGGTCAGCGCAAGCAGATCGAGGAAGCGCTGAAGGCTGGCGAGCTCAGGGCCATCGTGGCCACCAGCTCCCTGGAGCTCGGGATCGACATGGGCACGGTGGACCTGGTGATCCTCGTGGAGTCACCGGGCTCCGTGGCCCGGGGCCTCCAGCGCGTGGGGAGGTCTGGCCACGGCGTCGGTGAGACCAGCATCGGTCGGGTCTTCCCGAAGCACCGGGGCGACCTCCTGGAGGCCGCCGTCGTGGGCCGCCGCATGAAGGAAGGCGCCATCGAGGCGCTCACCGTACCCCAGAATCCCCTGGACGTC
>JBDHLD010000288.1:0-2119 GCA_039586035.1 Gemmatimonadota bacterium | reverse complement strand
TGAAGGTCCTGACCGACCTCGGAAATGACATCTGGATCAAGGAGCTGCCCGACGGTCCCCTGTCGCGGCTGACGTTCGACGAGGCCGAGGACCGGTTCCCCCGGTGGAGTCCCGACGGGCGGAGCATCACCTTCATCTCGCCGCGCGGTGGAAACCTCGACGTGTGGACCAAGCCGGCTGACGGCACCGGCGAGGCCGAGCTGCTGGTGGATCTCGAACGGACCGTGGCCGAGGCGTTCTGGGGCCCCGACGGCGAGACGCTGGTGCTCCGCACGGGAGGAACCTCGGGCGTGATCGGTGGCCGCGACATCCTCGCCTACCGGCCCGGAACCGACAGTGTGCCCGTGTCGTTGGTCGACAGCGAGTTCGACGAGGCGGCACCCATGCTCTCGCCCGACGGTAGATGGCTCGCCTACCACTCCGACGAGACGGGCCGGCGCGAGGTCTTCATCCGACCGTTCCCGGACGTCGATCAAGGCAAGTGGCAGGTCTCCGACAACGGCGGTCGTCAACCCGTGTGGTCCGCCGACGGCAACGAGCTCTTCTACGTCACTGGTGGAAGCGGCACGTTCGGTCGGCGTGACATGATGGTGGCCGAAATCGAGACCGGTCCGCCTTTCGCCATCGTTCGGCGCCACTCGCTGTTCTCGCTATCGGAAGGGTATTACTTCGCCAACAACAGCCGGAGCTACGAGTTGGCTCCCGACGGTGAGCGCTTCCTCATGGCGCGGGTGATCGACACCGAAGAGGATCCCAGCCAGCTGATCCTCGTGCAGAACTGGTTCACGGAGTTAGAGGCCCGGGTCCGGCCCTAGCCAGGAGCCCAAGCCCACCATGCAAAGACGCACCTTCCTTCAGCTGTTCGCCGGCGCCAGTGTGGCGACCCTGCCCAGCTTCCGTTCCCAGAGCGCACCCGGCAAGATCGTGGTCGTGGGTGGCGGCATCATCGGCTCGTCCATCGCCTACCACCTCGCCCGTCGCGGCGCCGACGTCACGGTTTGCGAGAAGCAAGGCCCGGCCGCCGGAGCCACCTCGAAGTCGTTCGCTTGGATCAACGCGTCAGCGAGCAAGCAGCCGTACCACTACCACCGGCTCAACCGCCTGAGCGCCCTCGCGTACAAGCACCTCGAGCCGGAGGTCGGTGGCTCGTTCAAGGTGAAGTGGGGAGGCTCCGTCCAGTGGGCCGGCGACCCCGAGGGGGTCCGTGACCTGCGCCGCGACGTGACGGCCCAGCAGACCCGGGGCTACCCGATCCGGCTCATCGACGAGGCCGAGTTCGCCGAGCTAGAGCCCAACGTCCGCCCCGACGGGCCGGTGTTGGCGGCCGCCTACTCGCGGGAGGAAGGGAGCATCGATCCGTCGGCCGTGACCATGGGCCTGGTGGAGGCCGGCCGCCGCGAGGGCGTCCGGTACGAGTATCCGTGCGAGGTGACCGGCCTCGGGCTCCGCTGGGGACGACTGGAGCGGGTGGAGACGACGACCGGGGCGATCGAGGCCGACGCCATCGTCATCGCGGCGGGCGTCGACACACCGACGCTGGCCGCCATGGCCGGCCTCCAGGTCCCGCTGCGAGAGTCACCGGGTCTCCTCGCCCACAGCGCGCCCGGCCCCGAGCTGCTGGGGCGCGTCGTGCTCGCCCCCTCGGGCGCGCTGAAGCAGAAGCTCGACGGCGGCCTGGTCCTGTCGGGTGGCTTCAGCGGGGTCGCCGTGCCCGACGATCCGGAGGCGATCGCCCAGGAGGTTCTGGCCCAGGCCCAGCGCCTGATCCCGGACGCCGCTGGCGTCGAGTTCGACCGGTACACCATCGGCTACCGGCCGCTTCCCGCGGACGGACACCCGGTCATCGGCTTCGCCGAAGGAGCGCCGGACGTGTACCTGGCCGTGATGCACAGCGGCGTGACGCTCTCGCCGCTGGTGGGGCGGCTGGCGGCCAGCGAGATCCTGGACGGGGTCCGGGTCGAGATGCTGGAGCCGTACCGGGTCGACCGGTTCGAGGGTGGAGGTGGGGCGGCTTCCCACTGATCTCCTGACCCTCGCATGGAGGCGGCCCCTAGAACACCGCCGGCCGCCCGCCCGACGTCCGATCCAGGAACGCCGTGAGCGTGTCCCGCCAGATGGG
>JBDHLD010000042.1:0-31931 GCA_039586035.1 Gemmatimonadota bacterium | reverse complement strand
CCACCCATGACTTTGACGATGTCTTCGTCCGAGTATCCGGCCTTCACGAGCCACCGCACGATGTTCTGCGAACCCTCGGTGGGGTTCTCGATGCCGGCCACGTACTGTACGGGCTCGAACTCCTGCCGACCGCTCCCTCTCCGACCCCGTGACTCCTTGATGGAGAGGTTGGCGGTGTAGGCATTGTGGAGTCCCACATGGTCGCCGTAGACGGTGTCCGGACCGAAGCCCACGTGGTCGATGCCCACCAGGTCCTTCACGTACTCGAAGTGCTCCATGTACGCTTCGAGGTCGTGAACGCGGCGGTTGTACGTGAGCGTGGTGTGAGGCGCCGCCTCGATACCGATCAGACCACCCTTGCGGGCACAGGCCTCGAGCACCTCGTCGGGCGCGAGACGGTTCGACTCCCAGAGCGCCCGCGCGCCGATGTGGCTCAGCAGGATCGGGGCCTCGCTCACCTCGATCACGTCCAGCGTCGTTTGGTCGCCGCAATGGGAGCAGTCGATCAGCATCCCCACCTTGTTCATGCGCTCCACCGCCCGGCGGCCGAACATGGTCAGCCCCCCGTCCCGCGGCTCTTTGAGCCCGGATCCCAGGGCATTTCCCTCGCTGTACGTGATCCCCAGGGCCCGCACGCCGAAGCCGTAGAGGATCTCGATGCGGTCCAGCTCGTTCTCGATCATGGCCGCGCCCTCCATGGAGGCGATCCACGCGAGGCGTCCTTCGTCGTGGGCACGGTGGATGTCGCCCGTGCCGGTGCAGTGGATGACGAAGTCCTGGTGGGCGAGGTCACAGAGCCGCATGCCGAGGTCGTGAAGCACCTCGGTCCACTTCCACCCGCCCTTGGACTCGATGGTGCAGATCCCGTCCATCAGGTTGTCGAACACGGCGTCCCACCACGAGTGGGCGAGCCCCTGGAACGCCGTGAACATGCGGCCCTCGCGAATGTAATGCGGCGTCTCGGCAACGTTGTTCGGGAAGGTTCCGAGGTGTTCGTGAAGGGAGATCCAGATGTTGTCCCGCACCAGGCCCTCGACCCTGGCCTCTTCGGCGTCCGAGAGGGGCACGACGTACGGGTCGACGCGGCCTACCTCCGGAGAGAGCTCGAACATCCGGTAGTCGCGACCGGGCTCGAGGTATTCGAAGGACCGGTATCCGGAGTATCTTTTCTCGATCGTCATGGCGCTCCTCGCTCGAACGGTCGCTCCCCCGGGGCAGGGAGACCGGAAGGAACCAAAGGGCGCAGACAGGCGCTCCGGGTCAAGAAGAACGGCCGAAGCGTCGCCGTCGTGGCCGGGCTCGGCGCGGGGTCGACGGTGCTCGGCTGGCCCTGCAGCCGGCCCCTCGGGGCTCGGGCTGGGTGCTAGGCCGCCGCCGGCCCCGGGGCTCGGGCCGGCGGGCCCGGCCGCACGGGCTCAGGTCGGCGGGCCGGGCCGCTGTCGGCCGCCGCCGGGTGGGCCCGGCGTGCTCCGGACCCGGCGTGCCAGCTCGCGAAACCGGGGATCGTCTCGGTACGCGTCCCAGACGGGATCGCTGCGCATGGCCATCAAGCCGGGATCTCCCATCTGGGTGGCCCGGTCCAGCCATTCGTAGGCCAGCTCGGTCTCGCCCAACGCGGCGTAGGTGGTGGCCATGTCGGCAGGGCCCACGGGCTTGCCCTCGGCGACGCGACTCTCCAGATCGGCGCGGCACCACTCCCAATACCCCATCTCACCACCGGTCTCGAAGGCCTGGGCGAGAGAGGCCAACTCCTGGTCGTCTCGCCTCTCCACCTCGGCCATGTGAGCCAGGCGCACCTCCACACCGGCTTCGAAGTCGCCGCGGGCGGTGTGGGCTCGTTCGAGAGCCGACCACGCCGGGGTCATGTGAGGCGCCTGTTCCACCACGCTCTCCAGGACGTGCACGGCCTCCTCGGTGTGTCCCGAGGCGACCAACACGTGGGCGATCTCCACCTGACGGGCCTGGGGGATACGCCCCATGTCCATGGCCTTCCGGAGGATGGGGATTACCGCCGCCTGACCTCCCATCCCCGTGAGCTCGGCGACCCAGGCCTCGCGCCGCTCCTGGGTGAGACTGTCGGCCTGGATGCGGAGCCGGATCTCCTGGGCCCGAGCCACCCGCTCGGTTTCGGGCGTGCTCGGCGTCGGATCTACGCCGGGCGTGTCCTGGAACCCTGCCGGAGGGCTCACCTCACCGGGCGCCGGGACGATCGCGCTCATCACCGCGAGCGCCTCGGGAGACTCCCCGTCGAGCTCGAGGGCCCGGGCCGCTGCGTCTTCCGCCATGGTCAGGTCGACCTCGGCGACTCCCGGCATGTCGCCCAGCAGGATGAGCGTGCTGCCCAGGGCGGCGAACGCGGGCGCGAAGGCCGAGTCCATCTCGATGACCGCCTCGAAGTGCTGCGCCGCCTGCTGCAGCGACTCGGTTGTGCCCTGAGACTGCTGGAAGCGCCCTCTCATGTACTGCTCTCGCACGGCCGGGTCGAGATCGACGAGCATGAGGCCGGCACCGGAGGGCTCGAGGTTGAGCTCCTGGAGCACCTCGGCGGTGATGTCCGAGGCCACCTCCCGCTGCAGGGCGATGATGTCGGCGAGCTCCTCCTCGTAGCTTTCCGACCAGAGGTGCGTGTCCGATGGCGCATGGATGAGCTGGACCGTGATGCGAACCCGGTCTCCCGCCCGCAGCACGGAACCTTCTACGATGCCATCGACCCGCAGCTCGCGCGCGATCTGAGGCATGGTCTTGGACGTGCGCTCGTACTGCATGACCGTCGTCCGTGACACCACCCGGACCCCGTCGAGCTGGCTCAGGGCCGACACCAGCGCTTCGTGCATGCCCGCCACGAAGTAGGCCTGATCCTGTTCTTCGGAAAAATCGTCGAGCGGGAGCACCGCCAGCGAGGTGACGGGCGTGCCGGGCTCATAGGACGCCGGGACCAGCTCCGGTGGAGCGGCGCTCCGCTCCGAGCCCACCGCTCGGCCGCTCGGCGCGTCCGTCACGGTTGTCTCGAGGAACCACCATCCCCCACCCACCGCCATCACGATCGTGATCGCCACGAAGGCCAGTCGCGGAAGCAGCCTGACCTCGGGCCGTCCGGAAGACGCGCCGTCCGGGGTACGCTCGATCCCGTGCCGGGTGATGTCGTAGATCCACGCCAGTGCGAGGGCGACCGGGAACCCCAGGAACGCGAAGACCACGATCGCCCGGAGCCCCCACTCCGGCACGTCGAAGGCCGGGAGCACGATCTCGGCGGCCTGGAGAACCACGAAGGCTACGGCCGCGTAGGCGAGCGCCACGCGGCCCACGTGCCGTCTTCGCAGCTCCGCGACGAAGCGGCCCCAGATGGACGGTCCTTCGGTCATCGTCTCCCTCGAGAGGTCACGCGGCTCCCCACGACCGCTGTCCAAAGGTGGATCCACGGAGGATCCGGATCAACCGACCTCCCCGGATCTCTTCGCTCAGGGGGGGGCCTGCCCCACCGCCGTGCCAACCCGATCCGGGAAACCGGGCGACGCCGCCTCATGGTCCGGGGTCCCCGCCGGATTGACAGCGTGCCGGGTCACGGCGTTAACTCGGTGTCGTCCGGGGTCGTTCCGAGGGTCGCCGCTTCCGGCGGGATCGGGCGTCCGTCGGCGCCCGCAGCAATCCGTGAACGACGGTCACCCCGGAGCCTCCGTGACCCGTAATCTCCCAGACGAGGGGTCCCTCGATCGGCTTCGGCGGCAGGACCCCCGGTTGGCTGACGCCATGGATCGGACTCCGCCGTTCCCGGGCTTCCCCGACCATGCGCGCCGGGGCTCCCACTTCCATGCCCTGGCCCGTGCCATCATCTACCAGCAGCTCGCGGGCAACGCCGCGGCCGCCATCTACGGTCGCGTGCGGGCGCTCACTCCGGGAACCCGGTTTCCCGATCCCGAGGAGTGCCTGACCCTCACGGATCTAGCGTTCAGGACGGCAGGCCTCTCGCGCAACAAGACCCGCGCCCTGAAGGACCTGGCGCAGCGGGTCACGAGCGGCGAAGTGAGGCTGCGGTCCATCGGCCGCGCATCCGACGAGGAGGTGATCGCGCAACTCACCAGGGTCTGGGGTATCGGTGAATGGAGCGCCCAGATCTTCCTGATGTTCCGTCTGGGGCGCCTGGACGTGATGCCGGCCACGGACCTGGGCATCCGGGAGGGGCTCAAGCGCCTCGATCGACTCGACGGTCGGCCCGAGCCCCACCTGGTCCTGGAGCGGGCGGAGGCCTGGCGACCGCTGCGGAGCGTGGCAGCGTGGGTGCTGTGGAGACTGCTCGACCCGGAGGACTGAGGTCGGGACCGTGCACTCACACTTGTTTTTCGCTTGACGCCAAAACCGTATCTTGGTGTCGGTTGCGACGGTGCGCGCGGGGGTGGTCCCGATTCTACACTCCCCTGCGGCGTCCCATTCGGGTATCTTCTTCGGCTGTACAAGGGAACGTGGAGCCGGACTGCGTATCCGAGCACGCACGCCCGACTCGAACCCGGGGGCTGAATGCACCTGTTCGACAAGTGTCGCGCCTTCACGCGCCACAACGAGGTAAAGGCCGAGGGCCTATACCCATACTTCCTGCCGGTGAGCGGATCGACCGACACTGAAGTCGTCATCAACGGCAAGAAGAAGATCATGATCGGCTCCAACAACTACCTGGGGCTGACCCATCACCCGCATGTGGTCGAATCGGCCAAGCGGGCCATCGATCGGTACGGGAGCGGGTGTACCGGCAGTCGCTTCCTGAACGGCAACCTGGATCTACACCTGGAGCTGGAGGAGCGGCTGGCCCGCTTCATCGGTACGGAGGCGGCCCTGGTCTTCAGCACCGGCTACCAGACCAACCTGGGCGTCATCAGCACCCTGGTGGGCCGCCAGGACACGGTCTACCTGGACAAGCTCAACCACGCCTGCATCGTCGATGGCGCCCGGCTTTCGTTCGGCACCGTTCAGCGGTTCAACCACAACGATCTCGATGCCCTTGAGGCGATGCTGCGCTCCCAGGAGAGCGGCGGGGCCATGGTCATCGTCGACGGGGTGTTCAGCATGGAGGGCGAGATCGCGGACGTGCCGCGCCTGGTGGCGCTCCGCGAGGAGTTCGACTTCGCGCTGGCTCTGGACGATGCCCACTCCATCGGCGTGCTGGGCCACACCGGCGCGGGCACGGCCGAGCACTTCGGGCTGACCCACAAGGTCGATCTGACAATCGGGACGTTCAGCAAGTCCTTCGCGTCCATCGGGGGCTTCGTGGCGGGGCCGCGGTCGGTGATCGACTACCTCCAGCACCACGCGCGCAGCCTGATCTTCTCGGCGAGCATGCCTCCCTCGGCCGTTGCCACGGTCCTGGCGGCCATGGACGTCATGGAGGCGGAGCCGGAACGGCGGGATCGTCTCTGGGCGATCACCAAGCGGATGATCGAGGGCTTCCACAGCCTCGGCTTCGAAACCGGCAAGACCGAAACGCCCATCGTACCGGTCATCATCGGCCCCATGGAGGAGGCCTTCCTCATGTGGAAGGAGCTGTTCGAGCGGGGGATCTACACGAACGCGGTCTTGCCACCGGCCGTCCCGGAGGGGAGTTGTCGGCTGCGGACGAGCTACATCGCCACGCACACCGACGACCAGCTCGACTACGTGCTCGAGCAGTTCGCCGAGGTGGGCAAGAAGCTGGCGCTCGTGTAGCCCAGGTCGGTTCAGCCAGCCTGAACGCCCCCCCGTCCCCATGAGCGTCGACGTCCAGCCCGTTCGCACGTCCCGGCAGCGACGGACGTTCTTGCGCCTTCCCTGGCGGATCTACCCCGGCCGCTATCCGGCCTGGGTCCCGCCGCTACTCACGGAGGAGAGGAAGCGGCTGAGCCGGAAGGCCAATCCCTTCTTCGAGCATGGCGACGTCGAGCTGTTTCTGGCGTACCGGAGCGGTGAGCCCCTCGGCCGCATCGCGGCGGTGGAGAACCGGCTGCACAACCAGGTTCACGAGGACCGGCTCGGCTTCTTCGGTCAGTTCGAGTGCGTGGACGACGGCGAAGTCGCCACCGCCCTTCTGGACGTGGCGGCCGGTTGGGTTTCCGCCCGCGGGCTCGACGGCATCCGGGGTCCCGTGAACTTCTCGATGAACGAGGAGTGCGGGCTGCTCATGGACGCCTTCGACGATCCGCCTACCATCCTCATGACGTACAACCCCCCGTACTACAAGGATCTGCTGGAGGGGTGGGGGATGACCAAGGCGAAGGACCTCCTTGCGTGGTCAGGTGACAAGGACACGTTCACGGCGGACCGCTTCGACCGTCTCCGGAAGCGGGTCGTCCGGTCCAGCAGGGATCTCCGGATCCGGTCGCTCGACATGAAGAACTTCCATCGCGAGGTGGAGCTCGTGCGCGACCTGTACAATGAGGGTTGGGAGAAGAACTGGGGCTTCGTGCCGATGACGGACGCCGAGGTCAACCACATGGCCAAGGGCCTGAAGCCCGTGGTGGACCCGGATCTGGTGCTCATCGGGGAGATCGACGGCGAGCCCGTCGGGTTCGCCCTGACGCTGCCGGACATCAACCAGGCGATCACGGGCCTCAACGGGCGCCTCTTTCCCTTCGGTATCTTCAAGCTGCTGCGGGGAATGAAGAAGATCGACCGGTGCCGCATCCTGACCCTGGGGGTGCTGCCGGAGCACCGCCGGTCCGGCCTCGACGTCCTGCTGTACTACGAGACGTTCAAGCGCGGGACCCGGAAAGGGTATGCCGGAGAGAGCTCTTGGATCCTCGAGGACAACGATCTCATGAACCGGGCCCTCGAGAAGATGGGCTTCAAGCTCTACAAGACCTACCGCCTGTACGAGAAAGCCCTGCCCGCTCCGGATTCCCCTCCCGAATGAGCGGGGTCCCGGCAGCTCACTGATGGACATGTCAGCCCCCCTCCGACCGACTGGGTCCGATGCGCCGCGCGACCAGGGTCCCGGCGCTCCACGGCCTGACCCGGCCCATGCCCGCCCCGGGCCCGATGCCCCCCACGCCCTGGTCACCGGAGGCACGGGCTTCGTCGGGAGCCATCTCGTGGACGAGCTGATTGACGCGGGCTACCGGGTCCGGTGCGCGGTCCGGGCGACCAGCGACCTCCGCTGGTTGGAGGGGAAGCCGGTCGAGCTGATGGAGGCGGACCTGGCCGAAGGCGACCTGGAGACGGTCGTCGCCGACATCGATGTGACCTTCCACGTCGCCGGCCTCACGCGTGGATCCGCCGCCGTCCTCGAGCGGGCCAACGTCGTGACCACGCGCCGACTGGTGGAGGCCCTGCTCGTCACAGGTGACCAGCATCGCCTCGTGTTCTGCAGCAGCGGCGCCGCCGCCGGCCCCGGCACGTTCGAGCGGCCCCGGGCACTCGAGGACGAGCCGGCGCCCACGAGCGACTACGGGCGGAGCAAGCTCGCGGCTGAGGGGATCCTGAGGGAGGCCGGCGGCGGGCTTCGTGCCACGATCGTCCGGCCGCTGGCCGTCTACGGTCCTCGCGATCAGGACACGCTCCCCGTCTTCCAGATGGCGGCGCGGGGGCTGGCCCTCGTCCCGGGACTGCGCCGCCGAAGAGTGCAGCTGGTCCACGGACGGGACGTGGCCTCCGCACTGCGCCTCGCAGCGGAAACGCCCGAGGCCATCGGGCGGACCTTCTTCGTGGGGCATCCGGAGCTCCCGGTCTGGCCCGAGGTCATCACCGCGCTGCGGGAGGCGGTGGGCCGGCGGGTTCTGGCGCTACCGCTGCCGTCGCCCGCCGTCCTGGCCGCCGGTGTCGTCTCCGGGCTCTTCGCCGGCGCGAAGCCCGGCCGGTTGGATCTCAGGCGAGCGCGAGACATGGTGGCGCGGGCATGGACGGCCGACGTGTCCGAGACGTTGCGAGTACTTCGCTGGTCTCCGGTGTACGACGTCCGATTCGGTTTTCGACATACCGTTCGCTGGTACCTCGAAGAGGGGTGGCTGTGACTCTGTATATGCGATGGATCACGTGGTTTCATAAGCGAGTCGGCTGGTTCGGGGAGCGGTTCCCCGAGGCCGGCCCCGCCGACGTGATCCTCATGGCGTACGTGGCCTTCACCGGCCTGATCATCCTGTTCATGGGTTGGAAGCTCGATTCGCCGGGCCTTTGGGCGGCCCTGGTCGTCGCCCACGCGGCAATCCTGGTCATCACCTGGCTGGTTACACGGCTGTCGCGGCCCGGCCCTGGGCTCGGAGGATTCGCCCGAGACCTCTACCCGCTCCTCTACATCGTCTTCCTGTACTGGGAGCTCCGCTACCTGGCCCTGTTCTTCTCGGTCGGATACAACGACGGCCTGATCCTCGCGGCCGAAGAGTTTCTCTTCGGGGAGCAGCTGGCCATGACCCTGAGCCAGCGGTTCCCCCAGATGTGGATCAGCGAGATCCTCCATTTCTTCTACGCCTTCTACTGGGTCATCGTCCCGTTGGCGGGCGGCGCCATGTACCTGCGTGGCAAGGTGGAGGGCTTCCGGGAGCTCGTTTTTTCGCTCGTCGTGGTCTTCTTCAGCTGCTACATGTTCTTCATCTTCTTCCCCGTCCAGGGTCCCCACTACGAGTTTCCGCCCATCGGCGAGCCCTGGTCCAACGGGTTCTTCTACCAGATGGTCCACGCGGTCCTGGAAGACGGCGGCAGCAAGGGCGCCGCGTTCCCGAGCTCCCACGTGGCGGTGGCATGCACCATTCTGCCGGTGGCGTGGCGCCATGACCGCCCGGTGTTCTGGGCCTTCTTGATCCCCGTGGTGGGGCTGACGATCAGCACGGTGTACGGCCGCTTCCACTACGGCGTGGACGCGCTGGCGGGGGTGCTGCTCGTCGTGGTTCTCTTTCCGCTGATCATGAAGCTCCGCACGAGGTTGACCTGGTATACGGCGGGGGAGCCCGCTCGGGCCTGACCCCACCCTTGCCTGCCCTCCGGGTGAGCGGGATCTTCACGCTGCCCGCTGCACCACCACCCGATCCCCACCCGGAGGCCGTTGGTGAAAGTGGATCGAACGGGACTCGCCGGCATGGCGCCGGCGGCACTCTTCATGGGCCTCTCGGCCCTGGCGCTCGGAGGCTGCGCCGCCGATGCCGCTCCGGACGCATCCGGCGCCCGCACGTCGTCCGGCGAGCCCACGGCGGCCGATTCGTCGCCCGCGCTGGAGGCCGCCGACTTCCGCGTTCTCTTCGACGGCACCTCGCTGGACGCGTGGCGCGGCTACCGCTCCGAGTCGGTGCCCGGTGGCTGGTCCATTGACGGGGAGTACAACCTGGCCTTCGAGCCGATCGAGGGAGGTCGGGGCGACCTGATCACGGTGGACCAGTTCGCCAGCTTCGAGCTGGTCCTGGAGTGGCGAGTGGCCCAAGGCGGGAACAGCGGCATCTTCTTTCACGTGACCGAGGACCACCCATGGCCCTGGGAGTCGGGCCCCGAGATGCAGGTCCTCGACGACGCCCGGCACCCGGACGGTCAGAGCCCACTGACGAGCGCAGGCTCGAACTACGCGCTGCACGCGCCGTCCGCCGAGGTCGTGAACCCGGCAGGTGAGTGGAACGAGGCGCGCCTGCTCGTCGACGGCGACCAGGTCGAGCACTGGCTCAACGGCGTGAAGATCGTGGAATACACGCTCGGGTCCCCGGAGTGGGAGGCCCTCGTGGCCGGCAGCAAGTTCGCCGAGATGCCGGCGTACGGCGAGGCGCGGCGGGGGCACATCGCCCTCCAGGATCACGGCGACCGTGTCTGGTACCGCGACATCCGCATCCGCGAGATCGGTGGTGGCCGGTGACGACCCCGAGCGAGGTGAGACCCCGCAAGCTGTTCGTGGCCAGCTGCGTGGCCCTGGTCGCCACGTCCGTGACCTTTGCGGTGGTCGGCGCCGTGATGCTCACGCTCAAACGCGAGTTCGTCCTCTCCAACCTGCAGATCGGCTGGATCGGCGGCGCGGCGCTGTGGGGATTCGCCGTATCCCAGCTGGTCTTCGCCCCGCTGTGCGACACCTTGGGAATGCGCCGACTCCTGCGCCTCGCCTTCGTGAGCCACCTGGCTGGCGCTCTGATCATGATCTTCGCCGGTGGATTCGCGACGCTGTTCGCTGGCGCGCTGATCCTGTCGATGGGCAACGGTCTGGTCGAGGCAGCGTGCAACCCGCTGGTGGCGGCCCTCTATCCCGACGACAAGACGGTCAAGCTGAACCAGTTTCACGTCTGGTTCCCCGGGGGGATCGTGATCGGCTCGGTGGCTGCGTTCGGGCTCGACGCGGTGGGCCTGGGATCGTGGCAGCTCAAGCTCGCGCTGATCCTCATCCCCACCGTCCTCTACGGCGTCATGATGCTACGGGAGACGTTCCCTCCTACAGAAGGCGTGCAGGCGGGCGTGAGCATGGGCGAGATGTTCCAAGCCACGTTCACCACGCCGCTCATGCTGCTCATGCTCTTCTGCATGGCCATCACCGCCTCCACCGAGCTGGGCCCCAATCGCTGGGTGCCCGCCGTCCTGGAGGCGGGGGGAATCCCGGGCATCCTGGTCCTGGCGTGGATCAACGGGCTCATGGCCGTCCTGCGCTACAAGGCCGGGCCCGTCGTGCACCGCCTCTCGCCGACCGGCCTTCTCCTCGGCTGCGCGGTGCTGTCCATCGTGGGGTTGGCGTGGCTGAGCTACGCGGAGACCACGCCGATGGCGTTCCTGTCGGCCACCGTCTTCGCCGTGGGGATCTGCTACTTCTGGCCCACCATGCTGGGGTTCGTCTCCGAGCGAATCCCCAGGAGCGGCGCTTTGGGCCTGGGCCTCATGGGCGCGGTGGGCATGGCGGTCGTAGGCCTGGTCACCGCCCCCCAGATGGGACGTATCGCCGACCAGGCGGGACACGAGCGGATCGGGGTGGACGAGACCGTAGCCCTCTTCACCGACGTCGTGACCACCTACCCGGCCCTCGCCGAGGTGGCCCCGGCCGAGACCGGGCTGGATCTGGGGACCGCCACCGAAGCGGCGGCGGGCGTGATCGAAGCCTACGCTTCCGCTGGGGAGCTCCCCTCGGTGACGACGGCCAACGCGCTCCGTGCCGTGATCGACGCCGGCGATCCGGCCACGAGCGGACGGGCTGCGGCCATCCTGGGGCCCGCCGACAACCACGGTGGCCGCGTGTCGTTCCGGGCAATCCTTCCGTTCACGGCCATCCTCGTTCTGGTGTTCGGGCTGCTGTACCTGAGCGACCGCCGCGCCGGGGGCTATCGGGCGCGCAAGATCACGGAGCGCGTGGTCACGTGATCGTTCCCGAACGCGACGACCGCCGGGTCCGCCGCGCCGGAGCGCTGGCTCACCGGCGAGCTCCCGCTCAGAAGCCAGCCCCGCCGTCGTCCAGCGAGCGCCGCTCCCACCTGCGGCGGAGCGCTCCATGACGGACCCGGTCCGTCTCGGCATGGTGGGCGGCGGCCCCGGCGCCTTCATCGGCGACGTTCACCGCATGGCGGCCACCATGGACGGCGAGCTCGTGCTCGTGGCCGGTGCGTTCTCCTCGCAAGGGGACCGCTCGCGGCAAAAGGGCGCGGAGCTGGGACTCGATCCAGAGCGGGTCTACGGCTCCTGGAAGGAGATGGCGGAGCGGGAGTCGGCTCTGCCGGCGGACGTGCGCATGGAGGCGGCGGTCATCGTGACGCCCAACCACCTTCACCACCCAGTCGCGTGTGCCTTCCTCGACGCCGGCTTCCACGTGTTCTGCGACAAGCCCCTGAGCAACACGGTCGACGAGGCCGAGGACCTGTGCCGGCGCGTCTCCGCCTCGGGCCGGGTGTTCGTGCTCACGCACAATTACACCGGCTACCCCATGGTCAAGGAAGCCCGCGCGCTGGTCAGGGACGGCCGGCTCGGCGCCATCCGCAAGGTGGTGGCGGAATACCCGCAGGGGTGGCTGTCGCTGCCCCTCGAAGCCGAGGGGCAGAAGCAGGCATCGTGGCGGACGGACCCATCGAGGGGAGGCGCCGGCCTGGCCCTCGGAGACATCGGGACCCACGCGGAGAACCTGGCTCGCTACGTGACCGGCCTCGAGATCGAGGAGCTCTGCGCGGACCTCACCTCATTCGTGCCCGGTCGCCTCCTGGAAGACGACGCCAACCTGCTGATCCGGTACGCCGGAGGAGCCAGGGGCGTCCTGTACGCGTCCCAGATCTCCGTGGGAGAGGAGAACGGCCTGGCGCTGCGGGTCTACGGCACCGAGGGATCCATCGCCTGGCGGCAGGAGGCTCCCAACGAGCTCCGGGTGCGCAGCCTGGACGGGCCGGAACAGGTGCTCCGGCGCGGGAACGGCTACCTGTCCGCGGCCGCCCAGGCGGCCACCCGCATCCCGCCGGGGCACCCGGAAGGCTTCATCGAGGCCTTCGCCAACCTGTATCGGGCCGGAGCGGCCGGGATCCGGGGCCGGGCGCCGGCCCACGAGCACCTCGACTACCCTACCGTCTGGGACGGGGCCCGTGGCGTGCACTTCATCCACAAGGCGGTGGAGAGCGCTCGGGCGGGGGGATGGATCCAGGCTGGCTACACGCCGCCGGGTGAGCCGGGAGAAGACGCCTAGCGTCTGCGTTCGCGACCGCCTCGGACCGCCCCGCCTTCCCAGCGATCCCACGACCGCAGCGCGAGTCGGGGCTCCGGAACCGCGACTGAGGCCACGAAACGCTTGCGGGCGGGGCCTCTTCGGGCCGATACTCCGTGCCATGCCGTCCCCCGACCTCTGGACCCGGCTGCGGCAAGCCCGCATCGTCCGGGTCCTCGCTTTCTATCTCGGTGCCTCCTGGATCGTCCTGCAGGTCGTGGACGTCCTGCAGGAGGCGCTCGCCCTTCCCCCATGGGTGGCCCCCACCTCCGTGATCCTGCTGATGGTGGGCGGTGTGATCATGGTGGCCACCGCTCTGGTCCAGGGGTCACCCTCCACCGACGCCAAGGAGGCGGCGGGCGAGGTGCCCGGCTCCTGGGAGGTGGCCCCGAAGCGACTGGGCCGCAGCCTGGCCCAGGGAAGGCTGCCCCACCTGACCTGGGGCCGCTCGCTCCTGGGCGGGATCATGGCGTTCTGGTTCCTCTTCGGACTGGCGGGGCTGTACGTGGTCCTGCGGGACCGGGGGCAGTCGTTCGCTCCGGTCGAGGCCATGGCCGACGAGGCAGGGACGGGGATCGCGGTGATGCCCTTCCAGGTGCAGGGCACGGCCGACCTGGAGCTCTGGCGCGAGGGCATGGTCGACCTCTTCTCCACCAACCTGGACGGTGTCGGCGGCTTTCGGACGATCGACAGCCGCACCGTGCTGGCGCGCTGGGGCGAGGCGGTCGGTGAAGAGGTCGCCCCGGACCTGGCAGCCATCCTGAGCGTAGCCTCGGCCACCGGCGCGGGCTACGCCATGGTAGGCTCTGCCGTGGGTCTGGTAGACGACGTTCGGCTCAGCGCCGACATCTACGAGGTCGCCACGGGCACGGAGGTAGGCCAAGCCCAGGTAGAGGGCTCGGTGGACGAGGTGCTGACGCTCGTCGACCAGCTTTCGGTGGACGTGATGCGGGCCCTTCTGGAAGGCGCGGGCGCCGAGCTTCCCCCCATTCAGCACACCGCCAGCATCACGACGTCGTCTCTGCCGGCGCTTCGGGCCTACCTCGAGAGCGAGGCCCACTACCGCGCCGCCGACTTCACCAGCGCCATCGAGGCGCTGGAGCGCGCGGTCCAGGCCGACTCCATGTTCGCCCTCGCGTACTACCGGCTCTCCGACGCCTACGGCTGGGTCGAGAACATCAGCAGCGAGCAGGGCGAGGTCTACATGCGGCGGGCACGAGAGCTCTCGGACCGTCTCCCTCCGCGCTACGCTGCTCTGTTGAACGGAGCCGTGGGCCTCCTGGACGGCGACCTGACCGTCCTGCCGGACCTCGAGGAGGCGGTTCGCCGCTACCCCGACGATCCCGAAATGTGGTTCCTTCTCGGCGAGCTCTACCTGCACTACTCGGGGCAGAGCATGAAGGGGATCGACGAGGTGTACCGGGTCTTCGACCGGGCCATTCAGCTCGATCCCACGTTCGCGCCCTACTACATCCACCTGATCGAAATGGAGATCAAGAAGGGGGACGGGCCGCGCGCCACGGAACGACTCGCACGCTTGACGAGCATGGTGGAGGACCGGCAGGGACGGGGGTACCTGGCGCTGGGCCGGGATCTCGCCTTCGGCGATTCGGCCGAGGTGGCGGCCGCGCAGGCGGCCATCGACACCACCAGCTCGGTGGTGCAGCTCTGGGCCCAGCTGGGCGTCAACGGGATCGGGACCGCCAACATGGAGCGGGTGGCTCACGCGGCGGAAGCACGGAACCCAGGGCCCGGTGCCCGCACGTTCACGGCCTGGGCATACCTCATGAACGGCAAGGTGCGACAGGCCGAGGAGGTGCTGGCGGACGAGATCATGCCACCGGGAGCTCGCGCATTCCGGGCCTACATCATGCGGCGGACGATCGGGGCGCTGGACGACGCGACGCTGGACCGATACCTGGCGCCGGAGTCCTGCGGCGAAGGGCACCTATCGCCGGAGTGCGCCTGGGCGGTGGCATCGCACGCGGCCGAGCAGGGGAGGTGGGCCATTCACGCCGACTTCCTCGAGCGCCACCGCACGATCCAGGAGGAGATGCTCGCCGAAGGCGACTCGGCCCACGCTCGAGCCCACGGGAACGCCGCCGTGACTCTGGAGGCCCGCGAGCTCTGGCTGAACGGGCGACGGCAGGACGCCATCCGTGCCCTGGAGAGCGTCCAGGGCGACGGCGCCGGCAACGACTCGGTGGTCCGATTCATGCTGGGAACCATGCACGAAGAGCTCGGGCAGTCGCGCCAGGCCGTCCGGTACTACGAGTCGTTCTGGAACGACATCAACCGGTGGTGGTTCGCCTTGCGACTGGGCGATCTGTACGCCGAGCTCGGCGAAAACGAGCGGGCCCGGGGGTACTACGCCCTATTCCTCGAGGACTGGGCCAACGCTGACGAGGGCCGACCCGAGGTCGCCAGGGCCCAGGCAGCCATACGGCAGCTCGGGGGCTGAGCTCCCGCGCCCCCGGGCAAGACACCCCGGGACGTCGCGCTGACGACGCAACGTAGCGCGAGCGATACGATTGGACGCGCGGCGGGTCCCGACGGTCTCCGGCGGCATCCACGGAGGTCATCCCATGAAAAAAGCGGTCAAGCGGGTCGGGCTGGGTCTCGGCGCCATTGCTCTTCTGGTGATCTTGTGCGCAGCGGCCGTGTTCGCCATCGGCAACGCCCGCATCGCGCGGATTTTCGACAACGTCGGTCACGACCTGGTCCTCCCCACGGACTCCGCCTCCATCGCCAACGGTGACCGCCTGTCCACGGCCTACGGATGCCGGGACTGCCACGGCGACGACCTCGGTGGAACGAAAATGATCGACGAGCCGGCCTTCGCGGTCCTGGCCGCACCCAATCTGACGGCGGGCCCCGGAGGCATCGGGAGCGACTACTCGCCCACCGACTGGGAGCGGGCCATCCGCCACGGTGTGGCCCGGGACGGCCGAGCGCTGGTCATCATGCCGTCGGGCAGCTACAGCCACTTCTCCGACCGGGACATCGGTGAGATCGTGGCCTACCTTCGGCAGGCGGCTCCCGTAGCCCGGAGCTTCGATCCGCCCCGAATGGGAGCCATGTCCCGCCTGGCGGCGGCCATGGCCGGCGGCGAGCTGGTACCGGCCATCGCCATCGAGCACGAGGCGGCCCACCCGGAACCCGTCGAGCGCGCGCCGTCGGCCGCGTTCGGCGAGTACCTGGCGCAGGGGTGCAAGGGCTGCCACGGACAGGACTTCTCCGGAAGCGCGCCGGCCATGGGTGACGACGTGGCCGCCGCGAACCTGACCCCCCACCCGGACACGGGGTTGGGCGGATGGAGCTTCGCGGACTTCGAGCGCGTCCTGCGCACCGGCACGCGGCCCGACGGCACACAGCTCAGCGAGGCCATGCCGGTCGCGGCGTTGAGCGCCCTCACCGAGGACGAGATCGCGGCCCTGTGGATGTACCTGCAGAGCCTCCCGGCCGTGGATGCGGATCGGCGCCTCGAGTAGAACCCCCAGATCGGAACTGGTAGAGACGCCCTCCGCGCCTCGAGGGTAGCGGGCGTCTCGTCCGCGACACGCCGCCGGGGAGGGTACGCGCGGAACCCACGCCCCCCGTGAGCCGTCGAGTCACGCGTTGGCACCGACCGGGAAGGACGATACAACCCGGCCGTGACGACACCACAGAGGTTGGTCTCAGTGCCCGAAGCCCCTGGCGATCTCGCTCAATCGAGCCTGTATGTCGGCCTCCGAGTGCCACGCCCCCCTCACCATGACGCCGGCACGATCCGCCAGCCCCCCCAGGTCGTCCAAGGGATTGGCGTTGAGCAGCAGGAGGTCTGCGCGCCGGCCCACGGCAACGGTGCCGAACGCATCCTGCCTCTGGAAGTACTCCCCGACGTTCCTCGTGCCGCTCACGAGAATCTCCCAGTTGCTCATGCCCGCAGCGGCCATCGCCTCGATCTCGCGATGCAGGGAGAAGCCGGGCACGCTGAAGATCTGGGGTGAGTCGGTCCCCATCAGAATCGTCGCGCCGCCATCGCTCAGGGCCTTGAGGACCTTCTGGCGGTTCGTGAACCAGGTGTTGGCCCGCTCGGCGTTCTGCCTGCGATCCGCCGCGCGGTCAGCCTGCCTTTGCCGCCAGTTCTCCGTGCCCTGGTCCGGCCAGTAGCGCAGCTCGGGCATGGCCATCAGGTCCTCGGTCTCGCCCATGCCGATGATGCCCACGTCCCAGAGCACCATGGTCGGCACGACCGCCGCGCCAGCCTCCCGGGTCAGGCGCACGATCTCGTCGAGCTGACCCTGCTCGATTGGCTTGTCGAAAGCGTCGAGGTACTCGATGTAGCCGTCCAGATGGTCGAAGGTCTCCTGTCCCATCTCGATGGCGTGCCGGAGACCCACCTCCGCGGGTACGTGGCCACCGAAGCGCAGCCCCACTTCGTGGGCGGTGTTGGCCATGGCGTCGTACTCCGCCATGGTCAGTCCAGGATGGATCTTGAGGAGGTCCCACCCCTCTTCCTTCTGCTGGCGTACCTTCTCCTCGGCCTGCTCCGGCGAATTCACCGAGTTACCGTTGAAGCTCGGTCCGGCCATGTAGAGCGTCGGCGCCACGATTCGGCCGCTGTTTGCCCGGTCTCGCAGGGCGAGGTGCTGGTCCTGGCCCAACATGCCCCTGACGGTGGTGATCCCGTTGGCCACGTAGAGGAACATGACGATCTCCTCCAGGTCACCTCCGGGCATGTGACCGTGCATCTCGGCCAGACCCGGCATGAGGTACTTGCCGGAGCCGTCGATCACCGTGGCTCCGCTGGGCACCTCCACCTGGGCGGCAGGGCCCACGGCCACGATGCGGTCGCCGCGTACGACCACGGTCTGATCGGATCGCGATCGCTCGCTGTCCATGGGAAGGACGGTCACGTTCGTGAAGGCCGTCATCCCGTCGGCCATGGCCAACGCAGAGCTCGTGCTCGAACCGCCGTCGTCGGGGCGCAACGCGACGCCCACCGCCACCGCCGCGAACAACCCGGCCGCCAACACCCGTCCTTTGCTGGTCATCTCTCCACTCCTTCGCTCGGACCTTCGATCCCGGCGCCTCCCGGCCGCTTTCCTCATGGCACGGCCGGGCTGCACGCGAAGGAACTGGTACGCCGGGGCCGCGCGTCACACAAGCGGATGCGAGGGTGTCCCCCAGCGAGGGCAGGTCTGCGCCCGAAGCTCGGGGCGGCCTCCGCCCCACCCGTCACCATCCCGCGGTCGCCGACTCGCGACATGCTCCAGGGCACCGGGGAGGCTGTCCCCCGCGCGCGCCACCTCCTATTCTGCAGGCGTGCGACGTAGACGGTCCGGCCGCCCTCCGCGGCCCCGCACCAGAGCCAACCTCGAAGACCCGCGTCATGAGCCGACCCGTCACTCTCTTCACCGGCCAGTGGGCCGATCTGCCCCTGGCGGACCTGGCCCACAGAGCGGCCGACTGGGGGTACGACGGCCTCGAGCTCGCCTGCTGGGGAGACCACTTCGACGTGCAGCGGGCCCTTGCCGAGGATGGATACGCCCAGGGGCAGCGGGACGTCTTGTCCCGACACGGACTCCAGGTCTTCGCCATCAGCAACCACCTCGTGGGTCAGGCGGTGTGCGACCGCATCGACGCCCGGCACCGAGAGATTCTGCCCGACCGGGTCTGGGGGGACGGCGATCGGGACGGCGTGAACGAACGGGCGGCCGACGAGATGCGGGACACGGCCCGGGCCGCGCGGGTCCTTGGCGTCGGCGTGGTGAACGGCTTCACGGGCAGCAGCATCTGGCCGCTCCTGTACGCCTTTCCTCCGCTGACGCCGGGGACCGTGGAGGCGGGCTACCAGGATTTTGCCGATCGCTGGAATCCGATCCTGGACGTGTTCGACGAAGTGGCGGTGCGCTTCGCGTTGGAGGTACATCCCACGGAGATCGCCTTCGATGCGGCAACCGCCGATCGCGCGCTGGCTGCGGTGGGTTACCGGGACTCGTTCGGCTTCAACTACGACCCGAGCCACCTGGCGTACCAGGGAGTCGACTACGTGGGCTTCATCCGGGAGTTCGGGCACCGCATCTACCACGTGCACATGAAGGACGTGTGGTGGAGCGAGACACCCACCCGCGCCGGCACCTTCGGTGGGCACCTGGATTTCGGCCACGCAGATCGGGCCTGGGACTTCCGCTCCATTGGACGGGGCCGGGTGGCTTTCGAGGAGATCCTTCGGGAGCTCAACCGAATCGGCTACACCGGTCCGCTTTCGGTCGAGTGGGAGGACAGCGGCATGGACCGGGAGCACGGGGCCAGGGAGGCGAGCGAGCGGGTCCGGGCCCTGGACTTCCCGCCGTCGGACGCGGCCTTCGACGCGGCGTTCAGCGACGCAGGCTGACGGCGCGGGACTCGGTGCGTCGCGAGACTCCGCTCGATCACGACCGGCTTGCGGTCCCCTCGCCCGCCCGCTCAGGTTGCAGCCGAGGCTCGATCGACTCGGGCCGAGCGTGCCCTGCGAGGATGACACCAGGAGGCGAACCTCCATGAAACGTCGTGAAGCTCTCAAGCTCCTCGGTGCCGCTACGACCCTGCCCGTGCTCGGGCAGATCACGGCCGAGGAGCTGGCCGCACTGGGCACGTGGCTCCGAAGCTCACAGGCCACCCGGCCAGTCACCGGCCAGCTGACCTACCTGAACGCCCACCAGAATGCCACCGTCACCGCGATTGCCGAGCTCATCCTTCCTCGGACGAACACTCCGGGAGCCACCGACGCGGGGGTCAACGAGTTCATCGACCTCATCGTGGGCAGCTGGTATTCGGACCGCGAACGGGGCGACTTCGTGGCTGGCTTGATCGATATCGACGCTCGGAGTCAGGCGCGGGGCACGGACTTCGTCGACCTGGACGAAGCCGATCAGATCGCGCTTCTCACGGAGCTCGAGGCCGAGTCCTTCGCCCTGAGGGAAGCCCAGGAGGACGCCTTCGCCGCCGCCCGGGGCGAGGGCCCCTATGACTTCCCCACCGAAGACGTACCTGACTCCCGCATGAGCGCTGCACCCGGTGCTCCGGGTGCAGCCACCGAAGGGCCGCCCTGGAACGAGCACATCTTCCAGCGCCTGAAGTACCTGACCCTCTACGGCTACTACACGTCCGAGGAGGGCGCCGAGGAGCTGCACTTCCGGATCATCCCCGGCGAATTCAAGGGTTGCGTGCCCTACGAGGAGATCCACGGCCATTCGGGGCGGAGCGGCGAGCCTGCGGGAGGATCGTCCCGTGGCTAGGCGACAGGAGGCGTACGACGCCATCGTCGTGGGATCGGGGATCACCGGAGGCTGGGCCGCCAAGGAGCTTTGCGAAGCGGGGCTCCGCGTGCTCATGCTCGAGGCGGGCCGCGAGATCGTGCCGAGCCGCGACTACACCGAGCACACGCCCATCTGGGAGTTCAAATATCGGGGCCGGGGCGACAGGGCCTGGACCTCGAGGAACCAACCCGTCCAGTCCCTGGCAGGACCGGTCAGCGAGACGACCAGCGAGTGGTTCGTCAACGATCGCGAGAACCCGTACGTCCAGGCCGACGGGAAGCCCTTTCTGTGGATTCGAGGCCGCCACCTCGGCGGGCGCTCCATCATGTGGGGACGTCAGTCGTATCGGCTGGGCGACCTGGACTTCGAGGCCAACGCCAAAGACGGCTTCGGCACGGACTGGCCCATCCGGTACGCCGACATCGCCCCCTACTACGACCACGTCGAGGCGTTCGCGGGCATCAGCGGGCAGTCCGAGGGACTGGCCCATCTGCCCGACGGCCGCTTCCTGCCACCCATGGAGCTCCGCTGCGCCGAGACCGCCGTGCGAGAGCGCGTCATGGCGGCGTACGCCGGGACCAGGGTGCTCACCATAGGTCGGACTGCCGTTCTGACGCAGGATCACCTGGGCCGCGACGCTTGTCACTACTGTGGCCCCTGTTCACGGGGCTGCCGCACCCGGTCGTACTTCAGCACGCTCAACTCGACCCTCCCGGTCGCGCAGGAAACGGGGAATCTCACGGTCAGAGTCAACAGCGTCGTAGAGCGGGTCCTCTTCGACATGGACCGCCACCGCGCCTCGGGCGTGCGGGTCATCGACCGGGAGACCGGTGAGGACATGGAGTTCCACGGCCGGATCGTGTTCCTGTGCGCCAGCGCGCTGGAGTCGACGCGCCTCCTGCTGAACTCGGCGAACTCCCGCTTTCCCAACGGCCTGGCCAACTCCAGCGGCCAGTTGGGGCGGAATCTCATGGACCACAACATGGGCGCCGGAGCGCGCGGCACGTTTCGGGAGTTCAACGACCGCGGCTACTACGGTCGTCGCCCCAACGGCATCTACATGATCCGCTTCCGGAACGTGACGGATCAGCATCCCGACTTCCTGCGCGGATACGCCTATCAGGGTAGCGCGTACCGAGAGGGCTGGTCGCGAGGCATGAACGAGCAGGGCTTCGGCGCGGACCTGAAGAGCAGGCTGCACGACGCCGGGGATTGGAGGATGACGCTGTACGGATTCGGCGCGTGTCTTCCCCGGCCGGAGAACTTCGTCGAGCTCGATCCGGATGGTGCAGTGGACGCATGGGGAATCCCGGTGCTGAAGATCCACTGCAACTGGAGCGACAACGAGTTGGCCATGCGGAAGGACATGCAGATCCAGGCCGCCGAGATGCTCGAGGCCAGCGGCGCCACCGACATCGAGATGTTCGACGACGGCGCTTTGCCCGGCGAAGCCATCCACGAGATGGGCACGGCACGCATGAGCGCCGATCCACGGGCCGGCGTGCTGAACGGCTTCTGTCAGAGCTGGGACGTACCCAACCTGTTCGTGCCGGACGGAGCCGCCATGGCGTCGTCGGCCAACCAGAACCCGTCGCTGACCTACATGGCCCTCACGGCTCGGGCGGCGGCCCACGCGGTGGACTCCATGAAGCGAGGCGAGCTCTGACCGACCGAAGCCATCCGGGACGGGTCATCGGCCCGGACGGGGAGACCCCGAGGCACCCGGGCGCGGGGGATCTCCCCCCAGCACAGGCTGCGGCGGCTGGCCCGCCGCAGGAAGGCGGGTCCCAGGAAGGGCCGCCGCAGGAAGATCGGGAGCTCACGGACGCCGAGCTGGATCGGTACGTGCTCCTTCGGCTCCAGTCGCTGGGCGTAGACCTCTCGGTCCTCCCCGAAGACGATCCGGACGCCCCGGCCGACCAGCACCGAATCCTCCGGTCGGCCCGTCGCTTCCTGCGAAGCACGCCACCCGACATTCTCGCCTTCGAGATGGACCCGCAGGCGGTGGCGCCGGCCATGTACCCCGCCGAGACCGCGAGACGCACGCGCCGGAGCGAGCCTTGAGGGAGGACGCCCGCTCCCGGGTGGACGCCGCCCCGGACGGACCCCTCGATCGACGCGTCGACCGGCGCCTCTTCCTCAGGCGGATGGGCGCCATCACGGCCGCCGCCGCGGCGGGCGCCAGGGCCATGCCACCGACCCGGGCGGAGGCTGCGGCTGTTCGCCCCCTGGGCCCGTTGCGCCTTCCGGATCCGCGTACCGTCCAGGTCACCGAGATCGAGGACATGACCTTGGCGGAGGCGGCCTCACTGATACGCGAGGGATCGCTGGCCCCCGTTGAGCTGGTCGAGGCGTACCTGGCTCGCATCTCGGCCCATGACCGGACGCTGAAGGCCTTCAACACCGTCACCTCGGATGCGGCGTTGGACAGGGCCCACCGGCTGACCCGTGCCCCCTACCGCGGCCCTCTGCACGGCATCCCGTTGGCCATCAAGGACAACTTCTACACGCGGGGCGTCGCGACCACGGCCAACTCCCACATCTTCGTCGATTTCGTGCCGTCCTACGACGCCACGTCATGGGCTCGGCTCCAGGACTCGGGGGCCATCTTGCTCGGCAAGACACAGATGGGGCCCCTCGCGACCAGCCGGGCCACCACGCCCGACGGCGAACGCACCACGGTCAACGCCTGGGCGCCCTTCGACCCCGACGTGACCCCGAGCGGCTCGTCCAGCGGCTCGGCCACCGCGGTAGCGGCGCGGATGGCGGCCAGCTCCACGGGAACCCAAACCGGTGGGTCCATCACCGGGCCGTCCCAGGCCCAGGGACTCACGGGCCTGAAGCCCACCATGGGCCGCGTCTCGCTGCACGGCATCATTCCGCTCACGTACACCCGGGACCATCCGGGACCCATCGCCCGGGACGCCATGGACGCCGCCATCATGCTGCAGGCCATGGCCGGGGCGGATCCGCTGGACCCACGCACCGCGGGCCAACCCGACCTGCCGGACCTGATCCGCGCGGCGACGCCGTTCCAGCTGCGGGGCCGGACCCACGTGCGATGGGCCACCACGATCGGCGTCATGCCCGGCTACCTGGACGAGCCGGAGCCTCCCACGGAGGAGGAGCTGGCTCAGCAGGATGCGCAGCAGCGATCCCAGCGACTCAGGTCGCACGCCCACGAGGTGCAGTCCATCGCGCTCCGCCGTGAGATGCTCGCCCGCTTCGAGACGTTGGGAGCCCGCGTCCTCGAGGTGGAGATGCCCGAGGACTGGGACACCCTGACCAGCCGATCGTTCAACAACGTGCGGCTGCCCGAGCGGTCCGAGCCGTTCCTTCGCCATCTCCGCGAGGACGTGCGCCTTTTCGGGGTCTCTTTGTCACCCTGGATCAATGGCCTGCTCCTGTCCGGCACCGAGTACCTGCGGGGCCAGCGGGCGAAGCTGCTGCTGTTGGAGCGCGTTCTGGACGGACTCTTCGATCAGTGCGACGCGGTCGTGCAGACGGAGCCGTTCCCGTTCGACATGATCGGCCTACCCCTGATCGCGTTTCCTATCGGCTTCGAGAGCGCGTCGGCCGGCGTAGAACGGCCGGTGGGCGCCATGCTGGGCGGACAGCCCTACGCCGAGGACCGGCTCTTGGCGTTGGCCGCCGCGTATCAGGCCGAGACGGATTGGCATCGGAGACGGCCGCCCGAGCCGGTACGGTCGAATGGCGGCGGCCCCGGATTCCCAGCCCCCGATACGGCACCCGCGGCTCCGGGCCGCCTCGATCTCGAGACCGTAATGGAACAGGGAGAGTAGCGTTCCGGGCGCAGGAGACCGCCGGCCCGCTTGATCGAAACCGGGCCGGAGCCCACTATGCGATCCTCCCGCCGTTCCATCTCCAGGAGAACACGTGCATTCCCGGTACTCTCGAGCGCTGGCGGCCACCGCCAGCCTGGTGGTCGCGCTGGGCGTGGCCTCGCCGGTCGCGGCATTTCAGCAGTGCGTCCTACAGCCCATGCACGCCAGCGGCCCCGACGGAGCGCGAGCCCTGGGCGCCGTACCGGTGAGCTGGATTCGGGACGCGCTGCGCCTGCCGGCGGACCGTGCGACGCGCCTGGGAGCCGTGACCGGCGACACCACACGCTTCGGACCGGGACAGGATCTTCCCTACGATCTCCGCAAGACCAGCAACGTGGGGCGCCTCCAGGCCGAGGTGTACTTCCAGCTGGCCCGCCGAGCCGCCCTGAGCGGTGCGGCTACCGCCTTCGTGCGGTCGCGGGACTGGTTCTGGACCTACACCCGGGCCGCCGGCGTGGACAGCGCCGGGGCTCCGCCATCAGCGCTGAACTCCTTGGCGCACAATCAGGGCATGCAGTTGGACTTCGGCCGGGAAAGCGTCGTTCGAAGGGTCAAGAAGGGACCGGCGCCGGTGTTCGCCATGAACGTGCGCACCTGGTGGCCGGAGGAGGATGGGCCATCCAAGTACACGTACCAGGACACTCTCACGGCCCCGCCGCTCCAGGTGACCAGCAAGCGGGTCATCACCTACCGACTCCTGGACCTCGGCGACATGGTCGTCTACGACAAGATCGAGGGTTCGTCCGGCCGTCCCCTGGAAGGCTTCCTCTCGTTCCTCTTCGATACGTTCGGCGAAGCGAACCTCAAGCAGACCCGCATGGCCCTCTCCGAGGACGGGCTCCTCGTCGTCCGGGGTACGGGCAAGTGGATCATCAACAAGTCCCGGACTTTCGTGGTCCACTCGGATGGCAGCGTCCACGACATTCCCGACGATCGACCTGACCTCCAGGCGATCAAGGAGCGCCTGGAGCGGGACCTGGACATCGACTACCACGACTACGACTGGGGCTGTGACACCCGCAGCCCACCCCTGGTCCTGTCGGTTGCGGACGACGGGACTCCCGCGGACGAAGCCCGCTGAGCCGGTCCTGACCGCTCCCCGCCGCGAAGGTGTCCATCCGAGGTGACAGGCGAGCCCACGGGCTCCCGCCGGACGGGACCGTCAAGATCTTCCCTTCCAAGACGTTACAACCATGAGCACGCTCGGGCACGGGCGTTGCTCAACGGTTGGACCGCTGGCGAGAGCGCGCCGGCTTCGGCGCCGGAGCGTGGGGACCAGCAGGGTGGTCCATTGGACGGGGAGGGAAGATGAAGATCCGGATCGGCTGGAGCGTGGTGGTCGCGTCGCTCATCCTCGCGGGGGGGGCGACGGGGGCGCGAGGCCAGGAGGGCGAAGGCGGCTACACCGGCCCGAAGCAGGTCATCTCGACGAACCCCTTCGGCGTGGTGTTCGAGTGGTTCAACGTGGAGTATGAACGACGGCTGAGCGACACGTTCTCTCTCGGCTTCGCAGGCTCCTACGTGCCCCTGGACTCGGGCGATGACCACTACATCAGCGGGAACGTCCTGGCCCGGTACTATCCACAGGGCAGAGCGCTGTCCGGCTTCTACTTCGGCGGACGCACCGGGATCTACGACGTCGACGACGGTGGTGGGAACGAGGTCTTCTTCGGCGCTGGCTTCGAGATCGGCTATACCTGGCTGCTGGGCGCGAATCGGAACTTCCAGCTCAGCCTCGGCGCGGGGGCCAGCCGTCTTTTCGGCGGCACCCTGGACGACTCGGCGGCCATCCCGACCGTTCGGCTCCTGAACGTGGGGCTGGCATTCTAAAATCGTGCGGGGCGCCGCTGCGAGCGTCTCTCTATGCTGGACGCAGCCGGTCCCGAAGCGCCCTGAGATGGCCCCCGCGCCTCTCGGGGCGCTCCGCTCCGGCCCCGCCCTCGTCGAGGACCGGCAGGTCCACCGCGCCAAATCGGCGCTTGAAGAGCGCCACTCCGGGCTGTCCCTCGCTGATGCCCAGGTTGACCGCCGTCACGCCGTCGCGGACGGCTCGGCTCAGCAGCTCCTTCAGCGCCAGGTACATGGCGCTGATCCTACGCCCCTTCACCGACTGGGCCGCGAGCCAGGCGACCCGGTGCGAGCCCTGCTCGAGCGCCAGGACGGAGGCCACCACCTGGCCGTCGAGTTGGACTTGGTGAAGCCTCCCCAGGCCCCGTGAGCAGACTTCCCGGATCAGCGCGTCGGGGTAGCGGTACCAGTGGTTCTTGGACGATCCAGCGTACAGGTTCAGGAACGCGTCAGGGTCGCCGGTAACCGAGTGGCTGGCCCCGGCCTCGACGGCCACGCGCAGCGCGCGCCGACCCTTGGAGCGCAGCCGCGCCTCGACGCCAGCGCCCGGGGCCAGGAGCACGACGCTGGTCCAACCGCCCACGACGCCACCGTAGTGATGGGTGGTCGTGCTCTTCGACGCGGGAAACGGCACCGACCGGCAGCGGATCCGCCCGACGCCCGCCCGCCGTCTCGCGAGCTCCAGCAGGGCGCGTACCTCGGACGTGTGGAGTCGGCGGGTCGCGTGCACGCCTCCGTAGCCGAGGGGGAGGGACTCGGCCAGGTCGTCCTTTGCAAGAAGCGCTACCGCCGCCCGGGTACCGTCGCCGAAGGCGAAGCCGCTGCTCACATCGACATACTCGGGAAAGCAGGCGATCCAGGCCTCCCGGTACCGGGGCAGATCGAATGGACCGCCGCTCCGCTCCAGGAGCTGCAGGGCCCCGGCGTCGTCGGCCAATCGAACGCTCACGACGGGCCCTTGTGGCACAAGTAGTACAGCCACCAGTGCTCGCCCAGGTCCGCGTCGAGCCGCTCCGTGCACTCCTCACCGTCCGGTGTGAAGGCGCGGACGCCGTGGAAGCCCGCGGCCTCTAGCTGCCTCACCTGTTCGGCGGGGCGCACGTAGTACTTCCGGATTCGGATTCGCTCGTCCGGCGCGTCGTAGAAGTCCCGGGAGAACTCGAACCGGTGGCGCTCCTCGGAGATGAGTCGATAGGGCACCCTTGCCAGGCCCTCGGGGGCGCCGTTGAGACGCCGCCAGCGTACCGCGCCCGACACGGCGCGCCGCAGGAGTCGGGCGCTCCGGCGGACGGGGGCTCGGGACTGCACACCGACGGTCAGGGCTTCCGCGATCGCCCGGGTCACCGAGGTCCGCCGTTTGGCGAAGTCGAGGTTGTGGGACGAGAAGACGAAAGCCCCGCCCTGCCGGGTGAGTCGAGCCGTTTCGGCCAGACAGGCGACTCGGTCCGGATGATCCCCGACGAGATCGAGGCCGTTGAAGCTGAACAGCACAACGTCGAAAGAGCCCGTATCGAGCACCGGGAGCCGACGGGCATCGCCCACGATGAACCGGCAGTCTCGGTGGAAGCGGGCATCGAATCGTGCCGCGGCGGCGTCCACCATGGGCCGTGAGACGTCCACACCCACGTAGGTGGCCACGAGGGGAGCGAAGTGGAGTGTCGTGCGCCCCGCGCCCACCCCCAGGTCCAGCATGCGACCGCCGCTCATGGAGGGTCGGAGGATCTCCAGAATCCTCTGCTCCGGCGCTAGCAGCCAATCCAGCGCGGTGTACTCGCCCACGACGTCGGACCGCTCGAAGTATGCCTCGGTCGTTTCGGGCACGGCCGACGTCTTCACGGAACCGGCCCCCGCCCCGGAGGGCTACTCTCCATGCCTTCTGGCCAGTACGCGGCGGCCTGGGCCTCGAAGAGATGAGCGTACGTGCCGCCCAGGCTCATGAGGTGCTCGTGCGTGCCCACTTCGATGATGCGCCCCCGGTCCATGACGTAGATGCGATCGGCCATGCGCACCGTCGAGAATCGGTGGCTGATCACGAGCACGGCCCGGTCCCGGGCGATTCTCCGCAGCTCCTCGAACACCTGGACCTCTGCCGCGGCATCCAGGGCGCTGGTCGGCTCGTCCAGGACGAGCAGATCCGACTCCGAGTAGAAGGCCCGGGCCAGAGCGATCTTCTGCCACTCCCCGAGCGACAGCTCTTCCCCCTTCTCGATCCAGGTCCCGAGCATCGTGTCGTATCCTCGTGGCAGGCTGTCGATCACCCCGTCCGCGCCGGCCCTGCGCGCCGCGGCCTCGACGTCGCCCGGGACGGCGTCCCTCGCGACGGCGCCGAGGCGGATGTTCTGCCTCGCCGACATCTGGTATCGTGAGAAGTCCTGGAAGACGACCGCGATGCGCCGCCGGTACTCCCGCGGATCCATGTCTCGCAGATCCACGCCATCGAGCGAGACGGTGCCGTCATCGGGATCGTAGAACCGGCAGAGGAGCTTGACGAGCGTCGTCTTTCCGCAGCCGTTCGCCCCGATCAGAGCCACCATCTCGCCAGGCGCGACATCGAGGCTGACGTCGTGGATCAGGTCCCGGTCGCTCGTCGGATACCGAAAGCTCACGCCCTCCACGGCGAAGCCGGCAGAGATCGGATCGGGGACCGGCTCCGGTCGTTCCGGGGCGCTCACCGCCGGCTCCAATGAGAAGAACTCGTCCAGCATTCCGATGAACAGGTTGTCCTCGTAGAGACCGGCCGCCGCGGAAAACGCCGATTGGAGCAGCGATTGTCCACGCTGGACGGCGCCGAAGTACATGACCAGATCACCGATCGTCAGTCGGCCCTGGACGGTCTGATACGCGATGAAGGCGTAGGACCCGAACACGACCGCCGAGACGACCACGTGCGTCAGGACTTCGGCCTGGCTGCGGCGCCTGGACAGGGCGATCCGCTCACCGCGGAGCTGAGCGCGCAGCCGTCGGAACCAGTCGTCCAGGAAGGGGCCGAGATCGTACAGGCGCACTTCCTTCGCATGCTGCTGACCCGTCAGGAGCCACTGAACGTAGTTCGCCTTGCGCTGGACCCCGGCCCGATCGACCTGCCACTGGTAGGTCTCGTTGGCGAACCTGATACGGACCATGAGCGCTGGGATCACCGCCACGAAGAGCAGCGCGGCCAGGAGCCAGTGGACCGCCGCCAGAAGCACGATGATCCCAACGATGGTGGCGCTGCTCTGGCCCAGCGTGAGGAGGTTGCCCAGAATCCGCTGGGGTCGGAACGGCCCCTCCAACTGGGCGCGGTGCAGCGTGTCGAAGTACTTGGGATCTTCGTAGTACGAGAGGTCAACCTCGAGGGACTTCCGGTGCAGCTCCTCGAGCACGTGGTCCGTCACCAGGTGGCCCTGCGCCTCCGAGGCCAGGCCTCCGAGCGTCCGCGCCACGGCGGTCACCAGCGCGATGCCCCCGGCGATGGCGATGAGGCCCAGCACGCGTCCGAACCCCACCCCACCCTCGCCGGCCACGCTCATCGTCACGGCGTCCACGACGAGCTTCATCAGGTAGAGCGCGATGAGCGGTAGCGCGGCCTGCACGAGGACCAGGCCCGCGCTCACGGCGGTCCACCCGGGAGCCGCCGTCGTCACGAGCTTGAGAGCCCGGCCAAGGCGGACCTCGCGCCTCACCCGCTGCCAGAGAGCCCCGCGCAGGTTCATGACGCCGGCCGATCAGGACGGGGCGGATCCCGGGGCTCCGCCGTTGGGGAGAAGGTGGGGAACACGGCGTAGTCGGAGGGAGAGTGCTCGCCGCCGATCAGGATGCGCCCGCCGCTTTCGACCCACGCGTGGGCTTCGAACCGACCGTCCATACGCATCGCCCCGAAGCGGATCGTGGCCGGGGTCCCGACCCGTCGTAGCACGGAGGCGAGAGCGACGGCCTCCACCAGACAACGGTTGCGCCGGACGAGCCTCCGGCCAACGGCGCCCACGGCCCAGGAGAGGCGTTCGGGATCGGGCGCTGGCTGGGCCCGGGCAGGGATCCGGTCGGTGAGCTCGACGACGCGTCGGAACGGCAGCACCAACAGGCCAAGCCGGGCCAGAGGGACTGCCCAGAGCGCGGCCCTGAGAGCACGCCGGTCCTCGCGGCTCAGTTGCGTCAGCCTCCGCAGCGTCTTCAGGTTCTCATCCCCGCGTTGGAGGGACCCGGGTGCCGGGTCTGCTTCCTCGCTTCGGGACCGTGCGCCGCCCTGAAGGCGGCGAGACCCCGCTCACTGAGCCGTCCATGCAAGATCCGTACACGCCGAGGACCCAGGGAGCCTGCTACGGCTTCGAGATCCGCTCCACCTTGCCGTTCCGCTACCTCCGATCCGGGAAAGGCGTCCCCCTCTCGGTCGAAGAGACCGAAGACGATCTGTCCCGCGATCCCGGTGAGCTTCTGCAGACCTGGAGCCCCATTCCGGGCCGCCGGGCATTGATCGAGGTATACGGGCACGCCGAGGGCCACACGGTGAGGATCGGCGAGGCAGCGCCGCACTGGTTCCGTCTGGCGAGCGACGACACCACGATCCGTGTCTCCTCCACCCCCGATGTGCTGTACCGCGAGATGCTCCTTTGGACCACGCCCATCACCGTGGCCGCCGTGCGAGCGGGCGCGCTGGCCCTTCACGCCTCGGCCGTCGATCTGGACGGCGGGTCCGTTCTCCTGGCGGCCCCCAGCGGGTCCGGCAAGACCACGACGGCCACGGCGTTCCTCCAGCGCGGTCTCCGGGTCCTCTCGGAAGACCTGACCTGCTGCCGGGTCGAGTCGGGGATCGGGATCCTGCCTGGACCGGGCCTCGTCAAGCTCCGCCACGACGTCAAGACGCTGCTCTCCTCGGAGGCTCTGTCCCCGGTCCTCGAGACGCCCGAGAAGGCACACTACGCCATCGCTCCGGAGCTCCGGGGAACGGGGGACCCCGTTCCGCTCCGTGCCATGGTGTTCCTGGCGGTTCACGACGGGGCCGTAGAGCTCCGGGAGGTCTCGCCGGCTCAGGCCTTGAGGGATCTGTGGGCCATGAGCTTCTATCTGCCTGACGACCAGAGCCGAGGGCGTTGCTTCGAGGGACTCGGCCGTCTTGTCGCCGGCGTACCGACGTATCGACTCGCCAGGCGTCTGGACCCCGAGAGCCTCGAAGCGACCCTCGACACGCTGGTCGAGCGCTTCGGTGGCTGAGGCCGAGGTCTGCGGACGGAAGCTCAGCACGTCGAGAGAAACGCGTGGACGGCAGCCAGATCCTTGGCCCAGAAGAACTCCCAGAGATCGCACTCCTGCCTCTTGATGCGCTGGTCGAGCAGCGCGTAGTCCACGCCGGGCATCCGGAAATCTCCGGGGTCGATCAGCCACTGGCGGAGCGCCCCATAGTCGATCCGGTCGAAGATGGCATCATTGAAGATGGTCTTGTCCTCGCGATCCAGGATCACGTCGGGGACTCGGCCCCGCAGCAGATCCCGTACGAGAGGCTTGCTCCCCCGTCGAGGGAACTTCACGTCTGCGGGCAATCCGAGGAAGAACTCCCAGAGGTCCAGGTCTGCCCAGGGGCGACGCACGCTGACTCCGGTAAGCGACTGGATGGCGTCGTCGGCCTCGAACGCGAGCGTCGGCCCGTCGAAAGGAGACAGTTGCTCGTCCCGCCACGCTGTCCAGCCGCTCACCGGCAGATCCGGGCTCATTCGGCTGGCGTCGAGCCAGCGAGGGCGGCGGCGCTCGCGACCGTCGGCAAGATGGACCCCGGACCTGTTCCTGCGCCACATGAAGTAGGACGCAGGCAGGAAGGAGCGAACGACGGCGCGGAGCTGCCTTTTCAGTGGCTCACCGTGCGCGCGGCGTCCGGAAAGCTCGCGAAAGGCCGCGGCCAGCTTCCCCCGCGTGAGGAGGTGACCCAGCAGGTGCCGCCTCATGTCGAAGACGAACTCGGCCATTTCGCCTGTGAGGGTGTTCCGATACCCGAGCTGCCGAGCCAGCGTCAGGTGCTCCACCGTTTCCGCCAGGGAGATGACGGGGATAGGGCTGTCCACGAGGCGTACCCAGTCCCGAATCCGGTCGGTGGGACTCGCCGTCGACTCGTACGTGTGGAGCGGCATTCCCAACTCGTCTGCAACGGCCCGGATGTAATGGGACTCGTCCACCGCTGGCTGATCGGGATACACCGTCGAGAGCGCCGGGAGCGGCCGGCCGAAGCGCTCGGGGTAGAGGGCGGCTCCATAGGCGGCGATCGCGGGCGAGTCCACGCCTCCGCTCAGGGAAACGACGTCATCGCCCACGAGGCAGCGATCGACGGCCCGCGTCCAGAGGAAGTCGAAGCGCTCCTTCAGCTCGCCGGCCGAAAGCCTGCTTCGCTCGAGGTTGCGGCCCGGTGCC
>JBDHLD010000287.1:0-2125 GCA_039586035.1 Gemmatimonadota bacterium | reverse complement strand
GAGGTGCGGGAACTTGTCGGTCAGCCGTTCGTTCCCCGATAGAGGACGACCGCCGTTCGCCAGGAGCCACACGATGTGCTGCATCCAGGTCGTGCCGCACTTCGGGTAGGTCGCGACGAAGAGGTCTTCGGGACCGGCCTCGTAGCTCAGCGCTGAGACGAAGCCCTCGACAGGAAACCCCATCGGCATGAGGAACCCGTCGTGGGAGGTGTATCGAGGGGATCGGCTCATTTCGATGGTGCTCCGCCTGGCGGGAGTCAGCGCAAACCGATCGGCCAATTCGGGCGCGTTCAGCGGGCGATCTACTCCAGTGCCCCGGCCGAACTCGACTCGCCCGACCGGATCACGTTCGCCGTATACCTGAAACGGCACGGCTGCGTGGCCCCGTCCGGAAACCCGGTACGTCGGGTGCGCTTCCCCACAAGTATCCGCGTGGATTGCCCGATTGGAAAGCGGCCGCGTGCCCCGCGACGTTGATTTGTTCGACGGGATCATCTCGCACTCGAGCCCGTCGCGCTTCGAGTCCGGCAGGAAGTCGAACCATGTCGCTGTCGAACACCGAGCGGGAGTTGACCGCGCTCGGCATCTCCGCCGCCGCCGGGTGCAAGCCGTGCACCGTCCACCATCTTCGAGCCGCCCGCGAGGTCGGGGTCACCGATGAGGAGATGAAGGACGCCGTGGCGGTGGCGCTCTCCGTGAGGAATCACGCTACGGAGCTGATGGAGCGGTTCTTTCTCACTCGACTCGGTCCGCGTCGCCGGTCCGACCGAGGGCGCCCTGCCCCACCGGATCCTTCTGGTCGTGTTGGTCTGCTCGTGTCTCTGGGCGTCGCCCACGCCGTGAACTGCACATCGAGCCTACGGCGTCTCCGAGAGACGGCAGTAGCGGCGGGCATCCCCCATGGGGACATCGACACGGTCCTCGAGCTGGCGCGCCACATCAAGGGTAGGGGCGCCTACCACGTCGAGAAATACGCACCGCCCACCACCGACGAGCGGGTCTTCCTGTTCCTGGACCTCATCGACTCCACGGGGACCGCGGAGCGACTCGGGCATGAAGACTACAGCCGCCTCATCCGTGCGTGCTATCGAGACTTGACCGACCTGGTCATCCGGTACCGCGCGGAGATCTACCAGTACGTTGGAGACGAAGTGGTTCTCAGCTGGAGCCTGGCCGATGGCTTCGAGGACGCCAACTGCGTACGCATCCTCTTCGCTTTTCTCGACAAGCTCGCAGCCCGGCGAAAGGAGTACGAGGCCAGCTTCGGCATCCAACCTTCCTTCCGGGGAGGCATGGACATGGGACCGGTCACGAGGGCGGACGTGGGCGGGGTGAGCCCCGAGATCGCATACCACGGTGACGTGCTCAACACCGCGTCGCGGATACTCGAGCTCGCAAAAGCTCACCACGAGCCCCTCCTCATATCGGAGCGAGTGCGGGACGCCGTGCAGTCGGTCCCGGAGGTCGGCACGCGATTCGTCGCGGACGTGGTTCCGCGCGGTAAGTCCGAGCGGCTCCGTGTCCACAGCGTGGAGCCGATTCCGTCCCCATCGCGCGCCTCGGGGCTTGTAGAATCCTGACGAGGATGGAGGTACCCATGAACACAACGACCTCGGCCGTCGACAAGCATCACCGGCTCATCATCGCGGGTCTGGTGGCGGTGATCGTCTTCTTCATGATCGCGTGCACGTTCCACGACGTGATTCCGATCTGTCACTACCTCTTTGGATGTGATCACGGGATGCACGTCTAGCCGCGGGGGCTGCACCAAGCTCTCGACGGCCAGCCGGAGCAGCGCCGGGGCGGCGAGCCCTGACGGCGCGTGGGCTGCAAGCCTGAGCCCCGCCAGCCCCGACCTCGAGGCGGGACGGCGCCGCATCCGACAGCGACAGCAAGGCCGAGCCCCGCCTTGGGGCCAGGAGTACCGAGGGTGCCGGCCTGGCGATTCCGAGCCGCGCTGGGCCCGTGAAACACGAGACGGGGGACAGGAGGTTGCTGAATGGACGCGAAAATGCTCGACCTTCCGGACGGCAGGCGCATGTGCTGGGCGGAATATGGTGATCCCGATGGGGCTCCCCTGCTCCTCTTTCACGGCAACCCCGGCTCGCGACTTTGCTGGGGGGAG
>JBDHLD010000125.1:0-8970 GCA_039586035.1 Gemmatimonadota bacterium | reverse complement strand
CGTGGCCGAGATGGTCCCCGCCTGGATCCCCATCCCCGACTCGGCGTCGAGGGTGCCCGTGCTGGAGGGCGTGCTCGATCCGGCGGTGACGGCGGTGGCGTTCGGGAGCGCGGTCCTGGGTGCGCTGCTGCTCACGGCCGTGGCCACCTTGCTGTGCGTGGGCGCGGGTCTCGTCGCGCGCAGCGCCGACCGGCTGCTCTCGACCGAAGTGGGCATCGAGCACGCCCAGCTGCTCACGCTCTACTTCGGCGACGTTTGGGGGCTCGACGCCGAGGATCGGGTCACCTACTTCCGCCGAGCCGTCGAGGAGGTCGAGCGGATCCCGGGCGTGGAAGCGGCCGGAGTGATCGGCTACGTGGCCTTCCAGGCCGAGGACGACTTCGCCCGGGTCTATTTCCTGGACCGCTCGCTCCAGCCCGTGCGCGACGTCAGGGAAGAGTGGCGGCGGGTCGATGAAGGCCTCTTCGAGGCGGCCGGGATGCGCATTTTGGCCGGACGGGCCTTTCAGGCGGACGACTTCGTGGGCACACCCCGCGCGGCGGTCGTCAACCGTACATTCGCCGAGAAGCACTGGCCGGACGGGGCTCCGGTCGGGCGCTACCTGAGCACCCACGACGAGAGCTACCGAGACCTCGAGGTGGTCGGGGTCGTGGCGGACGTACACTCCCTCGGTCCGGCGACACCTCCGCCGCCCATGCTCTATGTCCCGTACCAGGGCAACCCCCGAGGCACCCAGGGGATGTACGTGCGCGTGGCCGGGGATCCCATGAGCTTCGGTGAGACCGTGCGGGAGGCCATCTGGTCGGTCGACCCGTCTCAACCGGTCACCGGGTTCTGGCCCATGTCGGCGTTCGTCAACGCATGGGTCGCCATTCCGAAGGCGACGAGGGCTCTGGTGCTCAGCCTGGCGACGCTGGCTCTGCTGCTTTCGGTGGTCGGCGTTTTCGGCGTCGTCTCATACGCCGTCCGGACCCGGCGCTCCGAGCTGGGGGTGCGTCTCGCCCTGGGCGCCACGCCGGATCGCCTCGAGCGCGATCAGATGCGGACGATCCTACCCATCGTGGCCCTGGGCGTGGTCGGAGGACTGCTGGCGGGCGTCATGGCAGCGCGGGCGGCCAGGGAGCTGCTCTACGGCATCAGCCCCGTCGATCCGTTGTCGATCGGGGCGGGGGCCCTGGTCATGGGGTCCGCGGCGCTGGTTGCGACCTATCTGCCCGCACGGCGGGCGGGGCGGATCGACCCGACCGAGGTGATCCGAGCCGAGTAGCTTACCGGTACCCTCTCGTGTACACCGTTCGGTTGGTGGACGGCGGCCCACTCAGCGCCCCGCCCCGCGTGGTTTCCACCACAAGCGACGGCTCGAACGGGGTCCCGGAGGCGGGCTGTAGCCAAAGCGTGTGCGTTACCTCGCTCGTGAGCCAGCGGCCGTCTTCGGGGTGCGGGAACGGATAGCGGGTCGTGATGACCAGTCGGTTGCCGTCCCATGCGGCCGTCGAAGTCGGGGGCGGGCCAGTCCGACCCATGGTCACCGGGTTGGCCGTCTCGGATCCGTCCAACGCGTAGCGGTACCGGATCGTGGGTTGGATCTCCCGCGGGACGAAGATCACCCTTTCGACCTCGAGCCGATCAGCGTTGTGGACAATGGAAATCCGGTCGCCCCAGCTGCTCCCCAGCGTCGGCACGCGAGGAGCGGCAGGCCGACCCGTCGGGGGAGCGGAGCTCAGGACGGCAGTGGACCACGAACCCGTGAAGTCGGGATTCGGCATGGCCTCCGAGGGTGGGCCGAGGGCCGCGCGGTCCGTTCGCGCGTACGTCGCCACAGGGCCGCCCGAGCCCCGGGCGGGAGGCACGTACGGATCAGGGGCTCCGCCCGGCACCCGTGGATGCCTCTCGAGCGAGGCCTCGTAGTCGCCCACGATTCCGTCCATGACGCTGATGACCCACGGATAGAAGTCCTTGACGTCGATCTCTTCCCTGGGGTCGACGCGCAGGTCGAACAGTCGCACCAGGTTGTGGGGATCAGGGTCCGGCATCTCGGTCCGGAACGCATACCAGAGCTTCCAGTCTCGCCATTTCACGGCCATGACATGGCCCTCGCGGGCCAGGAAGATGGCGTGATCTCGGTTGGAGCGGGCCTGCCTTCCCTCGAAGAACGGAAGCTGGTTGACCCCATCGATCACGCGGTCCTCCGGGACGATCTCCGGGGCCCCTACCGCCGCGGCGATCGTGGGAAAGATGTCGACCTGGTGAACCACCCCATTGGACACCTGGCCCGGCGGAATCCGCCCCGGCCATCGGATCACGCACGGCGTCCGGATCCCTCCTTCCATGGCAGAGTTGTAGAACCCCCGCCAGGGGCCTGCGGACCCCCGCCACGGGCGCCTCATCTCGGCTCCGTTGTCGGTGCACCAGAACACCATGGTGTTGTCCGCGATGCCCATACGCTCGATCGCCTCGAGCACCAGGCCGACGTTGTGATCCACGTCGGCCATGGCGTCCCCGATGTCGCCGGCTCCCGTGGTGCCCGCGAAGTCCGGGTGCGGCAGGGCCGGGAAGTGGACCTGCGTCATCGGGTAGAAGAAGAAGAACGGGGTCCCCGTCTGGACGTTCCGCTCCATGAAGCGGATCCCGTGCTCGGCGGCCTCGCGGTCGACCGTGCGCCGGGTCTCGAGGTCGTAGGGCTTCACACGCCGCGAAGGCTCCCCAGCGCGCCCCTCCCAGATGTGTGGAGTCTCGGTCCTGGCGGGATCGAAGCCGTCGAACGAGGTGAATTGCGCCGTGTGGCTGGTTCCCGGAATGCCCCACCACTCATCGAACCCCTGATGCGTCGGCTCCCGCCGGCCTTCCCAATCGGACCCACCGACGTGCCACTTGCCGAAGAGCGCCGTCGCATAACCTCGGGACTGCAGGGCTTCGGCGATCGTGACTTCCCACAACGTCATCCCGGCAGCGTACCCTTCGCCGGTGCGGACGGCATAGCGACCCGTCAGCAGAGCGATGCGGGAAACGACGCACGAGTACTCGACGTTGAAGTTCGTGAGCCGGATGCCCTCTTCCGCGATCCGATCGATGTTGGGTGTGAGGACGCCGCGCGGGCCGCCGTAGGCGCCGACCTCTCCGATCCCCAGATTGTCGGGGAACATCAGCACGATATTGGGTGGCCGCTGCCGTCGATCGGTGGGCTGCCGGGCTCGGCTCTGCGCGTCCGCCACCCGTGGAGCGAATACCGACATGCCAACGCCGAAGAGCAACAGCCAGCCGGTGGAAAGGCCGCGGCGTGCGGTGAGCATCTTGCCTTCTCCATCACGGGATTGGAGAGTTCATCAGGGCGGCGAGATCCTAGTGGCCGGCGGACACGCGTGCCAGGGAGTCGGCGCCGGGACGGTCGCTCCGGAACACCCTCTCACGGTTCACGGATGATGGCATCAGGCAATCGACCGCGGCAGCGCCGACGGCTTCCCAGAAGCCTCCCGCGGCGGCCTCGGCCGCGGCTCGAGTTGGAACCCGATCTCAGCGCCTTCAGGGGAAGGACCGACATGACCCTGCGTTGGTTTGCGCCGCTCGTCGTGGCGCTGCTCATGGCGCCCGCGGCTCCTACGAGCGGCCAGGCTCAGGAGTACGAGATTCTCGCGGTCCAATACGGGCGTGTGGAGGGATTCCCGCTCCGAGGACTCCTGCCTGACGCGCCCCCCGAGGACACCATCGACATCGCGATGGCTTTCTGGATCATTCGCAACGAGAACCGGGTCGTTCTCTTCGACAGCGGCTTCTTCCGTGAGGAGTGGTTCGACCGGTTCGATATCCGTGGGTTCGTACGCCCAGACCAGGCGCTGTCCCCCTTGGGACTCAGCCCCGGCGACGTCACCGACATCGTGATCAGCCACGCCCATTGGGACCACATGGGGGGCGTCGAGCTGTTCCCCAACGCCATCGTGTGGATTCAAGCCCAGGAGTTCACGTACTACACGGGCGGCGCGTGGCAGCCGGGAGGGAAGCGCGGTGGGATCGATCCGTCCGACGTCGCCCACCTCGTGGCGCGGAACACGGCCGGGCTCGTGCGCCTGGTCGAGGGAGATGGTGTCGAGATTCTTCCAGGCATCACGGTGTTCACGGGGGCGCGCCACACCTACGCATCCCAGTACGTGATGGTCGAAGGAAGCCCCCGCATCGTTCTGGCGTCCGACAACGCCTATCTCTTCCGAAATCTGAACGAGAGGGTGGCGGGTGCGACGTTCTCAGCGGAAGACAGGGAGGGAAACCTGGCGGCGGTCCGGCGCATGCTCGAGCTCGCCGGAGATGCGGATCGAGTGATCCCCGGCCACGACAGTGAGGTGTTCGCGCGTTTCCCGAGCGTGGCTGAGGGCGTAGTGCGGATCAAACCCTGAAGGCTCAGGCAGCTCTCGATCTGTGAGCACCCATGGGCCTCGCTGTCGTGGACCTCGAGTGGCCCGATCCGGTGACTTCCGACTCGTCAGTTCCTGGACGACCCCGTTCTTGCCATGACGGCCAGCGGAACCGCGACGGCGGTGGTCGCCACGGCAGCGGTGACCGCCGCTCCGCGGGACTTCAGCAGGGACTTGGCGCCCCGGATCGCCAGGAGATTCCTGGTTCCCCGCAGCGGGTGACGCATGAGATACGTCACCTTCGGAGCCTTCACGTACGCCACGAGCATCGCCATCCGGCCCAACGTCTTCTTCTTCATCTGGCCCCTCCTTTCAGCTCTGAATGCCCGTCACCAGTGGCACGGCTTACACGTGCCTAAATGTCTACACCACAACGACCTAATTGATCCATCATGATATCGGGACGATGTCACGGATGGGACGATGTCACGGATGGGACGATGTCACGGATGGGACGACGTCACGGATTCTTGCTCGATGAGATCGACGATACGTCGCCGATTCGCTGTGCGATTCCTTGAGCTCCGCAGCCGCCGACCGGGGGGGCCGAGGAACCCTGGCCGTCAGGGCGTCGCCGCCGCCGCTCGCTCGAAGTGGTCGGCGATCCACTCGATCCAGCGACGGCGCACATCGCGCCGATGCACCGGATCCGGCGGGAAATGGCCCGGTACCGGGTAGGCGACGAACTTCACCTCCACGCCGTTGTCCTTCAGCGCGTGGTAGAGCTTGTAGGATTGGCTGACGGTGACCCGCTCGTCTCCGGTGGTCGAGAGAATCAACGTGGGCGTCCGGATCTGGTGAGCGTACGCCATGGGCGACTGGCGCCAGTAGTTCATGGCGTTGTCGTTCAGCCAGGGGGACCCACCCAGCCCGAACCCCGCCCAGGTGTTCATGTCGGCCATGCTGTACCAGTCGAACCAATCGGTCACGGCGGCACCGGCCACGGCCGCCGCCCAACCGTCGTAGTGGGCGGTCAGCCATGCCGTCATGTAGCCGCCATACGACCAGCCGGATACGGCCACACGGCTCTCATCCACGATGCCCATCGCCTTCACCGCCGCCACGCCCGCCATCACGTCGCGGCCGGGCCCCTCCCCGGCGTCGTTGATCACCGCGCTCTGGAACACCTTTCCCTGGGTGCTGCTGCCGCGGTAGTTCGGGCTGAACACGAGCCAGCCCTGGGCCGCCATGATCTGGTTGAACGTGCTGAGCGCCTCGATCGAGGCCCCCATGGGTCCGCCATGGATGCTCAGCACGAGGGGGTATCGGCGTCCTTCCCGGTAGTCGGGCGGGTACACCAGCACTCCGTTTTGCTCGAAGCCGTCCGGGCCGGCCCACGTCACGGTCTCCACGGCGCCGAGTCGCATGCCGGAGACGGCGTCGTTGAGCGCCGTGAGGCGGCGGGGCACCCACTCGCCCGTCCGCATGGCGTAAACCTCGGATGGACGGTGGTTCTCGCGGGCGACGAAGACCACGGTCCCGTCGTCGGCGATCACGGGCTCCGAGGTGGGATGGATGTCGCCGAGCTCGAGGCGCTGGGGGGCTCCGTCCAACGGCTGGTGCCAAAACGCGCGGGCGGTCAGGTCCGTACCGCTGACGAGCAGCGAGCGGCCGTCCGGCAACCAGGCGACGCCGGCCAGACTGCGGTCGATCCCGGCGGTCGGATCCACCCTCTCACCACCGTCCATCGGCTGGACGAAGATGCCCGATGGGTGAAAGTACGGCTCGGCCCCGCGCGGTCGGGAAAACGCCAGCAGGCCGCCGTCAGGCGACAAGTGGGCCGGGAAGGCGGGGGCGTCCCCGACCAGCTGGCGCCGCATGCCTGACTCCAGATCCAGAATCTGTATCGTGGTGCGGATCCTCTCGCCGGTGTGCGGCAGGGGCGAGACCGCGAGTGCCAGCGTTCGATCGTCAGGCGAGACCAGGAATCCCCCGATGCTCTCCGGACCCTCGGTCAGGCGCGTGGCCTCGCCGCCCCCGGTGGGGATTCGCCACACGTGAAGCGATCGGGGCGCGTCCGTCGTCAGGTAGCTGTTGTTCCCCACCTCGAAGGACTCGTTGTGCCGCTCTTCACCCTCGGCCTCCTCGTCCGAATCCACGGTGGTGTAAAGGATGTGGGTGCCGTCGGCGGAGAAGCGAAAGACCTCGACGCCCTCCTCTGCCTCGGTCACTTGACGGGACTCGCCTCCACGCATGGGGAGGAGGAATACCTGCGGCTCGGCCTCGTCTTCCGCCGCATCCACGAACGCCAGCGCGTCTCCCCCGGGCGACCAGCGAGGCTGCCGCGCGCGGACCCGCTCAGGCGTCAGCTGACGCTCTTCGCCCGTGGCCAGATCGATCAGCACCAGCGTTCGATCGAACCTGTTGTCGTCGTAGTTGGGGGTGCTGGTCACGACTACGACCCTCTGGCCGTCGGGCGAGAGCGCCGGAGCCGACACGCCCACCTCGAGCCGGAGGTCGTCGACCGTGAGCGCGCGGTTCTGAGCCGCGCCGGGGACCGGAGTGAGGACCACGGCCGGGAGTACGGCCGCGAGGATGCATCCCCGTAGCGATGTGGCGGTCATGAGGCCTCCTGGCTGCGACCGGTGGGGAAGGGCACCTGATCGTCGTCGACGTCCCGATCACCGGCGTCTCGGACGACGCCCACGCCGAGTCGTGAGGTCGATCCCCGCGAGGCGGCGATCGGAAAGCTCAGAACGGCAGCCCGTCGCCGTTCTCGCCTTCCCACGCTGGTGGCTCCGGGAACGGCTCGCTCGGGTCGCTGCGGGGCGCACCGGGGGTGTCGCCGGGCTGCTCGCGCTCGACCTTCCACGCCTTCACGTCGGTGTACCAACGGCCGTTGAACTCTCGGCTGGCGATGTCGATGTGCGCGGTGAGCCGCTCGCCGTCCTTGACGCCGAACTTGTCGATGTTGTCGCCCCACATGACGATGCAGATCTGCTTGGGGTAGTTGCCCTCGGTCTCGAGGATGAACTCCTGCTTCCGCCAGGGGCCGTTGCGTCCTTCCCCCGACTGCTCCGGAAGAAGTTGGGTAACGGTGCCGTTGATCTTCAGGTCCATGGGTATGCGTTCGCGTCTGGAGTGTCTGGTATGACGCAAAGTAGGCTGCCGGGGGCGAACGGTCACCCTCCCAGGGGCGGGCGCTCCAGGTGGAAGGACGTGAGGTCCTGGTAGCGCTTGGCCATAGCCAGGACCAGGTTCTCGGCGAACGGCTTGCCCACGAAGGTGAAGCCGGTCGGAAGCCCACCTTCGCCCAGGCCGTGGCGGACCGCGACGGCGGGATAGCAGGCGTGGTTGGCCAACTGGAAGAACTGGGACGTGGCCGGACGCCTCTGAGGGCGGGCGCCACCGCTCGCTCGGCCACCGGGCTGCTCACCGCGCAGATAACCCCGGGCGTCTCCGTACGGCGCCACGATGACGTCCACGTCCCGGAGCGCCTCGTACAGTCGGGTCATCAGGGTGCTGCGCACGCGCTGGGCCTGGAGGTACTCGACGGCGGGAATCGTCCGGCCCACGCGCCAGCGTGCCCCGCGCTCGGGTCGTCCCAGCTCCGTCTCGCGGCCCTCGCGGAGAAAGCGGTCGAAGGCAGCCGTGGACTCGGCCGACAGGGGTCGGAGCGCATCGAGGGGGAAGTCCCGGAGGGGCGTCGCCACGGATTCCAGGCGAATCCCCACGGTCCGGAGTTGGTCCAGCGCCGCCTGGTCGTTTGCCTTCCAGTCGTCCTCCTTCGACGGATCGTCCGCGAACGCGTCCTCCAGGTACCCGACGCGCAGCGCGCCCATGTCGAGCTCGGCGTCCCAGTTGAAGGGGATGTCGAGGACGCTGGGGTCCCGCGGGTCGGGGCCCGAGATCGCCCGGAAGACTACGGCGCAATCCTCTGCGGTCCGACAGATCGGACCCAGGCGGTCGCCGGTCCAGCGCAGGGTCATGGCGCCGTATCGACTCACGCGACCGAAGGTGGGGCGGAGCCCCGTGGCGCCGCAGGCGATGGAGGGGCTCAGGATGGACCCGCTGGTCTCGGTTCCGATGGCGAAGCCGACGCAGCCGGCCACGGTTGCAGACGCCGGACCCGCCGACGAGCCGCTGGAGCCGGCGCTCGGGTCCCAGGGATTCCGGGTGCGGCCCCCGAACCATCGGTCGCCAGAGGCCAACTCGCCGGTCGTGAGCTTCGCGATCAGGACGGCGCCGGCCTCTCGCAGGCGAGTGACGACGGTGGCGTCGAAGTCCGTTTCCGCCCCACGGGATGCCGTGGAGTAGCCCCAGGTACGTACCTGAGGCGAGGGCTCGGTCGGCGCGCTCGGCTTCAGCCATGGCGAGCTCGTCCGTGAACGTGACCACGCAGTTGAGGGTCGGGTTCAACCGCTTCAACCGGGCCAGGTACATCTTGGTCAGCTCCGTCGACGTGACCTGGCGCGTGCGGATCAGCTCGGCGAGCTGAGTGAGCGGCCAAAACGCCACGTCTTCCAGATCCACAGGACGTTGCAGGCCTTCGGCAGAGCTCGGGCGGAACGGGCGTTCCTCGCGATCCACGGTCATCCCCGGGACGAGCGGATTGAAGTGGATCGGC
>JBDHLD010000124.1:0-8758 GCA_039586035.1 Gemmatimonadota bacterium | reverse complement strand
AAGGTGGGGCGGATAGGGCAGGCTCTCCCCGAGGTTGGCGTGTGTCGGGAAGCTGTACTCCATGCGAGCCACGGGCTCGGACAGGAGGAGCGCGGCCACGCGGGTGTACACGAAATGCTGCAGCCTCCTGCCGCCATCGTACGTCCCGCTCTTGGTCGAGTATCTCGCCGCGCGACCTGTCTTGTAGTCGATCACGACCAGGCCCTCGGGCGTCCGGTCGACCCGGTCGATGGCGCCTCGGACCCGCACCCCACCACCCTCGACGGGGAGAACCACCGGTTCCGCCTCACCGAGGCCGAACTTGAGCTCGAGGGCGACCCAGTGCTCGAGCCAGGGCGTCACGGCCGCGACGAAGGCCCGGATGTCCAGCTCCAGCTCGTCGAGCTCTCTGAGGCGCACGGCCTCGCTCGGCGCCGGCGTGTCTATCAGCGACCGATGTGCCTCCTCGGAGAGAACGCGTCGCGCCAGCTCTTCGAGCTCCGTGGCCGCTACGCTCTCGCGGCGGGCGTCTGCCAGGGTACGCTCGTAGACCGAGTGGAGCAGGGCTCCCTTCTGCAGGGGGTCGAGCCAGCGGTCGGGATCGAGCTCCGGGTCATCTGGCGGCCGGATGGCGAGGACGTACTGATAGAGGTACCGGCGTGGACATCTCCCCAGGGTTTCCAGGGCGCTCGCCGACACGACCCGGTCGGGGTTGCGCCGGGGATCCAGGGCTTCGGGGCGTGGGGTGACCAGGCCGTGAAAGGGAGTGGCGACGGGGCCGAGAAGCGCCGCCCGCGCGCGCAATCCGGCGTCGAGTCGGGGAAAGGCCCCGCGCACGGTGGGCGTACCGGCCAGCAGGCGCCCGTCGGAGGCGAGCGCCGACAGCCAGACGTCCCGCGCATCGAGCTGGTGGCGCCCCGGGACCACCCCCGCCGCGGTGCCGAGGTGGCGGTGGAGCGCGCTGAAGCCGGCCGATGCTTGGCCGCTGGCGATGCGGTAGGCCTGGAGGATTTCGGTGGCGGGCGGCGCCGCTCGGGCCTCCGACGGGTCCCAGGCGCAGTAGCTGAGGCACACTCGGCCCCGTAAGCGCGCCAGCAGGGCCGCCAACCGGAACGAGCGCTCGGCCACCCGGTCACGGCTCCGCGGCAGCTGATCGCCCAGGGCGTGCCGCTCAGCGTCCAGGAGCAGGGGATCCTGGGTCCCCTGGCCGGGAACACGGCCCGCGTCCAGGCCCACCAGAAACGTCGCCGCGCGCCCGGAGTAGCCGCCGTGCTCGAGATCGCTCAGGTACAGGTGGCCGCCCGCGGAGCTCCACGGCGCCCGGCCCTCGGCCCGGGGCGCAGGCACCCGGAAGTCCAAGTGGCCCAGGAGGGTCGCTGCCGCCGCCCGATAGTCGGTCCGACGGTCCAGTGTCTCACGGATCCGGTCCAGACGCCGCATGAGCCGCTCGGCGGCCGTTCGATCGACGGCGTCCGTCACGGGAACCCGGTCCAGAAAGGCCCTGAGCCCGCGGGCCAGCTGCGCGGGAGACACCTTTTCCGGGGAGGTGTCGAGGCGACCCGGAACGGGCGGCGTTCTTCGGAGCACGGGCTCGAGGATCGCCCTGATCGCGCGGAGCTCCCGACGCGTGTGTTCTTTTCGCCTCTCCAGGCCTTCCTCAGTCTCGTGGCGCCCACGGGACATGTGCTCCACCGCCGAGAGGCGCTGGTCGATCCGGTCCAGGTAGCGAGCCCTCCCCCACCCGATGCGCAAATCCCGGAAGCGGCGGGCGAGTCGGGAGGGGAGGAGCCAATCCCAAGGGCGCGGAGGCGTCAGATCGCCGGCCTCGAGGAGCGAGCGGATGACCTCGGCCAGGAAGCCACTGTCCAACCATCGGAAGTAGGCCGTGACCGCTCGCCCCGGGCGAGTTCGTTGGACCGGCAACCCCGCGGCGAAGCTCACGGGAACGTCGAGCAGCTGAGACAGGGTGTGCGTCGCCGATCCGTACACGCTCGCATCCGCCGCGACGATCTCCACCTGATCCCAGGACAACCCGGCATCCGAGGCCCGGCGGAGCACCTCTCGGAGCTCGTCGCCGATGCTGGCGGCCGAGAACACCTCGATCCTCACCGCGCCGGGTTCGCCCGCTTCCCCCGGGGCGTGCAGGTGGGACAGGGGGCTCCCCGCAGAGCCTTCTGCCCACGCGAAGCCCGGGGGAAGATCCAGGCCGCGGACCGGATCGGTCTTCAGAACCATCGCGCCGCCGGAGATCAGGGCCCGCACGATGCGCCCGGGAAGCCCCCGAAGACCGAGGCCGGGGAGGATGAAGACCTTGCGGCCGCCCAAGAGGTCCCGGGTCGCTTCTGCGGTCGCGCCCTCCAGCAGCTCCGATGCCTGCGTCAGGACCCCGGCCTCGTCGACAGCGTCATGCTCACCGAGCAGCCCCTCGTATCGGGCCTCGATGGCCGCGAGCACCCGCTGCTTGCGGCCATCCTCGAACCGCGCGGCCTGAACCCGGGCCGCCGTCACGCCCGCGATGCGGAGGCTGAGCACCGAGCTGCTGAGCGCCGCCCGGAAGCCGACACCTTCGGCCAGCTCGGAGAGGGGGCCCCGACCCGGCCCGAGCAACACGTCGTCGATGGCTCGGTCGAGGAGGGCTTGTCGGTCGAACTCGTCCAGCATCACGCGCCCTGCTCGAGCCAACGAGGGCCCCGCCAGCTCCACGGCCAGGGGCAGCACCGTTCCGACCTCCAAGCCGAGCCAAGCACCGTCGTGGAGCGCCAGCTGACGAAGAAGCTCCCGGGCCTGGCCGCGCGTTCGAGCCAGAAGGAGCTTTCGGTCCCACCGGTGTGCCCGCGCCGCCTCCGCGAGACTCGCGACCAGTCGACAAGGACCCGGCAATCGGGTGTCCGCACCGCCTCCGACGGGAGACGCCTCCGGATCCAGAGCCTCGGACCGATCGGGCTCGACCGCCGGCGCGTCGAAGTCGAAGCCGAGCTGGTCGGTCATTCCGGCGTTGGGGGCCCATAGAGCTCGGCGACGAATCGACGAGCTTCCGTCGGCGACAATCCGGCCAGGGCCTGGTTCCGGTACCCGGCGCGACCGGTGACCTCACGGATCACCTCGACGCCGGGCGGGAGAGGTGGAGTTGGAGCGTTCTCTCTTTCGAGCTCGATCTCGAGCACCACGAGACCTTCCAGCTTTCCGCCGAAGATGTCCAGCTCCCAGGGTCCCAGAAGGTAGCGGGTCTTCTCCAGGCGCCGATCCCCCGCCATAGCCATGAGGGTCCGACCGGCTTCGGCGTCTACGGAGACCTCGACCTCTTCACGGACCAGCCCATGTCCGGCTTTGACGCCGAGGATCCAATCCTCGTTCCACAGACGGACGCGGACCGCGGGATCGCCGGTCGTCAGGTAGCCCTGGTGGATGCGCACCGCTTCGCGCGCTCCATCCAGGGCCTCCGACGCCATGGGTCTGCAGAGAAACTGACGCTCGATCTCCTTCAAAGGTCGCCGGACTCCCGGGTGGTGCGTGGGTGTCGCCCTGGGCCCTGGGGCAAGGGGATAATAGGGCAGCGGTTGATTGGGACAACCGGCCTGGGTGCGGGGCCGGCGGCGGGCCGGAGTCGAGCGGGGCCGCCTCCGCGGCGTTCCGCGCCGGCCCCGCCGGCGGCACGGCTCGGCCCGGTGCTACATGGCGGGCTCGGGCGGCATGGTCAGGAGGGCCGCGTAGAGATCGATGCCGTACCAGAGGTTGCGGATCCGCAGGTTCTCGTCGGGCGCGTGCTGATTGTCGTCGTGATTCGCGATGGGCACGATCATGAGCGGCTTGCCCAGAAGATCCGTGAACAGGTAGAGGGGCAGCGATCCGCCGAGTGCCGGGGCCAGCACCAGGTCGCCGTCCGACGCCTCCCGCGCCGCACCGATGACCTGCTGAACGAGGGGAAGGTCCATGGCCGAGCGGGCCGCCGGATACCCTCCTCCCCGGGTCACCTTGGCGATTCTGGGGTGTGCCAGGCGGGTGTCCATGTCCGGATCCTCTCGGACGATGTGGTACCCCTGTGATTCGATGTGCCCTTCCACCAGGTCCTGCATGTGCTGTGGGTCGTTGCCTTTCACCAGGCGGATACCCAGAGACGCGGTGGCTGTCGCGGGGATGACGTTCCTGGCCAGGGCGCCCGTGTTGCCGCTCGTGAGTCCCCGGACGGTCAAAGACGGCAGAAGCAGCCGCTCGGAGAGCGTCTGGCCTCCGCCTTCGGTGCGTACCAGCCCGAGCTCTCGCTTGAGCTCGGCATCGTAGTCGGGCATCGCCTCCAACGCGGCCCGCTCCGCCTCGCCGATGGGCTCCACGGTGTCGTAGAAGCCGTCGATGAGCACGTTGCCGTCCTGGTCCTTCATGGTGGCCAGCAGGCGCGCCAGCATCTGGCCCGGCACCGGCGCCCAGTTCCCGTAGTGCCCCGAGTGCAAGGGGCGCACAGGCCCATATACCGTCACCTCCAGGCCGGTTACGCCGCGCACGCCGAACGTCAGCATTGGGCTGCCGCTCTGATGCACGGGTCCGTCGAAGAAGAGCCACAGGTCGATGTCTTCCAGCAGCTCACGGTAGGTGGTCAAGTAGTCCTCCAGGCGGGCCGATCCCGCCTCTTCCTCGCCCTCGAAGAAGAACTTGAAGTTGGAGGTCGGCTGGACCCCTCCCTCCTGAAACGACGCGAGCACGGGCAGCAACGCGCCCAATGGCGCCTTGTCGTCGCCTGCCGACCGGGCGTACAGCATCCATTCCGGGTCGATCGGCTCGCCCTCGTCGGGAAACGGCCTGGGCTCACCGCCGTCGGTCATGGCGCGGGTGTAGAGCACGGGCTCCCACGGATCGTGGGTCCAGTTGGCGGGGTCGGCGGGTTGCCCGTCGTAGTGGACGTAGATCCCCAGCGTCCGAGTCGCGCCTGGCACCGACAGCTCGCCGTAAACCACCGGCGGGGCTCCCGGGACCTTGAGGGCGCGAGCGTCCACGCCGACCTGCTGCAGGCGCTCAACGATGAAGTCGGCGTTCCGGTGGATCCCCACCGAGTCCGAAGCCACGTTGGGGATCGACAGCAGCTCGGCGTAGTCCGTCAGGATCCGGTGGCCCTGGGCTTCCCGGTAGGCCCGGGCCACGTCGGGGCCGCTCTGGGCCGCGGCCGGTGGCGCGAGCGTGAGCGCCACCGAGGCCAGGAGAGACGGGATGACGGCGGTGAGGTGTCCTCGGTCGATCATGATCCCCCTCGGCTTCGGTCGGACGGGCGCTGCCGCGGCTGCGGCGAGGTGGCTGAGGGAGCCGAAGATACGGGGGCGGTGCGCCCCCGGGCTACTCGGGGTCGGGAGTCGACGATCGTGCCCTCTTCCGGAGCTTCCGCCGCCGGTCCACCAGCCGGACCGGAATCCCCACTTCGTCCGAGATGACCCCCGCGACCTCCTCGGCCAGCGTGGGCCCGCGGAGCCCGTCGCCCATGGGCATGCTCGAGCCATTCCGAAGATGTGCCCGAATCCCGTAGAACACGGCCGCCTTCGATCCTTGCCCCAGTTGGCCGTTGATCTTCATCTCGATCCCCTCGACCTGATCGAAGGGCACGGAGCGGCCCACCCCGATCCCCAGGACGCTGCGCCGAACCTCGAGCTGCCCGTCCGAGAAGGTGACCTCGAGCGCGTTGAGGCCGTTGTAGAGCCCCAGCAGAGCGAACAGGAGCCCCACGGACCCGAAGAGCACCACCATCGGAACCCCCACCAGTCCGGCGATCCACGCGAACGTGCCACCTGGGGATAGAAGCTCCTGCGCGAGGAACCAGCCGCCTCCGCCGGCGAAGCCCACGAACACCAGACCCGCGATGAAGAGACCCGTGGAGATTCCCCGCTCGCGCCCCGCCGGATACTTCAGGACCGTCGCGCCGTCGCGGCGCTCCACGCGTACGGGTCCCGCTCGCGGGCCCTCGAGCGATGCGCTCGGCGGATCACCGAACGCCGGCGTCGACGCCAGAGCGGGTTTGTCAGCGGCTACGACCGGGACTTCGAATGCCCGGTCCAGATCGAGGCCCGGGACCCGAGCCACCACGCGGATCGACCAGTAGGTGTAGTCTTCGCTGCGTGGCTCACTGGGGGGGAGATCGTCGGGAACCTGAAACGTGAAGCGCAGACGCACTCCGCGTGAGGAGCGCTCGACCGAGGGCACGATCTCCGACGACCACACCACGGCCTCCCGGCGGGACCGGTTCTCGCCGCTGCTCCGAAGGGTGGAGCGCACGCAGGCCAGCGTAACTCGGTACGCCTCTGGATCGCGATGACGGACGCCGACCCGTAGCGAGCCGCCCACGTGGCCACCGAGAGACCCCGGCGACGGATCGAGCTCGATCTCCATCCGCCCGAAGCGGAGCCACTCGCCCGACTGCCTCAGGGCCTGGAACAGGATCCAGACGCCCACGAACACGAAGAGCCCGATCAGCCACGCCCACGGCGTGCCCCGAAGCTGCGGTTCCGTGGTCAGCTTCCAGACCATGGGCACGGAAAGCGCCGTCCAGATGGTGACGGCGAACCAGATTCCGGCCAGCTCCGCTGCGGCCCGGGAGCGCGCGCGCCCCCGTCTCCAGTCCTTGCGATCGAGTAGGTCTTGCATGGCCTCGCGACGTCGGATCGTCCACGGCGGGCAGCTTCACCGCTGGGCCCGCCTGTCGTCACTTCATACGGTTCTCGTCCACAGACCCTTCGCGCGCGACTACCGCGCCCCCCCCTCGGGGTCGACAACGAGGGGACGCACGGCCGCGGCTCCCGCGCGTTGATCAAGGACCGGCCTCCATGTTTCGCATCGCGCTCATCGCCGGTGTTTTCACCTTCGGGCTCTCCGCCACTGCCACCGGGCAGGTGGGTGTGGCTGCCCATGTCGGCAGTCTCGGGCTCGGGGCCGACGTCGGGTTCGCCTTCTCGCCCATACTCGGCGTGCGACTCGGCGCCAACGTTCAGCCGTGGGCGGTGAGCGCCACCGTGTCGGACGTGGCGCTTCGAGGCGTGCCCGCGTCACCGGCCCTGACGGGCTTCGTCGACGTGCACCCGGGAGGGAGCGGGTTCCGGCTGACGGGCGGCGCGGTGTTCTTCGCCGGATCCCATCAGTTGGACGGCCGACCCGCCGGCACGGTACAGGTGGGCGGCATCACCTACAACGCGTCCCTCGTCGGTAGCGTCTCGGCCACGCTGGAGACGAGGAGCCTGGCACCGTACGTTGGGGCCGGATGGGGCGGGGCCACACGATCCGGGCTGGGCGTGACGGTCGACCTCGGCGTCGCGCTCCAGGGTGAGCCGAAGGTGGCGTTGGCCGTCAACGGACCGCTCGCGTTCGACCCGGGCTTCCAGGCCTCGCTGGATCGAGAGGTCCAGGCCTTCGAGGACGACGTGGCCATCTTCCGGTTCTATCCGGTGCTCTCGGTGGGAGTGTCACTGGGTCGTCCCTGAAACCGCGCTCGGGAAGGCCCCCGGATGCGGCTCGAGCCACCCCGCCTATATTGGCGGCGTGACTCCGCCCATCATCTCACGCGCACACGAGCACCGAGACCGGGTCGCCGTGACGGCCCCCGGCGTCTCTCTGACGTACGGGCAGCTGGCCGACGCCTCCCGTCGCGAGGCGCAGCGCCTTCTCGGCGCATCGTCGGATCTCCGGGGAGCCAGGGTCGCATTCCTCGCCCCACCCGGCGTGGAGTGGCTGGTCACGCTGTGGGGCGTTTGGCGGGCGGGCGGAATCGCGGTTCCCTTGGCGGTGAGCCATCCGCCCCCGGAATTGGCCTACGTCTTGGACGACGCCGAGCCGTCCGTCGTCGTGGCGCATCCTCAGCTGGCAGATCTGGTGCGTCCCGCGTCGGAAGCCCGGGGCATGCGTTTTCTTCGGACACCCTCTCTCAGCACGTCCGCTGCCAACCCGCCTGCCGCGGACGCGGACCGCGAAACAGCTCTGCCCGACGTGGACCTGGACCGACCCGCCCTCATGATCTACACCAGCGGCACCACGGGGCGGGCCAAGGGCGTCGTAACGACTCACGCCAACATCGAGGCCCAGATCACCTCGCTGGTGGACGCCTGGGCGTGGACGAGTGACGACCGGATCCCACTGGTGCTGCCGCTCCACCACGTGCACGGGATCGTCAACGTCCTGGGGTGCGCGCTGTGGTCGGGAGCGGTGTGCGACATCCACCCTCGCTTCGACGCCGTCGAGCTCTGGCAGCGGTTCGCCGCGGGCGGGCTCACGCTGTTCATGGCCGTGCCCACGATCTACGCGCGGCTCATCGCCGCATGGGACGAGGCCCCGGCAGCCCGACGGGAGGCGTGGTCTGCGGGAGCTCGGCGGCTGCGCCTCATGGTGTCCGGCTCCGCCGCCCTGCCGGTGAGCGTCCTGGAGCGATGGGAAGACATCACCGGTCACCGGCTCCTCGAGCGATACGGCATGACCGAGATCGGCATGGGACTGGGAAATCCGCTGGCCGGGCCCCGGCGACCGGGACACGTGGGCGTTCCCTTCCGCGGCGTGGAGCTGCGCCTGGTGGATGAGGACGGCGCTGCCGTCGGACCGGGCGAGCCGGGTGAGATCGAGATCCGGGGGCCATCCGTGTTCCAGGAGTACTGGCGCCGGCCAGACGAGACGGCAGCGGCCTTCCGGGACGGTTGGTTCCGAACGGGTGACGTGGCCGTGCTCGAAGACGGCAGCTACCGGATCCTGGGACGACGCAGCGTGGACATCATCAAGACCGGAGCCGAGAAGGTCTCGGCACTCGAGGTGGAGGAGACGCTCCGGC